>JBCCCM010000014.1:0-83119 GCA_039033515.1 Pseudomonadota bacterium
CAGCTTGATCTGTTCTACGACTATCGAACCAACGTCGCCAAATACCCCGAATGGCAGGCCTATCTGCGCGATGAGCAGCCGCCAGTTCTAATTGTCTGGGGAAAGAACGATGCCTTCTTTCCTGCTCCCGGTGCCGAAGCCTTTAAGCGGGACGTTGCAGACCTCGACTTCAACCTACTCAATACCGGGCACTTTGCGCTGGAAGAGGATGCGCAGCTGATCGCTGGCAAAATCCGCACCTTCCTGACCACACGCGGGATCGATTGAACCCGTTTGCAACCCGGTTTGCGGGGCGGTTCTAGGAGGACGCCTCGCATCCCCCCCTTCCTAAAAGGAAATCGTTATGCGTCTCAATTCATCACCGACGCGCCGCTCGTTTCTTCAGCAAACGGGAGCGGCGGCTGTCGCTTCGGCCTTGGTTGGATTGCCCGCTGAAATAGGCGGAGCGAACCCGGTCAGGAACCTCGCCAAGGTTGACTATCAATTCTATCGCAACGCGACCGCCAAATTGCACTACGCCGGGCTAACATTCCTTCTTGATCCGATGCTGTCTTCGAAGGGACAATTGCCTTCATTCGCTGGGATCGCGCCCAATCCGACGGTGGGGTTACCCGCGTCCGTGGAAGAGATCATCGCGGATATCGATGCCGTCATCGTTAGCCATATGCACGAGGATCATTTCGATGATGCCGCTGCCTCAGCCCTTGCCAAGGGCACACCGCTAATCACACCGCGAAATCAAGCGCCCATCAGTCCCCGCGACCCCGCTAAGACCGCTAGCCACCGCGAACGATTGAAGAATTACGGCTTCACCAATGTTCGCGAGATTGCCGATGACAGTGGCAACTCGACTACATTTCAGGGCGTCACGCTAACCCAAACCTGGGCGCTTCATGGCCGGGGCAAAGTCGGCGAGCTAATGGGCGGCGTTAATGGCATCGTGCTTTCTGCTCCGGACATGCCCACCATCTACTGGGCCGGTGACACGGTTCTTGACACAAGCGAGGTCGACCAGATCCTTGCAACCTACAAACCCGATATCGTGATCGCCCACACCGGCGGCCCTATCTTGGAAGCGCTGTCGCCGCAAATCCTACTTATGGATGCAAGTCAGGCATCGGCCTTTGTCGAAATGGTCAACCGCCACAACGACAACGCGTTCGTGATCGCGGTTCATATGGAAGCGCTCGACCACTGTTTCTCGTCCCGAAAGGACTTGATGGCAAAGATTGCTGAAGACCACCTAAAGAATAAGAGGCGCGTTTTCGCACCCGCCGATGGTGACCTCATTAGCATCGATTGGCCGCTTTCCTGAGCGACCTTTCCGAAAGCAGACATTCTGCTTTCGGCCCCATATTTGCTCTAACTCGATGACCGAAACTGGGCATTAAACCGGAGGAGTTTGTTTCGGAATGAGGCCCTAAGGCGCACGCTCCAGTTTTCGCCTCACGGCTTATGCCATTTCTATAAGAGCGTAGCCATCCTTCGCAGCCTGTTCGAGAAATGCGCGATATTTCGGCACACCACCCCAATACGCATTGTAGCGAAATTGGCTCGTGTCTTTGGCGGCGTTTGGGTTGTAGCCCGTGAACCAGCTTTGCACCTTGTTGAATGGCATCTGTTCTTGAACATCCGCCACATGTCCAGTCCACATTTCCTCACCTTCTGCGCTTGCCTCGATCCGGGTGTCACCACGTTCAATCGCCCGCTTTAAAAGGGCCGTCGTCCATTCGACCCCAATCTCTATCGCTTGCGGATAGTTGGTGGAGCCAGACACGCTTTGCGGTCCTCCGATCATCATAAAATTTGGAAAGCCGCGGATCATAATACCGAGATAGGTACGAGTTTCGTCCTTCCACTTATCGGCCAAAGCCCGGCCCTCGACGCCGGCGATGTCAATCAATGTGAGGGCGCCTGTGATCGCTTCGAAACCTGTGGCGTAAACGATGAGATCAAGGTCGTGATGGTCACTAACGGTCTGGATACCGGTTTGGGTGACGCATTTAATTGGTGTCTTGGAAAGGTCGACCAGATGCACGTTGTCGCGATTATAGGCCTCGAAATAGCGCGTTTCGAGAGGTAGTCGCTTCATACCGAAGCCGTGGTCTTTGGGGATCAGCGCATTGGCTGTATCGGGATCTTTGACACGATGGCGAATACGGTCTGCGACATAGTCGGAAAGCTCTCGATTGGCTTCGGTTTCAAGGAACGTTTCGCGGTAGTTGGCGAGCAAGAGCGCAAAGCCGCGCCGATCGTACAATTCGTCCCAGAACGCTCGACGTTCCTTTTGTGAAAATTTTGAGATCTCGTGGCGTTCAGGCAGATGGCAAAAGCCACCCTGCGACCGCCTGCATATTGCAAAGATCTCGTCATAGCGGGCGCGGATGTCGTTCATCTCGCGAGCCGAGATAGGTGCGTTGTTAAGCGGGATACTCCAATTGGGATTTCGCTGAAAAACGGCCAATTCGCCCGCTTTGTCGGCAATCTCTGATATGATTTGAATGCCAGTCGCGCCGGTGCCGATGACGCCCACTTTCAATTCGGAGAGGTCTATCGTTTCATCCGGCCAATCGTAGGAGTGAAACGCTCGGCCCTCGAAAGTCTCAGCGCCGTCAATGTCCGGGATAAACTTTTTCGAGAGCGCGCCAAGGCACGTGATCACAAACCGGGTGTGAAACGTCTCGCCCGTTTCAAGCGCGATTGACCACAGGTTTTCGGACTCGCTCCAGATCATAGATTGAACCCGGCTGTCGAAACGAAAATATTTGCGCAGATCAAACTTGTCGGCGACGAAATTCAGATATCTCAGATTGTCAGGTTGAGGGGAAAAGTGTTCTTTCCAATCCCACTCGTCCAACACTTCTTTTGAGAATTTATAGCCGTAGGTGTAGCTCTCAGAATCAAAGCGGCAGCCGGGATATCGGTTTTTAAACCATGTCCCGCCAAAATCCTCGTGCGCGTCGAGCGCTAGAAAATCGACGCCGAGATCAGCGAGCATTTTTGCCTGATAGATGCCAGCTACGCCTGCACCGATGATGATGGCTTCATATCGGTTGTCTGGTGAGCGCATACGAAAAATTCGATCCTTTGTGAGAGAAGGAGATGGCGGGTAAAGCGCGCTATTGGGTCTCGGCCAGTGGCAGCGTGGGATCGTACCCATACAATGTGTCGCTGCGGTGCGCGATAAATTCAGGCTTAAGACGGCCGGTCAGATACATCGGAAAATACGCCGCGAACTGGGCAAAGCGCCCCGACTTGTGAAAGGTCTTCGTATTGGCGCGCGAGCCGGTCTGGACGAAGGTGACACGGTCAATTCGGCGATCAAAGTAGTTTTGCAATGCGACCGTCAGATCTGGTCGCTTCGAATGCGATACTTCCTGTGCGAGCGCGTATCCATCTTCGATTGCCATGGCTGCACCCTGCGCCATGAACGGAAGCGTGGGGTGACACGCGTCGCCCAGCAACACAGCTCGACCATCGCTCCAGCGTGGCAGAGGCCGTCTGTCAAAAAGCGCCCAGCGAAAGTGTTGGTCCGCTTTTTCCAGCATTGTGGTTATCACCGGGTGCCACCCGTCAAAATCACGCAGAGCTTCCTCTCGTGTGCCCTGTTGCGTCCAGGATTCGCTGGTCCAGTCGTCACGTTCCACCACGCCAACAAGGTTGGATAGCGATCCATTGCGAAGCCGATAGGTGACCGCATGGCGTCCGGGGCCCGCCCACACGCACGCGGTCGGCGGCGGAGCGTCTTTGCCCAGCGCCTGTGTCGGGACCACGGCCCGCCATGCCACATTTCCAGTGAAAGTTGGTTTCTGGGGGCCAAGCATCTGTTCGCGGATAGTTGATCGGATACCATCCGCGCCCACAATCAGATCGCCTTCGACCTGTTCACCGTCTGTCGTTTTGATGGCCGCTTTGTCAGCGGTTTGCTGATACGCGACCACACGCTGACTGAGCTGAATTTCCAATCCGCTGTCCTCTTCCAAGGCCCCGCGCATCGCGCCGATCAGGTCAGCGCGATGAACATGCAGATATTGTGCGCCCCAACGTTTTTCCTCGGCTTGTGAGATGGGCACACGAAAGAGGCTTCGGCCGGATCGGCCCATCCGCATTTCGAGCGCTTCGGGCCGAAAGGCGTGCGCTCTCACGGCGTCACCTATGCCCAGCGCCTCGAACACTTTTAAAGCGTTTGGGCTGATTTGGATGCCCGCCCCTACTTCCGTGATGGCTTCGGCGGCTTCGAGAACGGTGACATCGTGGCCGAATTTGCGGAACGCCAGCGCGGCCGTCAGCCCGCCGATGCCTGCACCTACAATGATGATTTTCATGCCGCCGGGCCGATCCGATCAATCACGGATTTGGGCTCCAAGAAGCCCAGCACCCCCTCTGTCCCTAGATCGCGGCCCATGCCCGACTGCCTGAAACCGCCGGTTGCGATGTTGGCGGGCGGGAAAGGCGGCGTGTTTATGAAAACCGTGCCCACACGCAAATCACGAGCAAGCCGCTGAACCACCGCGTGATCCCGTCCCCAGACGCATGCGGCAAGCCCCATGTCGGCCGTATTGGCGATGTCGCACACGTCGAGCGGGTCGTCGTAGGTTTCCAGTGTCAGCACGGGGCCAAAGATTTCCTCGCGCAAAAGCGCGCTAGTGTCTGGCAACTGCGCAATGATCGTTGGCGTGAAGAAATACCCGCTTTCACCATGCCGCGCGCCGCCGAAGACTAGTGAGCCCCCTTCCTGATTGATGCCCGTGTCCACATAGTTCGACACTCGGTCGAGCTGGCGCTCAGACACAAGCGGTCCAATCTGATGAGCGGGATCAAAACCGCTGCCGATTGTCAGCGTCGCTGCGAATTGCGCAAGCGCATCGCCAAGCTGGTCAGCGATGGTGTGGTGCGCAAAGACCCTCGACGCGGCAACGCAGACCTGGCCCGAATTGGCAAACGCGCTCATCGCAAGAGCCGGCGCGATCGCCGCGATATCAGCATCCTCCAAGACGATTGACGGGGATTTGCCGCCAAGCTCCAAGCTGGTGCGCGCTATGGTCCGCGAAGCCGCTTGGTGAACCTGCCGCCCCACGCTGGTTGACCCTGTAAAGGTATATTTGTCGACACCGTCTGCAGCGAGCAGAGCCTGTCCGACGCTCGCGCCCTTACCCGCCACGCAATTGATGACACCGGGTGGAAACCCAGCCGCGTTTGCCAGCTCGACCAGTCGCAAAACCGCCAGAGATGCGTCTTCCGATGGCTTGAGCACAACGGTGCAGCCCGCGGCCAAAGCCGGAGCAAGCTTCCACGCCGCGAGCATAAGGGGCGCGTTCCAGGGGATTATGGCCGCGACAACGCCAACCGGCTCCAGCGCGGTGTATGCAAAATACTCGCCATCGAAATCATGACCCAGCGGCACCGTGTGGCCGTGCAGCTTAGTGGGGTATCCGGCGTAATAACGGAAGGTTTCGATGGCTTTGTTGACCTCGAAGTGGCGCGCCGCGCCAAGCGGAGCCCCCAATTCCCACGTGATAAGTTCGGCAAGCTCATCGCCATGCGCCTCGATCGCGTCCGTTAGACCATGAAGCAATCGCTCGCGCTGGGCCGGAGACATAGTGCGCCATGCGCTCTGCGGCGCGAAGGCTTTGTTTGCGGAGGCAATCGCAGCCTCAGCCTGCTCTGCGCTGGCCTCGTCGATCTGTGCAATGGTTTCGCCCGTAGCCGGATCCTCGAGCGCCAGACTCGCGCCTGCACCCCGATGGGTTTCGCCATCAATGATCACACTTCGCGCTCGATCTGCAAAAGCTCTGGCCGCCTGTGAGGGCCCATAAGCGCTGACCAACTTCCTTCTCCCACACTTGATTGACACGGCGTCAAATAAAGCTATTTTACAGTCTGTAAAGATACTTGTCAGGAAAACCGAAGATATGAGCGATACCGCCTTGCCTGCGCTAGACCGTACGCCGGTCGACATACTCACGCTCGCGACTGGGCGCGATACGCCGCCATCCAGCTTCGCCTATGACCGACGTGCGCACAGCGAAGAGGCGCACAAGGTGCGATCCATGATCAAACGGTTCATGGGTGAAGACACGGCTCCCAATCCGGAATTGGCGCATGAGATGGGTGTCGGCCTGTGGCAGGGTGACGCACTTTCCGATCCGGCCATGATGGCGATAGCGGCCGCCGGACTTAACCCGCACACCGTGATTGAGAGATTGTTGGAAGGCGGTCTGGACGCGCTAGATAGTCCGCCCAAAGAGGTGGTCGCCCTATGGCAGCAGGCCACCAGCATCCCCGATTGGCTGGACTGGGAAACGCTGGAATACGGCGCTGAGGTCTATCGCCGGTACGGTGTGGCAGGGTTTCAGTTTCAGGGCGTGGCGACCATCCCAGGCTATTTGAATGAGTCCATCGCGCTCACGCTTATGTCGACCGGCCAATACGCCGATGACACGGCGTTCAAACGGTTTTTGCTCACCTGCAATTTCTGGATGGAAACCTCGGACAAAGGCGGAATGCGTCCGGGCGCGCCGGGATGGAAGGTCGCCATGCAGGTGCGTATGCTGCATAGCCTGATACGCCGGACAGTGCTCAAGCGTCCCCGGTGGGAGGCAGAGCGGCTAGGAATGCCTATCTCGTCAACGATCATGCTGGGCGCGCCGATGATCAGTTCCTATTTGCTCGGCCAACAGATGAAGATTTTGGGCTACGCCGCGTCGGATGATGATATCGCAGCGATGATGCACTTATGGCGGTACATTGCCTATGTGATGGGAGTGGATGATCGCCATTTTCCCAAATCCCACAGCGAGGCCGCGCAATTGCTGCACGATACGCATTGTTTGTGGGAAGAAACCACACCCGATGAAGGCATCCAATTGAGCCAATCGTTCATGAACGCCTTTCGCAATCGCGCGAAGGCTCAGGCAGATTTAGAATCATGGCGCGATTATCACCGCGCTATCGCGCAATCCTTCTTCTTCGTACCAGCGCCGGTGCGCAAAACGGTTGGCACCCCGGACCCGCGCTTTTGGGCCTGCTTACACTGGATGACGGCCTTTCCGCGCAATCGGTTAATCGGCGCGCTCTCCTACGCCGCTCCCGCGTTCAACCGTTGGCGCGACCGCCGTGTTTCGCGCAGGCGCCGCGCTTGGGTTGAGCGCGAGCTTAATGCCGCTTCGCTCGTCTATCGACCGCAGCCTAAATATTGAACCGCCTCATGACCGACAGCTCACTGGACCCGCGCCGCACGCGATCGCGGCAGAAGCTTCGAGCAGCGCTCGCGCAGATTCTCGGTGATCGGCAACTGGAGGAAGTATCGGTCGATGAACTCACGCGCGCTGCGGGCGTGTCTCGCCCAACGTTTTACTCCAATTACGAAAGCGTGCAGGGTTTGATGGAAGAGTGCGTAAGCGAAAGACTTCTCGCGTTTAAAGAGGTCTTCGCGATTGAAGATGCCGATCTGTCGCTGAAACCAATTAAAAGGCTTGAACGATTTCTGGAGCAAGTCCTAGATGTCGTGGAGTCAGGGGACGCGATCACGCACTACATCTTCGCAGGCAAAGGCGACCCAAAAGTCAAAGCGATGAGCACCCGCTTCACGCTCGAAGCCCTCAAACTTCGCAGCGAAAGTGATGTGGCCAGTACGGTGTCCAAAGAGAGTCTGGCTCTGTACGCTACGTTTTACAGCGGAGCCGTATCTAACGTGATTTCGCATCTCCTCGAAGGGTCTCTTGGGGCAAAACGCGATGATTTGGCTCCCCGATTGGCCAAACTGATCGATGGTGGCATAGGTGACGTGCTCGGATAAAGTGGCCTAATTGCAGTCGCCTCGGCGCGCCTTACCCGACGATCGCCCTCCGCCAGGCTTTGGTGGTTTCAGCCAGCCATGTGTCCTACTCAAGATGAGCCATGGGCTGAAGCGCGCCTATCCCAAAAGGCTGTCAGTTATTTCGAAGACACGTTGCTCCATCAATTGGCCAATTGATGCTGATCGTTTGAGGGGTGCCAGCTTGCATCTTCGCGAGAATCCAAGGGTTACCGACGCGAGCTGCTTTCACCTTTGGCAGATAAGACGCTGAGTGTTCATGACCGAAATCAAAATCGCATGCGGAACGGCAGCTTTTTTGTCTCCGGCCTCAAAACCAGACAGTCCGCTTTCGGCCTCCCAAGGGTCAAAGGAATAGCGATCCGTCTATCCGCCTGAGCACCCATTGTGCTTCTTCCACATGACTGGATCATGTCCTTCCGGAACACTCGCGCACGGATCATTTGATTGATCTGTATATCCTCGAAGCGCGGAGTATCTCTCGACCTGCTCATCGGTAAGGACAGGCAGAGTCTTCAGATGCGTAGCAAGGTGGACCAAGCGAAGCGCAGCGCGCTGCTTGCCCGCTTCACTAACAAGGTTCTCCAGTTCAGCCTGCTCGACGCCGCCTCGCACAAAGGCATCATTCAAGGCTTTTTCCGCCGCAATGAACTTATCGCCCGTGGTCAACGCCGATCGTTTCATCTCATCAAAGATGGCCGTCACTTGCGTAATCTGACTGTCAGTCAGCTCCAACTGTTCTGCGAGATCAAGAACATGGCGCGGGCCAGGCGCTCCATTGATCTCAGCGGGCAGAGCCATGCCCCAGCCTGTGCCTGCGCGGATGGCCGCGATATCCTGATCAGACAATGATGCGATCTCTCGGGCCTGTTTGCCTGCATGCGGCGAAGCGCCGTGATCCTGTGCGATCGCTGCACTGGCACATAGGAGGGCTACCAGTCCGATAGTGTTGCTTTTTGTCATTTCTGCATTCCTGTTCAAATAGAGCATTGAGTTGGCCAATAGATTGCTGTTCTAGAACCGCGCTTGAACGCCAAGCGTTACGGCCGCTGGTTCCCCGGGCGCGAAGGTCGGATTGTCCATGCCGTTCAAATTGTTGCGCGCCCCAATCACACTTGAGACATATTCCTCATCGGTCAGGTTGCGCCCTTCCAGAAACACGAGGAAGTGCCCGGTGTCGTAGCTGATTCGTCCGCCAATCGTGATATAGCCATCGGCGCGCAAGGTGTTCGCATAGTCTGCAAATCCGCCCTCTGGCACGAATGTGCCGAACAAATCGGCCGCAATGCGATCAGAACGATACGATATGCGCCCGCCAAAGCGATGCTCCACCACGATTGGCAGGAAGTTGTCTCCGAAGGTAAGATCATCTGCAAAACGAGCATCGGTCCAGGTCCAATCGCCCGCGACATCGATGCTGTCGCCTGTGACGAAGACATCTTCTGCTACCAGCGCCCCCAGCGAGGCCTCAATCCCCCAACGCCGCGTATCATCGGCGTTGCCGACGGAGGTAACATTTTGCGTGACGGCATTGGTCGTGGACACGATCTCGTTATCAATCCAAGCGCGATAGAGCGTGAAGTCAAGCCGTACCGGACCGATCTCACCGCGCGCACCGGCTTCGGCGGTGACTGCGGTCTGTTCATCCAGCGCGCGCACCACTGGACGACGCGGGTTTGCACCATTCAACAGCGCGTTCATCGGCCCCGGCATCCCCGCCACATTGATAAGAAGCACGTCGTAGGTCGGAGGTTCGATGACATGGCTGAGCCCTGCGAAGATAGTCAGAGAGGGAACCGCTTCAACAGACAAAAGCGCGAGGCCATTGAACCCGTCGTAGGTATCGTCAAGCTCAGCCGCTGGACGTTCTCCCCGTACGCCTGCGAAGTTTTCCTTGATGGTGCGCCCATGAAAGTCCCAGCCCGCTGCAAAAGTCAGCCGGACGCCGTCAGCTGGTTTCGCGTGCCCTTTTATCTGCGCGGTCAGGCGATCGGCGGACAGATCGTTATCCGCCCATTGATCGCCGCGAGCGCCAGAGAAGGTCGGCGGGGTGCCGCCACCGTTGAAAAATTGCTGCTGCCGGCGATCATTGCGCTGGTAGATCAGCGTGGCGCCCCATCCCAACGCGGCATCATGATCGCTGCGGAGCCTTGCGGCGAAGCTCACATCGTCGTTGTCTTCGACCTGCACATCGCGCCTGCGAAACTCGACATCGGTCCGCATGTAAGAGCCATCGAGATCAAGGCTTGATCCGCCGAGATCGACATTCAGTCCCGTCGCAGCGCGGTATTGCTCGGAGAACCGGCGCCAGTCGCCTGCGATGTTGTTGGGCTGTGCGACATTTGAGCCCACCTCAATCTGCGCGAGCGTCTGCGGGCCGGGCAATTCAAGTTCGGCATTCGTCGCAAGCCCCGAGACACGGAACGTCACACGATCCGACAGATCATGGCTGTATCGCCCATAGGCGCGGAAGGCCTCCTGCGCGCCGAATACCCGGAAGCCATCTTGCGAGAACCAGCTGACCGAGGCGAACCCTTCGTCGTCTTCGCTTGAGCCAGCATAGGCGGCCTGGCCGCGCAGATAATCAAAGCTTCCGATTTCACCGCGTGCGGTAAAGCCGGGGTCAACCCGGCCGCTGCGACCGCGAAAATCGACGATGCCGCCAAGCGTCGATCCGCCTTCAAGCGCTCCGCGCCCACCGCGCAGGATCCCGACCTCCCCGAAGAACAGCGGCTCGATAAACTCGACGAAATCGAAGCTCGTATCGGCGTAGGTGATGGGCAGGCCATCGAGCCGCAGCTCGATCCCTCGGCCAGCGGGCTGCGTCCCGCGCTGCAGGCCCGAGCCGCGAATGGAGAAGCGCGGATGGTCAATGCCGCCAAAGACCGGCTCGATCTGGACACCGGGCGTATCGCGCAGCAGGTCTTCGAGCGTAGCCAAACGGCCTTCGATGACAGGTTTGGTAACGTCTTCGCTCGGGTTATCGCTTTGCGCCTCTCCAACGACGATGATCGTCTCGATTGGGGATGCGTTGGCTGGTTGATCGGTAGTGTCGGGTGACTGGTCATTCTGCGCTGTCGCATTCGAGCAGGCGGCAATAGCGGCGGCACCGGCTAGCAGCCGGGCAAGGGTACTCGTTTTCATGATCGTGTCTCGCTGAGTGCTGTTGGCTAAGGGGCAAGCACCGCTCACGGACTGCGCAAGGCAGCCCCTTGGGAGTTATCGGTGCAGCTCTCAGGCGAGCGAAGGAGGAGCGCGCAAAGGTGGTCTGAGGCGCGCGCGCCTGTCGACACCCAGTTTGCGAGCAGGCAGCAGTTCCAGCCGCTGCGCGTAGACCAGCGCTGGGACCGCAAGGCGGGGATCGACGCTGCCGGTTGCAAGCTGCGTGACGCTGGCAAAAGCACAGTCATTGCTTACTGAAGCACCATGTTCATCGTGGTCATGTTGCAGATAGTCACTATCGGCCTGGGCAGCATTAGAGGCGTGAGATTGACCGCCATGAACAGATGCCGGATGTTGATGCCCTGCTGAAGCCTTGGTTTTGCCCTCCATTCCGACATGCCGCAGAAGCGGGTGTGTCTCCGGGCACATGGTAATGGTGGGCAGCCCGTTCTCGCCAAGCGCAATCATATGACCGGGCGGCGCTAGCGTCTGCATGCACATCGCCAGAATGGCTACGATATGCATCCGCGAGGCCCTAAAGGCGGAGAAGGTCATCGCTCTCGTCAAGGTTTCATCGCACTAGACCCAGATCGGGCCGTCGTCATCCCTGTTCTACTTGGTCTTAAGTCTGCTTTTGCATTCTACATCCGAATTGCGGACGGTCTGCTTTCGGCCCCAAACCAAGCCGTTTGCAAATTTTTGGGCCGTCCTCTTTTTGGCTGAGCAAGTGAGCTTAAGCGATAATGACTTGAGTTTATCGCTGGCAGATGAGCTAACTCCTATGAGCCCAGATTGTTGAAGGCGCGCTAGCAACCTCATTTGCCGATCGGGCTTTCGCCGTACTTTCTAAGGACGTCATCGAATGCTTCAGCCATCAAGTCCTGTAGGCTCATGCCGTTTCTTCGCGCGCATGTGTGCATGGCAAGCGACATCTCTTGAGAGAAATAGCCGGCAATCGCCTTGCGTCCCACACGGCTCGCTGGCGTCCCAACAACTGCGGACTTTGAGGCTTCGGTATCCGCCGCGACTGGTGAGTGCGCTCTGTCGCAAAGGTTGGCAAATCGGCTCATGCCGACACCTGGACAGATGCCGAAGTGAACATGTTCAATTGTTCGCATGTCCACATGTACAGTTGTGAGACTTCCTTCGCGGCTTTGCCACCGGCTTCGAACTCACCGACTGTCCTTCCGCCAGCGCTTGCATGCCGGTGGACCGCTCGTTCGGGCAGCTTCACCGGGCACACTTGCCCACCGAGTTCGCGAATTAGGTCACTGGCGTCTTCGTCTATGCGAGGCGCGTTGGGTGGTCCTGCTGTCAGAACCACCCAGGCTTCGGCATTGAGGAGCTCTACGAGCTTCAGGCTTGTTCGCATCGCTGCCAAATCAAACGCGCTGGGACGGCAGGGGATCAGGACCAGGTCGGCTACCTCGACAGCCGCTGCCGCGGTGCTGTCAGAATGAGGAGGCGTGTCGATTGAAATGAAGGTCGCGCCCTGTTCGCGCGCTAGATTTACCTTCGCTTCAATACGCGACGGGGCAGTGTCGATGACTTCCGGCGCTTCGCCGCCGCGCCAGGAAGACCACTCGCATGCACTAGCCTGCGGGTCTGCGTCGATGATGAGGGCAACCTCGCCTTGTTGTTCGGCTGCTGCAGCTAGGTGAATGGCGAGCGTGGTCTTTCCCACACCGCCTTTCTGACTAACGATCGCGATCGTTTTCGTCTGTGTGGACATCTTGATGACTCCTCATGTTAACATGTGGGCGTGTGTGAGAGTGGACATGTGGACCTGTGAGCATGTTCAAGTGTGGGATTGTGCAGGTGTCGGTTTGTGCGGTTGTGAACTCGTTTGTGTGTGAAGGCATGCGCGACAGAACATGCGCAGCCGTGATGGTGTGGACATCTGAACGGCTGAACATGTCCACACTTGGAAGAGAGGACTTCGGCACACCCGGCGTCTGGTCGCTTCCCTTTCCGTAGACCAGTCTATTGCGCCAGATCCGACGGCCCGCCTCTTGGACATTTACGTATAGCTGCACGGCAAACGCGAACGTGCCTCCCATCCGAGGCTTACCTGCTGGCCGCGATGGTGCTCTTGCTCTAGGCGCCGCAAGGGCACCTCTGAGGCATCGCTGCCCACTTATTGAAGGCGACAGCCGCACGTGGGAGGGAGACACCCCAGCACGGTAGCGTCGATGGCCTCTCGAGCCCGGTCTGCAAGATTTCGTGCGTGTTCGCAACTCAAGGTAACGGAGATATCGTCGAGGACCAGAGTGCCGCCTTGGCAATGCGGTGAGCAAAGATCATGCTCTTGACACCAGATGTGCAGCGATACCGAATGGCCACGAATGATTGTCGGCCCGTGTTGGGCAAGGATCTCAGGTATCTGACGGGCATGCGCAATCTCGCTCATTGCCGTGCCCCGGTTTGACCAACAGAACGATTGCGGGACGGAACGGCAATCGGATCGACCCGTGGCAAACTATCGAGCCAGTCTTTGATATCCTGACGGCTCCAGCGCGGTCCACTGTGGCCAGTTTGACAAGGCTGTGGGAAATCTCCCTCGCGGCGTTTGCGCCAGATCGTGATCCGGCTCATACGCAGATGGGAAACAAGATCAGCGGTCGTCATCAGACCGCTCGGTTCTTCAAATGGCATCGACTCACCTCCTATGGCTAGGAGCTGAGGCTTGTAGATAAGTCGGCACCCGACCATTCCTACGCGGTTCAGATTATTTCAGTTTGCCTCAGGGCATTGATTCCAATGGTAATTTTTTCAGGGCTTTTTCAAAGTCCGCGTGATTGCCAGACCAAAGCTTCTGCGCCATCTCGCTCTTTAGGCCCCGCTCGGTATCAAGTTGGTCTACAACGTCCTTGAGAGCCAAGCCGGCTAGTCGCTGTTCACGCAGATATCGAATGTGAGAAAGCCCATTAATAAGCGCCTTCGAGCCCTTTTCGATCGTATGTGCCTGCCTGATGATCCACTGCAAGCGGCTCTCGAACAATGCCTCGTCGCCCTCAAGCATCAACAGCTTTGACGATAGAAGCGACTTGGCGCGCGCACCGCGCAAGCTAACCATCAATCGACCTCTGGGAAGCGGAGGTTTGACTAAGGACCATCCGGTTCGGTCACTTGACATGAGAAGTTGTCGTCCGTGATCCGCTCTTAACGCGCGAACCTCACTTTCGGATAGCTGTGTTTCACCGGCATTCCGGGTCTCACAGGAGAGTCTGGTCGGGTCATCAGTTAGAAGCCGCCGATACTCTTGCAAGGCCCTCACGAATGCTCGTTGCCGGTCGTCAGCCGCGACTGCTTGCAGTTCTTCGCCGGATGCTTCGCGACGAGCGTCACGCCACACGAATACAGAATTCAGCCATGGCTGGAGTAGCCACAGGCCCAACCCTGCCAGCAAGACTGGAAAGAGCGCCCACACAAAGCCTGACGGAACAACAAGGGCTAACGTGAACGCCACGGCAAGGATGCCGGTAGCGAGTTGCTCGCGGGAGCCAAACGGAGAGCGGAGTTTTGATCGATCGAGACCATTCTCGACCACATCGATAACTTCGGCGCCAAGAAGATCGATCGGCTTGGTAGATACTGATTCGCGACAAAAGACCGAAAAGCCCGTGTCAATGGGACCATAAAAGTCGGACTGATCGGAAAGAGGGAAGCCGGAGTCTGCTGACTGAGGGGACTGAACTGAAGGCATCAATGGGAGGCTTAGCTATTACGAGAGCATCGAGACCACCTACTTTGATGGCCTGAGGCTCTCATGCCAAGTGTCTAGTCTAACCAATATCAACCCTCAAAATGGGATTCGCGAAACCAGCAGATTAGACACAAATTAGACACGCAATTGTTTCACGGTGGCTAAGTCTTTGATTTTATGGTGGGCGCGGCAAGGATTGAACTTGCGACCCCACCCGTGTGAAGGGTGTGCTCTACCACTGAGCTACGCGCCCGCCCGGTGTGAGGCTGTTGCACCTCGGGCAGGGGCGCGCGTCTACTGCGGGTGGGCGTTTATGGCAAGCCCTCTTGGCGCGCTTTTGCGGCTTTGGGCGCGGGACGTGATTATGAGCCCAGAGTTTCTCGCAAAAGCGTGAGCGTTGAGAGCGTTTGGCGGCCCGAATTTTGTGGGCGCACCCATGCGGGCGAGGTGGGGCATTCAAGGCAATAGGCCTGAACGCCAGCCTCGCCCGTCAGCCGCTCCACATCCGCCATGATCTGCGCAAGAGTGCGTTGGCGGCTTTGCGCGGCCTGCGAGAACAGGTCGCCGGTGCGCGCTGGCTCACTCGGCGCTGCGGCGCTTGTCAACAGCTGCTGGATAAAGGCCTGCGTTCCATCAATCGGCTCCGCCAGATAGCGCGGGTGCCATGCGCCTTTATCAAGGCCCGCTTGCGACGCGACCCACGCCAGCGCTTCGGGCATGCCGCCGAACTGGTCGACGAGATTGATCTGGCGCGCGGTGCCGCCGTCCCAGACGCGCCCTTGCGCGATGCGGTCGAGCTGATCGGTCGGGATGTTGCGCGCGTTCGATACGATCTGGAGAAAGTCGCGGTAAGTGTCGCTCACGCCCGCTTGAAGGATCGCGTCCGCTTCGGGCGTGAGCCCGCCGATGAAATCCGGCTGGCCTGAAAGCGGCGTTGTGCGCACCGCGTCGGCGTTGACGCCCAGACGGTTGGCGGTCCCTTCAAAGGTCGGCAGCACGGCGAAGACACCGATTGATCCGGTGATCGTTTCGGGCTGGGCAAAGACCCGGTCGCCCGCCATCGCAACCCAATAGCCGCCGCTCGCCGCGACGTTGGCAAAGGAGACCGCGACGGGAATATCCTTGGCGCGGTAGCGTTCAATCGCAAGGCGAATGGTCTCCGATGCCAAGACGGAGCCGCCGGGCGAATTCACCCGCACCACCAGTCCCGCGATATCATCGTTGAGCGCCTTGTCGAGCAGCCGCGCGATGCGCGTTCCGCCCGCCGTGCCGGGGCCTGCTTCGCCATCGACGATATCGCCCGCGACGGTGACGACCGCGATGGCCTTACCAGAGGTCGGAACGGGATGGTCGGCGAGGAAGGGGCCAAGATCAGTCTTGGCGTAGGCGCCGGGCTCATCGTTCCACTGGTCACCGCCGACAAGTTCGGCCACGCGTTCGCCAAAGGTGACGCGGTCGCCCAGAGTGTCGACCAGGCCGGCCGCCAGCGACGCTTTGGCCAAGTCGCCATCGCTTGCTTCAACCCAGCTGACGGGATCGCGCAGGATAGGATCGAAATCCGCCTCAGGGCGCGCTTTCGCGACGTTCGCTTTCCATTCTTCCCACAGAGCAGCGTGGAGGCTTTCGAGATTTTCACGCGCCTGCGCTGACATGGAATTGCGCAAAAACGGTTCGACCGCCGACTTGAACTCACCCACGCGATAAACGCGCGCGTTGACGCTCAGCTGTTCGAGCAGGTCGGCGTAATAAAGATAACTGCCGCCCGGTCCGGCGATCATCGCACCGCCCATCGGGTCGAGCCACACTTCGCTGGCGTGACTGGCAAGGTGCATGTGATCATCGCCATAGCCCAAGGCGTAAGTCAGCACGGGCTTTTCGGTTTTGCGCACGCGGTCCATCGCTTCGGCGATTTCCTGCATGTGGACCTGTCCCCCGCCGAGGAACGTGGTGAGGTCCATGACCACCGCCTTGATCCGGTCATCGCCCGCCGCCGCGTCCAAAGCGCGCACGATATCGCGGGCCTGATGCTGGGTCGGGGTAGAGCCGGAACTGGTCAGCGCTTGAAACGGATCAATTATCGCGCGCTCTTCGACCACGACACCGGTCAGATCGATGTAGAGCGCGCCTTCGCGCACTTGCGCTGGGCTGGGCGAGGCGGAGAGCGCCGCGAACAGAGCGGTGAAAAACAACAGCATGAAGATCAGGACCAGCGCGTCCTTGATGCCGACCAGAAACCGCCAGAACTTGCCCACCAAACTCATGAAATATCTGTCCTTGCTTGCACCGGTGCCGCAGCGCACCGTTCTTGCTCATAACGAAATAGGGAGCCAAAGGTTCAAACGCCATGGCAAAGCGCGTCTGGAATGGGTTGAGCGCGCGAGGCGCCTCGACTAGAGGCTCGGGCTTAATGACATCGACGACACCCTTTATCGAGCCTGGCCGCTTTCCCGCTGGCCGCCTCGCCTTTCCGCACGACCATCTCACGGGGATCGGTCATCTGGAGCGGCATGAGATCCTATTCTTGCTCGCGGCGGCGCAGGAATGGGTGCGGCTCAATCGCGAGGGTGAAAAGCGCCGCGAGATCCTGGCCGGGCGCACGATCATCAACGCCTTTTTTGAAAACTCGACCCGGACGCTGCTGAGTTTTGAGATCGCGGGCAAGCGGCTGGGCGCGGATGTGGTCAACATGGCCGCCTCCACATCGAGCCTGAAAAAGGGTGAGACGCTGCTGGATACCGCGATCACGCTCAACGCTATGCGGCCTGATGCGATTGTGATGCGCCACGGATCGTCCGGCGCGCCGCAATTGATCGCGCAGAAAGTCGATTGCCCGGTGCTCAACGCGGGCGACGGGAGCCATGAGCACCCCACGCAAGGGCTGCTCGACGCGCTTGCCCTGCGTGAGGCACTGGCGCGGCGGGGCGAGGAGGCGGAGGACTTCACCGGGCTCAACGTCGTCATCTGCGGCGATATTCTGCACAGCCGCGTGGCGCGCTCGAACATCTTGTGCTTGCAGGCGCTGGGCGCGAGCGCGCGAGCCTGCGCGCCGCCCGCCTTGATGCCCGCCGGGATCGAAGCGATGGGGGTTGAGCCCTTCCATGATTTCGACGCCGCGCTTGATGGGGTGGACGTGGTCATGATGCTGCGCCTCCAATCCGAGCGTATGGCGGGCCAGTTCATCCCCTCGGCGCGCGAGTACCACCACCTTTACGGCCTCACGAAAAAGCGGCTGGCCTGTGCCAAGCCGGACGCACTGGTCATGCACCCCGGACCCATGAACCGCGGGGTCGAGATCGACAGCGAAGTCGCGGATATGATGGACCGTTCGATCATCACCCAGCAGGTGGAGATGGGGGTCGCGATCCGCATGGCGTGCCTCGATATCCTGACGCGCAAACGGCGCGGCGTGGAGGGCTGGTCGTGAAGCAGCGCGCCCCTCTCACCATCCAGGGCGGCCGGTTGGTAACGCCCGAAGGGCTCTTCGATGGGGCCGTGCGGCTTGAAGATGGGCACATCACCGCGATCGGCGCTGATGTGCGGGCGGGACCGCAGGACAATGTCCTCGACGCGCGCGGCAAGCTCATCGCGCCCGGGCTCGTCGATCTGGGCGTGTTCGCGGTGGACAAGCCCGCGTTTCATTTTGGCGGGATCACGCGCGCGGCTTTGATGCCCGATCAATCCCCGCCGCTCGATTACCCCAGCCGGGTCAATTACATCGCCAAAAGCGGTAAGCCCGATTTGTGGGTCCACCCGCTCGCGGCGGCGACGCGCGGGCTTGAGGGGACGCAGCTCGCGGAAATCGCGTTGATGAAAGAGGCGGGCGCGCGGGGCGTTGCGACCGGACGCCAATGGATTGCCGATAGCGGCGTCATGCTGCGCTTGATGCAATACGCCGCGATGCTGGATCTGGTGGTGGTCGCGCATGCCGAAGACGGTGGCCTCAGCCGCGCAGCCGCTGCAACGGCGGGCGAGATTGCGACCCGGCTGGGCCTTCCCAGCGCTCCGGCTGAGGCCGAAGCCTTGGCGCTGGCGCGCGACATTGCTCTTGCTGAAATGAGCGGGGCGCGGGTGCATTTCCGGCAAGTAACCACACAGACAGGCTTTGACCTCGTGCGCGCGGCCAAGGCGCGCGGCGTTGCGATTACTTGCGGGATCAGCCCGGCGCATTTCATGCTCAGCGATCTGGCGACGGTCGAATTTCGCACCTTTGCGCGGCTCTCGCCTCCGCTGCGCAGCGAAGCGGACCGCCAGGCCGCGCGCGAGGCGATTGGCGAGGGCATCGTCGATGTCATTTGCTCCGGCCATGACCCACGTGGGCCCGAGGATAAGCGGCTTCCCTTTGCCGATGCCGAACCCGGCGTAGCGGGGGCGGAGACGGTGCTGGCTATGGCGCTAAACCTCGTGCGCGACGGCGTGATCGATATCGCACGTGCATTTGAATTGCTGGCGACGAACCCGGCCAATCTGCTTGGCGTGCCAGCGGGCGCGCTGGCCGTGGGGCTTGAGGCCGATATCGCGCTGGTCGATCCCGACGCCCCGTGGATCATCGACCGTACAAAAATGGAAGCCACCGCCGACAACACGCCGTTCGATCGTCAAGGCGCGCAAGGCCGCGTGCGCGCGCTGATCAAGGGCGGCGTTCAGATCCGATCCTGAACGCAAACGGGCCGCCCCAAGGGGCGACCCGTCCTGTGTGTTTCATCCATTAGGATTGCGTGGAGAATTACACCCGCACGGTTAAGCAATCGTTAGCGGTTCGCCGCTGCGATGCGGACCCCTTTGCCAACCGCGCCTTTGGGCGGGTTCTTTACGGTGTAGGCAAAGCAGCCACGGCCCGAAGAGCGCACCGTCGAACACATTTGCGAGGCGCCCAAGCGGCCAAAGCCGGCGGCGGCGATGCGGTAATAGGTTTTGCCCTTCACCTCGGCCTTGGTGATGACCACGTCATGCGCGGCGAGATCGCGAAACTTGCGCGTCAGGCTCGTCCAACCGGCCTTGGCTTCGGCTTCGCTGTTATAGCTGCCGAGTTGGACCATGTGGCTGTCGCCCTTGGGCGCCTTTGCGACGCGCTTAAGCGCAGGCTTGGGTGCCTTTTTCGGAGCCGCGGCGACGCGTGTGGGCGCCGAAACTGCGGGCAGTTTTTGCGTTACGGGGCGCGAGACAAAGGTCGGGCCCGCCGGCTGCGCAGGACGCACCGATTTGCTGCTTGTGCGCGGCTGAGCCACTTGTTTGGCAGCAGCGACGCGCTCAACTCGCTTGGGCGCGGTCGTTTTGGCCGCTGCGACCACCGGGGTGGCGGGCTTGGCCGCGACCGTTTCCATCGCTTTGGCGACCGGTTTTGCCGAGGCGGCTACAGGCGCTTTTGCCACGACTGGCTTGGCAACGGGTTTCGCGACGGGTTTCGCCACAGGGGCAGCGGCGACTTGCACCGAAGCCTTTTTCATGGGCGCGGCGGGCTTCGCTGCGGCCATCTTTTGCTCTTGGCTTGGGAAGTTGGCCAGCGCGAGAGCCGTGGGAATACCGCTGTCGCCAGCGGGCGAGATGCCCAGCAGGCTGGCCACGCGCAGCATATGATCTTCAGGCTTGGCCTGCGATGCCCATTTCGACAGGCGCGTATCAAGCTGGTCGGCGGGCACATCTTCAGCGGCCATCACGCGAGCGGCGCGCCAATTGCCCGCCAGCGCGTAGGTGTAAGCGAGGTTCTGGCGCACTTTGGCGGTGTTCTGGCCACCGCGAAGCGTGTTGGTGAGGACGAAAACACCGCGCTCGGCGTTGCCAGCAAGCGCCAGCGCCAAGCCAAGGTCAGCCGGATCCATGATCCGCTCATATCGGGCCAGCGTATCAAGCGCGTTCTTGCCACCGCCGATTGCGGTCTGCGTGAGCGCGTAGCTGAGTACCGTGCGCGGGTCGCTGTCGCCGAGTTTCAGGGCATCGTCAAAGCTCATGGCGGCCGAATTGTAACGGCCCGCCTCGAGATAGGCCTTGCCCAGCAGCGCGCGATAAGACGCGTTGCGCGGTTCAGCGGCCACAGCGGCTTCGGCGTAGCTGATCGCTTTGGTCGTCTTGCCCTTGGCGAGCGCTTTTTGCGCCTTGCTGTACGACACTTCGGCGCGCGGTGCGGCGGATGTCGCGGTGGCGCTGAACGTGATGCTCATGACCGCTGCTGACGCGAGCAGGGCCATTTTGGTCCCAAATTTCGGACCGCTCATGCGGTTCATAGTCTTGGCCATGTTGTTTCCCCTGGTCATCTTTCCGGTTCGGTTGGCGTTTTGGTTGAGTGTGATCCGTGTTTCGTGATCGAAATCATTCGGGTTTCATGCGCTCGACCAACGTATCGAGCTCTTCGATGCGGCTGAGCATCGCGTCGAGCGCTTCGGTGACGAGCGATTGCGCGCTCACCCCTTTCATGGTCGCGGCGAGGCGCAGTTTGAGATGGCGTTCCGTGTCGAGCCGCAGTGTAAAAGCGGCGCGGCGCCCCGTTTTGGTGCGCGGCTTGGCCGATTTGGTCGCCGCTTTACTGCCGGTTGCGGGCGCAGCGTTGGCGTCAGCGAGTACCCGGCGAGCCAGGCGCTTTTGCTGGCTGCGAACCACGGGCCCGTCCGCATCAAGCGGATCGAGCGTGTCCTCGTTTGCGGCCGTGCGGCGGTCTTTATGCGCGTTGAGCGGCACGACATCGGCGCTGCTCTGCGTGTCTTGCGCGACGTCTTGCACCTTGCCGGTCGAAGGCTTGGTCGAAAGAAGCGGCGCGGGCGTTTCGGCCTGCGTTCTGGCGACGTTCTCGCCGTCTGTGTCCGCGCCCATGTCGTTCCAGCCGAGATCTTCGAGCTGTTCTTCCGCCAAGGCCGCCATTTCCGACAAATCGTCGGGCAACGGCGTCAATTGCGGGCGCATGGCCGGTTTTGCTCCGCCCTTGCGAGCGAGCAATGTGGGCCCAAGCGAGGCAAAGCTGGCTTCGGACATCATTCTTCAGCCAGCCGTTACTGAGCGACCCGGCGGCCAAAGCCACCTGCGGGGCGGTGCACACCGCCTGCGTTCGCAACCTGACCCGTGCCGGGCGATGCAAAAACGGTGCGGCGGAAGTTCTTCTCGAGCCGATCGGAAATGTATTTCCAAAGCGCGGTCATCTCAGCGGCCGAGCGGCTTTCCGGATCGACTTCCATAACGGTGCGGCCATCGATCATCGAGGCGGCAAAATCGGTGCGATGGTGCAACGTGATCGGGGCGACCGTACCGTGCTGTGAAAGCGCCACAGCGGCTTCGGAGGTGATCTTGGCCTTGGGCGTCGCGGCGTTGACCACGAAGACCAGCGGCTTGCCAGCGCGCTCGCACAGATCGACCGTGGCGCCGACAGCGCGCAGATCGTGCGGGCTGGGCCGGGTCGGGACGACGATAAGCTCCGCAACGCTGATCACCGACTGGATCGCCATAGTGATCGCGGGCGGTGTGTCGATAACGGCCAGCTTGAACCCTTGCGAGCGCAAGACCTGAAGATCGTTCGCGAGACGTGAGACGGTGGTTTGCGCAAAGGCGGGATATTCCGCCTCGCGTTCGTTCCACCAGTCCGCCAGCGACCCTTGCGGATCAATGTCGATCAATACAACCGGGCCAGCGCCAGCGCGCTGAGCCTGAACGGCAAGGTGTCCGGAAAGGGTGGTTTTCCCTGATCCGCCTTTTTGCGATGCCAAAGCAAGTACACGCAACGCCTTAATCCCCCTGGATTGGTCCATAGAGCGCCGCGCAATTGCGGCTGTGTCCAGAAGGAGATCGCAGACTACCCCTAATTTTGGGTTAACGGCGCGGCGAGAGGTGCTGTGTCGAGATCGCTGATCGCGACTCAGCGTGTAAGCCACCTCGTGCGCATCCCCGCTCAAGGGCCGGGGTGGTGATCAACGATTTCGTAACCGGATATTCACTATGATGCAGGCGAACGGGAAACGCATCCGGGGCCGTTTATCTGACGACATATGTCAGATGATCGTGCGCCGGAACTCATAAAATGACGCAGCTACAAAAGCTTGCGTCAACCACGATTTCAAGGAGCCTACGCACCGATGGCCTATCGCAAGACCTCTTTAGCCCCAGCAATGATCGCCATGATCGGCGCGCTTGTCGCGGCCCCGCTTGCAGCGGATGTAAAGCGCGGCGTTGATGCGTGGAGCTCAGGCGATTTCGAAACCGCCGTTAACGAGTGGCGCCAGCCCGCCACGCAAGGCAACCCGGACGCGCTGTTTAACCTTGGCCAGGCCTATCGCCTTGGTCGCGGGGTCACCGCCGACATCGGCCGCGCCCGCGAACTCTATGCGGAGGCCGCGCAAAAGGGGCACGTGAAAGCCGCAGACAATTACGGGCTTCTGCTGTTTCAACAAGGTGAACAGAAAGAGGCGATGCCCTTGATCCAGGCCGCCGCTGATCGCGGCGATCCGCGCGCGCAATATGTTCTGGGTCTGGCGCATTTCAACGCGGACTACGCCAAGAAGGACTGGGTGCGCGCCTATGCGTTGCTGACGCTCGCGCAAGGGTCTGGCCTGCCGCAGGCCAGCGGCGCGTTGAAGCAGATGGACGAGTATATTCCGATAGCTCAGCGTCAAGAGGCTCAAGTGCTTGCGCGCGGGATCGAAGCGGAAGCCAGCAAACGCCGCGCCGCGCAATTGGCCGCAGCGGATCTGCGTCAACGCCAGCCCGGTCCGGTGCCTGCCACGGCTCCAGTCGCAACACCGGCTCCGGTTTCTTTCCCGGCTCCGGCTCGAGTCGCGGCGGCGCCTGCGCCTTCGCCCACTCGCGCCTCGGCTCCGATGCCGAGCATGGCAGCCGCGCCTGCCGCACCCATCGCGTCGCGCGCAATCGCGCCCAAACCCGCGCCCAGCGCCGCTCGAAGCCCCGTTCCAAGCCCTGCGCCGATGAGCGCGCAGCCCGTTCGGGTCGCGCAGGTCGCCCAAACGACGCAGGCCGCGCCAGTGGGCAAAGCGGGCAATTGGGGCGTCCAGCTGGGCGCTTTCGGTGTCGCGGCCAACGCGGATCGTCTGTGGAGCAAGCTATCAGGCAACCCGGCTCTCGCGGGCACGCAAAAGACGCTGGTGCCCGGTGGCCGGGTGACGCGTCTTCGCGCCGTCGGCTACGCCACGCGCGCTGAAGCGTCACGCGCCTGCGACGCGCTCAGTCGGCAGGGTCAGGCCTGCATGGTGTCCAAACCCTCTGCATAAGCCGGGCGTCTGACATAATCGCTTCCCCTTGCACGCCGGACTGCTAGTGTCCGCGCGGTCAAGGGGGATCATTGATGACTACCAGCGTCAGCCCGGTCGACGGGCCGATTACCGAACAGATGAGCGGCGAAGTGGCGGCTCCAGTTCGCTCGGATGATCGCATCTCAAGTCTTGATTTCATTCGCGGTTTGGCCGTCATGGGCATTTTGGCGGCGAATATCATCTCCTTTGGCCAGCCGCCGATGGCGTACTTGTGGCCGGACGCGTTTCTGACCGATCCGGGCGATCCGGGCGGGTGGCAATGGATCGCGCAATTCGTTGTGATCGATGGCAAGATGCGCGGGCTCTTCACGCTGCTTTTCGGCGCGGGGCTGTATCTGTTCATGGAGCGCGCCTGGGCGCGCGGATCCTCGCGATGGCTCCAGATGTGGCGTTTGGTCCTGCTGCTGGGCTTTGGCCTGCTCCACTTCTACCTGATTTGGTTTGGCGACATCCTCTCGCTCTACGCTTTGGTTGGCTTCGTCGCGGTCGCTTTCATGAAATTTCAGCCGGGGACGCAAATCCGTCTCGGCTTATTCATCTATATTCTTGGCTGCGTGATCTTTGGCGGGTTGTTCACTGTCCAATATCTGATCGCGGAGACGAGCGTTTTCGCAGGTCAGGATTGGGTCGCCGAGGCCAAGTCTGAGATCGCCACGAGCTACGCAACCCAGCAAGCGAACGATGCCAAGGCCATCGTCCATAAGGAAAGCGGCGATTACGCCGCGCTCATCGCTGAGCGGTTCGAACAGCAGTGGTTCCTGCCGTTTGTGAACCCGACTTTCCTCTTCCTTGAGACCTTGCCGTTGATGCTGATCGGCATGGGCCTGTATCGTCGAGGCTTTTTCAGCGGCGCGTTCGCCCCTACAAAAATGAAACTGTGGGGCTGGGCGGGCGTTCTGGTCGGGGGTGGGTTCAGCCTGGCACTTGGCCTTTTCGTGCAAAGCGAGGGGTTCACGCTCACCGGCGTTAACGCCGCGTTCTTTGGTTGGAGCATGGCTCCGCGCTTGCTGATGGTTTTGGGCATGGCCGCTTTGCTGGTCGAATATTCCAAGTCGGCCACCGGTTGGCTGGCCCAGCGCATTTCGGCGGCGGGCCGGGCGGCGTTCACGAATTATCTGGGCACTTCGGTGGTTATGATGATCGTCTTTCATGGTTGGGGGCTAGGGCTGTTTGGGGAGCTTAACCGCCCGCTGCTTTACCTGGTGACGGTCCTGACTTGGGCGCTGATGCTCGCGTGGTCGCAGCCATGGCTGGAGCGCTATCGCTATGGCCCGCTGGAATGGCTGTGGCGTTGCCTGACTTATCGCAAGCTGTTTGCGCTCAAGCGCTGAGTCGCTGCGCGGGCCCATTGAACACCTGTTGAGCTGGAAAAAATCGCAAGGAAGCGCTGGAAAACGCGCAAATGGGCTTGCAATTGAGAATAGGTCGCATAAGTTGCGACTTGCAAACGCTTCGCAGGAAAGATTCGGCGCTCCATGTATATTTGCATCTGCAACGCAATCCGAGAAACCGACCTTCGGGAGGCCGCGATCGGCCACGATGGCGACGCAAGAGCGACCTATGCAAGCCTGGGCAAACGTCCCAATTGCGGCCAATGCCTTAATAAGGCTGGCAAAATCATTGAAGAAGAACGCAGCGGCGCCTCTTGCGAAAACGTCGCAGTATAGATCTATACCACGCTATTGCGAGCGGATCGCAAGTCCCTGTTTTTAAACAAAAAATCCGGAACCCGCCTCTTGCCGGGCCGTTGATTGAACGCATATAAGGTGCGGCATGACGCGGCGGCTTGGCCGATGCGCAATGGGGTTTTGGATTTTACAGGAGCTACCGCCATGAAGGGCGATCCGAAGGTTATCGAATTTTTGAACAAGGCGCTCACGAACGAGCTGACCGCGATCAACCAGTACTGGCTGCATTACCGCGTGCTCGACGATTGGGGCGTGACCAAGCTTGCCGAATATGAGCGCAAGGAATCCATCGAAGAGATGGAGCACGCCGACAAGCTCGCCGCGCGCGTGCTGTTCCTTAACGGGCTGCCCAACTTCCAGGCGATCCATAACCTGCGCGTGGGCGAGACGGTCGAGGAAATCCTCAAGGCCGATATGGCGCTAGAAGAAGACGCGATCCCGCTGCTGCGCGACGCCGTGGAATACGCAGACAGCGCACGCGATTATGTCAGCCGCGACTTGTTCAACGACATCTTGAGCAATGAAGAAGATCACGTCGACTTTCTCGAAACCCAGTTCGATATGATTGAGCGCATGGGCCTTCAAAACTACGTCCAGCTGCAAAGCAAATCGCTCAGCGAAGGCTGACTTCAGAGCTTTTGAGAGCATCAGGCGGCCCGTGAGCGCAGAGCTCACGGGCCGCTTTTTCGCCTGTCATCACTTCGAGCGGTCGACCTTCGGCACACTCAGCAAAAATTCGTCCAGATCGACCGCCGGCATCAGGAAAGAGGGATCATTCTGTGCGTTCAGCGCTGGCAGGTCGGTTCCGTCAGGCAGGAAGCTGCGGGATATATACCGGCCCTCTTCATCGAGGCTGTAAAGCGTGCACACATCAAGCGCGGAGAGCTGATCGATCAAGGCAAAAATCGATGCAATCCCGATCAACTGATCATCGCTCCAGCGCGTGTAGGATGACCGAATGTGCATGGTGACGCCGAAATAGCCTCCATAGCACAGCGCGTTGCCAACCTGACTTCGCTGAGAGGCGACTTCGAACCAGACACCGGGCAGAAAACTGATGAAGCCGCGCTCGGCCACCAGGCCAATTGGATCGGGGCGCAGCGCGTAGCTTTCGAATGGCTCCAAATCGGGGCTAGCGCCGCCCGACAAATCAATCGCTGAAAGCACCTCGACATCGGTGTCGCGCAGGATGTTGCCCGCAACGCCGCCCTCGCGCGTCGCAAGGTGAGCGAGGATGTCGATGCCTTGGTCCTGCCAGTCCTCGACCTTTTCGCCTTCAACCAGAAGGGCGTCCATGGCCGGCCTCAGCCCCTTCACGATGTCCTCATTCTGAGCAAAGGTCGTGAAGAAAACGATGAGCTTATCGGGCGACATATTCTCAGCGATGGGCGGCTTGGGCGTATCGCCATAGGTTGCGTCAAAACCGTCCTTCTCCCCGCCCTCTTCCTCGCCTTGCAGCGCCGCGGAGATATCATCCTGAGCGGCAATGGGAGCGCTCAAGGCGAAGGCGGTCAGCACCGCTGCGGCGCTGGCCATCGCGCGCGTCACAGCGTTCATTTCGAAGAGCCCCCGTTGAATTTCTCAAACCCGCTGGCGGAAAGCCGGGTCTCCATCACAAAACAGCCTAGCCCGATGATGAGCAGCGTCATGGTCAGCACCCACAGCGCCGCGATCACGGTGCCGATCTGCGCTTCGACATAGGCGGAGATGAACAACAGGCTGATGACCACGCAGATGATCATCGCCGAACTGCTGGAGAACATGATCGCGGTGCGCACACGCTGGCGCCGGTTGCGCAGCCATTCGATCTCGCGCCCGAAGGAGACCGAGCATGAGACGTCTGATCCCTCGCCCAAGCGCTCGATACGGCCCGCAATCCAGATCAGGCGGCTCATCATGACGTTCATGATTGCTCCGATCCCGGCGAGAAGAAACGCAGGTGCAAGGCTCAGCTGCACCACTTGCTGTACGCGCGGGGTCGAGGCGGTGCGCTCAAGCAATTCAAAAGCGAAGGGCTGTGCCACGGGGGCCGTTGTCACAGGGGCCGTTGTCTGAGCCAAAAGCGCCGCGACCCAATCGGCAGCGATCCAATCCACCATCACGATTTGTCTGTCCCACTCGAATAATTGCCCCCGCCGCCGCGGTTGGCGTTGTAAGGGTTCTTCGGGCTTTTCAGCACCACGCGCACAGGCACCGCATCAAAGCCCAGCTTGGCGCGGATCCCGTTCACCAGATAGCGTTCATAGCTTTTCGGCAGGTCATCCAGCCGCGTGCCAAAGATGACAAAGCGGGGCGGGCGCGTCCCTGCCTGCGTGATATAGCGAAGCTTGATCCGGCGACCGCCAGGCGCGGGCGGCGGATTAGCTTCCATCGCGTCGTCAAACCAGCGGTTGAGCGCGGCGGTGGGCACGCGCTTGGACCAGCTAGCGCGGATTTCGAACGCCGCGCCCAACATCGTGTCGAGACCTTTGCCGGTTTTGGCGCTAACCGCGAACAGCGGCACGCCGCGCACCTGCGCCAAGCCATCGTCGAGCGCGGCCTTGATCCCGTTGAAAA
Organism: Pseudomonadota bacterium; assembly: GCA_039033515.1. Lineage (GTDB taxonomy): Bacteria > Pseudomonadota > Alphaproteobacteria > Sphingomonadales > Sphingomonadaceae > Erythrobacter. The sequence continues at coordinate 28,171 of JBCCCM010000014.1, forward strand.
TGCCCGAGGGTGTCTCGGCCGTGTTCTTGCCCGCAATGTCCCATTTGTTGATCGCGATCATCAGGGCGCGGCCTTCTTCCAGCACCATGCTGGCGATCTTCAAATCCTGGTGTTCAAGGCCTTTGGTGGCGTCGAGCAACAGGACGACAACCTCGGCAAAATCGACCGCGCGGCGCGCATCGGCGACGGAGAGCTTTTCGAGCTTTTCGGTGACGTTGCGTTTCTTACGCATTCCGGCGGTGTCGATCAGGCGGATCTGGCGCAGGCCATCGTCTTCCTCATCGTCCGCAGCCACACGCGGGTCGCGCCATTCCCAGTCCACCGCAATCGAATCGCGCGTAATCCCGGCTTCGGGCCCGGTCAGCATGCGATCTTCGCCCAGCAATTGGTTGATCAGCGTCGATTTGCCCGCATTGGGGCGACCAACGATGGCGAGCTTGAGCGGGCCCAGCGGCGCGTCCTCATCGTCCGTCTCAAGCTTGGCCATTTCGACCTGCTCTTCCCACGCTTTGACCTTGTCGCCGATCACCGGCCACAGCGCGCCGAAGAGGTCGGCAATGCCTTCTCCGTGCTCTGCGGACAGCGGCACCGGTTCGCCCAGGCCGAGCGAATAGGATTCCAGCACGCCAGCTTCGCCCGGCGCGCCCTCGGCCTTGTTCGCGACCACGATGATGGGGACGTTACTGCCGCGCAGATAGCGCGCGATCTCGTTGTCGAGCGGGGTAAGCCCTGAGCGCGCGTCGATGACGAACAACGCTGCGTCCGCGCCCTCCAAGCTGGCCTCCGTCTGCTTGCGCATCCGGCCCGGCAGCGTCTGCGCGGCCTCGTCTTCCCAGCCCGCTGTATCAACGATGGTGAATTCAAGCCCGGCGACATCAGCATCGCCTTCGCGGCGGTCGCGGGTCACACCCGGCTGATCATCGACCAGCGCGAGCTTTTTGCCCACCAAACGGTTGAACAGGGTCGACTTACCCACATTGGGGCGACCGATGATGACGACGGTGGGTTTCATAATGGTCCGCAAGTGCCCCCTGCGAGACGATTACGCAAGCAGCGCGGGTTTTCGTGATGTGTTTCCGGGCGCGGGGTGGCCCGGCCCCTTACAGAAAACTCAGCCCTTCTTTGCGACCGGAGCGTCTTCACCTAGATCTTCAAACCACGCTTCAACCTCGCCGGACAGCTTGATCAAAAGCGGGCGGCCCTTGCGATCGACTGTTTTGCCCGCCTGCACTTTGACCCAGCCTTCGGAGATCGAATATTCCTCGATATCGGTACGCTGTTTGCCCTTGAACCGGATGCCGATGCCGCGCCCAAGAACGTCGGCGTCGAAATGCGGGCTCGCGGGGTGCACGGCGAGGTGGTCGGGCGGTGTGTCGGTGGTGTTGTTTTCGCTCATCTGCGCGCCCATAATCCCACGCTCGCGCGGAAACAAGCGTGTTGCGCTTGCCCTTTTGCATCGTTGGCGATAGAGGCCCACGCAATTCGCGCGGGGGGCCTTTGTCGGTTTCCCGCGCGGCTTCGTTCGGGCATGCGGGCGTGGCGGAATTGGTAGACGCGCTGGTTTTAGGTACCAGTATCGAAAGATGTGGGGGTTCGAGTCCCTTCGCCCGCACCAAACTTTGCCACAAAGCCCCGCACAAACCCGTCATAAGAATCGCTCTAAAAGGTTGTAAAGTATCCACCTCATGCAAACCAAGCAGACCGTCAACGAAGGCCTCAAACGCGCCTACACCATCACGATCACCGCCGACGAGCTTGGCGCGAAAGTCGATGCGGAGATCAAGAAGGTCGCCCCGCAAGTGCAAATGCCGGGCTTTCGTCCGGGCAAAGTGCCGGCCAATCTCGTCAAGAAGATGCATGGTGAAGCGATTCACGCGCAGACGCTGAACGATACGATTCGCAAAGCGGTTGATGGCGTGACCAAGGACGAAGAGCTCCGCCCTGCGATGCAACCCGACGTCACGCTCAACGAGGACTATGAAGAGGGCAAAGACGCCGTTGTGACGATGGAGCTCGAAGTGCTCCCTGTCATCGAAGCGCCGAGCACCGACGGCCTCAAGCTTGAAAAGCTTATCGTACCGGTGAGCGATGAGGCGATCACCGAAGCGATCGAAGGCATTGCGGGCCAGAATAAAAGCTACAAGGATGCAGCCAAGACGAAGAAGGCTGCCGAAGGCGACCAATTGATCATCGACTTTGTCGGCAAGCTGGACGGGGTCGAGTTCGAAGGCGGCAAGGCTGAAGACGCCGCGCTGGTGATCGGTGCGAACACCTTTATCCCGGGCTTTGAAGAGCAGTTGGTCGGCGCCAAGACCGGTGATGAGAAGACCATCACCGTCACCTTCCCCGCCGAATATCAGGCCGCTGATCTGGCCGGACAGGAAGCGACCTTCGACATCACTGTGAAACAGGTGAAGGTCGAAACCGACACCAAGATCGATGATGAGTTCGCGACCAATCTGGGCCTCGACAGCCTCGACAAGCTCAAAGAGATCATGAAGGGCCAGTTGGAGCAGCAGACCGCTGGCCTGACACGCACCCAGATGAAGCGTCAGCTGCTTGATCAGCTCGCCGAGGGTCACGATTTCGATGTGCCCGCCGGTATGGTCGCGGCTGAGTTCGAGCAAATCTGGCAACAGCTTCAGCAAGAAGCGGCGAACGAGGAAGATCCCGAAGCCGCACTGAAGCAGATCGAAGAGGAAAAAGACGACTACAAGTCTATTGCCGAGCGCCGCGTGCGTCTGGGTCTGCTCCTTTCCGAAATCGGTCAGGCGAACAAGATCGAAGTCACGGCCCAGGAAATGCAGATGCTGATCCAGCAGGCCTCCGCGCAATATCGCGAGGAAGACCGCGAGCGTTTCGTGCAGTACATCCAGCAAGAGCCGATGGCTGCCGCTCAGCTGCGCGCGCCGCTTTACGAAGACAAGGTCGTCGACTTCCTGTTCGACAAGGCCGAAGTCACCGAGCGTGAAGTGACCGCCGAGGAACTGCAGGCCGCGATTGAAGCCGACGACGATGTCGAGGCGGAAAAGGAAAAGGCTGCGCCCAAGAAAAAGCCCGCCGCGAAGAAGGCCCCGGCCAAAAAAGCGCCCGCCAAAAAGGCTCCGGCAAAGAAGGCCGCGGCCAAGACAGACGACGCGGAAACCGAGGAAAAACCGGCTGCGAAGAAGGCACCCGCCAAGAAAGCTCCGGCCAAGAAACCAGCCGCTAAGAAGCCTGCTGCCAAAAAACCGGCAGCCAAGAAGGCTCCGGCGAAAAAGGCCGACGACGCGGCCTAAATTGCACGTTGCATCCTATTGAGCGGGTTTCCACCGCTCGAACGAAGGCGCGGGCAGCTTGGCTGTCCGCGCTTTTTCGTAGGCGCGGCCCAATTTGAGCACATCGTGATCGGCCCATTTGGCGCCGAAAAGGCTGATCCCCACCGGCAGACCCTCGACCGCGCCCATAGGCATAGTAAGGTGCGGATAGCCCGCAATTGCGGCGGGTGAGCCGAAACCGATCGACCCGTTAAAGCTGTCGCCGTTGACCAGATCGCTGACCCATGCGGGACCGCGTGTGGGCGCGATCAGGAACTGCACGTCGTTCTCAGCCATGATCGCATCGAGCGTTTCCTTGCCCGCGATACGCACAGCGTTCTCGCGCGCTTTCTCGTACTTTTTGCGGTCGGTCTCCGCTTCGGCCTCGATAAAGGTCTCTTGCCCGAACCAGCGCAGTTCCCGGCGGGCATTGGCGTTGTTGAACGCGATCAGATCCGCGAGGCTGCGAGGGGTCTCAACGCCGCGCATCTCGGGGATGGAGCGCAGATATTTGCCCATCTCTTCGCGCAACTCGAATTTGAGCACGGTGAAGCTGTCGCGGAACATTTCCCCGTTGATGTCGTGCTCCACATCCACCAGCACCGCGCCTGCGCGTTTCAGATCGGCCAGCGCGCGGTAGAAAGCGGCGCGCAGATCTTCGCGGTTGCCGATCTGGTTGACCATGACGCCGATGCGCACGCCCTTGAGTGAAAAGCTGTCGAGGCCTTCGCTGTAATCGGCGACGCGCGGGACGCCCATAGTTGCGCTATCGGCGGGATCCTCGCCCGCTAGCGCGCTCAGCAGCATGGCGGCGTCGCTTACCGTGCGGGTCATCGGCCCGGCGGTGTCCTGCGTGGAGCTGATCGGGATCACATGCGTGCGGCTGATGATACCGACGCTGGGCTTGAATCCCACCACGCCGTTGATCGAGGCCGGGCAGGTGATCGATCCGTTCGTTTCCGTCCCGATTGCGCCCCAAGCCATGCCCGCCGCCACCGCCGCGCCGCTGCCCGAGGACGATCCGCAGGTGTTGCGATCAATCGCGTGAGGATTACGGGTCAGGCCGCCCACCGCGCTCCAGCCGCTCGTCGAATTGTCGCCGCGAATATTGGCCCATTCGGAAAGATTGGTTTTGCCCAACACCATGCCGCCCGCGCGGCGCAGGTTGGCGATCATGGGCGCGTCGCGGCGGGTGAAGTTGTACCGCAGAGCCAGACTGCCCGCCGTGGTCGCAAATTCCTCGGTCTCGATATTGTCTTTCACCAGCACGCTGCGCCCGCCCAATATACCCACATTTTTGAGCGCGCGCGCTTTGAACGCGGCGGTTTTGGAATGAATGATCACAGCGTTGAGGCCATCGGGGCCCGTGTTGAACTGCTCTATCCGGCTGACATGCGCGGCGGCTTCTACCTCAGGGTCGAAACTGGCGCTTTCACCCGCCTGCGGTGCTCTTGCACCCTCCTGCGCCAGTGCAAACCCGCCGCCAAGCGCGATGGTTATGGTTGCCATGGCAAGAAAGCTTGCCGCGAAGATGCGTTCTGCAGGGCGTTTCGGTATCATCGCTCAACTTCTTGCGCTTCAAAGGGCCGCACGCAAGCGCAATTGCGAAGGCTTTCGCGCGCTAATTGGTTAAGCCCCTTGAACAATGTGCGGCGGGCTCCGAAATAACCACTCCAATTCAAAAAAGGGAACACCCCACATGATCGACATGCTCGGCGATAAAGGCGACACCTTCGGCTCTCAGGGCCAGTTTATGCGCGACCCTCTGACCGGGGCTCTGGTGCCGGTCGTGGTCGAACAGACCAGCCGGGGCGAGCGCAGCTTTGACATTTTCTCGCGCCTGTTGCGCGAACGCATCGTGTTTGTGACCGGTCAGATCGAAGACGGCATGGCCTCGCTGATCACCGCGCAGCTGTTGTTCCTCGAAAGCGAAAACCCGTCCAAGCCGATCAGCATGTACATAAACTCGCCCGGCGGCGTGGTGACCGCGGGCCTGCAGATCTATGACACGATGCGCTATATTCGCCCGCGCGTCTCGACTGTGGTGATGGGTCAGGCGGCCTCGATGGGTAGCTTCCTGCTGGCGGCGGGTGAGCCGGGCATGCGCGTCGCGCTGCCGAATGCGCGCGTGATGGTGCACCAGCCTTCGGGCGGTGCGCGCGGTATGGCGTCGGACATCGAAATCCAGGCGCGCGAGATCCTGCGCATCCGCAAGCGGATGAACGACCTTTACGTTCAATTCACAGGCAAGAGCCTTGAGGAAATCGAAAAGGCGATGGACCGCGATACCTTCCTTGAAGCCGAGGAGGCGAAGGAATTTGGTCTGGTCGACGAAGTTTTCGAAACCCGTCCCGAGGCTGATGCGGACGGCGAACCGGAAGGTTCGGGCGGCGCGCCGGAATAACCGGGTCGCCGACCATTAATCTGCGTGCTGCAGCGCGGTGATACCGCCTGAACGGACGTAAAATACCGCGCCAAGCGTTGATTCATATGGCGTGAGCGATATTGTTTGCGAATCCGGGTTCGATTCACACTGCGAATCGCGCGGATTCGAGGGAAGCAGGAATGACGAAATTGAGCGGATCCGACAGCAAGAGCACTCTGTATTGCAGTTTCTGCGGGAAATCGCAGCATGAAGTGCGCAAGCTGATCGCAGGACCAACCGTGTTCATCTGTGATGAATGCGTGGAGCTGTGCAACGATATCATCCGCGAAGAAACCAAAGCGGGCATCGCGGGCAAAAAAGATGACGAGGTGCCAACGCCCAAGGACATCTACGCGACGCTGAACGATTACGTCATCGGCCAGAATTCCGCGAAACGGAACCTCTCGGTCGCGGTGCACAACCATTATAAGCGGCTTAAACATTCGGGTAAAACCGATGGGGTCGAGCTCGCCAAGTCGAACATTCTGCTCGTCGGTCCGACCGGCACGGGTAAGACGCTGCTCGCGCAAACGCTGGCGCGCACTTTCGACGTGCCGTTCACAATGGCGGATGCAACGACCCTGACTGAGGCGGGCTATGTCGGCGAAGATGTCGAGAATATCATCCTGAAGCTGCTGCAATCCTCCGACTACAATGTTGAAAAAGCGCAGCACGGCATCGTCTATATCGACGAGATCGACAAGATCACGCGCAAGGCGGAAAACCCTTCGATCACGCGCGATGTGTCGGGTGAGGGTGTGCAGCAAGCGCTGCTGAAACTGATGGAGGGCACCACCGCGTCGGTCCCGCCGCAGGGCGGCCGCAAGCATCCGCAGCAGGAATTTCTGCAAGTCGATACGACCAACATCCTGTTCATCTGTGGCGGTGCTTTTGCCGGTCTCGACAAGATCATTGCGGACCGTCTGCAAAAACGCTCGATCGGTTTTGGCGCGCATGTCGCCGACCCGGAAAAGCGCAAGGTTGGCGAGTTGCTGGAAAAGAGCGAGCCCGAAGATTTGCTCAAATTCGGCCTCATCCCCGAATTTGTCGGTCGTCTGCCGGTTATTGCGACGCTGCATGATCTCGATGTCGACGCTCTCGTCACCATCTTGACCGAGCCGAAAAACGCCATCGTCAAGCAGTACAGTAAGCTGTTCGAGCTTGAAGATGTTGATCTGACCTTCACCGACGACGCTCTGAAAGCGATCGCCGAACGCGCGATCAAGCGTAAAACCGGCGCGCGCGGGCTGCGCTCCATCGTCGAAGGCATTCTGCTCGATACGATGTTTGACCTGCCCGACATGGAAAATGTCAGCGAAGTCGTGGTCGATGCGGACGTGGTCGCGGGCAAGAAAGAGCCGGTTCAGGTCGTCTCCAACGACGACGATAAAGAGAAAGAAGCCGCGGCCTGATCTACACGTTCTCTGGCTACCGGGAGAGCAGGATTGTCAGATGACGAGCATGACGCTGCTGTCCCGAGATTAATTGAGCTAGGGATCGGGATGCTTCCCAATCCTTGGCGCGATAAGTTGTTTAGCACGGTCACGCGATTTGCTGGGAGGCGAGTGGCTCCCGAGGTCGTTAAGGCCTTAACGCAAGAGGGCGATGCAGCACGTGGGCGAGCGATACTAAGCGACGCGATCGCTGTCGCTGGTGCTGAAGTGCTATCGGCACGGATCAAGGCAAATCCGGAGCTCGCCGCACTCGCTATCTTTCGCTCGATTGATGACCAAATTGACCGACAAGAAAATCTGAACGAAATTCTTCGGCTTGCGAGTGCTCAAGCGGCAGAGGATATATCCGACGCTGACGAGCCACCAGAAGAAGAGATATCTGAAGATTGGCGTCGTAAGTTCACCGGCTTCGCAGAGGAGGTTTCAGATGAGCAGATGCAGAGCGTTTGGGCGCGGATGTTAGCTGGTGAGTTCAAGCAGCCTGGTACCTTTTCATTTCGGACATTGCGCTTAGTTTCGGAGTTAAGTCCTAGTATAGCAACCTCTTTTCAGAAGGCGTCGTGTCAAATTATGACTGGAGACGCTCTTGTCACGGTCGGGGACGAGTGGAGCGAAGGCTCGAAGTTTGAGCTCCTAAAGTCTCTTGCTGATTGGGGTATTCTGCAGGATTCGACTGTGACGAGTGCTCGTTTTGTTTCTAAACAGGAGCCTGACGTCTACATATTTCCAAATCGGGAGCTATTTGGACTTGTGAAAATCCCAGATGGACCGCCTCGATTGCACGTTCCAATTGCGCTACTCAGCCAACCCGGTAAGGAGTTGTATCGTCTTCTTCCGCAAAGCGATGAGCGAGTAGTTCTACGACAGATACTAAATCATGTGATATGCGAACATCCAAATACTGTGTCAGCGCAAATCGCTTCTTCCGAAAACCGCCGCCTAGTTGAGACTGTGTTTCAGAAACCTCTCTGAAAGAATCTCGGTCTTTGAGAACCGTAAGAGCGGCCGAGCATGTTCACGTCTGCCGGGAAAAGCCTCGTGAAAACCATCGGCATTCTGGGCGGCATGAGCTGGGAGAGCTCAGCGCAGTATTACGCGCTGATCAATGAGGGCGTGCGTGATCGGGTGGGCGGGATCGCTTCGGCCAAGATCCTTATGCACAGCTTCGACTTCGCGCAGATCGCGCAGTGGCAGGCCGAGGACGCTTGGGACGCGTTGGGTGCTCTGTTGAGCGAAGCGGCAGCCGGGCTGGAGCGCGCGGGCGCGGATGGCTTGGTGATTGCGACGAACACGATGCATTTGGTCGCGCCACAGGTGGAGAAGGCGGTTTCGATCCCGCTGGTTCATATCGCCGACCCGCTGGGGCGCGCGCTCAGCCGTGCTGGTCATCGCAAAGTCGGCTTGCTCGCGACGCGCTTTACGATGGAGAAGCAATTTTACGCCGAACGGCTCGCCACGCAGGGGATCGACGTCGCGATTCCCCAGACGGAGGACCGCAAAGAACTCCATCGGATCATCTTTGACGAATTATGCGCAGGCGAAGTGCGCGAAAGCTCGCGGGACTTCGCGCACGGAGTGATCGCAGACCTCAAGGCTCAAGGCGTCACCGCCATCACGCTCGCCTGCACGGAATTAATGCTGCTGATCAAGCCGCAGCACAGCGCGCTGCCGCTGTTCGACACCACCGCCTTGCACTGCGCGGCGGCGGTGGATTTCGCGCTCAGCGACTAGGCGCATCGCTTCCGGCTGCGTCGCGCAGCGCTTCGCGCATCTGGTGCGCGCGCTCGATGTAGATCGTATTCGCCGCCGCCCGTGTTTCGGGTTGCGCTTGGTCAGGATGTCCGCTCGCGAAGGGCGGTTGCGGATCGTATTGCATCGCCAGCTGGATCAGCCGCGCGATCGGTTCGCCGAAGACGTGCGTGATCACGGTGAGGCCGAAGTCGATGCCCGAGGTGACCCCGCCCGCCGTGATCAGGTTGCCATCAATCACCACGCGGCCTCGCGTAAAGATCCCGCCGCAATCGGCGATCACGTCGGTGTAGCCCCAATGCGTCGTGACCTTTCGCCCTTCCACCAGGCCAAGCGCGCCTAATGCGAACATTCCGGTGCAAACCGACGTGACGTATCGCGCCCCGCTACACTGGCGCTCCACAAAGCTCAGAAAACAGGGATCGCGGATCGCGTCCATGATCCCGCCGCCTCCGGGCACGCAGATCAGATCGGCGGGCGGGCAATCGGCAAAGGTGTAGGGCGCCGCGACCGCAAATCCGCTATCCGTTTGGACCGCCCTTGCATCTTTCGAAGCAATGCACAGATCGACGTCTGGCACCTTGGCGAACAGCTGCGCCGGGCCGGTAAAATCCAGCTGCGTGACGTCGTTGAAAATCGGGATGACCACGCGAAAGGTCATGAGCCTCCTCCTCTTGCCCTAGCCTGCGTGAAGCATAACAGCGAAGAACGATCAACGCGCTTCCGGATGCCCAGAGCGCCCAGCGCGGATACAAAAACTCCGCCCGATGATGGAGGTCACCGGGCGGAGCCTTGGATTGCGCAACCTCGAGTGGGAGGATGGGAACGGTGAGGCCGCGCTGACTTGTGTGTGAGTTACGGATCAGCCCGGCAGAAAGACGCCGTCCGTCACGTGAATAACGCCGTTTGACGTCATCACGTCGGTCGCGGTGACGGTGGTCATCGCTCCGGTGGCGTCCTCGATCATGACTTTGCCGTCGACGATGCGCGCGGTGAGCATCGGGCCCGCCACGGTCGCGATGCTGTATTCGCCGCCATTGGTCTCAATCAGGTTGATGAGATCAGCCGCTTTCACTTCGCCAGCGACGACGTGATAGGTCAGGATTTTGGTGAGCGTGTCTTTGCTCGCGGGTTTCACCAGCGTTTCGACCGTGCCATCGGGCAGCTTGGCAAAGCCATGGTCGGTCGGCGCGAACACGGTGAACGGGCCGGGGCCTTGCAGCGTTTCGACGAGACCAGCGGCCTTCACTGCGGTCACCAGCGTTTCGTGCATTCCGGTGCTCATGGCGGTGGCGACGATGTCGGGCTTGGCGGCTTCCATATGGCCGTCGGCCTGTGCGGGCGCGGCGGCGATGGTGAGGCCGGCAGACGCAGCCAGCGCGGCGATCAAAGCGGTTTTGAAACGGGTCGGGATCGAAGTCATAAAGTGTCTCCTTATGGTGGGCGCAAGTCCCCTCTCCGGTCTTGCGCAAAAGCTACGGCTTGGCCGTGGGTGCAGATGCAAAGCCGGGCTGCGTGGTGCGATGAAGCGCACAGCACGCGCGGGGGACGGTTTAGCTCGTAGGTTAAAAAGGGGGCGCTGACCGGGCGCGGGGGCAGCGCCGGTCGGTTCGCGCATTGCTCGTTCTTTTTGGTAGAAGAGAGCAGCGCGCGAACCGGTTGGACCTTTGCCTTAGGCGGGCAGGAACACGCCGTCGGTGAAGTGGATCACACCATTGGCTGTGGTCACGTTGGCCTTAGTCACCGCCGTGACGCGGCCCGCGCCATCAGTGATCACGATGTTCGAGCCCGACAGACGCGCGCTCAGCGTGCCGCCGGCGACGGTTTTGATCGTGGCTTCGCCGCCACCGGAGTTGATGAGGTTCACAAGGTCGCTGCTGCGAACGCGGCCAGCAACAACGTGATAGGTGAGAATGCCGGACAAAGCGCCTTTATTCTGGGGCTGAACCAGGCTTTCCACCGTGCCCTCAGGCAATTTGGCAAAGGCGGTGTCGGTGGGCGCGAAAACGGTGAAGGGGCCATCGCTCTTGAGCGTGTCGACCAGATCGGCGGCCTTGACGGCGGCGACGAGCGTTTTGTGAACCTTGCTCTTGGCGGCGGTGTCGACGAGGTCGGCGGGGGCACGCTTCTTGTGGCCGTGGGCGTAAGCGGGTGCGGTGGGGGCGAGGCCGATCACGCTGGTGGAGGCGACGGCGAGGGCCATGATGGCGACTTTACCGAGTTGAGAAATCTGGTTTGAAATCGAGGTCATTGCATTCTCCTTTTGTTGCTGCAAGTCCTCCCGATCTTGCGCCGAAGCTACGCGTTGCTTTTCAATGCGGATGCAAGAGTGCTCATTTTTATTTCAAAATTGCAAATTGACGTATTTTGAGCGCTGACGCTCTACGGCGAAGGGAGGCGCAAAGCCGGGTCGATCAGACCGCGGCGAAGGCCCCTTGCGCGACCACGGGGCCCGCACCGACGCCGTCCGGCTTTCCGCCGATAGGCTCTCGTGTAAGGACGAGGGACGCGCCGTCGGCCATATTGCGCGCTACATCGGCCGCAAGTGTCACGCGGCGTTCTTCACCGGGGACAACCACACCCAATGATTGCAACGCGCTGCCATCGCCCGGAACCAGCCACAATTCGTGATCGTGCACGCCATCAGCGGCAAGCCCGGCGGCGGAGACCAACATTTCCTCGCTCTCCGGGAGGTAGGTGACCCCAAGGCGCAAGGTCTCCCCCACCGGGATCGAAGCCATTAAAGGCGCTTCAGTCGCCGCCAGCGTCGGTGTAGTGTCGGGCACCGCGTCAACGCTCGGCGAAGTTGCGAAGAGCGCCAAGGCCACAGCCGCCGCCGCGCTTGTAAGGCCAGCGGTCCACTGCCAACGGCGCACTTTGCGCTCCATATCGAGCAACACGACGTTCGAAGCCGCCGGAGCGCCGGTTGAAACCGGCTCAGCAGCCGCCGGCGGCGAGACTTGCGTCGCTATCGCGTCCCAGACATGCGCGCCAGGCTCTGCGCCCGCCACCTCATCGGTCAGCGGAACAAACCATTCGTCCCACCATTCCCGGCGGGCCGCAAATTCAGGATCGCTTGCCATGCGTCCGCGCGCGGCGAGCAATTCCTCACCTTCGAGCAGACCGAGCGAATATTCAGCCGCCAGAATGCGTTCGCGGTCCGGGCCAGTTTCAGGAGTGTCTGTCGGGCCCTGCGTCACTGAGCGCTCCCTTCGCGTTCGCTCGCTTCGAGGCAAGTGCGAAGTTTCATCAGTCCGCGCCGAATCCAGCTCTTCATCGTGCCCAGCGGCACATCGGCGGTTTCGGCCAGTTGGGCGTAGGTTCGGCCCTCGAAAAAGGCGGCGCGGATGTAACCTTGCGCGTTTTCATCGAGACCCTTGAGGCATTTATGGATCTGCGCGTCACGCTCAGCATCGATCAGCAGACTGTCAGCTAGCGGAGACGTATCAGGCAGCGGAGCGGCTTCTTCGACGGCCACCGCGCCCGAGCGCACTTTACCCGTGCGCAGGCGATCGATCGCGCGGTTGCGCGCGAACGTGGCGAGCCAACTGATCGGGCTCGCGCGCTGCGGATCATAGCGATCCGCACGCTGCCAAAGATTCACATAGACGTCCTGCAAAGCGTCTTCCGCCTCCTTCCTGTCGCCCAAGATACGATAGCAGATGCCAAACAGTTTCACCCGGGTGGCGGAGTATATTTCTTCCAATGCCGCGCTGTCACCATCAGCCAGACGCACCATCGCGGCACGCAGCGCTTCGCGCGCTTCTGGTGTGCTGGTCGTGCGGCTGGGAGGGCGCGGCTCGCTCATAGCGTAGCACCCAGAGGCGATTTGCAAAGGCGACGCGGGGAGCGGCGCATGCGCACAGGAACAATCAGGCGCTTAAACGCTGTGGTCGGCACAGGCTGAAAATCGCTCCCCATGGATATTCGCATGCCCATGGGGGCCGCGTTCGTCAATGGCGATGCGTCCGCGAGCGCCTCGGTGCATCAAAAGACATTCTAATCCTTGGGATAAACGCAGGCGTCGAGCCCTTCGTTCTGGACCGTCGCGATCCCGCTTTCCACCCGCCGTCCATGGCGGGCGAGCCATCCGCTGGGCGCGCGCACGCTGCGCTTCTTAGGCTGGGGCAGAGCCACGGCCATGCGCGCGGCTTGCGATCGGGTCAGACGCGCGGCGGAGGTGCCAAAGTAGCGTTCAGCCCCCGCTGTGGCCCCGTAAGTGCCGATGCCGGTTTCCGCGACGTTGAGATAAACCTCCATGATCCGCCGTTTGCCCCAGATGTTCTCGATCCAGAAGGTGAACCACGCCTCCAGCGCCTTTCGCGTGTAGCCGCCGTTCTGCCACAAAAAGACGTTCTTCGCGGTTTGCTGGCTGATGGTGGACCCGCCCCGGATGCGCCCGCCTTTCTGGTTTTCCTCATAGGCTTTCTGAATCGCTTCGGTGTCGAACCCAGCATGGCTGCAAAACTTAGCGTCTTCCGATGCGATTACGGCGGCGACCAGGTTGGGATCGATCTCGCTAAGCGGTTCCCAATCGCGCACCGCGCCGTTTTCGTCGCTGAGCATGGTGATCGTGACTGGCACCGGGACGACCGCAAAGATCAGCACCAGCGCCAGGCTGATGCCGATGAACCACAAGATGACCTGCGCGATCAGGCGCAAAACGAACGTGACGAAGCGTTGCATGAATGCCGATTTAGGCGGCGCTTGCGCCAAGAGCAATTACCCCGCTCTTGCACCCGTTTCGCTCTCATGCTTCGGTGCGCATGACAGACATTCGGGAGACCCCACATGCGCCTTCTTTCCACCGCCGCTGCATCCATCGCACTCGCCGCCGCCACGATCAGCGCTCCTGCGCTGGCTAATATGGAAGAGATCGCCGCTTCGGTCGAAGCGGATTACGACAGCTATCTGGCCCCGCTGTTCGAGCATTTTCATCGCAATCCCGAACTCTCCTACCTCGAGAACAAGACCGCCGCGCGCATGGCCAAGGAACTGCGCGATGCGGGTCTTGAGGTAACCGAGAATGTTGGCGGCACCGGCGTCGTCGGTATGGTCAGAAACGGCGAGGGCCCGCTGATCCTGCTGCGTGCGGATATGGACGGCCTGCCGGTGGAGGAGAAATCGGGGCTCGATTACGCCTCGACCGCGACGCAAGTGGGCCAGGATGGCAAGGAATACCCGGTGATGCACGCCTGCGGACACGATGTGCACATCACCAGCATGGTGGGCACGGCGCGCCAGCTTATGGCCATGAAAGACAAATGGTCGGGCACGCTCATGTTCATTGTCCAGCCCGCCGAAGAGCGCGTGGGCGGGGCCAAGGCGATGCTAGCCGATGGCCTCTATGATCGCTTTGGCAAGCCGGACTACGCGCTCGCCTTCCACGTCGCGAGCCCGCTGCCCACGGGCAAAGTCTCAGCGGCAGAGGGGATTCAGTATTCGAGCTCGGATTCGGTTGATATCACCGTCCCCGGCATCGGCGCGCACGGCGCGAGCCCGCACCGGGGCCGCGATCCTGTCTACATCGCAAGCCAGATCGTGACCGCGCTGCAATCGATCATCAGCCGCGAAGTCAGCCCGCTTGACCCCGGCGTCATCACGGTCGGATCGTTCCACTCCGGCTCAAAGCACAACATCATCTCCGACGAAGCCAATCTGCAGCTCACTGTGCGCTCGAACGACGAAGAGGTGCGCGCGCAATTGCTCGAAGCGATTGAGCGCGTTGCGGTCAATGTCGGCAAGGCGCACGGTCTGCCTGACGACAAACCCGTTGTGGTCGAACATATTGCGGGCACCCCGGTGACCTATAACGACCCCGAACTCGCGCGGCGCCTCAACGGCGTGATGAAACGCGAACTGGGCGAAGAGGCGTTCATCCCCTTCGAGCAAAAGGGCATGGGCGCGGAGGATTTCGCCTATTTCGTCGCCGATGAACTGGACGTGCCCGGCTACTACTTCGCCGTGGGCGGAACCCCGCAAGCCGCGTTCGACGCCGAAGACGCAGGCGGCGAGCGTGTCCCTTCGCACCACTCGCCGCTATTCAAAATCGCCCCGCGCGAAAGCGTGACTTTGGGCACCAAAGCGATGGTGGCGGCGGTGCTGGATTTGGCGGGGGCGGGGTGAGCGCATTCGAAACGCCCGGCTGCAAAACTAAAGCCGCCCCAATAGCAGTCATCAAACTGGCGCTGTAAGGCGGTTTCTGCGGCCAATTGCTACATGCTCAGAAGTCGCCTCCATCGACCGTCGCCACCGACCTTGCTCAAGGTTTGGCTTCTCCATAGTGCCAGATGGCACGCAAGCTGGATCTCGGATCAGGTCCGCGATGACGATAGGGTTTAAAAAGCTCTGCCAAAACAACAAGGGCGACCACAAGAGCCGCCCTTTTCAAAGAGGGTTAGCGCTTATGCCATCCCCGGCAGCAATCGCTCGCCAGCAATCCGCTGCATCGCTTTCTGCAGCTTTTCGAACGCGCGCACTTCGATCTGGCGGATGCGTTCGCGTGACACGTCGTAGACCTGCGAAAGCTCTTCGAGCGTCTGCGGTTTTTCCGTCAGGCGGCGTTCGGTCAGAATGTGCTGCTCGCGCTCGTTCAGCGAGTCCATCGCTTCCACCAGCATGTCGTGGCGCACGCTTGCTTCCTGCGCGTCCGCGACGGTCTCATCCTGCAGCGGGCGATCATCGGTCAGCCAGTCCTGCCATTCGCCCGCGCCCTCTTCGCCGCCACGCATGGGGGTGTTGAGCGAGCCATCGCCGCCCATCATCATCCGGCGGTTCATATTGATGACTTCTTGCTCAGGCACGCCCAGATCGGTCGCGATCTTGTTCAGGTCGTCCGGCGACAGGTCAGTGTCTTCGTAGGCTTCGAGCTGTTTCTTCATCCGGCGAAGGTTGAAGAACAGCTTTTTCTGAGCCGCGGTGGTGCCCATTTTGACGAGGCTCCACGAGCGCAGGATGTATTCCTGAATGCTCGCCTTGATCCACCACATCGCGTAGGTCGCGAGGCGGAAACCACGCTCAGGCTCGAACTTCTTGACGCCCTGCATCAGGCCCACATTGCCTTCGGAAATGAGGTCGCTGACCGGCAGGCCATAGCCGCGATACCCCATGGCGATTTTCGCCACGAGCCGAAGGTGGCTCGACACCAATTGCGCGGCCGCTTCGGGGTCTTCGTGCTCTTCGTAGCGTTTGGCGAGCATGTATTCCTGCTCCGCCGTCAGCACGGGGTATTTCTTGATTTCCGACAGATAGCGGTTGAGGCTCTGCTCTCCGCTCAGCGCCGGGACTGTGTTTGCTTTACTCACGTCTTCCCTAACCTTTCTTGCGTCGGCCACGTTTTGTCAGACCCCTGAAGGGCATCCGGCTGATCGGGCCACATGGTTACCTATACACCAAGTCCACGGACTGCGCCGTAACTTTCATCGATTAGAACAACCCAGTTCGTCGATCAGTTCCATCATGTCTTTTGGAAGATCGCTCGAAAAAGATACGAATTCCCTCGAAATCGGATGCACAAATCCAAGCTGCGCCGCGTGCAGAGCCTGCCGGGCAAATCCGAGGCGGCCCAGCAGCGCTTTCAGGGGTTTGGGTGTTCTGCCGTAGGCTGGATCTCCTAATAGCGCATGGCCGATTGACGCGCAGTGAACGCGCACCTGGTGCGTCCGCCCCGTTTCCAAGCGGCACTCGATGAGCGCGGCGTGGTCGAAGCGGTCGAGCACGGTATAATGCGTAATCGCCGTTTTCCCGCGTGAGGAATTCTTTGGCAGCACAGCCATTTTCTTGCGGTTGGCGTCGGATCGCCCGAGTCGCTCGTTGATCGTACCTTCAGCCGGGCTCGGCGTGCCGCCCGTGACCGCAAGGTAGCGGCGATGCACCGTGTGCTGCGCGAATTGCGCAGCGAGCCCTTCATGCGCAGCATCGGATTTGGCGACCACCAGCAGGCCGGACGTGTCCTTGTCGATGCGGTGGACGATGCCAGGGCGCGCGACGCCGCCGATCCCGGACAGTTGACCTCGGCAATGGTGCAGCAGCGCGTTGACCAGCGTACCATCGGGATTACCCGCCGCAGGGTGGACGACCATGCCAGCGGGCTTGTCCACCACGACCAGATGGTCATCCTCAAAGGCGATATTGAGCGCGATATCCTGCGGTCTGGCTTCCGGTTCGATGGCGGCGGGGACGTTGAGCTCAAACGCCGAGCCTAACGCGACCTTGGTCGACGCGCTGGTTGCCGTCACGCCGCCCACCGCAACCGCGCCCTCAGCGATCAGGGCCTGCACCCGCGCGCGGCTCAGGTCGGTCGTCTCGGCCAACACCTTGTCGAGCCGCCCGGCGCTAAGGGTTGTGCCTGTGATGATTTGGCCTTGAGACATGCTAGGTGCATGCGGGATGACACTCAAAGTGACAAGAGAGGCGTTCGACGAGATCCGGCGAGCCAGCGCCGAGGCTGGCGCGATTGAAGCGTGCGGCCTGTTGTTGGGATGCAAGGCGGAAGGGGACGAGTCGATTTGCGAGGCACTGGAAACGCGCAACGCGCACCCCAAGCCGCGCACGCATTTCGAGATCGAACCGCAAGCTCTCATCAACGCCTATCGCGACGAACGCAGCGGCGGGCCGCGATTGATGGGATATTTTCACTCGCATCCAAATGGCAAGGCGGTGCCATCGCCTACGGATCAGGCGCAGGCGCCGGGCGACGGGCGGATCTGGGCGATTGCAGCGGGGCGCGATGTGCAATTCTGGCGCGATGAACCCGGTGGCTTTCAACCGCTTGATATCCTGATCGAAGAGGCCTGACAGAGGGCGCGATGGTGCGCCGCGCCACCGCGCGTGCCGCCTGTGCGATGCAATGGGGGCAAACCGCGCGCGCCGGGTGGCAGGCGCGCTCATTTGCGCCTAAACAGGGCGCCAATCCTTACCAACGCTTGTGGGAGAGCGACCCCATTATGACTTCGCCGACCGATCTGGCTGCCCTTTTGTGTTCGCGCCTGTGCCATGACATGCTTTCGCCCGTTGGCGCGCTGTCGAACGGGCTGGAACTGCTCGCGGATGAGACCGATCCCGATATGCGCGCCAAAGTGATCGAATTGCTCGAACAATCGGCCAAGATCAGCACGGATAAGCTCAAATTCTTCCGCCTCGCGTTCGGCGCGGCGGGTGGTTTTGGCGAAGTGGTGCCGGTTGAGGAGGCGCAAGACGTGGTCACCGCGCTGGCGGCTGATGCGAAGCGCGTGACGCTGAACTGGGCCATCGACGAGCCTAGTTTGCCCAAACCGGCGGTCAAAGTGCTGCTTAATCTGTCACAGATCGCGCTCGATGCGCTGGTACGCGGCGGCACGCTGGATATCGGCGCGGAGAAACGGGACGGCAATATCGAGATCGTCGCACGCGCCACCGCCGAGAAGATCGCGTTCGATGAAACGATTGGCCGCGCCTTGCAGGATGAGCTGAGCCCGGATGAAATCTCCAGCCGAACCGCAGCCGCACACATGATCGCGCTGTTGGCGCAGGAACTTGGCGGAGGGCTGCAATACGCGCTGGGCGATGGTGCATTGGTTTTGGGGGCCGTTCTGCCTCAGCCAGAAGGCATGATCGGGTAAGGCACAGGGACCGCATCGAAGCTAAAGGCCTTTGAGGGGGAGCGTATCGGGGGAATGCAGAAAAGCGAGCTAGTCCACGCCATCGCGCCATCGCCCAATTTCGGCGAGCGCGAGCGGCCGATCACGATGGCGGTGATCCACTACACCGAGATGAAACCGATTGAGACCGCGCTTGAGCGGCTCACCACCCAAGAAGGCGGCGTTTCCGCGCATTACCTCATTAGCGAAGAGGGCATTGTCACCCAGCTGGTGCCCGAAGACAAGCGCGCCTGGCACGCGGGCAAAAGCTATTGGCGCGGCGAGAAGGACGTGAACTCCGCCAGCGTCGGGATTGAGCTCGATCATCCGGGGCACAACCCCCAAAATGGCGGCTATCGCGCCTTTGACCCGCGCCAGATCGACGCGCTGATCCCGCTGCTCGCGCGGATCGTGAAGGAATACGATATCCCGCGCGCCAATGTGGTCGGCCATTCCGATGTGGCGCCTGCGCGCAAGACCGATCCGGGTGAGCTTTTCCCATGGGACCGCCTCGCCGAATGCGGTCTGTGCTTGCCAAAACCGGATAAGCTTGATCTGGGCGATCCGTTCCAGAACGAAGGCGCGTTTTACCTCGCGCTCGAACGGTTCGGCTATGACATCACCGAAGGGCGCAACGCGGTCGAGGCTTTTGAGCGCCGGTGGCGCCCTGATCGGATTGAAGGCCTGCCTGACAAACAATTGGGCGCGATCCTGTTTCAATTGCTGCTCGACCGCGACCGTGGGGTCGCGCGATGAGGGGCGGACGGCGCGGCTTTCCTTGAGCGGACGGCGGCGCTATAGGCGCGCTTCGTATCAGGGGGCCGAGGCAGCCGCTCCTTCGACGCGCTCAGTATGAGCGGGTTGTTGTGAGAGGAAAGTCCGGGCTCCACGAAACAAGGGTGGCGGGTAACGCCCGCCGGCCTCGGATCCGGTTGGATTTGGGGCAAGGGAAAGTGCCACAGAGAGCAAACCGCCGATGGCCCCGGATCTGATCCGGCGCACAGGCAAGGGTGAAAGGGTGCGGTAAAAGCGCACCGGGGGCTTAGCAACAAGACCCGCATGGCAAACCCCACCCGGAGCAAGGCCAAATAGGGGTCTCGCGCCCGTTTCAGGGCAGGGGTGTTTCGCCCCGACGAAACCCGGGTTGGCTGCTTGAGCCGTCTGGCAACAGGCGGCCCAGATGAATGGTTGCCACCGTGGCGCTGGTGCTTTCGTATACCGGTCACGGCCACAGAACCCGGCTTATGACGCCCCCTGATGCGTTTTCTCGAGCGGCGATGGATCGATCCGAACGACGCGTCGTATACAAGTCAAAGCGTTGCAGTGTTTGCATCGCGCTTGGCCCATCTCCGTTTACCTACGCCGGAAAGATCCTGAACCTGATGAATTCCTTACACCCGGCTGATCGCAGCTTCGCACAGCGCCTCGCCATCATTCTTGCGGTCATTGTCCAGATCGGTGCGACCTATCTGCCCCAGCTTGGCTTGGGAGAACCCATCGGAAGTCGCTCGGACGCGATCCGCACGCTGATTACGCCATCGGGCTGGGCGTTTGCGATCTGGGGGCCACTATTTCTGGGGTCAGCCGTCTTCGCGATCTGGCAGTTTCTGCCGGCCCAAAAGACCAACGATCTTCTGGCGCGCATCGGGTGGCCCGCTGCCGTCGCTCTGGCTGCGCAAGGCGTTTGGGCGATCTACACCCAGTTTGCGAGCCTTACCGCTATTTCAGTCGTCATCATCCTGACATCGCTCGTGAGCCTCTTGATGATCCTTCGCGCGCTGTGCGAGGCGCCGACGCTATCAGACAAAGAGCGGTGGTTGACCGCGCTCGTCTTTAGCGGCCTGGCTGCGTGGCTCACGGCGGCGAGCATCGTCAATGTCTCAGCCAGCCTCGTCTATCACGGGATCGGTGGCAACTTTGCCTATCCGCTCGCGGCTGCGATCATGGTCGCGGTTGGCGGAGTGATTGCGGCGCTGGCCACCGTGCGATCACGCGGCAATCCCTGGTATGCGATGGTGTTTGGCTGGGCGCTGCTCGCGATCTACTTTCGCGGTGGCCAGGAAGCCTCCGCAATTGCGATTGCTTGCGCCGGTGCGGCCATCCTCGTCGCACTTGCGGCGTTTATCGGACTGTCGAAACCCGGCAACCGCCGCCATTGGATCGGCGTTTAGACCGCCACTATCTTATATTCGGCCAACGCTCACATATTTAAAACCAAGCCCGCGCACATCATCCGGAGTGTAGACGTTGCGCAGGTCGACCAGCACCGGCTCGTTCGCCAATTCGCGCACGCGGCCAAGGTCGAGCGCGCGAAACGCGTCCCATTCGGTGACGATCACAACCACATCGGCGTCCTTGATCGCGGCAAAAGGCTCCGCGCACATCTCGACGTTGGGCATTACCGGGCGCGCCTGCTCCATGCCTTCAGGGTCAAAAGCGGCGACTTTCACGCCCGCATCGGTCAGCGTCTGGCCGATCGCGATGGCCGGGCTGTCGCGCATATCGTCGGTGTTGGGCTTGAAGGTGAGGCCGAGCAGCGCCGCTTTCTTGCCGCGCGCCACATCCGCGCCGCCCAATGCGTCGAGCACTTTGCGGCCCATTGCACGCTTGCGGCTTTCGTTTGTTTTCACCACCGCTTCGACGATGCGGGTGGGGCTGTCGTAATCCTCGGACGTTTTGAGCAGCGCCAGCGTGTCCTTGGGGAAGCATGATCCGCCATAGCCCGGCCCTGCGTTGAGGAACTTAGCGCCGATGCGGTTGTCCATCCCGATCCCGCGCGCAACGTCTTGCACGTTTGCGCCGACTTTCTCGCACAGATCGGCCATCTCGTTGATGAAGGTGATCTTGGTCGCGAGGAAGGCGTTGCCGGCGTATTTGATCAGCTCGCTGGTGCGGCGGCTGGTGAACAGGATCGGCGATTCGTTGAGATAGAGCGGGCGATAGACCTCGCGCATGACCTCCTGGCCAAACTCGTCTTCGGCGCCGATCACGATGCGGTCGGGGCGCTTGAAATCGCCTATGGCCGCACCTTCGCGCAAGAATTCCGGGTTGGAGACGACGGCGAAGCGGTGCTTCGTTCCGGTTTCGCGGATGATGCGCTCGACTTCGTCGCCGGTGCCCACGGGCACAGTCGATTTGGTCACGACGACGGCTTCATTGGCGAGGTTCTCGCCCACTTCCTGCGCGACGGCGTAGACAAAGGAGAGGTCCGCATGGCCGTCGCCCCGGCGGCTGGGCGTGCCGACCGCGATGAAGATCGCGCTCGCGCCCTTGATCCCTTCGGCGAGATCGGTCGTAAAGGTCAGGCGGCCCGCTTCCACGTTCTTGGCGACCAGCGTATCGAGGCCGGGCTCATAGATCGGCATCACGCCATCGTGCAGCGCGGCAATCTTGCTCTCATCCTTGTCGATGCAGACCACGTCATGGCCGAAATCGGCAAAGCACGCCCCTGATACAAGCCCGACATAGCCCGAACCCACCATCGTAATTTTCATCGGATATCCTGTCTCTTATGTTTCACTGCTGATCCACTGAGCCGTCCCGATCTCAGCGTGTTTGGCGCCTGAATCCGCATCCTCGTACCAAAGGGCCAGTCACTGAAAGACCAGCCGTTCGCCTTTGATCGGGCATTCTTATTCAGATGTCGCCATGAACGACGTCGATGGAGCCGTCCTCTTGCGAAATGGCCTGCACCACCCGCCTTTGGTCGCCCTCCAACACGAGTGCGGTAAGCACACCTGACCGAAAAGCGCCAGTGTCAATTCCGATGCGATTGCCGCAATCCATCACCGAATCGAAGATCGTGTGTCCGTGCACCACAATCTTCTCAAGCGGGCCGTCATAATTGAGGAAGCGATCACGGATCCACAGCATGTCTTTGCGTTGCTGTTGGTCGAGCGGCACCGAGGGATCGACGCCTGCGTGCACAAACAGATAATCGCCTGCCGCGATGCACTCTTCGAACGCGGCTACATAGTCGCGGTCCGCCTGCGGCACGTGTTTGGGGATGGCCTCGGCCACCTCGTCGAGCGTCATGGTCGCCAGATCGGTTTCGCTCAGGCCATAGGAGACGAAGGTCTCGCGCCCGCCATGCTTTAAAAAGTGGCGTAAGAGCTCGGGCTTTTCAAAGGCGCCCAGAAACATGTCTTCGTGGTTGCCCGCCAGCACACGCACGCTGCGCCGGGATTGCCATTGCCGGGTGCGTTCGATCACTCCCGCGCTGTCGGGCCCGCGATCGACCAGATCGCCGAGCAAAACCACATGGCTTTCCGCCTTGCCCTGCGCTGCGTCATCGGCCTCAATCGCGTCGATCAGCGCGCCGTATAGGTCCATCCGGCCATGAATGTCGCCGATCACGTAATAGCGCGTGCCAGCTGGCACGGAAGGCAAGACCGTACCGGCTTTCTTCTTTGGCTTCAGGAAGGTGCGCAGGGCGTCGAGCATGACAGGTGGGATGATTTCGATTCGTTGCGAGGGGCGCGAGCGCCGCCAATAGGGCCATGCGAGTGTAACAGCAATGCGCGCAAAGAGCATCGCCCTACGCGCTCGGAATTGCATCCAGTGTGATTGTGATTGCGTCAGCGCGCCGCGATCCCGCAACCCCGATCAGTCGAGCGAGAAGTTCACCGTCGTCACCACCCGCACCTTTTTGAACGGGCTGTCCGCGCCGCCCCATCCGCCTGTCGATCCGTCGCGCGCTTCGATGGAGAAGTAGCCTTGAGTCGCGCTTTTGATGGCGCCCACGCCTGCGCCGGAATCCTGCGCGAATTGCTGGGCGGAGGCGCGCGCGTCGCGGGTGGCGTCGGCGACCATTTCGGGTTTGATGGCGTTCAATCCGGTGAAAGCGTAGCTCATCCCCGACCCCTCTTCGAGCAGCACGCCGCGTCCGACCAGGTCGAATTGCTGCGCCACGGCTTTTTGCGCGCGGTCAATATCGTCGGTCCTGAGCGCGAGCCGTTGCCGCACCGTGTACATGGTGACCCCGCGATTGGTGTAGCTTGAGACGTTCGCGCCGGTGGGTTGCAGGGCTTGCTCGGGGAAGCCAAGGTCTTGGAAAAAGCTTTCGATGGCGGCGGTGTCGCGGCGAACTTTCGCTTGCGCGGCGGCCAGATCGGTGGCGTTGGCCGAATAGGATATGGTCCAGGTCGCCAGATCCGCTGTGACATCGCGTTCGGCAAGCCCGCGCACCGTGACCGAGCGTTCGGCTTCCTTGGCGCGCAGCAGTCCATCGCCGAGCAGATACCCGCCGACAATGACCCCGATCGATGCAATCGCCGCTGTACCGAACCAGCGCAGGGTTGGGCTGGCGTTCATGCCGGCCTTGCTAGCGGACATCTGGTCGGTTTCTGGGCCATCGTTCATGGGTGTCCTCCTGTTTTGATACCGACGAACTGTGCGTTATGAGCGATGAACCGTTTTTGAACGGTCTCGCCATAAAGCCGCATCATTTTCGTTCACACCGCCGCTCGCGGATGTATTGTGTGAACGAAACCCCAATTTTGGGCCCACCAAGAGACATGTTGCCATGACCAAATTTCTTCATTCCATGATCCGCATCACCGACCCGGACGCGACGGTCGATTTCTTCAAACTGATCGGTCTGGAAGAAGTGCGCCGCTTCGACGTAGAAGCGGGGCGCTTTACGCTGATCTTCCTTGCCGCACCGGGCGAAGAAGGCGTGGCCGAGGTCGAGCTAACCTATAATTGGCCGCCCGAAGATGGCTCGACGCCTGAAGACTATGATGGCGGGCGCAATTTCGGCCATCTGGCCTATCGGGTCGAGGATATCTACGCGACCTGCCAGCGCATCGCGGATGCGGGACACACGATCCACCGCCCGCCGCGCGATGGGCATATGGCGTTCGTGAAGACCCCCGATGGCATCTCGATCGAATTGCTTCAGGATGGGCGTCTTGAGCCCAAGGAACCGTGGGTGAGTATGGAAAATGTCGGCAGCTGGTAGGGGTGCCGCGCGCCTGCCTGCCCCTTCGCTTCAAGACCCGTCAGGCATGTTGCCCTGGTCGTCGCATTCTTCGGCTGGATGCGTGGTCGTCATGCGCAAGATGACATAGCCTAAAATGGCCGAAATCGCTGACCCCATAAGGATGCCGATCTTGGCCTCTTCCTTGTAAATCGGGAAGGCGGGGAAGGCGAGTTCGCCGATGAACAGGCTCATCGTAAAGCCGATACCGCACAGGATCGACACGCCCCAGATCTCCGCCCAGCTTGCGTTGGCCGGGCGCGGGGCAAAGCCCGTTTTGTCCGCGACATAGACGGTGGTGAAAATGCCGAGCTGCTTACCCACAACAAGGCCGGCAGCCACCGCGATGGGCAGCGGATCGGCGAGGTTTTCCAGCCCCATGCCTTTGAACGAGACGCCTGCGTTGGCAAAGCCGAAAACCGGAACCACCAGATAGGCGCTCCATGGAGCAAGGCCGTGTTCCAGCTTGTCCAGCATGGGTTCGCCATCGGGCCGCTGCATCGGGATGGTGAAGGCCGCCAGAACGCCCGCGATGGTTGCGTGCACCCCGGTGTTGAGCACGCAATACCACAGCGCCACGGCTAATAGAATGTACGGCCAGAACACGCCGACGCGCGCCCGATTAAGGCCGAACATCGCAGCCAGCACCGCCGCAGAGGCGCCCATCCACATCAGAAAATAGCTCAGCGATTCAATCTCGGTGTAGAACACCGCAATCACGAGTATCGCGCCGATATCATCGACAATCGCGACGGTAAGAAGAAACAGGCGCAGAGAGGCCGGAACCCGGCTGCCCAGCAGGCCAAGCACCCCCATCGCAAAGGCGATATCGGTCGCGGCAGGAATAGCCCAGCCGCGCGTGTATTCGCCTCCGCCCGAAACCAGAACATAGACCGCTGCGGGCGTGACCATGCCCGCCAGAGCGGCAATCATCGGCAACCGCCGCGCCGCCGCGTTAGCCAGAGAGCCGCTGATGACCTCGCGTTTGACCTCAAGGCCGACGACGAAGAAGAAGATGACCATCAAACCATCGTTGATCCAAAGGTGAAGATCATCGAGCTTTTTGATTGGGGTGAAGGGCAGCGTTCCATAAAACAACTGCTTGTATTCCGCCGAGTAAGCCGAATTGGCCGCCAGCATGGCCGCAGCTGCGACGATAATCAGCAAGACCCCAGCGGACGCATCGCTCACAAACAGAGCGCGCACCGGCGCGAAAAAGGACTTCAACGGAGAGCTGGATTTGGCCATCGTGTTGTTCATATCGCGCGCTTCCATTCAGAAATCTCGATCTTGTTGCAAGTCAAATCGCAGCGCGTTAGTGTGCTTCCCTGACAAGCGAGGGGTCAGCTTGGGATTGGGGCAATACGACATTTGGCAGTGGCTGGCGCTGTTCCAGCATGAATTGCTTTTGTTCGCTGGGGTTTTCTTCCTCATCGGTGCGATGGATGACATCGTCGTGGATGCCGTATGGGTGTGGTTGAAAGCCACAGGCAGGGCAAAGACCCCCATCATTAACCGCGCCCGCCGCGCTGATCAGCCCCTCAACGGGCCGGTCGCCGTGTTTGTTCCGGCCTGGCAAGAGGCCGACGTGATCGGCGATACGATCCGGCACGCGCTCACGGTTTGGCCCTATGAGCAGGTCCGGCTTTATGTCGGGTGCTACGGCAACGATCCTCAGACGATTGCCTCCGCTATGAAAGCCGCTTCGGTTCTGGCGCGGTCGGGCGATCACCGTTTGCGCATCGTCATTCACGATGAACACGGACCAAGCACCAAGGCCGATTGTCTCAACCGCTTGCACAAGGCTTTGCGCGATGATGAGCGGCGCTCTGGTGAACTGTTTGCCTGCGTGGTGTTCCACGATGCCGAAGACATGGTCGATCCCGCCGGGCTCAGCCTGCTCGACGAAGAGATTGCGGCGGGCGCTGATTTTGTCCAACTGCCCGTCGAACCGCTTCCCCAGCCTTCGAGCCGTTGGCTGGGCAGCCATTACTGTGAGGAATTCGCCGAATCCCACGGGAAGGGCATGGTCGTGCGCAACGCTCTTGGCGCGGCTCTGCCCGGCGCTGGCGTGGGCTGTGCGATCTCACGCAGAGCCTTACACCAGCTATCACGGCGCCGTCTCGATGGGACGCCCTTCGCGGCGAACTCTCTTACCGAGGATTACGAGCTGGGGCTTGCAGTTTCGCAAATGGGCGGTGTCTCGCGCTTTGTGCGCGCTCGCGGCGAGGATGGCACGTTTGTCGCAACGCGCGCTTACTTTCCGAACCGGCTGCCTGATATCGTGCGGCAAAAGACGCGCTGGGTGCATGGAATTGCGCTTCAGGGGTGGGACCGGATCGGGTGGAACGGCGGCCTTATCGAGCGCTGGATGCGTGCGCGCGACCGGCGCGGGCCGTTGACCGCGCTAGTCTTGATGGCGGGGTACGTCTTGCTTGCGCTGACGCTGGTTATGTGGGGCGCGGCGGCGATCGGTCTGGGGCCGCAATTTGCGCTTTCGCCGCTGCTCAAAGCGCTGCTGACCCTCAACCTCATGGCCTTCATCTGGCGCGCGGGTTTCCGCTTTGCCTTTACCGCGCAGACCCATGGATGGGTTGAAGGGTTGCGCGCTGTGCTGCGAATCCCGGTGACCAATGTCGTCGCGATCATGGCCGCCCGGCGCGCGGTAATGGCTTACGCCAAGACCTTGCTGGGCAGCGCTATTCAGTGGGACAAGACCCCGCACGCCGCGCATCCGGCCAATACTGGGCCAATTGTGACGCCAAGGGATGGCCACGGCTATGCTCGCCTGCAGGAGAGCGCTTCGTGATCGGCTCTGACCGTGCGGCGCTCTCGGATCGAGCGGATCCAGCAAAGTCCCCATCGCGGGCACGCGGTCCCTTGGCGATGCTGGGCTTGCTGCTGGCCGTCTGGGTAACGGGGCGGGCGTATCTGTGGGAAAGCCCGTTTTCCGATCAGCCGCTGATAGCGCGGGCGATGGAGGCGCTGGCCGAGGCACCCTCGAGTATACCCAGCGCGACACCGGAAGAGGATGCGCTAGTCTTGGCTCGTGCAGCAGTTCAAACGTCTGGAACAGGCAGCTTTACCGACACTCGAAACGGGCTGCGCGTCGTTCAAGACCCTGCGGCCCCCGCGTTCGATCCGGTTGGCCGTCAATTCGCGATGGCGCATAACGCCCTGTGGCAAGCCGCGCTCACCGAAGGTCGCAGCACGAGGCCATGGGCAACACGCCCAACCCTTTTCCAAAACGCCATCCAAGATCAAACAACCCTGCCAGTTTTCCCGGCAGGCCCTCGGTTTGCCCCGAAGACCAAGGATGCGCCGCCGTTGCGTAAGCCCGACCGCTGGTCGCTCGGCGCGTGGGCGTTTGTGCGAGAAGGCTCGACCTCCCCCGGTATTGCGGCGGGCCCGGCGCCGATTTACGGGGCGAGCCAGATCGGAGGCAATCTGCAACACAGCCTCGCACCGCAATCGGGGCACGATCCAAGAGCCTATCTGCGCGCCGCACGCGCTTTGATCGACCGACCCGAAACCGAGGTAGCGCTGGGCGCATCGGCGCAGCCCGTTCGAAAATTGCCACTTCGCGTGGCTGCGGAAATGCGCGTGACCGACAACGCCTTTGGCAGCGATGTGCGACCCGCCGCTTTTGCGATCACGCAGATTCCACCCTTGGCCCTTCCGCTCGGTATGACCGCCGAGATCTACGGCGCGGCCGGCTATGTCGGGGGTAAGGCGGACACAGGCTTTGCCGAGGGGCAAACCACTTTGACGCGGGAACTGGCCGATTTTGATCTGCGCCGAGCCGAAGATCTGCGCATCAGCGTGGGCGCCGGGGCATGGGGCGGGGCGCAACGCGGCGCGAGGCGATTGGATGTCGGCCCGACCGTGCGGATCGACATGGCGCTTGGCGAAGTGCCCGCCCGGCTTTCGCTTGACTATCGTGAGCGCGTCGGTGGCAACGCCGCACCCATATCGGGCATGGCCGCGACGCTTTCCGCCCAGTTCTGAGCAACTGTCGCCACTCCGGCGCAAGAATAACGGTCTTTAAGCGCCGGTGCGCCTTCCAAGCGCGCGCGCGCTGGGGTAATCGCTGTCCCACGCCATGGACGTCTACCTCCCAATCGCCAACCTTTCGGTCAACGGTCTCTACATCGTCCTCTTGGGCGGTTTGACCGGTATCCTGTCGGGCCTGTTCGGAGTGGGCGGGGGCTTTTTAACGACGCCGCTGCTGATTTTCTACGGCATTCCGCCAACGGTCGCTGCGGCTTCAGCGGCGACGCAGGTGACGGGCGCCAGCGTGTCGGGTGTGCTGGCGCATTCGCGCAACAAGGGTGTCGACTATCGCATGGGCGCCATCATGGTGGCGGGCGGCGTGTTTGGTGCCCTGTTCGGGGCGGTGTTGTTCCGTTTTCTACAATCGGTCGGCCAGATCGATGTCGTCATCAACATCCTTTACGTGCTGATGTTGGGCACAATCGGCGCGCTCATGATGCAAGAGGCGCTGGCCGGCCTGATGCCCAACGTCGCGGCCGCCTATAGCGGTGATCAGACCCGCAAACGCCGCCATCATCCCCTCGTGGCCGGGCTGCCGTATCGCTGGCGGTTTTACGCCTCGGGCCTCTATATATCGCCGATTGCGCCTCTGATCCTGGGCGTACTGGTCGGCATTTTGACGATGCTTATGGGGGTGGGCGGCGGGTTCATGCTGGTGCCCGCGATGCTCTATATTCTGGGGATGAGCGGGAACGTTGTGGTGGGCACCTCGCTGTTTCAGATCCTGTTTGTGACCATGGTGACAACCATGACCCACGCTTTAACGACGAAGGCGGTCGACATCGTTCTGGCTGGGCTGCTGCTGTTGGGATCGGTGCTCGGCGCGCAGTTTGGCACGCAAATCGCGATGAAAGCGCGGCCCGAAGTGCTGCGGCTTGTGCTCGCGGCGATCGTAATCGCGGTGGCGCTGCGGATGCTCTACGGGCTCGGCGTTCAGCCTGATGAGATCTACACGGTCAGCCCGCTGTGATCGGGCAGGGCCCCTCTGCTTTCGGCGTTCGCGCCGCCTTCTTGTTGTTCGCCGCCTTGTTTCTTTCGGCCCAGCGCGAGCCCATCCTTGTGCCCGAAGTCAGCCAATCGCGCATCGAAGTGCGCCAAGGGTTCACCGGCGCAAACCTTCTCTTATATGGCGCGGTCATCGCACCGGGCGAGGCGGACCCTGAATACGATATCGTCGTCGTACTGAAAGGGCCCGCTGAGGCGATCCGTATGCGTGAGAAGGAGCGCTTTCTGGGCATGTGGATGAACGCGGGCGCCAGCGACTTTCGCTCCGCGCCTTCGTTCTTTGCGGTCGCCTCCTCTAGGCCCGTGGATGAGCTGGTCGATGAGCGCACCGCCGCCATCTTTGAGCTTGGCACCCGGTTCATCCAGCTCAGCCCCGTGGGCGAGATCGAACCGATCGCGCAGGCGCGCTTCGCGAACGGCCTCGTCGATATGCGGCAGCGCGCTGGCCTTTACAGCGAGGATCCGGGCGGGGTGCGCATCAGCGAAGGGGTGCTCTATCAAGCGCGTATCAACCTGCCTTCGAACGTGACCACCGGCCCCTACACCGCCGAGACATTCGCGATTGCGGGCGGACGCGTGCTCGCGAGCGCCACGGCCAAGATCGAAGTGGTCAAGGTCGGGCTGGAGGGGCGCGTGGTGCGCGAGGCCAATCGCAATTCGCTGCTCTATGGCTCGTTTGCGATCCTGCTCTCGCTCAGCATGGGCTTTCTCGCCGGACGCGTGTTCGCGCGCAGTTAGACCCTGAAGCGGGGTTGGGAAGGCCGTCGCGGCGTCCTTTCGGGCGCGCCTCACTCTTGACGCGATGTTAACTCAAATATCCCTAAACTTAACGCGATCCGAACCTGTGCTAGGCCCGCTTTATCGGCCGCATCAAGACGCGAGAAAGACGAGTTATGGGCGATATCAGTCAAGAGAACTTTGAACGGTTCACCGGACCGGAGGGCGAGCAAGGCTCCGCCATTCCCGATAACCCCGAAGAAGCCTCGGCCGCCAACGCGTCCATGCCGATCGGCGTCGTACTCGAAATCTCAGGGTCAGGATCGCAAGTGGCGTTCGATCTGCAACGGATGAACGAATGCCAGCAGGATATCGACCCGTCGATCGCGCTGTCCGGGCAGGTCGGCAGTCAGATCAAGATCCGCGTGGGCGAGGCCTGGCT
The DNA here is from genome assembly GCA_039033515.1 of Pseudomonadota bacterium. Taxonomy (GTDB): domain Bacteria; phylum Pseudomonadota; class Alphaproteobacteria; order Sphingomonadales; family Sphingomonadaceae; genus Erythrobacter. The sequence goes on from JBCCCM010000014.1 coordinate 58,909, forward strand.
GCTCGCCAACGTGCGCAACCAGCGCAAGGACCGCCGTACCGAAGGCGGCGTGATCGCCAATATCGACTTTCTGGGCGAAGGCTCCGAGGAAAAGCTCACCGGGCGTATTCACGGGTTCAAACGCGGTGTGACGCGCTATCCTGTTCCCGGCGCCATGGTGTTCCCGGCGACCACCGCTGATCTCAAACAGATCTACGCCAGCGACGGGCGCGCCAATATCGAGATTGGCAAGGTCTTCCCGACCAAGGACATCCGCGCCGGGCTCTACACTGATGCCATGCTCGGCAAGCACTTTGCGCTTTTGGGTTCAACCGGGACCGGTAAGTCGACCAGCGCCGCGCTGATCCTGCACCGCATCGTCGAATCCGCGCCCAAGGGGCACATCGTGATGATTGATCCGCACGGCGAATACGCAGCCGCGTTTCGCCAGACGGGGCATATCTTCGACGTCGGCAACCTTCAGATGCCGTATTGGCTGATGAACTTCGAAGAGCATTGCGAGGTGCTCCTCTCCAGCAGCGGCAACGAGCGCCAGGTGGATCAGGACATCCTCGCCAAATGCTTGCTCGCCGCGCGCTCGAAGAACCGTTTGGCTGAGAGCATGGGCAAGATCACCGTCGATGCCCCGATTCCCTATCTGCTGTCTGACCTGTCCACGATCCTGCAGGATGAGATGGGCCAGCTGGACAAGGCGACCTCCTCAGCGCCCTACATGCGGATCAAGTCCAAGCTCGAAGAGATCAAGGCCGACCCCCGTTACCAGTTCATGTTCTCAGGCATGTTGGTCGGCGACACGATGTCCGACTTCATCTCAAAGGTCTTCCGCATGCCGGGCAATGGCAAGCCGATCTCGATCATCGATGTCTCGGGCGTGCCCTCCGACATCACCTCGACCGTGGTCGCGGTGCTGAGCCGCCTGGTGTTCGACTTTGCGATCTGGGCGCGCGAGGAAAGCCCGCGCCCGATCCTGCTCGTGTGCGAGGAAGCCCACCGCTACGTCCCCAGCGAAAAGTACGCTGACGATTCCTCGGTTGGCCGCGTCCTTAGCCGGATCGCCAAGGAAGGGCGTAAATACGGTATCAGCCTCGGCCTCATCACCCAGCGCCCTTCCGACCTTGCCGAAGGTGTGCTTTCGCAATGCGGCACGATCATCTCGATGCGCCTCAACAACGACCGCGACCAGGCCTTTGTGCGCGCCGCCATGCCCGAAGGCTCGCGCGGGTTCCTCGATTCGATCCCCGCTCTGCGCAACCGCGAATGCATCGTGTGCGGCGAGGGTGTCGCGATCCCTATCCGCGTCAGCTTCGACACGCTCGAAGAGCATAAGCGCCCCGCATCCGAAGACCCCAGCTTCGTCGAGCTGTGGAGCAAAGGCGGCGAGGAAGAGGAGATGGTCGAACGCGTCGTCATGCGCTGGCGCAGCCAAGGCTAGGTTGTGTTCGCCCGTCCGGGCGAACTCCTCGCTAGACGTCCTCCGGCCAATCTTGGCCTGCGGACCCGCGCAGTTCATCCTGAGCGGCTGGCCTGCCAGCCAGCCGAAGGGGTCGGGTGGTCGCCCTCTGGGCTGCCACGGCAGCCGATCTCGTCGCTCCTTTCTCTTCCGCACACCTCACGTTCCGCGCGTGTCGCCGTAGAGGTGGATGTGCAGGCGGTCACTCATGCGAAAGCCGTGTTCGAGCGCGAGGCCCGATAGCCACGCCTGCCGCTCGCGCTGAGCCTCGCTGGTCGTACCCTCGGCCATCAGGAACACACGCGAGGCGTGAACCCCATAAGCGCTCACGATTTCCAGCACCTCGCCAACGTCACGGGCTTGCGCAATCACGAACTTGAAGAACGCCCGTTCATCCGCCGCATAGGCTGCCAACCGCTCGGGGATCAGCGCCAATTCGGCGGCGTTGCCGCTATGCGCCAGTTTGGGGCTCACATTGTACTGATCGATCCGCGCGTCGAGCCGGGGCGGGGCCTTGGTGGTGCCGTTGGTCTCCACCTCAACCGCGATGTCGGGAAGGTGATCCAGCATCTCGGCCAGCGAGCCGCTTTGCATCAAGGGCTCGCCTCCGGTGATCACCAGCCGCGTCTGCCTCGTCGCTGCGATCCGCTCAGCCGCCTCAGCCGGTGACAGCTTGACCTGATTAGCGCGGCGTTCGAACATGCGCCCATCGCGGTGAGGCCGATTGTCGCCCTCAAAGTGCCACGTATAGGCCGTGTCGCACCAGATGCATGCGAGGTTACAGCGCGACAGGCGGATGAAGGCCACCGGCTTGCCCACGCTCGGCCCTTCGCCTTGCAGCGAAGCGAAGATCTCTGCTTCGCCTGTGTCATCGGTTGCGAGGACTAGATTGGCCATGGCATGTCCAACACGCGTTTCGTTGCAGTACAGGCGCTTAGCCGAGACATGGACCACCTGTTACACGGCCCTGGGGCAAAAATTCGATCAATTGCAACCACACCGTTGCATCGATGAAGGAAGAAGCGGCGTCGAGAGAAAGAGCGGTGGTCAGCGTCATCCCTCGGCTTATGCCAGTTTCACCTGTGGTAGGAAACTCTGCGTGACCAAGGGGCGTGACAGCGGCGCGGCGTTACGGGTGTTTTGGAAGGCCGGTCACGCGCGTAACCGACCTCATTGCGGACCAAACGACGTGTCTTCGACGCGCGCGATTGCTTCGGCTTAAATGACACTGGTTCTCTCGATCCTCCCGCCGATAGTGTTCAACTCTTACGATATATCCTCACTCGCTGCGTTCACCGTTAAGAACCGATAAATGCAGGATCTTTCACCACTTCAACCATGAATACGGCGCGCGGAGGGAAGGGGTGCTGCTAAGCAAACGGGGACAAACGCATCGCCGCGCTCGGTTGATGCTTGCGGCGTTCGCATGGGCGTGGGCATCGGCGAGTTCGGCCAATGCTGAAACGCTCGAAGTGGTGGTTCACGATCCGGCAAACGAGGCGTTGATCGGCAACCGCATCCTCGCGCTCGACTTTACGAATTCCAGCCGCTGGGCTGAGCGCTGGTCGGGCAACCTGCGAAGCATGATGATCGGCGCGAACCTGCTGGGCGAAAAGATGTTCGTAATCCCCATTCCCGCGAGGCCGATCATTGCGGATTTGGTGGTAACCGGCGAACTTACGTTGGATGTCGATTATTTCGAAGTCGAACCCGAAGTCTCGCGCGAATGCGCCGCTGAGGACGACGGTGGAAACTGCACCTCCTGGGAGGAAAAAGTCCGCCAATGCGCGGGGCTTGCAATATTCATGGAAGGCTATGTCCGGTTCGAACGGGCCGAGACGCGCGAAACCGTGCTTGGCTTTTCCGATCAGGACGAAGAACGGCGTATATCCTGCGAGCTGGGCGGCCCGACGCTCGGCGGCAGCCCAGAGGCCATGCTCGACCGGATGGTGGAACGTGCCAGGGCCGCGATTTTCCCGGCTCTCAGACGGGATGCAATCCGAATCCGTGAAAGTCGCAAGAGTCTGGAGGGCGAAGATCGCAGCGCGTTCAAACAAGCAGTCAAACTGACCGACGACGATCCCGACTCCGCTTGCAAAGCCTTCGCCGACCTCCTTACGAGCAACCCCGATAACGTATCGCTCCTGTTCAATTCAGGCCTGTGCGCTGAGCGACGAGGCGAATACGATGCCGCCTATGATCTTTATGTCGAGGCGTTGCGCCTCGCGCCGGGCGAAAGCTATCCGGAACTTGGTGTGGAGCGCATGCAGCGCGCCGCCTATGTCGAGCGCCAATACGAACGTCACTTCGGCTTGCAGGCCCCGGCCGTGACCACTGTGAAGTCGGGGTTTGGCGGATAAGCGGAGCTTGCGACCGCCCGCGAAGACTTGGGAGAACCGGAGCGTTGGCTCCTCACTCCAACTCAGGACATTCCTCGACGCAACGTCCCCGCTTGAACGCCTACCCCAACCGCGCCAGCGCCGCTTTCAGCCGTTCGATCTCGCCCGAGTGATAGGCGAAGTCGGCCTTGGCCTTCTCCACCGCTTCGGGTTTGGCGCGTTCGACGAAGTTGGCGTTGGAGAGACGTCCTTCGAGCGATTTGGCTTCCTTTTCGGACGCCGCCAGAGCTTTTTGGAGCCGCGCCTTTTCCGCGTCGATATCGATGATGCCTTCCAGCGGGATGACGAAGACGTCGCTGCCCCCATCGCATTGGGCGGTGATCTGCATGGCCGGGCCTGCAGGCGCTTCGCCGACGGTCACAGGCGTCAGGCGCGCAAGGCGTTCGATGGCGGCGGACGAGCGTTCGATGGTGCTGGCGGCCAGATCGGAGGGCTGCGGCAGGAACGCGGCCAGTTTGGCCCCCGGCGCGATGCCCAGCTCGTTCTTGGCGCTGCGCACATTGGTCGTGAGGTCGATCACCCAGTCAATCGCGTCGGTCGCTTCCTTGGAAACCTCAGCGCGCGGATTGGGCCAGCTTGCGACGATCAGGTCATATTGGCGTTCTCCCTGGGCATGCCAGAGCTCTTCAGTGATGAAGGGCATGAAGGGGTGGAGCATGACAAAGATCTGGTCGAGCGCCCACCCGGCCACCTCGCGGGTTTCTTTCGCGGGCGACCAATCCTCCCCGTCACGGGGAGGGGGACCGCCCGAAGGGTGGTGGAGGGGCTGACCCTCGCTCGCCCCTCCACCAGACTTTGTCTGGTCCCCCTCCCCAGTTTGGGGAGGACTAAAGACTGGCTTGATCAGCTCAAGATACCAATCGCAAAACTTCGACCAGGTGAATTGGTAGATCGCGTTGGCGGCGGCGTCGAAGCGCAAGTCGACCATCGCCTGCTCGATTTCTTCGCAGACCTGCTGGACCTCGCCAATGATCCACTGGTTGGCGGCAAGGCGCGCTGTCGGGGCCTTGATCGTGGTCGAGGCGCCGATGCCGTTGGACTGGCAAAAGCGCGTCGCGTTCCAGAGCTTGGTGGCAAAGTTGCGATACCCTTCGACGCGGCGTTCATCCATCTTGATGTCGCGGCCCTGGCTTTCCATCGCGGCCATGAAGAAGCGCAGCGCGTCCGCGCCATATTGGTCAATCAGGATGAGCGGGTCGACGACATTACCTTTGGACTTGCTCATTTTCGAGCCGTCCGCCGCGCGCACGAGGCCGTGGAGATACAGCTTGTCCCAGGGCTTCTGGTCCATGTTGTAATAGCCCCACATCAGCATCCGCGCGTCCCAGAAGAACAGGATGTCGAACCCGCTGATGAGCAGCGAATTGGGGTAGTGCTTTTCCAACAAAGAACCCGCTCGTGCTGAGCTTGTCGAAGTACGATTGGCGAGCGCCTCTGCCTGCCCTTCGACAGGCTCAGGGCGAGCGGGGTTGTACTCGGATTCCGGCCAGCCGAGCGTGGCAAATGGCCAAAGTGCGCTTGAGAACCACGTGTCTAGGACGTCGGGGTCGCGGTAGAGAGCAATTTCATTGGCGTGTTTTTCGGCCAAGCCCTGATTACTCGCGAGTGCGCTATCACGATCAAGATACTCCGCTTCAGTATCGAGAAGAACAAATGTCTTGTCGCTTCCATAGTACTCGGCGAGTAGCTCTTTTAGTTGCTCCTCGTTCTCTGCCACGAAGGGCTGGTCCTCTATTGCCCAGCTAATGTTTGTTCCAGCATCAGCAGGCCTCTTCTTCGGCCCAAACCAAGCCGGAATCCGGTGCCCCCACCACAATTGCCGGGAAACACACCATGGCTGGATGTTCTCCATCCAGTTGAAGTAGGTCTTCTCCCAGCTCTTGGGCACGATCTCGACTTCGTCCGAGCGCACCGCCTCGATGGGCTTTTGCGCGAGCGTTTCGGCGTCGACATACCACTGATCGGTTAACCAAGGTTCGATCACCACGCCGCCGCGGTCGCCAAAGGGTGTGGCGATGGAGCGTGGTTCGGCGTCGGACACAACTTCCTCGCCCTTCTTGTTCTTCGAGACATGCGGGATGAGGTAGCCATCGGCTTTCAATCGCTCGACCACCGCTTCGCGCGCGCCGGGCACGCCGTCGCGTTTGAAGCGGTGCAGGCCGAGAAATTCCTCGGGCACCAAGCCATCGGCGGTCTGGCAGACATCCGCCTCGCCGGTCAGCATGTTGAGCATGTCGCCCGCGTCGATCCCGGCGCGTTTGCCCACTTCGAAGTCGTTGAAGTCGTGCCCCGGCGTGATCTTCACCGCGCCTGAACCCAGTTCCGGATCGGCGTGTTCATCGGCGACGATGGGAATACGGCGACCGGTGATTGGGAGCACCACACGCTTGCCCACCACACTGGCGTAGCGTTCGTCCGTCGGGTGCACCGCGACCGCCATATCGGCGAGCATCGTTTCGGGACGCGTGGTGGCGACCTCGATGTAATCGCGGCCATCAGAGAGCGTCACACCATCCTCTAACGGGTACTTAAAGTGCCAGAAGCTGCCCGGAATGGTCTGTTGTTCCACCTCAAGGTCGCTGATCGCGGTCTTGAGTTTCGGATCCCAGTTCACCAGCCGCTTGTCGCGATAGATGAGCTTGTCGTTATACAGATCCACGAAAACCTTGAGCACGGCTTTCGAGAAATGCTCGTCCATCGTGAACTGCTCGCGGCTCCAGTCCATCGAGCAGCCCAGCCTGCGCAGCTGGTTGGTGATGGTGCCGCCGCTCTCGCGCTTCCATTCCCACACCTTGTCGACGAATTGCTCGCGCGTGTAATTGGTGCGTTTGTCCTGGCGCGCTTCCATCTGGCGTTCGACCACCATCTGCGTCGCGATCCCGGCGTGGTCGGTGCCCACCACCCACAAAGCGTCCTTGCCGCGCAGGCGTTCGTAGCGAATCACGATGTCCTGCAACGTGTTGTCGAGCGCGTGGCCGATATGCAGCGAGCCGGTCACGTTGGGCGGGGGATTGACGATGGTGAAGGCCTCGGCGTCCGGGCGCTCAGGGCGAAAGCCGCCCGTACTTTCCCAATGCTCGTACCAGCGCGTCTCGATATCGGCGGGGGTGAAAGTGGTGGGTAGGGAAGAAGTCATTTTGTAGGCTCGCTAGCGCTCGCGCCGTTGCCACCCGCGCCCTCCACCCTTCCACCCGGAGCCTACCGGGATACAATCCGGGTGGAAGGGTGGAGGGCGCGGGCGGCTACGGCCCCTGAAACAGAAACTCTTCTTCCCCTTACACCGCGCGTGTTGCGGCGCAACACCTGGTGCGCGTTTGCCGCTTTGAGGAACGCGCCGCCCACAGGGCGTGACTTCTATACACTTGTCGCGGCGCGATTTTACGGACATATCTTGGCGCGCGATGGACGGGACAGCGCATTTTTCAGTCGAAGACGGGGGCGATGGCGCAGGCAGCCTTGCGCTGAGCGGCGCTTTGCTCGTCTCCACGATCGGCGCGCTTGACCGCCAAATGCGCGGCGCGCTGGACAATGTGAAGCGCATTGATCTCTCAGGTGTCGAAGAGATCGACACCGTGGGCGCATTTCTGGCGTGCCAATTGGCCTCCGATCACCAAGCTGAGATCACCGGCGCTTCGCCGCGCGCGCAGCGCCTGCTCGACGCGGTCGAGGGGGCGGGCGCGCATATCGATCACAGCGCGAATAGGGAAGAACCCGTCTGGGAGCGCGTCCCCATGGCGCTGGGCCAGCAGGTATTCGAAGCGCGCTCAGGCGTGCGCGGCGTGGTCGGCGCGCTGGGCCGGGTCATGATCGGCTTTGGCAATCTGGCGCGCGAACCGTCGCGCTTTCCGATCCGCGCGCTGGTCGCGCAGATGGAGCAGGTCGGCGTCACCTCGCTGCCGATTATCGGGTTGATGAGCTTTCTAATCGGGGTTGTCATCGCCCAGCAAGGGGCGGTCCAGCTCGAACAATTCGGCGCCGAAGCGCTGACGGTGAACCTGGTAGGCCGCATTTCCCTGCGTGAACTGGGCGTGCTGATGACCGCGATCATGGTCGCCGGGCGGTCGGGCAGCGCCTTTGCCGCGCAGCTGGGCACGATGAAGCTGACCGAGGAAATCGACGCCATGCGCACCATCGGCATCGCGCCGACCGAAGTGCTGATCATTCCGCGCATCCTTGCCTGCACCTTCATGATGCTGCTGCTGGGCTTTTACGCCTCGGTTGTCGCGATCATTGGCGGCGCGGTGGTGGGACAGCTTGGGCTGGGGATACCCTTCTTCACCTTCCTGATGCGCATTCAGGAGGTGGTGCCCTTGCACGATGTATGGGTCGGCATGATCAAGGCGCCGGTCTTTGGCCTGATTATCGCGATGGCGGGCTGCTATCACGGCATGCGCGTTGAAGGGAATTCCGAGGAAGTCGGCAAACGCACCACCCAAGCGGTGGTCTCGGCCATTTTCGCGGTAATCGTGCTCGATGCGTTCTTCGCGGTGTTCTTTACCGAGATCGGGTGGGGTTGAGGCGATGAACGAGCATACCTCGCTGCCCAGCGACGCGCGCCCCGAAGTGCGCCCCGACCCGGACGATCACGCGCGTGGCTCCGACAAACCGCCCATCGTCATTGAGGGTCTGGTCAACCAGTTCGGCACCAGCCGGGTGCATGATGGCTTGGATCTCACGGTTCGCAAGGGCGAGATTCTGGGCGTTGTTGGCGGCTCTGGCACGGGCAAATCGGTCATGATGCGTTCGATCATCGGGCTGCAAATCCCGACCGACGGGCGCATCGATGTTCTGGGGCGCACGATCACGGGCATTGATCCAGATCGCAATATCGGCGTGCGCAGCCGCTGGGGCGTCCTGTTTCAGGGCGGGGCGCTGTTTTCGACCCTGACCGTGGGCGAAAACGTCGAGGTGCCGCTCAAGAAATTTTACCCCGAGATCAATCCCGACCTGCGCGCCGAGATTGCGCGGCACAAGGTGCTTTTGTCCGGCCTTCCAGAGAATGCCGTCGACAAATTTCCCAGCGAATTGTCCGGCGGGATGAAGAAACGCGCTGGCCTTGCCCGCGCGCTCGCGCTTGATCCCGAATTGCTGTTTCTCGACGAACCGACGGCCGGGCTCGATCCCATCGGCGCGGCCAAGTTCGACCAATTGACCAAGGAGCTCAAAGAGACCCTGGGTCTGACCGTCTTCCTGATCACTCATGATCTCGATACGTTGCACGAAATCTGCGACCGGGTCGCGGTGCTGGCGGATAAGAAAGTGATCGCGGTGGGCACGATCCCGGAACTGATCGAAACCGGTCATCCGTGGATCGTCGAATATTTCGAAGGGGTGCGCGGGCGCGCAGCCAAAACATCGCAGGAGCGCGGATAGTGACGCATCAAACCCCGCGAAGCGCCGCGCGCGTGTCAGGAAATGTCATTGGACAGCGGCGGCTTTTCATGGCCATACAGCGACCCATCAAACTAAAGGGGCGGCTTATCAGTGAGGGGAAGACGCAGTAATGGAAACCCGTGCCAATCACCTATGGGTGGGCCTTGTCACGCTGGTCCTGCTGGCCGGCCTGGCAGCTGCGGTCGTATGGATCGCGCGCCTGGGACAAGGCGCGCAGAACGAATACGACATCTTTTACAAGCAATCGGTGTCCGGCCTTGCGACCGGCAGCCAGGTGTCCTTTGCGGGCGTTCCGGTGGGGCAGGTCTCTGAGATTGCGCTGTCGGATGATGATCCCGAATTTGTGCGCGTGCGCGTGAAGGTGAAAGAAGACGTTCCCATTCTGGTCGGCACCGAGGCGACGATCCAATCCAGCTTTACCGGCGTTGCAACGATCCTGCTGGACGGAGCGCGCAAGGCCGCGCCGCCGATCACGTGTGAGACGACCGCCTGCCCTGAAGGCCGCCCGGTTATCCCGCCCGCTGATGGCGGGATCAACGCGCTGCTAAACTCTGCGCCGGTCCTGCTGGAGCGCCTCGCGCTGTTGGCGGAAAACCTCAACCTCTTGCTGGGCTCGGAAAACCGCGAAGAATTGACGCGCATCCTCTACAATACCGACCGTCTGACGGCGGGGCTCGCGGATGCGACGCCGGAGTTAAAGGAAAACCTGATCCAGTTTCGCACGACGATGACCGAGTTCAACGAAACGATGGACGGTTTGCAATCGCTGACCGCGACCACCGATCAATTCGTCAAGGATGACGCCAAGGCCATCACGCGCGATCTCAAGCGGACGCTGGCCTCGGCAGCCAAGGCGTCGGATGAACTGGCGGCGGCGCTCGAAGATGCACGGCCAGCAGCGCTTCAGCTGCGCGAAAGCACTTTGCCCGCTGCGGAGGCGACCATGCAGGATTTGCGCGCAACCAGCCGGGCTCTGCGGGCGATCACGGAAAAGCTGGAAAGCGAGGGCGTTGGCTCCATCATCGGCGGCCGGGCGCTGCCGGATTACAAGGAATAGTGCGCGTGGGAAAACGAGCAAAAGCGGTAAGCGCGAACATATTGCGTCGGAAAACTATGGCGCTGGGGGCTGTGACCGGATGGTCGCTCGCGCTGTCGGGCTGCGTCAGCCTTGGCGTGGAAGTGCCCGACAGCTTGCTGACGCTTTCCTCCGAAGCAACAGCGCCCGCTGGGGTCGACGCGCAGATGGATGCGACGAACGCGGCGAGCGCCATCGCGATCATGACGCCCGAGGTTCCCGCCAAGCTCGATGTGCTGCGTGTGCCGGTCAACGTGTCTCAGACCCAAATCGCCTATCTCGAAGACGCAATCTGGGTCGATAAGCCCGCGCGTCTGTTTCGCAAGGTTCTGGGCGAAACGCTGAGAGCGCGCGACAGCAATCGACCCGTGCTGGTGCTCGACACCGATGACGCGCCCGTGCTGGCCAGCGTATTTATCAAGGGCACCTTGAGCGAATTGAGCTATGACGCCTCGGCGCGCGAAGTGATCGTGCGTTTCGACGCGTTTCGCTCAAAGGGCGCGCGTGATGTTGTGACGCGCCGCTTCGAAGCGCGCGAAAGCGTGGCGACGCCTGATGCGCAGTCGGTGGGTCCGGCGCTTAATCGAGCTGTGAATACCGTAGCAGGCGAAGTTGCCGATTGGGTGATCGCGGGCAGCTAGAGGCGCGGGTTAGACCCGCGCCAGCTTCGCAAATTCGCACGCGCGCAGGAAATCATCGGTGCGCTTGGCGCGGCGCTCCTCGGCCTCTTCGTCGCGGCCCCATTCGTCGGCTTGCCATTCTTCCTCGAGGCTCGCCGCGCGCCACAATTCCAATGTCTGCGCGTCCGGCTCCAGCGCGCTAAGACCGATGGTGAGCGAAGAGGCAAGGTTTGTCATCGCTTCCAGCGCGGCGAGGGTAAAGGGATCGAACCCGATCACCCTTGCGCGCAGGACTTCGAGCGCTGCGGGGTTTTGGCTGGCGTGCATCACGCCCGAGACCCGCTTGAGCGTGACCCCTTCGCGCTGTTCGAACGCGCTGACGATGGGCTCCCACAAGGCCTGCTGGCGCGCGTAGAGCGGCTCGTCGGGATCGGCGCGGTAAAGCAGCGTATCGGTGTCGGCAAAGGCGGTTAGCTTGTCGGCGATATCGGCGCGCGTCCCGGGCACCATGTCCAGCGCGTAATCGGCCATATCGCGCATGGGAAAGCGGCGCGGATCGAGCTCTTCACCCTCAATGTCCCACTCGCTCGCCAAAGCGTGCGCAAGAGCGTGGGTGGGGGCGATCTGGGGCGCGCCGCGCACGGTTTTAAGGCTGCGCCCATCCAGCGTGACCTGCCAGCCGTTATTGTGCTGCTGCACCGCGACCACATCGTAAAACCGCTTCATTCCTCGCGTCCTTCCGCGCGGTCTTGCGCCTTCCAGCGCTTCACCAAAATCCACGGCCCAAAGAAGAACGAGAGCACGCCCCCGATCACCATCACGACGCTGAGCGGGTAGGGCAGATCAACCGGCAGCGCCTCGCGCACCCCGGCGAGCCCGGCGATGGTGACCGCAATCCCGCCAACCCGCGCGGCGTTGAGCCCCTGATAGCGGCGGCGCGCGCGTTCTTCATCGGCTGAGCGTTCCAGCGCGCTCATTCGCGTTCTCGCAATATCTGGCCCAGCTGCGCGACATTATCCGCCACGGCGTCGGCCCCGCATGCGACCAGTTCTTCGGGCGCGTGATAGCCCCAGGCCACTCCGATGCTGCCCACGCCCGCCGCGCGGCCCATGTCGATATCAAAGCTGGTGTCGCCGATCATCACCGCCTCGTGCGCAGCCGCGCCCGCTTCGAACAGGGCCGTCTCCAGCATGGCGGGATGCGGTTTGGAGGGGTGGCGGTCGGCGGTCTGGAGCGAGACGAACAGGTCGGTGAGGCCATGCGCGGCAAGGCACGCTGCAAGCCCGCGATCCGATTTGCCCGTCGCGACCGCCAGGCTCCATCCGTCCGCGTGGAGCGCGTGCAACAGGTCGGCGATGCCATCGTAAAGCGGTTCATCGAGCAGGCCCTCTTCGCGGCGGGCGCGAAAGCTTGATTTGTAGAATTCGACCACGGCGCGGGTCTGGTCTTCGCCCAGATCCGGCGCCAGTTCGCGCACCGCGACGTGGAGGCTCAGGCCCACCATCCGGCGCACGAGATTATCGTCCGGCGCGCTCAGCTGCGCGCGTTCAAAGGCGCGGCTCATCGCCCAGCACACATCGGCCTGCCCATCGACCAGCGTGCCGTCGCAATCGAACACGGCGAGTTTGACGCGGCTCATTGCGCCACCTCGCGTATCCAGCGCGCCAGATCAGGCTTGCCCGCCGCCTTGACCCCGGCGGCGATAGCCGCGCGTTCGGGCGCACTCTTTTTCTGCGAGAGCTTGAAGGTGGGTCGCCACTCCTCAACGCGCATCGAAAAGCCGATGATGCCCCGAAACAGGCCCGACCACACTTTGGGCGAAGATTCGCTCGCCAACCATGGTTCGCCTTCCAATTGCCCTTCAAACGTCGCGATCACATCGTGCAGCAGCGCTTCAAGCTCATCGTCCGCAAGACCGCGCACCAGCCCTTCCATCTCCAAAGCGGCGTAATCCCACGTCGGAACCGTATCGCGGTTGGCGTACCAGCGCGGCGAGACGTAGCCATCCGGCCCATTGACGGTGATCAGAGCGCGCGCGCCATCCAGATGCGGGGTCAGCGCGTTGGAGCGGGCGAGGTGAAACCGGATATCGCCCTCCCCATCGGACAGCATGGGCGCATGCGCGACGCGCGGCCCCTCGGGCGTTGTCAAGAACACCATGCCAAAGCCAATTTCGCTCAGCAGCGCTTCAAAGCGCGCCCTATCCGTGCTGCGAAAAACGGGGTTGGGATGCATCAGCGCCGCCGCCCCTTCGGCTTGCCAGCGGGCTTCCCGGACGGTTTGCCTGCCGGTTTGGCGCCGGGCTTACCCTTGGCCTTGGCCTTCTTTTGCGCGGTCACTGCTGAGGTCGTGCGCCCGCGCCGCTCGCCCCGGCGCGATTTGCGGTATTGCTTGGCGTGCTGGCGCGCGGCCTGTTTCTTCTCCGCCGGTGTGCGCTCGGGCGCTTCGTTGCGCATGGGCGAGGCGTCGGATTGCGCCGGGTCAAAGCCCAGCGCTTCCATGCTGGCCGCGAAATGTTCGGGCAGATCGGCGGTCACATCCAGCTTGCCGCCCCCAGTCTTTTTGGCAGTGCCCTTGGCCGCGGTGTTGGAGGGTTCGGAGATAATCAGGCGGCGTGCGTGCAAGTGCATCTTGCGGCTGATCGCGCCTGTTAAAAACGCATCGCGCCCGCCATATTTGCCATCGCCCACGATCGGGTGGCCAATCGCGGCCATGTGGACGCGCAATTGGTGCGTGCGGCCCGTGAGCGGTTCGAGCTCAACCCAGCTCGCCCGGTCCGAGGCGCGGTCGATCACGCGGTAGCGCGTCTTAGCCATCTGGCCGTTTTCTTCATCGACATGCATTTTCTCGCCGCCGGTGCCCGGCTGCTTGGCGAGGGGCGCGTCGATAGTGCCCTCTTTGACTTCGGGCCGTCCCACGATCAGCGCCCAATAGACCTTGCGCGCGCTGCGCCCGGAAAACCGCCGCGAATAGGCCGCCGCGCTGCCCGGCGTGCGCGCGATCAGCAGGACGCCCGACGTGTCTTTGTCCAAGCGATGGACGAGGCGCGGGCGCGGGGTCTCGTCATCCTCGACAAAGGCGTCGAGCAGGCCATCGACGTGGCGCGTGGTCTTCGACCCGCCTTGCGTGGCGAGCCCCGCTGGCTTGTTCAGCACGATGGCGCTGGGCGTCTCGCGGATCACCATCGCGCGCGCTTCGGCGATGTCCTCGGGCGTGAGTTCGCGGCGTTGGCGCGGCTTCCTGCCGCCGGGTTGGTTCTCACCGCCGGGGGGCACGCGCAGGGTCTGGCCGGTGGTCAGGCGATCTTCGGGCTTGGCGCGCTTGCCATCGACCCGGATCTGCCCGGTGCGCGCCCAGCGCGACACGGTGGCAAAGCCGATCTGCGGCAGATTACGCTTGAACCAGCGGTCCAGCCGGACGCCGTCATCGTCCTCGCTGACGGTGAACTGGCGCACCTCCATGGGAGCGGGTGGGGTGGCTTTGTCGGGAGTGTCGCTCGGATCGGTCATGGCGCTCCTCGCATGGCGACAAGGCCCAGATAGAGCGCGCCAAGGCCCGCCACCACGCTTGCACCCACATAAAGGATGGCTAGGGAGAGCGAGCCGCGCTCAATCAGCAGGATCATTTCAAGGCTGAACGCGCTGAATGTCGTGAAGCCGCCCAACAGCCCCACGCCGAGCAGCAGGCGCAGGTTCTCCGCTCCCGGCCCACCATGGCGCGCAAGCCAGCCCACCAGCACACCCATCGCAAGGCTGCCGATGACATTGGCGCTCAGCGTGCCCCAGGGAAAGCCCGCGTTCGGACCGGCCAGATGCGTCACCGCACGGCCCAGATGAAAGCGGCCAAGCGCGCCCAAACCGCCCCCAAGGGCGACCAGAAGCGAAGGCATGAAAGGGAGCGCAGATGCGGACATAGCGGCCTCTCTAGCGGCCCGCGCGCGCTCTGCCTAGCCGCGCTGGTGGGCTTGGGTTACCGCGCAGCGCGACGAGCGAACCCACGCGGCAGGCACGCACAACCTTGCCAAATTCGTCGCTTAACGCTAAGAAGCAGCCATCAGAACGCGATCCGGTTGGCCAGCGTCACCAGATTCGCGCTCTTTTTAGCGTCATTTTTTGAGCGCATCCCCGCTTTTGCAACCAGCGGGGCTCTCGCTTTTGTTTAGATAAGGTAGTGATCGTTTATGCAAATCATGGTTCGCGATAACAACGTAGATCAAGCTCTTCGTGCCCTGAAAAAGAAGCTTCAGCGCGAGGGCGTTTATCGCGAGATGAAACTGCGTCGCCACTATGAAAAGCCGAGCGAAAAGCGTGCCCGTGAAAAGGCCGCCGCCGTGCGCCGCGCGCGCAAGCTTGAGCGCAAGCGTATGGAACGCGACGGCGTCAAGTAAGCCGGTTGTTCGGGCGGCGCCAACAGTACCGCTTGAAACACGAAAACGGATACGCCAAGAGGGCGTGAGACACGATGGCTCTCGCGCCCTTTTTGCTGCGCGCTGGGTTCTTCGACCGAATGCGTTGACGAGGGGCGTTGGCGCTTCATCTTTCAGGGATCGACTATGACTGAGATTACCCGTGTACCGCTCAAACCCGTGGCCAAGGGTTCGCTATCCAAATTATGGCTGGGCGTCGCTGGCGCGGTTGCGATTGGCGCGGGGCTCGCGGTGGCGGCGGCTCCCATCGAATGGGGCGATGTGAAGGTCATCGAAACCGTTGAGGCGAGCGAGCCGGGCGGAAAAGCGGGCAAGCTGACCATTGAAACCCTCGTCGAAGGCACGGGCGAGCTGGCCAAAGAAGGCCAGGTGGTTTTCGTCAACTACAAGGGTTTTCTGGAAGACGGCACGCAATTCGACGAATCGCAACCCATTCCGTGGCCCGCACCCGGCACCTTCCCTGAGGAAGGCACGCCCTTCCCGATCGAAGAGGGCGCCACGGTCGAAGGGTTTTTCAAAGGCCTTCAACACGTCAAAAAGGGCGGCACTTACAAACTCAAGATCCCATCCGCACTGGGCTATGGCGACCAGCCGCGCCCCGGCTCGCCGATCCCGCCGGGAGCGGATTTGACGTTTGAGCTTGAAGTGATCGATATCATTGATCAGGCCGCCTTCGAACAAGGCATGGCGGTCAACCAGCAGGCGTTTGAACGCAACAATCCCGCACCGCCTCCCGGCGCGCTGCAAGGCCCCGGCCAATAAAGTCAAGGCCAATAAAACCAACTAAGGGCAAATCCTCTCATGTCCGTAACCAAACAAGACGTTGCCAAGATTGCCGGCCTCGCGCGCATCAATATGAGCGAGGACGAACTCGACCGCATGGTCCCTGAGCTCAACAACATCCTCAACTGGGTGGAGCAATTGGGCGAGGTCGACGTGACCGGCGTCGAACCGATGTCGGCGGTGATCGAGAACGCGCTGCGCCTGCGCGCGGATGAGGTCGACGCCGATCCCAAGACGGGCGGCGGCAAGCGCGACGCCGTGCTCGCCAACGCGCCCGCGGCCGAGCACGGCTTTTTCGGCGTGCCCAAGGTTATTGAATGATCCGGCCTTGTGGCTGTCCTTCGACAGGCTCAGGACGAGCGGAGTCTGTCCGAATTTAGATACCCCATTCGCTCAGCCTGAGCTTGTCGAAGGCCATGCGCTGACGAAAGAAGACGAGATATGACTGACCTAACTCAACTCGGCGTGAAAGCCATCCGCGACGGCGTGGCAAGCGGCGATTTCACCGCACGCGAAGTGGCCGAGGCCTTCAACGCGGCGGTGGCCGAGGCTGCCAGCCTCAACGCCTTTATCGTCACCACCCCGGACCACGCGCTCGCCGCAGCGGACGCGGTGGACGCCAAACGCGCGGCGGGCGAAGAGCTCGGCGTGATGGGCGGCGTTCCCATCGGCATGAAGGATCTGTTCGCCACTCACGGCGTGCAGACCACGGCGGCCAGCCACATTCTCGAAGGGTTCACCCCGCAATACGAAAGCACCGTTAGCGAGAACCTGTGGAACGCGGGCGCAGGCATGCTGGGGAAGCTCAACCTTGACCAGTTCGCAATGGGTTCTTCGAACGAAACGTCGCACTTCGGAAATGTGAATTCGCCGTGGCGCAAGGCCGGCAGCAACGCGGCCATGTCGCCCGGTGGGTCTTCGGGCGGCTCGTCCTCGGCGGTGGCTGCGCGGATCGCTCCGGCGGCGACGGGCACCGACACGGGCGGCTCGATCCGCCAGCCTGCCGCCTTCACCGGCATTTGCGGGATCAAGCCGACCTATGGCCGCTGCTCGCGCTGGGGCGTGGTGGCGTTTGCCTCCTCGCTCGACCAAGCCGGCCCGATGGCGCGCAGCGTCGAGGATTGCGCGATCATGCTCGGCGCAATGGCGGGCTTTGACCCGAAAGATGCGACCAGTCTGCAAATGGATGTGCCCAATTGGGAAGCGGCGCTCGACGCCGATCTCAAAGGCAAGCGCGTCGGCATCCCGAGCGAATACCGCATGGAAGGCACTTCGGACGCGATTCTCGCCTCGTGGGAGCAGGGCAAGGCGTGGCTCAAGGACGCTGGCGCCGAGATCGTCGATATCTCGCTGCCGCACACCAAATACGCGCTACCCGCCTATTACATCATCGCGCCCGCAGAGGCGTCCTCGAACCTCGCGCGCTACGACGGCGTGCGCTACGGCCTGCGCGATCTGCCCGAGGGCGCCGGCCTGCAAGACATGTACGCGCAAACGCGCGAAGCGGGCTTTGGCGACGAGGTGAAGCGCCGCGTGCTGATCGGCACCTATGTGCTTTCGGCGGGCTTTTACGACGCCTATTACAACCAGGCGCAAAAGGTGCGCGCGCTGGTCGCGCAGGACTTCAAGAGCGCGTGGGAAAAGTGCGACCTGATCCTCGCGCCGACGACGCCCACGGCGAGCTTCCCGCTGGGCAGCCTTAACGATGATCCGCTGACGATGTATCTGAACGACGTCTTCGCGGTGCCCGCCTCGCTCGCGGGCCTACCCGCGATGAGCGTGCCCGCGACGATGACCCCCGAAGGGCTGCCGCTGGGCTTGCAACTCGTGGGTCAGCCGTTTGATGAGCAAAGCGTGCTCAACGCCGGGTTGGCGATTCAACAACGCGCCGGGTTCGACCATGCGCCGGAGAAGTGGTGGTGAAATGGCTTGCCGAGATCATTAGCTTCTTGGCGCAGCTCATAAGCGGCCCCGGGCCCATCGACAGCACTGATTTGGAACGCAAAAATATAGAGAAGCGCAAGAACGATTACGAGGCTTGGAAGAAAGAGCACGGATCAGACTGGAACAAACTGAAATGACCGGCGAGATCATCTACGCGACCATCTTCATGCTCTGCTTTGTGGGGCTGGCGGGGGTGGTGATGTTCCTCTCCAAAACCATTGACCACGGCGAAGCGCGTTTTGACAGCGAGACGGGAAAGCCGGTGAAGGACGAAGACGACAATTCATAGCGGTGCGCTCCGGGCTTGACCCGGAGCCCAGGGCGGCGAAGGAACGCCCTGCCGCGTCTGGGCTCCTGCTTTCGCAGGAGCGCTTGGGAAAAGAGACGAAGATATGAGTGACTACCGCATCCAGGGACAAACCGGCGAATGGGAGGTCGTGATCGGCCTTGAGGTTCACGCGCAGGTGACCTCCAATTCCAAGCTGTTCTCAGGCGCTGACACCACGTTCGGCGCGGAGCCGAACTCGCAGGTCAGCCTCGTCGATGCGGCGATGCCGGGCATGTTGCCCGTGCCCAACCGCGAATGCATCCGCCAGGCGGTGCGCACCGGCATGGCGATTGAGGCGCAAATCAACGCGTGGTCGCGCTTTGACCGCAAGAACTACTTCTACGCCGATTTGCCGCAGGGCTATCAGATCAGCCAGCTTTACCACCCCATCGTGGGCGAAGGACAGTTGCTGATCGAAGCGGACGAAAAGCACCTTGTCCCCTTTTCTCCCCCTCTCCCCACTCTCCCCTTCTCTTAACACCTTTAACTTTTAACCTGATAAGCTTCCCTAACGGCTGCGACAATATGCGGATAAGCTCCACAGCGACAAAGGTTTCCGCTCATGCGTTCGCGAATTTCGGTGTCGGTTAATTCAATTGATGCGCTTGGGTTGGCTATTTCTTCTAAGTCAGTTACCGTGCTAACTTGTCCTGCTTCTATTTCATCAAGTAAAGCTACCGCAGAACAGATTTGACCGGAAGTACAGTAACCGCATTGAAATCCATCGTTATTTACAAATGCAGTTTGCATTGCATGAAGTTCGTCACCTTTACTCAAGCCTTCGATAGTTGTTATTTCGTCTCCTTCATGCATTATTGCTAAAGCCAGACAAGAATTAATTCTCTCTCCATTTACTAACACGGTACAAGCACCGCACTGTCCGTGGTCGCAACCTTTTTTACTACCTGTTAAATTTAAACGCTCGCGTAATGCATCAAGAAGAGTAACGCGGGGTTCAATGTTTAAAGTATGTTCTGTTCCGTTAACTTTTAATGTGACTTCAACGGTATTAAGACTGCTGCTTTCTATATTTGATAGCGGATTTGATTTAGTTGTAGTCATTTTTTATAATACCTATCCCTCTCGGAAAATGTTAGTTGCTAACTAAAGGGAGTAGTACTATCGAAAGAAATAAGTTAAGCAAAATACATAAAACTTAAAGCAGTTATCAGCATTCAAAGCCAGTTGCCAACTAATACATAGGGTGCCCAAAAACCAGGGCGTTCATAATTAGGATACTTTTTTAACAGTGTTAGTTGGGCGCGACGCAAAGCTTCTGCTTTTGTTACTTTTGTCTTAGCTAACTCGCGATAGAATTCACCCATCAAGATAGCCGTGGATTTATCGTTGATATGCCACAATGAAGCTAAAGTACTCCTTGCACCAGCTTTCACCGATACTCCTGCCAAACCGAGGGTAGCGCGACTATCCCCAGCAGCAGTTTGACAAGCACTTAAAACTAGCATTTCCAAAGCTTGCGAGCGGCTTTCACCCCGACGACGCAGCAAACTATCAAATTGGGTAACGTTAATCGCACCATCTGCCGCTAAGATAAAAGTTTTTTCGGGTTGGGAGCTAAATTGTCCGTGAGTTGCTAAATGTAGGATATTAAAAGGAGTAGTATTTACATTTTTTTCTAAGGTATCGCTAGTAAATTCTTTATTTAAAAGTTGTTTTTTAGATACCCCTGCTTTATTAATCAAATTAAACTCTGACTTAATTTCTGGTAACGGTGGAAACATCCTAAATTCTGAGGGTGGCTCTACTAACCCTGCTGCTAAAACTTTGAGTGGTTCTTCTGCTAAGGGTTTGGGTGTCAGTAACTGAAGTCCCAGACTCAGGGCTATTGAATATTTTTCTAAAATATATTGTTCGCCATCATACAGGGTCGCCATTGGAACATTACGCAATGCCCCATCTAGTACAAATACCAGAGTTTTAACTCCACTTTTTTCCAAATCTGACTCAATATTTTTGATTAACCAACCATAAACTTGCTGTGAGAGTGACTGCACTTCCTCAACTCTATCGGGTTCTAAAAGATATTCGCGTAACCGCGTGAGAATGTCCTCGACTTCGTTTTGGGATTTATTGATTGTATAGTTACGCAAGGGTTGGTTAGGAATTTTGACGATTACCTGTAGCTGTTGCGGTAGAATAATTGGGTAAATAATTGCAGCAGTAGGATTATCTTGGTCTACTAATTTATCTAGCACTACAGTTTGAGCATCTATACAAGCTTGCCGAAAATAGTTGTCTAATTCTGCTAATTGCAGTGATTCAATTCTCTGTCTAGCTTTATCTAAAGTCTTTTCGTTGGGATTGCTTTGTTGTGACTGCAATAGCAATGCGACCGACTCTCGATATACGGGTTCTACACTTTCTCTAAAGGAATATTGTACATCCCGATTCACCGCAACTAAATCGCTGCGGAGACTCTGCAAATTATTCACCGCATTATCGTAAGATGTAATAGCATTTTGTATCTCTCCCTGTTTTCCAAGCAAGCGTCCCAACTGCCAATGCCAACGGTAAGATATATCAGGAGCATTGATGGTTTGAGCGATATTAAGTGCTTGTTTAGTAAGTTTCTCGGCATTTGAAAATTGTTTAGTTTGCTCGTAGACGCTGCCTAGAGTTCCCAGAGCAAAGCTTTCGGCTCGTTTATCTGCTAAATTTTGAGCTTGCTGTACTGCTGTTGCGGAAATTTGAGCAATAGTTTCGGGCTTAGTATTTAATTTGAGTAAACTTTGAACTAAATTAATCCGAGCGTAGATATTAGTTTGAGAAGGTGGTAAATTATTTAACTGAGCTTCAATTTCGGGTAATAGTGCTTTGGCGGCTTCGGTATTTCGATTATTAACTAAAAGACTAAATTGATTAATCTGAGCTTGAACTTTAGTAGTTTGGTTTGTCGTAACCTTAGCAGCTTGTTGATAAAATTTGATTGCTGCTGGGTAATTTTGTTCGATTCTTGTGGTGTTTCCTAAACTAACTAAAGCAGCGCTGACATTTTGGGGAGACTTTAATTTTTGAGCGATTTTCAAACTTTGATTTAATACCTCACGAGACTGTTTTAAATCTCCTGCTAATTGGAGAGCATCTCCTAAAGAACGTAATTCTATTGCTTTATTTATAGAGTTTGGTTGTGTTTGTAGCTCCTGTTCTAATGCAGTTAAAATTGTTAAACTCCGACGGTAAAATCCTAAAACTTGCCATGTTGTCGCTTGGTTAATGCGACTTTTAACCACACCATTTTGATTATTTATTTTTTTATATATACTTTCTGCACTTTGCCAAGTCTTCAATGCTTGCTCTGCTTTTCCTAAATCTAATTGAATGCTACCTTGAATATTGAGAATTGCAGCTAATGTATTTTGGCTTTTAGACTTTTGATTTTGGATTAATTTTATGCTTTCAGTAATTGCTATTTGAGCTTGATTTAAATTACCCAGTTTTTGATAAGCCAAAGCTAAATTACTTAATGCAACAGCTTGCTGCAATTCTAAATCTTGATTGCGATATTCTGTGACAACTTGTTGCAAAACATTGACAGATTCGGAAAATATTCCGGCTTCATATAGCTCTTTTCCCTTCTCTAGGGATGCGATATATTGCGTTTTTTCAACTTGTGATTTTAAGATAATATTTGCAGTGACAGGAAAATTAATAACCCAAAAAGCCGTTACCAAGACTAAGGCAATAAAAACGCGTAAGTAACGAATTTTAAGAACACGAATAAACCATCTTTTTTCTATCTGAAGCCATTTATTAATTTGATTAATCTTGTATTTCATGAAAATAGGAAAATATATTTTTAGTTGGGCTTTAGCGCTCAATTTCTATATTTATGTATTTAGAGACATCGCAAATACGAACCATTATGAGTTACAGGAAACACCAGAAAGGCTAGAAAAACGATGCGGAGATTCAGCTACAAGGAAAGTATCGCCATTTTCATCAACTACTATCTTCTGGGCTTCAATAATTTTTGGAGTAGATTTATTTACAGATGCAGCAGGCAATTTATTTATTCTTCTTTCCGTTGTTTGTGATGGTAAATCAACCCAATTTGTAATTACTGCACGTTTACGTAAAGGCTCATTTGGACTCGAAGGTAATCCACCTCTTCCCGTAGCGATAAAGCTGCTTTGCTGTTGTCTTTCTGGGGTACAACTTTGGGCGATTTGTTGGGATGCATCAACTAAATTTGCGGGTAATTCAACTAAACCGCTAGCAGGATCTACATCGGGAGTGTTAATAAAAGGTTCGCGACTTAAATCGGGGCTTTGCTGAGAAATTGCCGTAATGTCGCTGCTGGGTAAATTACTGGGGTTAAGTTGTTCTGGGTTATCGGTTCCCAGTCTTTGAATTAATTCATCTCTAGTTAAAGGTGCGATTCCCAGAATACTGGTTGCATTTATCGAAATTTCTCCCCCACTTCCGCTAAATGCATTGGCTGTAATATCGCTATTTTCGTTGGGTACGGCAATAATAAAGCCATCGGCAGTATCAATAGTGATATTACCACCGTTCCCAGGAGCCGCATCTGTACCCGCAGAAGTTGAAATTTGGCTTTGATTCCGCATTAATAAGAAATCTGCTAACTTGAGCCTGATATTACCAGCATCGGCTGTGGCTACAGTTTCACCAATCAATTTAGCTTGATTATTTAGCTCCACACTATCCGCATTGACTTCTAAATTCCCTGCTCTACCCATACCCGTGCTACTGACGGTAATTTCTGCATTATCTCTTACGAGTAAACTTGGTGTGTTTATAGATAAATCTCCCGCATTTCCAGAAGATTCAGCACTACTAAGTAAAGTACTTTTTACAGGAATATTTTCACCAATTACACCCGTACCCGTCACTTCTACAGAATCTGTGGCATTAACATTTAAGATACCACCATCACTGCTAGCAAAAGAACCAGCCGTGACTAATCCCCCATCGCGAATTATCAATTTGCTGAGATTTAAATCTACTGTACCTGGATTATTATCTGTAGCAAAGTTATCCGCTGATATTTTTGCTCCATTTTCTACCGTCAGTACTCCGGTATTAATATTTAAGCTACCTACATCTCCGGTAGTTCCTTGCGGCTCCGCAGAAACAAAAATACCGCTACTATCTCTTTCTTCTGTGGCTGTGGCTGAGCTACCAGAAAGGGTAATAAAGTCACTAGCGTCAATATTTATATCTCCTCCGCTACCGCTCAAACGTGCAGCACTCGATATCTGCGCTCCTCCTGTAACGGTGAGTTGTTTGGTTTCAATTGTTAACTGTCCAGCGTTTCCGGGATTATCTGCGGAAAATTGTCCAACTTGAGCGAAAATCCCAGTAGGAACTGCATCATCTTTGATATTACCTTGAAGTTGAATATTATCTGAGGCTCGAATTAAAATATTTCCTGCATTTCCTGCATCAAATGTTGAAGCCTCAATTGCAGCTCCATCCTGTATCACTATTTGCTTAGTGTTAACTTCGACATTACCACCATCACCCGTTCCTGCAAGTACTTGAGTACCAATCACGGTCAAAAAACCACCATCTGTGACTGAGCCAGTACCAATTAATTCCACAGACTCGGAAGCAGTAACTAATACATTTCCAGCTTTGCCTTCAGAGACAACAAAAGTTCCAATATTTGCACCTCCACTCAATTTCACTGATTCGTCAGCATTAATAATTAAATCTTGCCCAGTAATTGAGCCTTCTGTAACTGCAAAAATTATCGATGCTTGACTTAGTTCTATATTTTTACCACGTACTTGGATTGAACCTGCACC
>JBCCCM010000015.1:0-81479 GCA_039033515.1 Pseudomonadota bacterium
ACGGTCGTGCGGCCCGGCGCGATCACGGTCACCACCGGCGCCTGCGACGCATCGTCCGCAACCGGTCCGGGATCACCGCCCGCAAGCGCAAAATAGGCCGCAATCGCCAAAAGCAGGGCGATGATGATCGCGCCCACCCACAGCACCGGCTTCAGACCGGAACCCAGTGTTGCCCGTTCCGTCATGGCGCCGTGCGCTTCGGTGGGAAGGGGCTCCGCCGCGTCCGCTGTGATGGTTGTCGTATAATTCATCGCGATTTCCCTGGCCCTCGGGGTCGGCCTATACATCCGTTCTCAATTTCTCGCCACGCCTCAGTAAAATGCAGGCCTGTGCGTTGCAGGCTTGAATAATAAGAGCGCGCCTCGAAACAAAAGTCACCTCGTGACCCGCACGAGTGTATTATCTCTATAACTCACCATGAGCAAGGCCCATAGAACCAGCGCCAAGGTGCGCGCAACGCGCGGTTCGACTGATGTCATCCAGTGATAGACGAAGGGCGTCGGTGATCGGTTCCGAGATCGCGATTAACGCCCTTGGTGGGGATTGCCTCTCGCATACGACAAGGGCGGTGCGGCCCGCGCCGTCACCGCCCTTGATTTAAACGTCTCGCGCATGGCGCGAGGGCGCCAGATCAGCCTTTGATCCGGCCACGCTGGAAGTAGTTGAGACCACCCAGCAAGACGACCGCCCCGATCAAAGCCGAGACGATACCCATGATGTCAGGCGGCCATCCGCCAATCGTGCCGTTGCCAAGAACAAAGGCGAACACCGAATTGCCGATGAAGGAACCCAGAATTCCAACCACGATATTCCAGAAATAGCCCATTTGGGCATCGCGGTTCATGATCATGCTGGCGACCCAACCGATGAGCCCACCCATGACGATAAACCAAATAAATCCAAACACTTATGCCTCCAATACCCGCGCCTTCGCGCGTCTCATCGCGCGAATCCCGGTGCGGTTCCAGGCGGTGTTAGGGGAAAACACGCAAAGAGAGAACCGCAGGCGCGCGAACGCCCACGGTTACGCCGTGCTTTACAAGCTCTGAGGCCGGGGACTGTTCACCGGGTCCGGGGCCGCGCTCTTACGCTTGCCCAACGCTTCTAATAGCGCAGCTTACGCTCATACTCTTCGCGGTATTTCTGGATGCGAGTAACGCGCAGGCCCTTCATCCCGGACCGATCCATCGCCCGCTGCCACGAAGCGAATTCTTCCAGCGTGAGGCCGTAACGCTCAAGCACTTCGTCAATCGTCAGCAAACCGCCATTGACCGCGGCCACCACCTCGGCCTTGCGGCGCATCACCCAGCGTTTGGTGCTGGGCGAGGGCAGGTCGGCAATCGTCAGCGGCTCGCCGAGCGGGCCGATCACTTGCGCGGGGCGGATGTCCTGGTTTTCAATCATAAATCGTCTCTCGCGTCGCCTTTTGCCGCTGCCCCCGAATTGTTGGAGGGCGTGCCACAAGAGGCTTTGCAGCCCTCTAAAGCAGTTGGGTTAACAGGGCGTTCGCCATCCCCGATTGTCTTGAAATAATGCGCCGCCGCGTCCCCGAACGTCGCGCCCGACGCGCCCGCACACAGGATCGCTTCTTGTCGAAGCTCCCGCCGCAATTCGCGCGCCGCGTTAAGCCGAGCGGTCAGCTCGCGCCATTCAATCGCGCGCAAAGCCTCACCGCCGCCGGCGCGTCGATCAGGCTGGCTTTTGGCGTGCGAATCGTCTTCGATGACCCAGGGGTCTTCGATGTTTTCCTCGCTGCAAAAGGCGGTTGAAATGGGCTTGCTCGTCTCGAACATGCCTTTGTCTTTAAGGCGCGGTCGTCAAGATATGGTGAAACCCACATTTACCAGCCCTTAGGATTACTGCCGAACCAATCGGCAAGAGCTGGTGCTCACGCGCGCAGCTCGGATTGGGCGACACGCTCTGGCGGATTTGCCGCTATGCTCCTATATGGCGCGCGATCATGACCACTACCTCTTCCTTCGAACCTGACAACGCCACCACCGTCGCTCCCGATAGCGACGCTGGCTTCGGGCTGGATACATCCGCCCTTTTCGATCTGCCGCGCCCGGCGAGCGAATGCCGCATCGTGGTCGCGATGAGCGGCGGGGTCGATTCGTCCGTGGTCGCGGCGCTGGCGGCGGATACAGGTGCGGAGGTGATCGGCATCACGCTCCAACTGTACGATTACGGCGCCGCGACGGGCCGCAAGGGCGCGTGCTGCGCGGGCGATGATATCGCCGATGCGCGCGCTGTGTGCGACCGGCTCGGCATCGCGCATTACGTGTTCGACCATGAAAGCGCCTTTCGCGAAGACGTGGTCGACCAGTTCGCCGACGAATATCTCGCGGGCCGCACGCCGGTGCCTTGCATCCGCTGCAATATGGGGCCCAAATTCACCGATCTGTTCCGCATGGCGCGCGAGCTGGGCGCGGATTGCCTCGCGACGGGGCATTATGTGCAGCGCGTCGAGGTTGACGAGAACGCCGGGCCCGGCCCGCACCTTTACCGCGCCAACGATCCCGCGCGCGACCAGTCCTATTTCCTCTACGCCACCACGCGCGAGCAGTTGGACTATATCCGCTTTCCGCTGGGCGGCCTGCCCAAGACGAAGGTACGCGAGCTGGCCGAGGCCGCCGGGCTTCGCAACGCAGCGAAGCCCGACAGCCAGGACATCTGCTTCGTCCCCGACGGCAATTACGCCAAGATCGTCACCAAGATGCGGCCCGAAGGCGCGGTGCCCGGACCCATCGTGCACGCCGCAACGGGCGAGGTGCTGGGTGAGCACAAGGGCATCATCCACTTCACCGTCGGCCAGCGCAAAGGTCTGGATATCGGCGGGCAGCCCGAACCGCTCTACGTGATCGGCCTCGACGCAGCGCAGCGCGCGGTCAAAGTCGGGCCCAAGCGGATGCTGGCGGTGGAAAGAGCGGAGTTGATCGAGACCAACGCCATCGGCGATGTTCCCGACATAGCGCTTACGGCAAAGGTTCGCAGCTTGGCCAAGCCGGTGCCCATCACGCTTGAAGGATCTCTGGGAGAAGGCGTTTCCACACGCATCCGTTTCGAAACCCCCGAATTCGGCGTCGCGCCCGGTCAGGCGGCGGTGATTTATGCGGGCGAGCGAGTCGTAGGCGGCGGCTGGATCGACGCGACAACCTCGGTCGCGTCCTAAGCGTCAGTCTTTGCGCTTACTCTTCGCGCTTATTCTTCCCAGGGCTCCAACACGCAGCCATAACCCTCGCGATAAGTCGCGGTGTGATCCGCAATCAGGGGAAAGCGCGCGGTGACGCTCTTGGCCTCGTTATCGTCGGCCAGCGTGACCAGCTCCATCCCGCCCAGCTTGTCCTTCTTGCAATCCTCAAGGCTGCGCCCCGCGACAAAGCGGCACGAACACGCGACGCGCGCGGCGTAGGCGCTGCCGACATCGGCGTACCCGGCAATCGGCGCGCGGTAGAGATAGGCCGCGACCCCCATGGCAGCGATGACAAGCAGCGTGCCCCACATCAGCACCCGCACGAAACCGGAAGACTTTGCTTTAGCCATTGAATCCTTCGACCAGTTGAGGAATTGAAAGCGCGATGACATCACGCCCGCTCGCCTCGCTCCGCTCTATCGCCGCAATCGCGTCCTTGCCAGCCCTTGCCACCCTCTGCTCCGCTCTTTCAGCGTGCGGGGAGGCTCCATCGGCTGAGCCTGCGCCGCTCACCCAGTTCGCCTTGAGCGCGGTCACCGAGAACGCGGGCGCGCCGACGCGGGAACTCGCGCGCGAGGTCGATGACCTGTTCACGAAAGAGGGCCTTGGCGAAACGCGCGCCGTGCTGGTGATGGTCGACGGCAAGATCGCGGCGGAACGCTATGGTGACGGGTATAATGAGGACACGCGCTTTATCAGCTGGTCGATGGCCAAGACGGTCACCGCCGTGCTGGTGGGGATGCTGGTCGCCGATGGGCGATTGAGCCTCGACGAGCCCGCGCCCGTTGCCATGTGGCAGCGACCCGGCGATCCGCGCTCCGAGATCACCTTGCGCCACCTTTTGCAGATGCGCTCGGGCCTCGATCACACCGAGGCGGGCGATCCGCCTTATGACAGCTCCGAGGTGCGCATGCTGTTCCTAGACGGGCGCGACGACATGGCGCGCTGGGCCAAGGAGCAGCCGCTCGAAGCCGAGCCGGGCGAACGCTTTGAATATTCCTCCAACACCACCGTCATCCTCGCCGACATCGTCGCGCGCGCGCTGACACCGAGCGAGGACGCGGAAACCCGGCGCAAAGCGGTCAGCGAGTTTCTGCAAGCTCGCTTGCTCGGCCCGCTGGGCATGACCTCGATGGTGCCCGAATTCGACGCGAGCGGCACGCTGATCGGGGGCAGCCTGATGCACGCCAGCGCGCGCGACTACGCCAAGTTCGGCGAATTCATGCGCGCCGATGGCCGCGATCCGACGGGCGTGCAACTGGTGCCAAGCGGCTGGATTGAGCAGATGACCCAGCCCAGCCCGGCGAGCGCGCATTACGGCTTTCAAACGTGGCTCAACCGTCCCGAACCGCGTCTTGAATACCCGCACCCGCTGTTTCCCAAGCGCGCGCCGCACTCCCTCTTCGCGCTGATCGGGCATATGGGGCAATATGTGCTCGTCTCGCCCGAGCAGAAGGTGACGATGGTGCGCCTTGGCCATTCGACCAGCGCCGAGCGCCCACCCATGCTGCAAGAGGCCGCCGATGTGATCGCGCTCTATCCGTGAAGGCGTAAAGGTTAGAGCGTAAACGTCCCCTCGACAACGGTAACGCAAGGGCCGCCCAGCCACACCCGGTCCCCCTCCAGACGGCATGTAAGGTGTCCGCCGCGCGCGCTCGCTTGGTAGGCAGTGAACGCTTCGCGCCCCAGCCGCGCGTTCCAGTAAGGCGTCAACACCGCGTGCGCGCCTCCGGTGACGGGGTCTTCGTCGATCCCATAAGCGGGCACGAAGACACGGCTGACTATATCGCTCCCCTCGCCCGGCGCGGTGCACACGAACAGATGGTCGCCCAATCCGGCAAGAGCGCGCATATCGGGATCAAGCGTGCGGATGGCCGCTTCGTCATCGTAGACAAAGACGTTATAGCCCAGCGGGTTGCGCCACACTTCTTTCGGAACAGCGCCGAGCGCCGCAGTGGCTTCGGGCCAATCCTCGCGTGTGGTGTCTATGGCGGGCAAGGCGACTTCGTACCCGTCTGCCATCCGCCGCACTTCGAGCCCGCCGGACTGCCGTGTGCGGAACGTGACGCGGCTGGCCTCAGCGTATTCGTCCCAATGCGCCAGCAGCGTGTGCCCGCTCGCCAACGTCGCGTGGCCGCACAGCCGGATCTCACTGGTCGGCGTGAACCAGCGCAGCTCCCAATCCGCCTCATCGCTCGCATCGCGCACCAAGAAGGCGGTTTCCGCGAAGTTGTTCTCCGCCCCGATCTGCACCAGCACCTCGTCCGGCAGCCACTCCTCGAGCACCATCACCGCCGCCTGGTTGCCGCCAAACGGCTTCGCGCTGAAGGCATCGACATGCCAATAGG
This sequence comes from Pseudomonadota bacterium, assembly GCA_039033515.1. Lineage (GTDB taxonomy): Bacteria > Pseudomonadota > Alphaproteobacteria > Sphingomonadales > Sphingomonadaceae > Erythrobacter. Next base: position 5,542 of record JBCCCM010000015.1, read on the forward strand.
GAATGCGGAGGGTCACGAAAGCGCCACTTCTACGGATAGAGCAATGTGTCAGACCACGGCGCCGCGCCGCTCTTGCGGGTGAACAGCCGCCGGTCGTGCAAGCGGTTGTCGCGGTCCATCCAGAACTCGATCCGGCGCGCCGCCAGCGTAAAGCCGGTCCAGTGATCGGGGCGCGGCACTTCGCCCGCCGCTTCGTGCTCGGCCCATAGAGCTTCAACCCGGTCGAGATAGGTCTGGCGCTGCGGCAAGGGGCGCGACTGGTCGCTCGCCGCCGAGCCGACCTGGCTCTTGTAAGGGCGCGAATGGAAGTAGGCGTCGGCGCGTTCGGGCGAGACCTGGATCAGTTCACCCTCGACGCGGATCTGGCGGCGCAGGCTCTTCCAGTGGAACAGGATCGAGGCCTGTTGATTCTGCGCCAGATCGGTGCCCTTGCGGCTGCCCATATTGGTGAAAAAGGTGAAGCCCCCACCCTCTATGCCGTACTCAGCGCCCTCCTCGATGCCGTGCCCCTTCAAGAGCACCATGCGCACCGAAGGCGCGCCATCCGCACTTGCGGTGGCCAACGCCATGGCGTTGGGATCGTTGATCTCGCTGGCCTGCGCCTCGGCGAACCACGCATCGAACAGGGCGAAGGGCTCGGCATCGGGGGGGATCTGGCTATCCGCCAATTGCGCGGCGTTGAGCGTGTCGGGCTTAGTCATGGACGTGGCAGCTTTCTTTGAGACATTGATCGGGCGCGAGACCTAGATTTGGCTTGAGACATGGACCACATGTTACACGGTCCAGAGAGGAAAAACCGTTCCCCTTCAAATGTGGCGAAGCGCTTTGAAAACAACCGTCTGAAGCGATGAAAGTCATGACCGCACTGCTAGCCGAAGAAACAGAAAGTAGGAAACCTCTAAGCTTGTCTCGTGCCCTCCACGCTTCTAACTACAAGATATGGAGATGCTCGGCTTATTCGCTGTGACTATTTTGGCGAGCACCGCGATTGGCATGGGCGTCTGGTGTGCCAGTCAAGGCGCGAAGGCCGCCGGGTTCCTCGACCGCGGTTTGTTCAAAGCCTGGGTGGTGTTCAGCGTGTTCGCGGCCATCCGTACGCTCTGGTTTTTCGCCACCGCCCCTGAGCGCATGGACGAAGCGGGGGCTTTTCTGGTGGCCGGGACCGTAATCGGTTTCGTCTTCACCGTTTTCTTTTGGGCCGGACATTGGCGCGCGCGGCGGACAACGCACCCGCGCAGCGCATCGTCTTAGCCACTGGATCACCACTCGCGCCTTGCACCCCCCGACCGTCTCACCTAGCTAGCACACCATGGCTGATCCCTATCGCACCCTTGGCGTCGCGCGCACCGCGTCCGAGAAGGACATCAAGAGCGCCTATCGTAAGCTCGCCAAGGAGCTTCACCCCGACCGCAATAAAGACAACCCCAAGGCCGCCGAACGCTTTTCAGACGCGACCAAGGCGTATGATCTGCTGTCCGACAAGGACAAGCGCGCGCAATTTGATCGCGGGGAGATCGACCACGAAGGCAACCCGCTCAACCCCTTCGCCGGAATGGGCGGCGGTATGGGCGGCGGCCGAGGCTATGGACGCGGCGGGGCCGGAGCCTATGGCGGCGGCTATCCCGGTGGCGGTCAGGCGCGCGGCGGTTTTCGCGATCCCGAATTTGGCGGCTTTGACGCCGATGACATGGATCTGGGCGACCTGTTTGAAGGGCTTTTCGGCGGTGGCAAACCGCGCGGCGCGCCACCGCGTGGCGGACGCGCTGGCGCGAAACGCGGCTTTGGCGGACGCAGCGGCGCAGCGCCGGCCAAAAAGGGCGCGGACATCCAGTACCGCCTCGCCGTGCCATTCGTGGACGCCGCAGCGGGGCGCGAACAGCGCATCACTCTGGCCGATGGAAAGACGATCAGCCTGAAACTGCCCGGCGGCGTCGATGACGGCACGCAAATGCGCCTTAAGGACAAAGGGCACGCTGGCCCGGGCGGCAATGGCGACGGCATCGTTCTTGTCGAAGTAGGCCCGCACCCCTTCTTTCGCCGCGATGGCGACCACGTGCGTATGGATCTGCCGCTCACCCTCGACGAGGCCTTGCGCGGCGCGCAGGTCAAATGCCCCACGGTCGACGGCCCGGTCATGCTCACGATCAAGCCGGGCACGCATGGCGGCACCGTCATGCGGCTGGGCGGCAAGGGGTGGACCAAAGCGGGGTCCACCTCGGCGAAGCCCGCGCGCGGCGATCAATTGGTAACGCTGGAGATCCAACTGCCTGAAGATACATCGGAGCTTGAAAAGCGGCTGGGCGATTGGAGCGATCCGGCGAGCCCGCGCGCAAAGTTTGGCCTTTGATGAAAATTTGGGCCGTTAGGAACAAGAGCGTGCAAGCGGTGTAGGGGAGGCCGATGGGTCAATCGCCAGAATCCGACGCGCTGCGTCCCGTTTCGCCCGAAGCGCGCCGGCGCGAGCGTGACGCGCTGATCGCCTCGCGCTTCTCTTCCGCTGAGCCGGAACCGGCGCGCTGGCGCCAACGTGGCCTCAAGGCGCTCGGCCCCGGTTCGCGCGCTTTTGAAGTGTTGCGACGCACCCTTGTGGGCACGTTCAACGATGGCTTCGTCCACGCAGGCAATCTTGCCTATTTGTCGATGCTGTCGATCTTTCCCTTCTTCATTCTGGCGGGCGCCCTGTTCCAATTGGTGGGCGAGGCCGCCGAACAGCGCATGGTCATCGAAACCATCCTGCAATCCATGCCGCCCACCGTGCGCGGCGTGATCGCTCCGGTGGCCGAAAACGTGATCGGCGCGCGCAGCGGCTGGCTGCTCTGGATCGGCGCGGGCGCGGCCTTGTGGTCGGTTTCAAGCCTTATTGAGACGGTTCGGGATGTCCTCAGACGCGCCTATGGCACCGAAGCCGCTCTGCCCTTCTGGCGTTACCGGCTAGCATCGGCGGGGCTGATCATCGGAGCGGTCGTTCTGCTGCTGCTCTCGCTGTTTTTGCAGGTGGTGATCGGGACGGCGCAGCAATTCATCGACGACCGCGTGCCGCAACTTGCGCAGATTGTCGGCGCGCTTGGGCTGTCGCGCGTCATCCCGGCGCTTGGCCTGTTTGGCTCGCTCTACATGCTTTTCTTTACTCTCGCCCCGATTGAATACCGCTCGCGCCGCTATCCCAAATGGCCGGGCGCGCTGCTGACCGCGGGGTGGTGGCTGGCTGTCACAACCGCCATGCCGCCCGTCTTGGGAAGCCTGCTGAATTACTCGCTGACCTATGGCAGCCTTGCGGGGATCATGGTCGCGCTGTTGTTCTTCTGGCTGGTCGGGCTGGGCGTCAATCTGGGCGCGCAGCTGAACGCCGCGCTGGCCGAACCGGAGGATTTTTCGGAAGAGCCGCCCGCGAGGGATGGGGACGAAAAGGCGCCGTCGTAAAGCGGCAAGATAGGCTTTGATTGATCGGCGATGCTTGGTAACCCGGACGCAATAACAGGCTGGATAAGAATAAAGGCGGCTCGATGACGGGATTGATGAAGGGCAAACGCGGGCTGATTATGGGCCTGGCGAACGACAAATCGCTGGCGTGGGGCATTGCCAAGCAATTGGCCGAACAAGGCGCCGAGCTGGCCTTTTCCTACCAGGGCGACGCCTTGGCCAAGCGGGTGAAGCCGCTCGCTGAACAATTGGGCAGCGATTTCACCTTTGAATGCGACGTGTCGGATATGGACGCGCTCGATGCGGCGTTCGCCACCTTAAAAGAGCGCTGGGACACGCTTGATTTCGTGGTCCACGCGATCGGCTTTTCTGACAAGAACGAGCTGCGCGGCAAATATGTCGACACCAGCCTCGACAACTTTTTGATGACGATGAACATCTCCGCCTATTCGCTGGTCGCGGTGAGCAAGCGCGCGGCAGAAATGATGCCGCCCAGGAATGACGATGGATCGGGCGGCGGGTCGATCCTGACGCTGACCTATTACGGTGCGGAAAAGGTCATGCCGCATTACAACGTCATGGGCGTTGCCAAGGCCGCGCTGGAGACGAGCGTGCGCTATCTCGCCAACGATCTGGGTCCGGCGGGCATTCGCGTGAACGCCATCAGCGCGGGGCCGGTGAAGACACTGGCGGCGAGCGGGATCGGCGATTTCCGCTATATCCTCAAATGGAACGAGCTGAATTCGCCGCTGCGCCGCACGATCACGATCGACGATGTCGGCGGGTCGGGCCTGTATTTCCTGTCGGACCTGTCCTCGGGCGTGACTGGCGAAGTGCACCACGTGGATGCGGGCTATCACACGGTTGGCATGAAACAGGTCGACGCGCCAGATATCGGCCTTGTGAAGTGAGGTGATTGTCTGGCGCTGGTTCGAGCCCGCTAGGGCTCGCAAGCACGACCGTGCGCCGGCCGGTCAGGCTGCCCCTCGGAGGCCTTCGCGCAGCGAATGGCCGTGAGAGAAAACACACCGTATCACTTCGACCCAAACCCCGTCGCGATGGTGTGGATCGTGCGCATCACGATCAGCACATCGAGCCAGAACGAGAAATATTTGATGTAATAAAAGTCGTATTGCAGCTTCACATCGATATCTTCGAGCGTCGCGACATGGCCCTGATTGACCTGCGCCCAGCCGGTCAGACCCGGCTTTAAGATGTTACGATAGGCGTAAAAGGCGAGGTTTTCCTCATACCAGTCCGCCAGCGCGTTCGCCTCGGGGCGCGGGCCGATCAGGCTCATCTCGCCTTTGAGGACGTTGAAGAGCTGCGGCAGCTCATCGATCCGATATTTGCGGATGAAGCCGCCGATGCGGGTGATGCGCGCGTCATCATCCTGCGTGATCGCATCGTCGCGCGCTCTCTCGTCCGACACCGCGTCTGACACCACTGCACAGGTCGTCATCGAGCGAAATTTGTACATGCGGAACGGTCGCCCGCCCAATCCGGTGCGCGTTTGCACGAAGAACGGCGTCTCGCGATCCTGCGCCCAGATCGCCAGCGCCAGCACCGCCATGAACGGCAGCAGCGCCGCAATCAGCATCACGCTGCCCACAATATCGATCAGCCGTTTGACCGGGGTGTAGGACCGGTTGGGCATCAGCGAGCCGAGCGAGTTTTCCGACAACGCCTCAATCTTGACCTGGCCGGTGATACTCTCGGTCAATTGCTTGTAGTGATAGACCGGAACGCCCGCCAGACTGGCGCGCGCCAACAGACGCTCCCATTCAGGCGGCAGATCGGCGCGGAAATCGGCGACAATATTGGCCGCGCGGTCGGCGGGAATATCGGGCCGCTTCAACCGCCGGATCGGAAAGCCTTCCATCTCCTCCATCGCGTCCGAATTACCAAACGGCACGATGTAGAAGGGCTGGCGGCGCAGCGTCCGGTTGCTCCAGCGCAGCTGGGTCGCGATCAGCGTCGCGGTGGCGGCTGAGTAAAACAGCACCACGCGGCTGTATTCGATCCGCCCGATAAACAGCACCAGCGCCGCGATCACAAAGCACATGACCATGATCGGCACGCCGTGCACCGTGCCGCGTGTGCCGGGCAGGTCGAGCACGCGCCCGGCGAGGTAGAGCCCGGTAAACAACGCCGCGGTCCCCGCAATCGCCGTGGCGCGCAAGGTGGGGTCAGCGAAAGGCTCTTCGTACCCGCTCAGCATAAAGGCGAGCAGCGGCGCGAACACGACCACCGCCCACGCCACACCATACCGGATCACCGAGGTGATCGGATCTCTGGGCCGCCGCATTGCGGGGCTGTTGGCAATGGGTTCGATCAGCATGCGCGCGCGAAACCTTGAGAAACGGTGTTGGGTCTGGAGGCTCTCCACCTCGCTCCGTCCATGCCTTAGGCGGGGGCGTGGCGCGGTGGCAAGGGCGCGCTGGGTCCAGATCGGCGGCGATTTGCGGCCTACCAGCGCGCGCATGGGTAACGCCCTGAAAGTGCGCGCAATCTGCGCGGCGCGGCCCACTTCGCCAACTGGCTCCAGTTTGGCGGCACTCGATTGCCACCAAAGCGGCGGCATTCCTCACGCGAAACCATTTGCCTCCGCGATCAAGCCCGCTGTAGGTGCTGCGCATAGCCGGGATCGGCGCAGCGCACGGCCCCAGCGGGCCTGAGCGCCGCATTCGAAGAACAGAAAACGAAGTTGAGTGGTGATCGATGCTGAATGGTAAATCCGTGCTGGTGACTGGGGGCACCGGCTCTTTTGGCAAGGCGTTTGTGCGCACCGTGCTCGAACGCTTTCCCGAAGTCCGCCGCCTCGTCATCTATTCGCGCGATGAGCTCAAACAGTTCGAAATGCAGCAGATCTTCCCGCGCTCTACCTATCCCGCCTTGCGCTATTTCCTGGGCGATGTGCGTGACGAAGCGCGGCTGCGGCGCGCGCTCGAAGGGATCGATGTGGTCGTCCACGCCGCCGCGCTGAAACAAGTGCCCGCGGCCGAATACAACCCGTTCGAATGCATCAAGACCAACGTGCTGGGCGCGCAGAACCTGATCGAAGCGAGCCTTGATGCGGGCGTCTCACGCGTGGTGGCGCTCTCCACGGATAAAGCGGCGGCGCCGATTAACCTCTACGGCGCGACCAAACTGTGCTCGGACAAGCTGTTTGTCGCCGCCAACAACGTCAAAGGCGCGCGCGACATCCGCTTTTCGGTCGTGCGCTATGGCAATGTGATGGGGTCGCGCGGGTCGGTTATCCCGTTCTTCATGAGCAAGAAGGCGGACGGCGTGCTGCCGATCACCGATCCGCGCATGACCCGGTTCAACATCTCGCTGCAAGACGGGGTCGGGATGGTCCTGTGGTCGATCGAAAACGCGAGCGGGGGCGAAGTGCTCGTGCCCAAGATCCCCTCCTACCGCATCGGCGATGTCGCCAGCGCAATCGCGCCCGAGGCCGAGCAAAAGGTCATCGGCATCCGCGCGGGCGAGAAGATACACGAAGAGATGATCACGGCCTCGGACAGTTTCAACACGGTCGACATGGGCGATTATTACGCGATCCTGCCCGTCGGCGCGGACTATTCGATTGAGGATTATTGCGCGCGGCAAGGCGGCGCTCCGGTCGAACCGGGCTTCGCCTACAATTCGGGGACCAATCCCGATTTCCTCAATGTCGAACAATTGCGCGACCTGATCGAAACCCATGTCACCGGGCAAGTGATCGATTAGGATCCGGCGCGATGGCCTCCGATTTCATTCCCTATTCCCGGCAGGAGATCAGCGAGGCTGACATCGCGGCGGTCACCGATCTGCTGCGCTCGGATTTCCTGACGCAAGGGCCCAAGGGCGCCGAGTTCGAAGCCGCCATCGCCGCGCGCCACTCGGTCGCGCACGCGATCGGCGTCTCCAACGCGACGGCGGGCCTGCATCTGGGGTGTCTGGCGCTGGGTGTCGGGCCGGGCAGCCGGGTGTGGACCTCGCCCAACAGCTTTGCCTCCAGCGCCAATTGCGCGCTGTTTTGCGGGGCTGAGGTTGATTTCGTCGATATCGACCCGGTTTCGCGCAATATGAGCGTCGAGGCGCTCACCGCGAAACTGGAAGCCGCGGATAAAGTCGGCGCGCTGCCCGATGTCGTGATCCCGGTCGATTTCGCCGGGCTCCCATGCGATCTGGCGGACATGCGGGCGCTCGCCGACCGATACGGCTTTGCGATCCTCGAAGACGCCAGCCACGCGGTGGGGGCGTCCTACAACGGGCAGCCGATCGGGTCCGCCTTTGCCGATCTCACCGTCTTCAGCTTTCACGCGGTCAAGATCGTCACCACGGCTGAGGGCGGGATGGTGGTCACGCAGAACGACGCCTTGGCTGAGAAAGTGCGCCTGCTGCGCTCGCACGGGATCACGCGCGATGCTGCGCTGATGGAGCGCGCGCCCACGCTTGAAAACAACCCGGGCGCGTGGGCTTACGAGATGCAGGCGCTGGGCTGGAATTACCGCCTGACCGATCTGCAATCCGCGCTGGGGCTCTCGCAGCTTGAGCGGATGGATGTGTGGCGCGCGGCGCGCGAAGGCCATGCGGATCGCTACGACACGCTGCTGGCGGACGGCCCATTCACGCTTCCCGCGCGTATGGAGGATCGCGTGAACGCGTGGCATCTCTACGCAGTCGAGCTCACCAGCGAGGCGCGCGCCAACCGCGCGGAGGTTTTCGCCGGGATGCGCGAGGCGGGGATCGGTGTGAACGTTCACTACATCCCGATCCACACGCATCCCTTCTACGAAAAGCTCGGCTTTCAACGCAGTGATTTTCCGAACGCGGTGGCTTATTACGACGCGGCGCTTTCGATCCCACTGTTCCCCGCGATGACGCCGGACCAGCAGGCCCGCGTGGTCGAGACGCTGATGCGGTTGGCGACGTAAGATGAGCTCGGCGTTCACCAGCGAAGGGCCTCTGAGCGAAGGCCACGTCGCCATCATTCCCGCGCGCGGTGGGTCCAAGCGGATACCGCGCAAGAATATCCTGAATTTCGCCGGCAAACCGATGATCGGATACGCCATCGAAGCCGCGCTGCGCAGCCCGGTGATCGAGCGGGTTCTGGTCACCACCGACGACGCCGCCATCGCGGATATCGCGCGCGATCTGGGCGCCGAAGTGCCCTTCGCCCGTCCGCCGGAGCTGGCCGATGACCACACGCCCACCGTGCCTGTCATCCAGCACGCTATCACCGCCGCGCGAGCCGCGGGCTGGAGGGTGACGCGCGCCGTGTGCATTTATCCCGGCGTCCCCTTCATTGAGGTCGATGACCTGCGCCAAGCCCTCGAATTGCTTTTGGAGCGCGAGGATGCGGGCTACGCCTTCCCCGTCGCTGAATTTCCCAGCGCCATTCAGCGCGCGCTCAAACGCGCAAAGGACGGCGCGGTGGCCCCGTTCAACCCCGAACACGCCGCCACCCGCACGCAGGACTTGGAACCCGCTTTCTACGATGCGGGCCAGTTCTATTGGGCGCACGCGGACACCTGGCTCTCGGGCGCGAACATTCATCAGAACGGCCACGCGATCACGCTGCCCGCCTGGCGCGTGGTCGATATCGACACGCCCGCCGATTGGGAGCGCGCCGAGAAACTCCACGCCGCGCTGATGAAGCCGCAGGGTTGAGCGGGCGATGAAGGTCGCCTTCCGTGTCGACGTGTCGAGCGCGATTGGAACCGGCCATCTGCGCCGCTGTCTCGCCTTGGCCCGGGCCCTGATGGCGCAAGGGGATGAAGTCGGTTTTGTCATGCGCGATCTCGGGATTGATGGCCGCGCGATGGTGCACGAGGCGGGCGCGGCGACCATCGCCGTCCTGCCCGCGCCGGGAATGGATCCGCCCGCGCCCGATCCGGTCGTCCCCCATTGGGAATGGGCGCAAGTCTCGCACGAGGTTGATAGCGAGCAAAGCTGCGCCGCTCTTGCATCGTGGCAGCCCGATATCGTCGTCGTCGACAACTACGCCTTTGATGCAAAGTGGCACCGCGCGGTCGCCTCCGAACTTGGTGCGACCATTGCGGTGATCGACGATCTGGCGGATCGCGCGCTCGATTGCGCGCTGGTGATCGATCACACCTACGACCCCGATCATGTCCGCAAATATCGCGGCGTGGTTGACCCAGCGACGACGCGGGTGCTGGGCGGGCCGTCCTACGCGCTTTTAGGCCCCGCCTTTGGCGACGCGCCGCGCTACGACTTTCGCGAGGATGTGCGCTCCATCGGCGTGTTCATGGGCGGCGTGGACGCGGACGGGCACAGCGAGGCGGTGCTCGACGCCATCGACCGCGCGGGCTTCACGGGGCCGGTCGAAGTGGTCTCGACGAGCGCCAACCCCAATCTGGCCGCCCTGCGCACGCGTATCGAAGCGCGCCCAGAGACCACGCTCAGCCTCGACCTCCCCGATCTTGCGACCTTCTTCGCGGCGCATGACGTGCAGATAGGCGCGGGCGGCGGCGCGAGTTGGGAGCGGTGCTGCATCGGTGTGCCAACACTGATTGTCGTGGTCGCGGACAACCAGAACGCGGTCGCTCCGCAGCTCGCCGCCGATGGCGTCGTCGCGCTGGCCGATGCGCCGAGTGTTGACGCGATGGCGCCTGCGCTTGCCGAGCTGATCGAAAACGCCGAAAAGCGGCGCGAGCTAGCGGAGAAATCGCGCGCGCTCGTCGATGGGCGCGGGGCCGCGCGGGTGGCACAGGAGATGCGGCGTGTCTGAAGCCAAAGCGAAAGTCAGCGTGCTGTGCAGCGATCCCGCGCATCCGGTGAACGCGTGGCTGGAACGCTGGGCGAGCGAGAACGCCGCGCGCGCCGATATCGCGATCCTGCGCGACAAGGCGGAGCTGACGGGCGGCGACTTCCTGTTCCTGATCTCCTGCCACCAGATCATCGGCGCGGATATTCGCGCGGCTTTTCGCCACACGCTTGTGATCCACGCGAGCGACCTGCCGAAGGGGCGCGGTTGGTCGCCTATGGTGTGGGAGGCGCTGGCGGGCGCGGACCAGATCACGATCAGCCTGCTGAGCGCCGAGGACGGCGTCGACAGCGGCGACATCTGGCAAAAGCGCCGCTTCGCGCTCGACGGGACTGAGTTGCTGGACGAGCTCAACGCCAAGCTGTTCGCTATCGAATGCGAACTGATGGATTGGGCGCTCACCCACTGCGATCAGGCAACGCCTGAACCCCAGATGGGTGAGGCCACCATGTGGCCGAAGCGCACACCGGCTGACAGCGAGATTGACCCGACACAACCGCTCACGCAAAGCTTCGACACGATCCGCCTCTCGGACCCGGACCGCTTTCCGGCCTTCTTCACCCACCGCGGCGCGCGCTACGCCATCCGACTGGAAAAGCTGCCATGATGACCATCAACGGGCGCGAAATCTCGCGTGACACCCGCCCCTATATCATGGCGGAGATGAGCGGAAACCATAACCACTCGCTCGACCGGGCGATGGAGATCGTCACCGCTGCGGCAGAGAGCGGCGCGGACGCGATCAAGCTGCAAACCTACACCGCTGATACGATCACGCTCGATTGCGACGCGCCCGATTTCGTGATCGATGATCCCAAGTCGCTGTGGGCTGGGCGGCGGCTCTATGAGCTGTACGAGGAAGCGCACACGCCTTGGGACTGGCACGCGCCCATTATCGAACACGCGCGCTCGTTCGGGCTCGATTGCTTCTCCTCGCCGTTTGACGCGAGCGCGGTTGATTTCCTCGAAGAGCTTGGTGTGCCCGCGTACAAGATCGCCAGTTTCGAGGTCATCGACCTGCCGCTGATCCGCAAGGTGGCTGAGACGGGCAAGCCGATGATCCTCTCCACCGGCATGGCGAGCGTGGTCGAGATCGGTGAGGCGCTCAGCGTATGCCGCGAGGCGGGCAATAATCAGGTCTGCCTGCTCAAATGCACCAGCACCTATCCGGCAACGCCCGCAAACACGAACATCGCGACCATCCCGAACATGCGCACCACCTTTGGCTGCGAGGTGGGGTTAAGCGATCACACGATGGGCACCGGCGTCGCGGTAGGCGCGGTGGCGCTGGGCGCGGTCTTGATCGAAAAACACTTCACGCTCGCGCGCGCCGATGGCGGAGTGGACAGCGCCTTCAGCCTCGAACCCCACGAATTGCGCCAGTTGCGCGACGAAACCGAGCGCGCGTGGCAATCTTTGGGCCGCGTCACCTATGGCGGGACGCAGGCCGAGGAAGGCTCGCGCATTTTCCGCCGCTCGCTTTATGTCGCTGAGGATATGGTCGAGGGTGAAGCGTTCACGCCCGCCAATCTGCGTTCAGTGCGGCCCGGTTTTGGCATCGCGCCCAAACACTACGACACGCTCATCGGCAAGCGGGTCAACCGCGCGCTGACCAAGGGCACGCCGGTGAGCTGGGATCTGATCGCCTGATCCGATGGCCTATCAGGTTCTCATCATTGGCTGCGGAGCCATTGCGGGCGGGTACGACCACGACCGCTCACCGGAAGACTGGCCGCTCAGCCACGCGGGCGCGATTGCGCGCGATACCCGCTTTGCGCTCGCGGCCTGCGTCGATCCCGACCACGCGGCGCGCGGCGCGTTCGTGGATCGATGGACGGTGCCAAATTGGGCAGGGTCGCTCGATGGCTTGGACGCGGAGCCCGGCGAGTACGACCTGATCGTGATCGCCTCGCCCACCGAATGCCATGCCGAGCATCTGGAATGGGCGCTCGGCCAACGGCCCAAGGCGATCTTGTGCGAAAAGCCGCTGGCGAAAGGGTACGAGCCCGCCTTCCGCCTCTTTCACGAGGCCGCCCAACTCAAGATCCCGCTGGCAATCAATTATACGCGGCGCTGGCAGCCCGATATCAATGATCTGGTCGAGCGCGCGCGCTATGGCGAAGAGTGGGGCGAGCTGCTGAGCGCGGTCGGCACCTATTCCAAAGGGATCGTCCATAATGGCAGCCATATGGTCGATCTGATGATGATGTTTGCCGGCCCGCTCGAAGTTCACAGCGTCGGGCCCGCGGTGATTGATCAGTGGGAGGATGACCCGACGGTCAGCGCAATCCTCACCGCGAAGGATAGGGGTCAGCCGCTTCATCTTGTAGGCTCGGACAGCCGCGCGGTGACGCAGTTTGAGCTAGTGCTCAATTACGAATTTGGCGAGATCGCAATACGCGACGGCGGTATGCGGATCGAGATCCGGCGGGCCGCGGAAGACCCTGTGACAGCTGGCTATCGTCGCCTCGGCGCGCCGATCAGTGCCCCCGGTCGCTATCCCGAGGCGATGAGCGCCGCTTACGACAACATGGCCGGTGTCATCGCTCGCAAGGCGCATCCCAAATGGGGCGATTATAACGGCATCAGTGCGCAGGCGATCTGCGAACAGATCCGCCTTATCGCGCTCGAAACGCTCACGAAAGACACGCCCGAATGACCGACACTCTAGCCCTCCATGGCGGCACGCCCGTGATTGCCCGCGCGCTCGAACCCTTCCGCTCTATGGGGCCCGAAGAAGAAGAAGCCGCCGCGCGCGTCGTGCGCTCGGGCGTGCTCTCGGCCTATATTGGCGCGCCGGGCGAGATGTTCATGGGCGGCAAGGAAGTGCGCGCCTTCGAGGAGAAGGCGGCGGATTATTTCGGCGTCAAACACGCGTTGGGCGTCAACAGCTGGACCAGCGGATTGATCGCGGAAGTTGGCGCGATTGGCGTTGAGCCGGGCGACGAGATCATCACCACGCCCTGGACGATGAGCGCGACGGCGATGGCGATCCTGCACTGGAACGCGATCCCTGTATTCGCCGATATTGATCGCGCGACCTTCAATATCGATCCCGCCAGCGTCGCAGCGCTGGTCACCCCGCGCACCAAGGCGATCATGGCGGTCGATATCTTTGGCCAGAGCGCGGATGTGCCCGCTTTGCGCGCGATCGCGGATCAGCACGGGCTTAAGCTGCTCGGCGACACCGCGCAGGCGCCCGGCGCGCTGATGGGCGGTGCGGACGGTTTGGGCCCGGATGGCACGAAAACTGGCACGGGCTACGATATCGGCGGGTTCAGCCTCAACTATCACAAGCATATTCACTGCGGCGAAGGCGGCATTCTGGTCACCAATGACGAGGAATACGCCGCGCGCATGGCGCTGATCCGCAACCACGCTGAAAGCGTCGTCCAGCCCCGAAAGGGTGACGCTGGCCGCGCGGATTTGGCGAACATGATCGGCTACAATTTCCGCATGGGCGAGATCGAAGCCGCGATCGCGAGCGTGCAGCTCGACAAGCTGGCCGAGCGCGTTGCGGATCGCCAGCGCGTCGCGGCGGAGCTGAACACCGGACTAGGCAAGCTTGAGGGGCTGATCACCCCGCATGTCGCTGATGGCGCGACCAATGTGTACTACGTTTACGGGCTTCAGCTCGATCTGGCGGCGATAGGCGTGGATCGCGCGACGTTGACCGAAGCTCTAAAGGCCGAAGGCGTGCCCGCGCTGATGCCGGGCTATCAGACCATCCACCGCCTGCCGATCTTCACCGAGCAATGCGCCTATGGCACGGGCGGCTTCCCTTGGAGCCTGCGGACGGATCGTGGCTTTTCCTATGGCGATGGCACATGCCCAGTCGCTGAGGAACTGCACGATGCAAGCTTCCTTGGCCTTTCGATCTGTCTCAACCAATTGCCGAGCGAAGACACCGCCGACATCATCGCGGCCTTTGAGAAGGTATGGCACAATCTGGATAGCCTGAGGCCATGAATTTGGGTGCGTTCACAAGGCTGGAGGGCGACAAGGTGAGCCTGCGCCCCTTCGGCCCCGGCGACATCACCGAGGCCTATATCGGCTGGCTGGGCGATCCGGAGGTAACGCGCTTTTCCAACCAGCGCTTCCGCACCCACACGCGCGAGAGCTGCGAGGCCTATCTGGCGACCTTTACGGGCTCTCCCAACCTGTTTCTCAGCGTGCGCGACGCCGCGTCTGACGAAGCCATCGGCACCATGACGGCCTACGCCAATCCGCATCACGGCACTTGCGATGTCGGCATCTTGATCGGCGCGCGCGAGACTTGGGGCGGCGGTTACGGGCAAGAGGCGTGGAACCTCTTGACGCGCTGGCTGCTGAGCGAAGGGGGCGTGCGAAAGGTAACCGCCGGATGCCTCGCCGCGAACGCCGCCATGGTGCGCGTGATGGAGCGTTCGGGCATGCAGCCCGACGGCGTGCGCAAAGCTCAGGAACTGGTCGACGGCGCACCCGTCGATATCGTGCATTATGCCACATTCGGCGATTGATACGCTGGGCGGCGACTACGCGGTCGCGATCCACGACGCGGGCGCGGCGAACATGATCGCCGCCTGGGTGGCGGCGGCCAAAAGGCCTCCCAAAGTGGTGATCGCGCAAGGCCCCGCTCGCGCCATCTGGGAGCAGCGCTTTGGCGAAGCGTCGATTAAGAATGACGTCCAACGCATCGCCGAAGCAGGCATCCTGATCAGCGGCACTGGCTGGGCTAGCGACTTGGAGCACAGGGCGCGGATCGAGGCGGCGAAGCGGCGCATAATGTCCATCGCGGTAGTGGACCACTGGGTGAATTACGCGATGCGCTTTGAACGTAAGGGCGTTGTGCAGCTGCCCGACGCAATCTGGGTGGGCGACGCGGACGCTTTGCGCATCGCGCACGGCGCCTTTCCCAAAGTGAAGATCGCACAGTATCCCAACCTCTACCTGAGCGAGCAAGCGCGCGCGGCGGGCCCTTCGCCAGAGGCGGGCGATATCCTGTTCCTTGCCGAACCCGCGCGCAGCGATTGGGGCCGCGAGGAGCCGGGCGAGTTTCAGGCGCTCGACCATTTTGCCGAGCGACGCGGCGCGGCCGGCATCCGCTCCGACACGCCGATGCGCCTGCGCCCGCACCCTTCGGACCCGGACGGAAAGTACGACGACTGGATCGCGCGCCACCCCGCAATATCGCTCGACCGCTCGCCCAACATGGCCGCCGCCTTGCGCGGCGCGCGCTGGGTTGTGGGGCTCAATTCCGCCGGGTTGGTCATCGCGCTCGAAGCGGGACGCGCGGTCATCTGCGCCCTGCCCGCGCACGCGCCGCGCTGCGTTCTGCCGCATACAGGCATCATCCGGCTCGCCGATCTCTGAGCGGACCGCGTTGTCACCTCCAATATGGCGGCATCCCCGCCCCGCTCAGCGCCACACCGGCTTGCGCTTTTTGAGACGAAATGACAGGGCGACAGCCATTATGCGCCTGATCACGCTCTACCCCTGCGTCTGCGAAGCGCCTGCGACCAAAGCGGGTCCGGCATGAGCGATATCGAAGCCATGGTCGCTTGGCTCGATGGCCCCGGCCAACTGGTCTGGCGCAAGGAGGCTTTACCCACGCCCGGTCCCGGCGAGATACTGTGCCAGACGATTGTCAGCGCGATTTCGCCCGGCACCGAACTCGCCGCCTGGCGCGGCGCCGCGCCCTTGCGTCCCGGCAATCCCTATCCGCGCGTGCAAGGGTACTGCAACGTCGCCAAGGTGCTGAGCGTTGGCGATCAAGTGGACACTCTCGCTCCCGGCGACCGCGTGCTGACTCTGCAATCGCACCGCAGCCATTTCGTCTGCGCGGCGAGCGATGCCTATGTGAAACTCGGGGCCGACATGGACGCAAAGCAAATTGCGCCCGCCTATTTGTTTCACCTTGGCTACAACGCGGTTCTGCGCAGCGGCGTTCGCGCCGGTCACCGTGTGTGCGTCATTGGATTAGGAGCGCTTGGCCTCACTTCGGTCGCGATGGCCAAACGCGCGGGCGCTCAGGTTTACGCCTTGTCTGACCACGCTCACCCCCGCTCTTTAGCTGAAGATCATTTTGACGCTTGGGCCGCTTTTGGCCGGTCAGACAAGGATCGCCTGCTTCGCGAGATGGCCGCTGGCGCAGATGTGGTGATCCTGACGACAAACTCTTGGAAGGATTACCATCTCGCGCTGGAACTTGCGGGCCGGAACGGCGTCATCGCGTGCCTTGGCTTTCCCGGGCGCGAAGGCCCACCGGGAGAATATAACCCTCTGGCGGCAGAGCATTTTTACAACAAGCAGTTGCGTATTGAGGCGGTGGGGCTTTCCCCGTTGGAAAACGACGCGCGCGGCTTCACCCGGTTTAACCTGCGCGAAAATCTGAATTTCATCGCCCAATCGGTCGGTTTCTGGACATCGACGCTCATTTCGGCTGAGTACCCCGCATCGCATCTGGAGCGCGCCTACGAAGACCTCGCCGCGCGCAAGGATGACGCGATCACCTATCTGTTGGATTGGCCCGCATGAGCCGACCTTTGAGCGCCGCCGTCATCGGCTGTGGCCGCATGGGAGCGTTCACCTCGCCCAGCGTGCGCGCCTATGGGCCCGACTGTTTCCTCCCCAGCGCCCACGCCGAAGCGATCGCGATGGCTGAGGGGCTTGATCTCGTCGCGCTGTGCGATGCGAGCGAAGAGGGCCTCGCGCGCGCGGGCGATCATTACGGTGTTGCGCAGCGCTTCGCCGATCACCGCGCCATGCTCGACAGCGGCGGGCCCAATCTCGTCGGCCTTGCCACGCGCACCATCGGGCGAGCGGACATTATCCGCGACTGCATCGAAGCGGGCACATGCGCGCTGCACGTGGAAAAGCCGCTGTGCAACGCGGTCGCTGAACTCGATCAGCTTGCGCCCCTGCTGACCCGCGCGGACGTGTTCGTAACGCTGGGTGCGGTGCGGCGGCATTTTGCGGTCTATCAGCACGCTTTATCGATGGCAGGGTCGGGCGAATACGGCGACCTTTTGGCGACGCACGCGGAGTTTGGCGCGCGCACGCTCTATTGGTCGCACCCGCACACGGTCGATCTGCTGCTCTTCGCCGCCGCGGGCACGCCGGTCGAGGCGGTGCAGGCGCGCCTCGGCCCGGTTGAGCGCGACGGCGCGACCATCACAAACGACCCCGTCGTGCTCGACGCCAGCGTCTGGTTTGGAGGAGACCATTCGGGCCATATCACGCGGATGCCGGGCACCGATTGGCGGCTCGCCTGCCAAACGGCGCAGATCGCGGTGGTCGCCAACGGTTCGGCGATCTGGCGCTCTGGCCGCGCGGCTCCGGACGCCAGCGCTCCAGCCCCCGGTCCCGAAGGCGCAAACCCCTATCACGAGCCCGAACGGCTCACCTTCACCGCGCCCAAAGGCGGCGAGGGCGCGCTGGCGCCCATCCGACAACTGGTCGCCTGCCTGAATGGCGATGCGCACGCCATCGTTGCGAACGCTGCGATCAAGCGCGACATTTTGACCGGACAGCGCATCCTGTTCGCGATGGTCCAGTCGCATCTCGAAGGCGGTCGCCCGGTGGCGCTGGATGAGGTCGACCCCGCGATGGTGATCGAAGGCCGCACCGGCGGAGCGCCGGCATGAGCGGTTCGGCGACACGAAAGCCCAAAATCCTATTCTTCGCGCGCGGGTTTCAAGCGCGTTTCTACCCAGAGCTTGCGCCGGAGGACGGCGATGATCGGTTCGAAGCGGTCTATGTAACGCTGACCCGCGACGAGGCCGATCAGGTCCGCGCCAAGGGCCGGACAGTGGCCGCCTGCTTCGAAGCGGACTTCGACACGATCACCCCGGCCGAAGTTCCGGACAACTACCTTTTGACCTCGCTGATGTCAGAGCGGTTCCTTGGGCGGTATTCGCACGAAGAACGCCTCGTCATTCTGGGCAAGGAGATCGCCTTCTGGCGCGCGCTGCTCGATGAATATCAGCCCGTCGCGGTGTGCAACGAATTGATCGCGATCGAAATTTCCGAGGTTCTCCTGATCGAAGCGCGCGCGCGCTACATCCGCTATCTCGCGCCGATGTATTGCCTGATCGAGGGGCTGTTTTACTGGCTTCCTGATCCGCTCACCTTGTCGGGCCAGTCGCTGAACCTGCCCGAGGCGTCCGAAGCGTCCTACGCTCTCGCCGACGCCTATCTGACCGAGGTCAAGAAGAGCGATTACAAGCCCTATTATGTGCGCAACCTGGCCAGTCGGCGCGCGCTCAAACCGCTGGCCACAGGCCTCGCGAAAGCGGCGCTGTGGCGCTGGCGCGACCGTCAATCGCGCGAGGCGACTCAGCCCGGCGCGTTCCGCTATGAAAGCTATTCCGAGGAATACGGCAAACGCGGCCAGGTTTTCGCGGCGAGCTTTCGCCACGCGTACGACACGCTGGAAGCCATTCCGGACGCCCACGAAATCGTGCTCTATCCGCTCCATCAGGAGCCTGAGGCCACGCTCAACTATATGAGCGAATTTTTGGCCAGCCAGGTCGCAACGATTGAGAATATCCTCAAATGTCTCACGCCCCACCAACGGCTCGTAGTGAAAGAGCATCCGGTTGATAAAGGCGCGCTCCTGCGGCCCAAGTTTCGCGATCTGCGGGCGCGCTATTCCAACCTCGCTTTTCTCCCCGCCGAAGTGCCCGCGCGCGAAATCCTTGCCCGATGCGAGCGCGTGGTGACGCTGACCAGCAGCGTGGGATGGGAGGCGGCGGTGCTGGGCAAGAGCGTGTGCGTTATGGGGGAAATTTACTGGGATAGCGTGCCCGGCGTCACGCGGGTTGCGACCTGGCCGCAATTGCGGGCCGCGATGCGCACGCCGATTGACCAGATGGAGCGGGTCGCGCCCGAAGACGCGCGGCGCTTTGTCGCAGGGCTCGCCGAATTCAGCCGGCCGGGCCGCCCGCTGCCCAACGCGCGGCTCTACGATCCCGCCAACATCACCGAGGTGCGCGACGCTATCGTAAAAGGCGCGGGGCTGGTCTAAACCCAGCCTTGGGTGCATCGCTTGAGGGCCAAGAGAAGGAGTGACGACGAAAATGGCAAGCGCGGTCCTTCGCGACACGTTCGGCTTCCTGCGCTGGCGGCTGATCCCGGTGCGCAAACTGGGTAAGCTGAAGAACCGGCTCTCGGGTGTCCGCGCGCCGGGCGTTCATGAAGAGAGCGCCGGGATGAACGCCGCTCGCCTGTCGGAATTGCACCACCAAGGCTGGACCACCGCGCCCTCGCCTGATCCCGAAACCTTGCGGGCCATCGCCGAGATCTACACCGCGCGCGCCGATGATGTGGTCCCGACCGATTACGGCCACCCGTTTGAGAACGTCGTGCGTCCCGAGGATTTTAACGCGGATAATCCGCTGTTTCAGCTCGCCTTTTCTGACGCCATTCTGGGCCCGGCGAACGCTTATTTCGGCGGCGATTTTTCGATGGCGAGCATCCAGGTCCTGCGCAGCTTTCCCACCGATGGACCCTTGCGCGAAAGCCAGAAATGGCACCGCGATTTTGGCGATGCGACATCGCTGCATTTCGTAATGTATCTGAGCGATGTGTGCGAGCCCGAACACGGCCCCTTCGCTTTCATCGATAAACCGACCTCGCGCCGCGTGCGCCGCTCTCCGATCATCCGCCGGTTGAGCGATGATCAGATCGCAGGCGAGATCGGCAGCGAGGATTACGAGACGTTTTACGGCGGGCCGGGCGATGCGATCTTTATCGATCCGGCGGTGTGTTATCATTTCGGCAGCCGCTGCAAAGTGCCGCGCACTGCGGTGTTCATCACTTTCAACACGCATGTGCCCTACACGCCGATGATGGAGCCGCTGAACCGCCACCGCGCGCAGGCGGCAGCCGAGGCCAAGAAAATCCGCCCCGATCTGCCGGGCGACTATATCGACCGGGTGCTGCAAGTTTGAGCGCCGCCGCGCCGCGCTCCCTCAGTCCCTGCTCCCGCTCATGAACCGCACAAAAGCCATGACATCGCGCCGATGAACGCAAGAGGAGTGTTCGTGGCCATGGGCCTTGCGGTGAACCTGTTGGTTCTGGCGCGCGGGGTCGTTCTGATGCTGGTGCTGGGCTATGCGGAGCTGGGCTTTGTCGCGCTGGTGCAGGCGGCGATCACCTTTGTCGGGATGCTGCATTTCGGAATGCTCAATGGCGGCTATCGGCTGCTGTGCCACGCGGGCCCGCGCACCCGGCAGCGCATTGTCGACTTCGCCTACACCGGGTTTGGCGCGTTGGGCGCGCTGCTCGCCATCGCGGCGCTGCTCGCTGGCGCGGTTTCGGGTGATCCGGTGACGCAGCAGGTGGCCGCTTTCACCGTGGTTGGCGGGGTCGCAACGCTGATGCGATCCTGGGTGATGAACGAGATGGTTGCGGGTCAGCGCCTGCGCTCCGCCAATGTCATCAACGCCGCCTCGATGCTGGCCTCGCTCGCCGTTCTGGCGTTGCTGTTTGCGCCGACGCCGCCATTCACCTCCGCGATCATTGCGGTGAGCGCGATTGTCACTCAGCCGGTCTTGTTCGTCGCGCTCGCGCTCATCAGCGGCGCGGTGCTGCGGCCAAAGGCCTGGCGCGCTTCAGGAAGGCTTGGCGCGATTGTGGTCAAAACCGGCTTCGTCATGTTTGTTGCAGGGCTTGCGCTGCAATTCCTGCCTCTGATCGAGCGCACTTACGTGAGCAACGAGCTGGGGCTGGAGGCGCTGGGGCGGCTTTATCTCGCGATCCTGTTTGTCACGCTGTTCCAGATGGCCCCCAACCTGATCCAGCAGGTGTTTCTCGCCCCGGTGGTCGAACTGTGGCGCAAGAAGGATGCCGAAGCGATCCGGTTCGAATTGCGCGCCTTGCTGACAGTGATGATCCTGTATTGCGCGGCGTCGGCGGGGGCCTTGTGGCTGCTCGCGGAGCCGGTGGTGGCGCTGGTCTTGCCCGGCTATGTGGACGATTTGCGCTGGGTCTATCTCGTTGCCCCCGGCCTGATCGCCTTTGCGTTGTGCGTGCCTTTCTCGCTCAGCTTCAACGTCGTGATCGATTACAGTTGGTATCTTATCGCATACCTTTCAGGCGTCGCCGTCACGCTCGCGATCTTTGGTGCGAGCGCGGCGATGGGCACGGCGCTGAATCTGGATCAGGTGACGATGGTGCGAAGCGGTGTCTTTGCCCTTATGGGCGCGGTTTTGCTGCTGGGATCGTGGCGGATCAACCAGCGCGCGCCTGAATTTCGCCTGTTCGGCCGCGTCACGCCGATGCAATAGCGCCAAAGTGGCGGCATTCGCGCCTCGCCCACGCTTGCTGGGCCACGACGCGGCGTGTAGCGCTGGCAAAAGGCTTTAAAGACGCACCCACCATGCTCCATTTTCGCGTTCGCGATTACCTCTCGATC
The DNA here is from genome assembly GCA_039033515.1 of Pseudomonadota bacterium. GTDB lineage: Bacteria > Pseudomonadota > Alphaproteobacteria > Sphingomonadales > Sphingomonadaceae > Erythrobacter. Next base: position 27,138 of record JBCCCM010000015.1, read on the forward strand.
CTGTTCTACCGCCTGATTGGCGGGCTGTTCGGCTCGATGGGAAAAGGCGTGCGGATCGTGCGGCCCTTGCGCATTTTCGGCGCGCGCTACTGCCATTTCGATGACGAAGCGGTCCTTCAATACGGCGCCTATATCGCCGCGTTGAAAGAGCATGACGAAACGCCCGTCCTCAAGGTCGGCGCGCGTACGATGATCGGCAATCACGCGCATATTGTCGCGACGCGCCGGGTGGAGTTTGGCCGCGGCGTGCTGACCGCAGACCGCCTGTTTATAGCCGACAACCGCCACACCTTCGAAGATCCCACCACGCCCATTCGCGACCAGGGGCTCACCCAGCTAGCCGAGGTGACCATTGGCGATGGCAGCTGGATCGGCGAGAATGTGTGCATCTCAGGCGCAAGTGTCGGTTCGCAATGCGTGATCGCGGCCAACAGCGTGGTGACGCGCGACATTCCCGACGCCTGCATCGCCGCCGGAGCGCCCGCTCGCATCGTCAAGCGCTATTGCGAGCGGCGCGAAGGCTGGTATCGCACCGACGGGGAAGGGAAGTTCAGCGAATGAATTCGGCCAATCCGGCGCACCATACCACGCAGCATGCCACGCAGGCCCCCGTTACGCTCACTGGCGGGCCGGATGTCACGCGCAAACAGGGCGAGGTTACTAACCCGGCGGTGCGGCGGCGGTTGCGGCAGATTGCGCTGCTCGCAGGTATCCTGATGTCAGGCGGCCTGCTGCTGATCCCGCGCGAGCCGGTTCTGGTGATTGTGGTGGCAACGTGCTTTATCCTCAAGAACCCGCTGCGTCTGTTCCGCCCCGAATTTGCGCTGATCTGGATGGTTCTATTCGCTGTCGCGGGCGTCGTCCTGATCGGAGGGGAAAGCTTTCAGCTTACCCCGATGATCATCCGCTACGCCAATTTCTTCGCCGGGCTGACGCTGCTGCTGGTCTATATTGATGAGCGCCGCTCGACGCTGGCCGACGATCTGTATCCGATCCTCAAACTGATGGCGTTTCAGGCGATTTTGACGCCCATCGCCTTCATCCTGTTTTCGCGCTACTTTTTCTCGGTCCGGGTGTTCGATACCGAATACACAACGTTCTATTTCCTGTTCACGTTTCACGAATTTCAGGATTATGGGGCCATGTTCAAGCGGCCCGACGGCTTCTTTTTCGAGCCCGGCGTGTTCCAGATCTACCTGAACGTGTTTCTGTTCATATGCCTGTTCGTGCGGCGGCAAAGCCCGGTCGACATCGCGATCGCCACCGCCGCCGTTCTGGCCACGCAATCGACCGCGGGCGTCGTCATCATGCTGGTTCAGTTCGCCTACGCCTATTTCGTATGGCTGCGCACAGCGGACCGCTCGCAGAAACTGGGCGTTTTCGTGTTCGTCCCGATCATGCTGCTGCCGCTTGCCGCTTATATGAGCTACAACGTCACCGAGAAATTCTACGGCGCGCTCAGCGGTTCCGCCGAAGCGCGCGAATACGACCTGCGCACCGGGATCAGCGTGGCGTTGGAACAGCCGCTCACCGGCATCGGCTTCGACTATGAAAAGTATTTCGATATCGCGAGCCGCGTCGGCTATCGCGAGGCACAGCTCAGCAAGGAGAACATCACCGAACGCGGCAACACCAACGGGATCGTGGTGCTGTTCTACAGTCTGGGCATTCCGTTGGCGCTGGTGTTTTTGACCGGGCTTTTCAGACAACGATTATTCCGGCCAGGCTTATTGATGGGGGCGCTGGCGGCGTTGTCGCTGATCTCGGAATCCTTGTCGCTCACGCCGTTTTTCCTGATGCTGTTGTTCAGCGGCCTGTTGATCCAGCCCAAACGGGTGACTGATATCTTTGGCAAGGCCCGCGCGCCGCACCCCGCGCCCATCTCTGCGGCGCCGCGCGCATAGGCCGGGCATGGCCGATCCCGCTCGACCATGGCGCGCATTCTCTTCATCGGCATCGACTTCTACGATTACGCCGCGCGGATTTGCGCCGCGTTCGAGCGGCTCGGGCATACGGTCGATTTCCATGCCATCGAGGATCGCGGCTTTGCCTCCAAAACCGCTAAGAAACTCGCGCCCGCCGCGTATGAAACCCGCCGCGCCGCCTATCATTCGCGCCTGATCGAGGCGAGCGCAGACACGCCCTACGATGTGGTGCTGTTCATTCAGGTCCATCAGATGCGGCACCAAGCGATGGATCAATTGCGCGCGCTGCACCCTCAGGCGCGCTTTGTGCTCTACAATTGGGATTCGCTGACCACCCACGATTTTCGGCCCTGGATGCGCCATTTCGACCACGTCGCAACCTTTGATCCTGTCGATGCGCGCACGTTGGGCGTGACCTATCTGCCGCTGTTTGCAATCCCGCGCTTCTTCGAGATCGACGCGGAGCGCCCCGCGCAACAGGACATCTATTTCGTCGGCGCCATCGGCACCATGAACCGCTTTGACGCGCTCGCCCGGCTCCATGCCTTTTGTGAGGGCGCGGGACTGACCACCCGGTTCCACCTCGTATGCAGCCCGGTGGTGCGCTTTCAGCTCTGGAAAAGCGGGCGCTCGCTGCCCGGCGTCAGCGCCGATCCCATCGGGTTTGAAGACATCGTCGCCATACTGGAGACTAGCCGCGCGACCTTCGATTTCGCCAACCACAAGCAGTCGGGCTACACGATGCGTTTGATCGAAAACATGTGCGCGGGCCGCAAGATCATCACCGAAAACGCCGCGATCATGGACGAACCCTTCTACCGCGAAGACCGGTTTCTGGTGGTCGACGGCCATGATTTTTCGAAACTGCCGGAATTTCTGGCGCAGCCCATCACCTCTACGCTCGAGGTGGAGCGGTATGGGATCGACAGCTGGGCTGCGCAACTTATCACTGCGCCGCAGAGCTTATCGTGAGACACCTGCTATGAGACAAAAGATCGCCGAAGTGGTGCAACGCCTGCGCTGGTATCGCTACAAGCTGACGGGGTACGACATCCACCCCACCGCCGAGCTGGAGCGGGGTTTGAACCTTAGCCGTTACCACCCGCAAGGCGTGCATGTGGGCAAGCACACGATCCTGACCTCGGAATCCAAAATCCTCGCGCACAAGCTGATCCCGCAAAAGGATCAGGGGCATTACGTGGGCGAGAAAGTGCACACCTATATCGGCGATTGGTGCGTGATCGGCATCGGCGCGACCGTGATGGCGGGCGTGCGGATTGGCGATGAGGTTGTGGTGGGCGCGGGCGCGGTGGTGACAAAGGATGTGCCATCCAACTGCATCGTCGCGGGCAATCCGGCGCGCATCGTGCGCGAGAACATCCAAATGCAGGACATCAAGCTTTAAGCGACCAGCAGCTCTTCTTCGATCTGAGGGAGATTTTTGCCCCGGCGCAGTTTGAGAAGCACTTGGAGATAAAGCAGCCCCTCGCGCCATCGCGCCAGCCCCGCTTTGACCGTGCGCACCTGGAGGACCGACGTCATCGGCAACAATTCCGCCTCGCGCAGGTCGAGCAGGAAGTTGAACTTTTCAAGCGCGGGTAACAGCGCGCGGGTCGCGTAATATTTGGGGCGTTTGGAGATGAAAGCGTGGCCGAACATGTTCATGCGCACCGATTGGGTGAGGATCAGCGCGGGAAATTCGGCGCGGATCGGGTGGTCTTCGAAGCGCTCCGCATCCTCAACCAATGTGACACGTTTCTGCGCGAAATCGACCAGATAACCGAGCTCCTCCGCCTCCGAACGCGCCACAACGAGCACTGAGCGCCCCTTAAGGTCGCCCAACAGCCAGCCGGGCGTCGCCTCGATCAATTCTTCGAAGAAGCGCGTGACCGCTTTGCGCGGCGATTTCACCTTGGCTTCGAGTTTGGCCTGTTTGTCGAGTGTCGCCGATACCCGCTCGCGATAGGCCTCCAGATGCGCTTCCTTATTGGTGAACCAGTCGTTTTAGGCGATGTCGAACCCGGTTTCGCTGTCCCAACTGTCGCCGGGCAACATCACTTTGAGTTCGGTTGCCAGCCCGTTTTCACGCGCAAAGTCCTTGAAATAAGCGTCCACCAAAGCGGGGGTCTGGACCAGATGATTGTACTGGTAGACATCGTCATGCAGCAGGCACGAATTGCTCGCAAAAGGCACCGCATAGGTCGGCTCCATCGCTTGCATGAACAGCGAGAACGCGCGCACGTAATGCTCGTTATCATCGACGACGACTTGCGGGTCATCGGTGACATTGATGCACACGCGCCCATTGGCCGAACTGTGCGAGCGGAAGGCAAAGTCGATCTTGGGATAGTTCGCTTTCACCTGCTTGAGCGGGCCACCCGCCAGTTTCGCATCATTGGCGTTGAGGATGACGGTGTCGCCCGCTTCGATCACGACTGCGCTGTCGGTCACCGTCGGGTTGATGTGAAAACTGCGCAGCGCGAGGCCTGGCGCCAGCTCGACGCGCTCGCCGTTCTTAAGCTCGATCAGGTTCTCAAAGCCGACCGATTTGAGGTCGCGCCGCATCCGATCATAGCGATCATACGGCACCACGATGGTGGTATCGCGCGGGAACAAGCGCAGCGAAGGCGCCTGAAAATGATCCCAATGCAGATGGGTGAGATAGATGAAATCGGGCTTGAGCGAGGCCACCAGATCTTTGGGAACGGGCGGATAATTCCACCAGCTGCGCCAGTAACAGCTGCCCGTCACCCACGGATCGCACAAGAGCTCTGTCTCGCCGACATTGATCCTGAGGCCTGCGTGGGAAAGAGCTTGAAGCTTCATGAAAATCTCAAATGGAAAGGCTCAAGTGTCAGGGCCGCTTGCAGCCGGTTGTACAGCTACGAAGGTCACGCGCGAGATATGCAGAGCCGCGCGGTTTTCCGCAAGCGCGAAGGGGACCGGCCAGCCGCCAGATGCCTTCACTATGGAGGCAGTTGGACTGTCCAACGCGCCCGCCGCGCTGATACTGGCAACAGGCGATGAGCGTGAGCCAACGCAGCGCCAATTGATGCAGAGGGGTGTGAGCCCGCGCCTTTTTCGGTGGAATTGGCAGGGGCTCTCGTTTACCGGCAAACCGCTTGGATCAACCACGCGGCCCGGAAGGGCGCGGCGCCCGTGGGCGACACCGCAAAAGTGGCTGATGGGCACGGGGACATAGAACACAATGACGAAAACAGCTCTGGTGTGCGGTGCAGGCGGCTTTATCGGCGGGCATCTGGTCAAACGCCTCAAGGCCGAAGGGTTCTGGGTGCGCGGCGTTGATCTGAAATTCAACGAACACGCCGAGACCAAAGCGGACGATTTCGCGATCGGCGATCTGCGCGATCAACGCTTTGTGCGCGAAGTGATCGACCGCCGGTTCGACGAAGTGTACCAGCTCGCCGCCGACATGGGCGGCGCGGGCTATATCTTCACCGGCGAGAACGACGCCGACATCATGCACAATTCGGCGACGATCAATCTGAACGTGCTGGACGCCTGCCACAAACGTAACATCAAGCGGGTTTTCTATTCTTCCTCGGCCTGCATGTATCCCGAGCACAACCAGCTCGATCCCGACAATCCCAATTGCGCCGAAGACAGCGCCTATCCCGCCAATCCTGACAGCGAATATGGCTGGGAAAAGCTGTTCTCCGAGCGGCTCTATCTTGCCTATAATCGCAACCATCAGATGGAGTGCCGGGTGGCGCGCTATCACAACATCTTCGGGCCGCAGGGCACGTGGGATGGCGGCAAGGAGAAAGCGCCCGCCGCGATGTGCCGCAAGGTTGCTCAAGCGCCCGATGGCGGCTCCATCGAGGTTTGGGGCGATGGCCTGCAAACGCGCAGTTTCCTCTATATCGATGAATGCCTCGAAGGCACGGTGCGCCTGTTGCGTTCCGACTTCGAAGGCCCGGTCAATATCGGCTCGGACGAGATGATCGCGATCAACGGTCTCGCGGAAATGGCGATTGCTATCTCGGGCAAGGATGTGAGCATTGATAACATCCCCGGGCCGCTGGGCGTGCGCGGGCGTAATTCCGATAATCGCTTGATCCGCGAGAAACTGGGCTGGGCGCCGTCGGAAACTTTGCGCGCCGGAATGGAGAAAACCTATGCGTGGATCGCGGGCGAGGTCCAGCGCGACCACAACCGGCGCGGCGCGTAAGGCGAATTAGAACCAAGTCCAATGAGCGCGAGAAAACAGCTTCTTCGACGGGTGAACAAGGTGATCGCGCCCACCGGCGCGCAGCTTTATCGCGCGGGCGCGGATATGGAATACGCGCTCGATTGGCTGGCCCGGCGCGACCACCAGATTGCGAGCATCCTCGATCTGGGCGCCGCGCAAGGCGACTGGAGCCGGATGGCGCTCGACCTGTTTCCCAAAACGCGCATCGTCGGCGTTGACCCGCTCGAAGAGCGCGTGCCAGCGCTGGAAAAGCTGAAAGCGGAGAACCCGCGCTTCGACTATGTCAGCGCGGTGGCGGGCGGCGATGATGGCGGAACGGTCGAACTGGCGGTGACGGAGGACCTCGACGGGTCGAGCGTGCATGGCTCCGAGGGCAAGATGCGCACCGTTCCGGTGCACTCGGTCGATGCGATTGCCGAGATGAAGGGGCTGCGCGGGCCCTATTTCCTCAAATTCGACACGCATGGCTTTGAAAAGCCGATCCTCGACAGCGCGACTCAAGTGCTCAAGGAGACGCGCTTTATCGTGATGGAGGCGTATAATTTTCGCCACACGCCTGAGACTTTGCTGTTTCACGAAATCATCGATTATCTGGGCCAGCGCGGCTTTCGCGTGAGCCATATTGTCGACGTACTCAACCGTCCCAGCGACGGCGCGCTGTGGCAGATCGACCTGATGTTCGCGCGCGCCAATGATCCGATCTTTGAGAGCGACACGTTCCGCGATGGCTGAGGCTGATCCGCTCGCGCCCGCGCCCAAGATCCCGCAGCGCGCCGCGCCCGGCCAATGCGTCGAGGCGATGGGTTACGCGGTCTATAACGAAGACCTCTCGCTGATCCCCATCGAGCGGCCCTGTTCGACGATCCAGACCATCAGCCCGATCAGCTATGGCAACGCCACGCGCGACCCCATCTATCGCGACGCGATGCAACGGGCCGATTATCTGTGCCTCGATGGCGTCTATTTCGGCCTGTCCTCGGTGATCCTGAAGGGCGAGACGATGAAGCCCAATCAGGGCCCGGATATCTTCTACCACTTTATGGAGCGGTTGCAGGCGTCGAAGGGGCGGGTGTTCTTCCTTGGCGCCTCGCCCGAGACGCTCAAGAAGATGGAGGATCGAACGCGGCGCGAATATCCGGGCATCACGGTCGCGAGCTATTCCCCACCGTTCAAGCCGCAGTTCAGTGACGAAGACAACGAGGCAATGATCGCGGCGGTCAACGCGTTTGCGCCCGATATCGTCTTCCTCGGTATGACCGCGCCCAAGCAGGAAAAGTGGGGCTACGCGCACCGCGACCGATTGGACGCAGCGCTGGTCGCGGCGGTGGGCGGCGTGTTCGATTGGTACGCAGGCAACCGCCCGGAGATCGCCGAGTTCTGGTGGAAGATCTACATGGCCTGGCTGATCCGCACGATTGACCGGCCCGAATTGCTCAAACGCTATCCCCAGATCGCGCTGTTTTTCTGGCACCTCGCGCTCGCCCGGATTGGTATCAAGAGGTATCCGAGCCATGACTGAACCGCTCAAACTGGGCATCATCGGCGCGGGGCGCATGGGTATCACCCATTATTCGATCGCCAACGCGCATGAAGGCGCGCGTGTCACCAGCGTCGCGGAACCCTCGCGCCTGGTCACCACGATGCTGGGCAAATACGCAAAGATCGCCACCTACAAGGATTACAAGGGGTTGCTGAAGGGCGAGGCGCTCGACGCGGTGCTGGTCTGCACGCCGCCTGCGTTCAACCCCGACATTCTCGAGGCCGTTCTGGAGCGGGGCATCGCGACCTTTTGCGAGAAACCCTTTGTGCTCGACGCGGCGGCAGGCGCGCGGTTCGCGCGGGAATTCGACGCGGCGGGGGTGATCAACCAGGTCGGCTATGTGAACCGCTGGAACGACATGTTCACCAAGGCGAAGAGCTTTGCCGATGCGGGCTTACTTGGCCCTATCTTGCGGTTTCGCAGCGAGATGTTCAGCCCCACCATCATCCGCGATGTGGGCGAAGCGGGCTGGCGCGCGAGCCACGCCAATGGCGGCGGCGCGGTGTTCGAAATGGCGAGCCATGCAATTGATTTGATTGCCTATTTCTTCGGAGCGCCCAGCCGTGTCGGCGGCACAAGCCTGTCCAAGGTCTATTCCAAACAGGTCGAGGACATCGTCTCGACCAGCCTGTTCTACGACCACGGCGTCAACGCTGGGCTCACGGGCACGATGTATGTGAACTGGTCGGACGCGAGCTATCGCAAGCCCACGAACAAGTTCGAGGTGTTCGGCCAGGCGGGCAAATTGCTGGTCGACCAGCACGGGATGAAGCTGCACCTGAAAGAACCGAGCCCCGAGCACGGTTTGAAAGAAGGCTGGAACCAGCTTTACATCACCGATGTCGCGAGCCCGGTGCCATTCTATGTGCGCGGGATCGAATACACCGCCCAGCTTTACGACTTCATCGACGCGGCGCGCGCGCGCAAAGAGGGTCGCTCGCTGCCGGTGCGCTGCACCTTTGCCGATGCGGCCGCCAACCTGAAGGTCATTGAACAACTCTTCGCTGACGATGCGAAGCTCAAATCCTCCGAGGTGGCCGCATGAGCGCTTCAAGCCGCGCCCCCTTGCCCCCCATCGACCGCGTGATCTTTGGCGACAACCAGTTCTTCGGCATCAACCACATGAGCCAGGACAAGGCGCAGGAACGCGCCGAACGCTTTGCCAAGCTTGAAAACGTCATGGCGGTCTACGATCACGCGATCGAAGCCGGGGTCGAGGCGATCATGCTCAACAGCAACGACCGGGCTGCGGGCATTTGCGACGCTTTTCGCGCGGACCCGGCCAAATACGGGCACCTCAAATGGTATCCCTCGATCCCCTACCCGCACAAATACGCCGCCATGGTCAACGACAAGGGGATGGTCGGCGCGGTTCAGGAAATCCTGTTCAAGAAGGGTGCCAAATCGGCGCTGGGCAAGATGGTGCGCGGGGCGAGCGCGGTGGCGACGCTCGACGCGGTCAAGCTGATGAAGATGCTGATCGATGAGGAAATGGCGATCTATGATGGCCTCGATGTGCGCTGCGTGTTTTTGCAGAACATCATCACCGATCTGATGCTGGGCTACGACGTGCCCGACCCATTTGTGGCGTATTGCGAGTATATTCGCGAGCGATACGGCGCGTGGCCCGGCTTGATCACGCAAAACCTGCCTTTCCTGCGCGCAAAGCTGCGCGAATGGGGCGTTGAGGGCGTGGTGATCTGCGCCTCGGTCAATAAGATTGGCTACCTGATGAGCCCCGGTGTCGCTGAGTACGAAGCCGACCTTGCCGCCAACGATGGCGCGAAATACCCGATCATGGCGATGAGCACGCTGGCGAGCGGCGCGGTGCACCCGGTGGAGGCCTATGATTATATCAACCGGCTGAATATTCAGTCGGTGGTGTTCGGCGCGTCCTCGCCCGGCAATATCAAGCAGACCGTCTCGCTGATCGCGCCCGCTTCGGCCTCCGCTTCCAGCGCGCATGAAACCGCCCAGTGAGGATGCGCCGCGTATGAAGGTTCTGATCACCGGAGGCGCGGGTTTTATCGGGTCGCGGTTGGCGCTGCGTCTGGCGAGGGACGGCCACGAGATCAGCGTGTTCGACAATTTTCTGGAGCAGGTTCACGGACCCGCTCCCGAGCAGACTGACCACTACCGTACCCTCTCCAAAAGCGCCCGGATCATCCATGGCGATGTGACCGACCGCGCGGCGCTGAAAAGCGCACTCGAAGGCGTGGAAGCGGTGGTTCACTTCGCGGCGGAAACCGGCACCGGCCAGTCCATGTACGCGATTGAGCGGTATAACGCGGTCAATATCGGCGGCACCGCGCTGCTCCTTGATATCCTCGCCAACACCGATCACACCGTGCGCCGCGTGCTGGTCGCGTCCTCGCGCGCGATCTATGGCGAAGGGCGCTACCGCGCGCCCGATGGCTCGTTCGTCTACCCCGCCCACCGCAGCGAAGCGGACATGCAGGCGGGCGACTTTGCGGTCAAAACTCCCGGTGTCGAGGGGCCTTTGCGGCTGGTCGCCACCGACGAAAGCTCGAAAATCCACCCCAGCAGCGTCTACGGCATCACCAAGCAGGTGCAGGAACAATTGGTGATGACCGTGTGCCCGTCGATCGGCATCGAAGCCACCGCGCTGCGCTATCAGAACGTCTACGGCCCCGGACAATCGCTTTCCAACCCCTATACGGGCATCCTGTCGATCTTTTCCAACCTCATCATGCAGGGCAAAGGCATCAATATTTTCGAGGATGGCGAGGAAAGCCGCGATTTCCTCTATGTCGACGATGCGGTTGAGGCGACCGCACTGGCCCTCGGCCATAAAAACGCCGCCGGAGAGGTCTTCAACGTGGGCACGGGCGTGCCCGTCAGCGTGATGGAAGTCGCGCAGACCCTCGTGCGGCTGTTTGGCGCCGAAGTCCCTATCGAGGTGACGGGCCAGTTTCGCCTGGGTGACATTCGCCACAATTTCGCCGACATGGGCAAAATCAAAGAATCATTGGGGTTTGAACCCGCGTGGAGCTTTGAACGGGGGATTGCGCAATTGGTCGCGTGGGCCAAGGGTTCCGGACCCCAGGCGAGCGCCTATGAAGAAAGCCTGTCGGAAATGCGCGAAAAGGGACTGCTTAAGTGAAGCCAGCCGGAGACATAGCGGCGCAGGAAGGGTGGACGCGTTCGCGCGCGCCGTTTGCTGCGCTGTGCGTGTTTTTGCTCGGCGTGTTTGTGCTTGGCGGCAGTTCCAAAGACTACGTCCCCGGCCTGATCCTGTTGCGCCCGCTGGCGGTGATCACTCTGGCGATCGGGCTGTACAGTTTCACTCGCGCCGATTGGGAGCGGTTTAAGCTTCCGCTCGGCTTTATGGCGGCGGTTTTGGGCTTGATCGCCCTGCATCTCATTCCCCTGCCCCCGTTTATCTGGACCGCGCTGCCGGGCCGCGAACTGGCGGTGGCGGCGGGCGAAGCGGCGGGGATTGAGCAACCCTGGCGCCCGATCACGCTGGTGCCCTATCGCGGCTGGAACGCGTTTTACGCTATGATCGTGCCCGCCGCCGTGCTGGTCTGCGCGGTGCAGTTGGACCGCGAACAGCACCGCACGCTTATCTATATTACGCTGGGCGGTGCCTTGTTGAGCGCACTGTGGGGTTCGGTCCAATCGGTCAGCGGCTATTCGCCCGCGACCTTCTTTTACGGCGTGCCCCGCGTCGAAGTGCCCAACGGCCTCTTTGCCAACCGCAATCATCTCGCCGCCTTCATGGTGACGAGCGTCCCGCTGTTCGCGCTGATCGCCTCGCGCGCCAAGGGACCGCGCGCTTCGCTGGTGATCATGGCCTGCGCGGCGCTGGGCGCGTTTGCGGTGATGATGGCGCTGACCACGGGATCGCGCGCGGGGATGGCGCTCACCGTGCTATCCATCGCGGCCAGCGTGCTGGTGTGGCGCGCGCGGCCAGCCGCGACGACAGCACAGCGCCGCCCTCGCACCAAACAGCTTTGGGTGCCGTTTGCCTTTGGCGCGTTCGGGATCGCGATGCTCGGCGTGTTCGCGCTGTTGCTAAGCCAGACGACCGGGTTCGAGCGATTGCTCAGCGCGGGATCGGGCGAGGTCGCGGAATACCGCTTCACCGTGTGGCGCACGATTGTCGAATTCATTCCGGCCTATCTGCCGCTGGGATCGGGAATTGGCTCCTTTATCGAGGTATTCAAGGTTCACGAGCCCGATGAAATGCTCGCTTTGTCCTATTGGAACCACGCGCATAACGATTGGCTCGAATGGGTCATGGAAGGCGGGATACCGGCGCTTATCCTGATCGCCATCGGGATTGTTGCCTGGTGCAAGCGCGCTCTTGATCTGGTGCGAACGGGGCTTGTGCAAAACAGCCATCGTGGACGCATCGATGTCCAGCTGGGGCTGGCGGGCGCGCTCATCCTGTTTATCCTTGGCGCATGGAGCCTTGTCGACTACCCCTTGCGCACGCCCGCATTGGGCAGTCTCGCGGCGCTCAGCGCGGTCTGGATGGCGCTGGCGCAGCTTGGGCCGATGAGGCTCGCCGCGCCACGCGAAGGGCAGGGTTTTGCGCCCGATTCAGGATAGGGTAATGCGCGAAAATGGGGGCAAACATAAGGCCGTCATACGGCGATCAACCACGGATCGTCTGGGATAAAGCAGCGCTGGGCGAGCGCAGACAGCAAGCGGGGCGAGAATGAGTTTTTCGATCAACACCAAGAGCGTAGCGGTGGCGCTGATCGCGATTAGCGCGATGACGCTCGGCGCGTGCTCGACGAGCAAGCCGATTGGCGGGGCGCCCGGCCTCCAGGTGCGGCAGGGCGATTTGCCCCCGCCCACCCCTGCTGACCTGTACGCCCCAGCTGATTTTGCCGGTATCCGTCCGTTCGACACGCTCACCATTGACGTGTTCGGCGTCCAGGAACTGAGCCAGCGCCGCGTGCGCGTGGACGCCAATGGCGAGATCGCCTTCCCGCTGGTCGGCAACGTCCCCATCGCCGGGATGACCACCTCGCAAATCTCCGCCGAGCTTGAAAAGCGGCTCAAGGGCCAGTTCGTGCGCAACCCGCAGGTCACGACCAACCTGGAATCGAGCGAGAACTCGACCTTTACCGTCTATGGTCAGGTCGAACAGCCCGGCGTCTTTCCCATCGTTGGCGAAGGCACGTTGCTCAAAGCCGTCGCGACAGCGCGCGGTCTCGCCGAATACGGCAATTCGCGCGAGGTAATCGTGTTTCGCACGGTCGCTGGCGAACGCCTCGCGACGCTCTACAACATGGATGCGATCAGCCGGGGAGCCTATACCGATCCACGCATCTATCCCAACGACATGATTGTCGTGGGCGATTCCCAGTCGCGGCGCCTGTTTGACGACATTGTCGGTGTGGCGACCATCCTGGCGACGCCCATCACTCTTGTGCTGACCCGGTAAGGCAAAGGCGGCTTTGATATGAACACGCACTCCTCCGCTGGAGCCAATGGCGGCCAAGACGATATGATCTTCGCCAGCGACAACCCGCCGCTGAGCGCGGTCGGCAACGGCCTCTCCGGCCCCATGTCCGGGCCCACGCCGGGGCGCGAGACACCTTTGATGCGCGAATATCTGGGCATTCTGGATCGGCGCAAATGGGTCATTCTGGCGATCCTTGCGCTGGCGGTGCTGGGCGGATTGGCAGCAACGCTGCTGATGACGCCGCAATTCACCGCCTCCGCGCGGATCGAGATCAGCCGTCAGGAACAGCAAATCACTAATCTGGAAGGTCTGGAAAAAGCGGACCGCACCTTCGATCAGGAATTTTACGACACGCAGTACGAATTGCTCAAAGCGCGCAGCGTGGCTGAGCGTGTCGTGCGAGAGCGGCGTCTGGCGAACGATTTCGTCTTTTTCGAAGCGCATGGCGTGGATCCGACCGCGACCGAATGGCTCGGCGATCCCAACGCGCCGACTGACCGCGACACGCTCGACAAACGGCGCAAGGCGGCGGTCGGCCTGCTGCTCGGCAATGTGGGTATCTCGCCGATCCCGCGCTCGGCTCTGGTCGACATCACATACACCAGCGCCAATCCGACGCTGTCGGCCAATATCGCGACCGAATGGGCCAGCCAGTTCATGGCGGACAGCACCGATCGCCGGTTCGATTCGACCGCCGATGCGCGCCAATTGCTCGAAAGGCGCCTCGCCGAACTGCGCCAGCGCGTGGAGGAATCGCAGCGCCAATTGGTCACTTACGCCAACGAAAAAGGCATCGTCGTCCTCGAAAGCCGCGAAAGCGATGGCCGCACTGTGGGCGCGCAAACGCTGGCGCAATTGGACCTGCAAGCGATGAATTCCGCGCTGATGGCCGCGACCGAACAACGCGTCGCGCAGCAAGCGCGCGCCAACGCGGCGGTGAACACCAACGCCGATCTGATTACCAATTCGACGATCAACGCGCTGCGGCGTGAACGCTCCGCACGGCAGGCGGAGTACGCCCGGCTGATGGTGCAATTCGAACCCGGCTATCCCGCCGCGCGCGCTCTGCAAGTGCAGATCAACGAGCTTGGCACCGCGATTGAGCGTGAGGAAGCGCGCGTGCGCACCAGCGCTCAAACCGATTATCAGGCCGCGCTCGCGCGCGAGTCGGATCTGCGCAACAAGGTCTCCGCTCTCACCGATCGGTTGAACCTGCAGGAACGCGACCGGATCCAGTACAACATCTTCCAGAACGAGGTGGACACCAACCGCGAGATCTATGACGGCCTGCTGCAACGCTACAAGGAGATCGGCGTCGCCGGTGTCGCGGCGAACAACATCTCGCTGGTCGATCCCGCGCTGGTGCCCAGCCTGCCGTCCTCGCCCAACCTGCCGCTGAACCTGATCGTCGCCCTGTTTGGCGGGCTCGCGGTGGCGGGCGCGGTTGTCTTTGCTCTGGAACAGTTCGAAGAGGGCATCCGCGATCCGGGGCAAGTGGCGCAGCTCACCGGTCTGCCGCTCCTCGGTGTCATCCCGGCGACCGCGAGCGATGACGACGTGCTCGAAGAGATGCGCGACCCCAAATCGGACATCGCAGAGGCCTATCTCACCGTGCGCTCCAACCTCGCGCTGGCGACCAGCAGCGGCATACCGCGCACCTTGATGGTCACCAGCACGCGCCCCGCCGAAGGCAAATCGACCTCCGGCCTCGCCATCGCTTCGGTCTTGGCGCGCACGGGGCGCAGCGTGCTGATGGTCGACGCCGATATGCGCAGCCCATCGGCGCACGCTTTCCTCGACATGGACAATCAGGAAGGCTTTTCGAGCGCGCTGTCGGGGTATGACAATCCGATGGAGCTGGTGCACGCGACCGCGTTCGACAATTTGTCGCTGATGTCCGCCGGGCGCACACCGCCCAGCGCGGCCGAATTGCTAAGCGGCGATGGCCCGCGCGATGCGCTCGCCGCTTTGTCCGCGCATTTCGACCACGTGGTGGTCGACGCGCCGCCGCTGCTGGGTCTTGCCGATGCTCCCTTGATCGCCAACGCGGTCGATGGGGTTGTCTTCGTGATCGAATCGCGCGGGGTCGCCGCACGCGCGATCAACGCCTCGCTTGATCGCTTGCGCGCCAGCCGCGCTCCGCTGGTCGGCGCGATCTTTACCAAGTTCGAAGGCCAGGGCCTCGAAGGCTACGGCTATGGATACGGCTATGGCTATGGCTATGGCGGGCAAGAGACGCGGGGCTGATGGCGAAGCGCACGCTGAAACGCTCAAAGGCGGGGGGCCGAATAGGTCTGCCTAAACGCGCGCCCCTGTCACGCAAGGCCATCGCGTTCGGCATGGCCTCTCTGCTTGGCGCGGGCGCAGCGGTGGCCAACGCCGCGGTCAACATGCTGCACGCGCGCGCGCCCGAACTCGCGCTCGCGATTGACGAGAACGATCCGGTCGCGCTGATCCGCAATATGGAACTCAAGCGCGCAGCGGGCGAGGAAAGCGCGCGCAGCGGCGACGCGGTGCTCAGCGCGGTGCAGCGTTCGGTCGCGCAATTGCCGATCAACGGCCCCGCCTTTCGCCTCTACGGTCTGAGCAGCGCGACCAACGCCGATCTTGGCGCGATGCGCGCGCAAATGCGCCTGTCCGACGCGATGGAGCGGCGCGATATCGGCGCGCAATTGTGGCTGATTGAGAACGCGGTCGAAGCCAACGATGTGAACCGCGCGCTGAAACATTACGACACCGCGCTGCGGATCGAGGAATCGAGCCAGGCGCTGCTCTATCCGGTGCTAACCGACGCGCTCGACAGCCCGCTGATCCGTGAGCGGTTCGTGCCCTATATGAGAGCGAACCCGCCGTGGATGGAAAGCTTTTTGCGCTTCGCGGTGTCGAAGACGCAAAATCCGATCTCGCTGGCGAAATTGGCGAAATTGAACGGGGGCTGGCCCGAAGGCGCGGCCTTTGCCACGCGCGACACCGAATTGCTTGCCCGCCTCGTGACGAATGAAGACTTCGTCGAAGCCACGGACCATTTCCGCCGGATCGAAGGCGCCGATCAGTCGATCCTGACCAGCCTCGCGCTCACCAACGCCTCAACCGATTTCCGCCTTGCGCCGATTGCGTGGCAGCCCTTCCGGATCAACGGGATCGAAACCTATATCATCGCCAGCCCCGAAGGCGGCGGCGCGGTCGAGATCGAGGCCGAGGTCGAAGCGGGCTTTAAAGGGCCGGTGGCGCGCAAGTTTCTCGCGCTTGAGGCGGGGCGTTACCGGCTGTCGGCCACAATGCGGGCGGACGATTACAGCCGGCCCGATCTGGCGCGCTGGACGCTGACTTGCGCGGGCGATGCGGACCGCGGGGCTTTGGTGCGCGAAGACATCGCGATGGACGATCAAATGGCGTTCTCCGCGACCTTCACCGTTCCCTCCGGCTGCTTGGTGCAAGCGCTGATGGTGTCGACCGAGACCCGCGTGACCACGCGCTATGTGAAGCTGATCCTGGCCTCGGCTAAGCTTGAAAGGCTGGGCGCAGCGCCGATTGAGCCGACCGCAGTCAGCGCCTCTTCGGATAGCGTTAGCGCCGACTGAGCGCCGGGCCGCAGACCTTCAGAGAACCTCGCCCGTTTGCGGGTCAACGCTCTGACCAAAGCGGCGCAGGCAGGCGATTGCCAATTGCGCCTGCTGGGTTACTTCGGCGGCCTTTTCCTGCTGTCGGCGCGCCACGGCCGCCTCAACCGATCCGATGGGACCGTCACCGCTCGCCGCCACTTCGCCCGCGCGCGCGATAAAGAAATCCTGCGCGCGGTTGATCAGAGCGATTTCGTTGCTGAGCGGGTTGCTGGTGACCGTGGCCAAACGCTGCGCGGTGATGCCCAGGGCCGCCGCGCAATTGACCGCGGCGGAGCGATCATCGCCCTCTTCGGCTTCGACCCGTCCGCCAATGGAGAGCGGCAAGGCGGCGCCTTCGGGATCGTTGGCTTCGGCGCTTTCGAGCGCGAGGCTTGTCACCGGATCACCGGCGGGCTCCGGCGAACACGCGCCCAGCGCGCAAACGGTCATCACGCCAAGCGTCGCTAACGCCGCTCGAGGCCAATTGAGAGGGAAATAGGCGGTGCTGCGCATGACGCAAAGCCCTGCGTCACGCCCGGACGTTTGTCCAGACCCCGAGGCCGGGCCTTGCATCCGCTTTGGATTCGAACCATCGCACGATCTCCTCACCTATTTGGATCGAAAGCCTAAGACCCATGCGTAAAGTCCTCGTCACCGGAAGCGCCGGGTTCATCGGCTATCACCTCTCGCAGCTCTTGCTGAAAGAAGGGTTCGAGGTCGTCGGCTATGACGGGATGACCGATTATTACGACGTGCGCCTGAAACAACGCCGCCACCAGATGCTCGCGCAGAACCCTGGGTTCACCGCGCGTGAGGGGCTGCTGGAGGATGCGGAAACCCTGCACGCCTACGCGATGGAGCACCGGCCCGATGTGATCGTTCACCTCGCCGCGCAGGCGGGCGTGCGCTACAGCCTTGAAAACCCGCGCGCCTATGTCGATTCCAATCTGGTGGGCGCGTTCAACGTCATGGAATGCGCGCGCGAGCTGGAGGTTGAGCATCTGCTGATGGCTTCGACCAGCTCGGTCTACGGCGCCAACGAGGACATGCCGTTTGACGAGCGTGAAAAGTGCGACACGCCGCTGACCTTCTACGCCGCGACCAAGAAAGCAAACGAGGCGATGGCGCATTCCTATGCGCATTTGTGGAACCTGCCGACAACGATGTTTCGCTTTTTCACGGTCTATGGGCCATGGGGTCGCCCGGACATGGCGTTGTTCAAGTTTACGCGCGGTATCCTCGAAGGCACGCCGATCGATATCTACAACCAAGGCGATATGTATCGCGATTTCACCTATGTGAGCGATCTCGTGCAAGGCCTGCGCCTGCTGATAGACAAGCCGCCCGTTCGGCCGGACGCGCGCGAGGACATCGCCGACTACGACAGCCTGTCGCCCGCCGCGCCGTGGCGCGTGGTCAATATCGGCAATTCGGACAAGGTGCGCCTGATGGACTTTGTTACCGCCATCGAAGCGGAGTGCGGGCGCGAGGCGATCAAGAACTTCATGCCGATGCAAAAAGGCGATGTGCCCGCCACCTGGGCGGACGCGACCTTGCTCAAAGAGCTGACCGGATACGCCCCGCAAACCGACGTGCGCGAAGGCATCCGCCATTTCGTCGCGTGGTATCGCGACTATTACAACGTGTAAGGCGCGCCTCGCGCCGACCGAGCAGGCTTACTGGTCGCCCGATCCGCCATCGTCGGGAAGCAGCGTGGGACCAACGACCGGCTCAGCCGACGAGGCTTCAGACTTATCCTGCGTCACCGGCGGCGTGTCAGGCGCGGGCTGCACGCTGGGCAAAGGCTGCGCCTCTTCACCCGGCAGCGGGGCGGAGCGTTCGCGCTCAAGGCGTTCGAGATATTCGCGCTCGATCGCTTCGACGCGCGTTTGTTCGGCGGCGGCGTCCACATCGATGGTCGACAGACGCTCCTGGCGCGCTTTTTCGATCAGCTCTCCGAAGCGCACGGATTCGGCTTCTTCTTTTTCCTCGTAGGCGCTTTCGATGAACTTTTGCGTGCATCCGGTGAAGCCGCCCGCACCTGCCGGGCTGCACGAGAACGCGCCGAAGTCCCCGATATATTTCAGCTTTTCAACCTCTTTGACGCGTGAGACATTCTGCGGCGAGTCGCTGGCGCGTAGATTGGAGGGAATGCGAAACCGCTCCGATTCAACCAGGATCTGGCACACGACGATTTCGTCCGGGCTCGTTTGCTCGGGGCATTCGTCTTCGCTGTAGGCGATGACCATGTTGACCTTGTCGCCGCCCTTGCTCTGCGCGGCGGCGGGCGTTGCAGCAAAGACAGCGCCGCCGGCGAGTGCGGTGGCCAGTGCGAGAGTTTTTGTGCGAGACATCATGGCGTGCTTTTCATCCTCTGCGCGCGGGATTGGGGGCGGCGCGCGGTCCCTTTATCGTGCTGAGGCGTACATGAACCCCGCTGAACCGCCTGTGAAGGGGTCATGCGCGCTAAACAAACGCGTCAGCGGCGCGGTGATTGCGGCTAAATGCGCTCGCTGACCTTGATCGCGACCCGGCAACCCAGCCGAATGGCGCCCGACAACAGCGGATAACCCGGCGCTTTTTCCGCATCGTTGGCGAGCGCTGCGTCGCGATGCTCGCGCTCTTCTTCACGAAAACGCTCAATCATGTCGGCCAATTCTGGGTCCGATCCGCTCTCTTTCAACTGGTCGAGCTGGTCGGTGTAGTGGCGGTCGATCTCTTCTTCGACGGCGGCGGTGCAGGCCATCGCGGCTTCGGGGCCGAGCAGAGCGGTGCCCGCGCCCAGCGCGTAACCGGCCGCCGACCAGAATGGGTGCAGCGCCGTGGGGCGCACGCCGCGCCGCGCCATCAGCGCGTCAAATTCCTCGCGGTGGACCCGCTCATCCTCGGCCATGTGACGGATTTCGGCCGAATGCGGGCCGCGATCGCCCATGACGTCCAGCTGGCCTTCGTAAATGCGCGTCGCGCCGAACTCGCCGGCCTGATCGACGCGGATCATGCGATGGATGTCATTCTTTTTCATAGCGTTGCTCGCTGTTGTCGTCCCACTGTGAGGGCCAAAATGGTGATCGCCCCCAGACATGAAAAGAGGAAATTGAAGCCAGCGAGCGAAATTCCCATCAGACTCCAGGGCGCTTCGTCGCAGCGGATCAGCGGAACCGCCATCGGATCAAGCACATTGCGCGAGGGGTCGATTACGGCGCAGCCGGTGATGCCTTCCCACCAATCGTATTCGACGCCCGCGTGAAAACCGCCGATCAGACCTGACGTAAAGATCGCCAGCGCCGCGAGCCCGACCCAAAACCGGGGCGCGGGCGCGACGAAGGACAATCCCGCCAGCCCAAGCGCTGCGAAATGCGGCCAGCGTTGCCACCAGCACATCTCGCACGGGAACAGGCCAAAGACATATTGCGAGATATACGCGCCAGCCAGCAGCCCACCCGCAAGGGCAAGCGCCAAGAGGCGCGCTATCGTCAGACCCATCATGGGTTCAATCTCACCATGCCGACGCCCCTAAGGGCTTCAGTCGCGCAGCGCCACCGAGCTCTTCGTCGTGCGGCGCAGCGTTTCGAGCGCGTAATGCAGCTGGAAATCTTCGATCCCCTGCTCTTCCAATTGCTCGGAGGTCAGTTGGAAGCGCGGATCCTCGATCTTGTCCGATTCCAGCTCTTCGTCCTTAAGGCCCAGTTCGTTGATGAGATGGCCGCGCAGATCGCTTTCGCGGGTCGCGTATTTCTCACGCAGGGCAAGATCGGGGTCGGACAGCTGCGGGACATTAATGTCCGGCGTGATGCCGCCTTCCTGCACCGATTTGCCCGCCGGCGTGTAATAGCGCGCCGTCGTCAGTTTCAGCGCGGCGTCGCGGCCCAGCGGCAGGAGCGATTGCACCGATCCTTTGCCAAAGCTGCGATTGCCCATCACCAGCGCGCGGCGGTGATCCTGCAAGGCGCCCGCGACGATTTCCGAAGCCGACGCCGAGCCTGCGTCAATCAGCACAATGATCGGCACGCCCTTGGCCATGTCGCCCATGAACAATTGCGCGGTTTGCGCCGGATAACGCCGGTCGAGATAGTAATCCAAATCGTCGGCCTGCACCTTGAAGCTTTCGCCCCAACCGCGCCCGCGCTGCGCGACGATGTCGCCCTTTTCGAGGAACAGGTCGGACAGGGCCACCGCTTCGTCCAGGCTGCCGCCGGGATTGGAACGCAGGTCCAGAACCAGCCCGCTCATGCGTCCGGTCGCCTCTTCGCGCATGGAGGTCCACGCCTTGTAGACATCCGCGCCAACGTCGGCGGAAAATTCGTTGACCATGATGTGGCCGATATTGCCCGGCATCAATTCGTGCGTGACCGGTTCGAGTTCGATGACGCCGCGCGTGACCGACACTTCGAAGGGTTCGTCGCGCCCGGGGCGGAAAATCGTCAGCTCGATCGCTGTGCCCGCCTTGCCGCGCATGCGCGCGACCGCGTCGTCCAGCTCGCCGCCATAGATAAGATCGCCGTCCAGATGCGTGATGTAATCGCCCGCCTTCAATCCCGCTTCGTCCGCCGGGGAGCCACGAAACGGCGAAATGATCTTCACCGCGCCCTCTTCGCCGACCACCGACAGGCCAAGGCCCGAATAATTGCCGTCGATCATGGTTTCGAGGCGCTGCAGGTCGCTGCCGTCGAGATAACCCGAATGCGGATCGAGCGACGCCAGCATCCCGTCAATCGCCCCGCGCACCAATTGTTCGTCGGTCACATCTTCGACATAGCTCGCCTTGACGCGTTGATAGGTCGCAAACAGCTTGGAAAACTCAGGACCGGCCTGCCCTTTGGATTGCGCGAAGACCGATCCGGTGGTGGCGAGCGCGGCTCCAAGAGCGATGAGCGCGGTGTTGCGAAACAGGGGTGCAATTTTCATGAGGCGGGAAGGCTCCTTTCGAACACAATGTTATAGCTTTGCGTGGCTTAACGCCAGATGAGACCGCGTACCGGTGTGTCGCGCGTCCCGCGCCGGGTCAGGCGAGGGGGTGTTCTCTAAACCAATGTACGCGCAAAGGCCGCGTGAGGTTTCACTCATTATCGCACATAATCAAGGGGGTTAACCGGTTCGCCGCCCTCGCGCAGCTCGATCGTGATCACCCCGCCTTCGTCATCCGCAACGCCCAAAGGCGCGCCGCCGATGACGTCCTGGCTTACCTCGACATCGGTCCGCGCGAGCCCGGTGACGAGGCTGGTCCAACCATCGGCGTGCTCGATAATGACGATTCGCCCGAAGCCTTCGTAAGGTCCGGCAAAGGCGACGCGGCCGTTGGCCGGGGCCACGATCTGCGCGCCCGGTTGCGGGGCGAGCGAGAGCCCTTTTGAGCGCAGACCGCTGGCGCGGCGTTCGCCAAAACCGGTGATGGTGCGCCCTTGAACCGGCAATTGCAGCTCCTGCGGAGCGCCGGTTACGCGCGGCGCGTCGGACGGCGTTGGTGCGGGTGTCGAGGCGTTTGCAAGGGCTGCACCTGATCCGCCCAGAGTGCCGGGCCGCAGCACCGGGCCGGGTAAGGCCGCCAAGGTGCGACGGCGCAGCGCGTTCTGGTCCAATTGATCGACCAACCCATCGAGATCGCGCGCATCCTCCGCCAGCGCCAGAGCGCGTTCTTCTTCGCGCGCCGCGCTGCCGCGCGCGGTGTCGAAAGCAGCGCGTTGGCGCGCTTCGACGCTGGCCAGTTCGATCCGCCGCGTCTCCAATTCAACCTCCGCCTCGCGCAGCCGGGTGAGCGAGCGGCGCGCGCGGCGTTCCAGACGGCGACCCTCTTCCAATTCATCGCGTAACGCCGCCGTGCGCGCGCGCACCTGCGGCACCGCGCTGTCCAGCACGGCGCGCACGTAGACCACATCTTTGAGCGAACCGGGCTGCAAAGCGGAAAGCGCGAGCGGGCGCCGCGCGCTGGTTTGCAGCGCGGCGGTGAGGCGCACCAGCGGCTCTTGCCGATTAGCAAGGCGCTGCGTGAGGCGCGCGCGCTCCACTTGCGCCAGCGAATATTGCGCCTGCGCGGCGGCGATCTGCGCCTCGGTGCTCTGCACGCGCGCGGCCAGAGCGGCGGCTTCGTTGGCGGCGCGTGTCGCTGCTTCCTCCGCCTCCTGCGCGGCTTGCGCGAATTCCTGCGCGCGGGTTTGTGCGGCGGCGCTGGCGGCGCTGGCGCGTTCAAACTGCTCGCGCGCTTCGTCGGGCGCGATGATGGCCACCGGCCTTTGCGCTTCGCTGACGGGCACAAAGGCCGCGAGCCCCGCGATCCCGGCGGCGGTGATGGCAAAAAGGGAAGCGGGTCGGCACGTCATCGCCCCCTCATGCCCGATGATAGGGATGCCCGGCAAGAATGCTGGTCGCCCGGTACAATTGCTCCATCAGCATCGCGCGCGCCAGAAGGTGCGGCCAGGTCGCCGGACCAAAGGCCAGCAGCAGGTCGGCCTCGCGGCGCTCGTCTTTCGAATGGCCGTCCGCCGCCCCCAACACAAAGCGCGCCTCGCGCATCCCATCATCGCGCCACCGACCCAGCAGTTGCGCGAAATCCTGCGAGCCCATGGCCTTGCCCCGCTCATCCAAAAGCACGGTTTTGCAAGGTGTTAGCGCATCAGGGACGCGCCCGCCCGTTTCGGGCAGCTCGGTGAGCTTCACCGGCCACGTCAGCCGCTTTTCATAGCGCGCGACAAGCTCAGCCTCGGGCGAGCGAGCGATCTTTCCGCGGGCGATGATATGGAGGAGGATGGTGTGGGGTTCCTTGTTTTGCGTTTTTGTCTTGCGAAACCGCATCCGCGGCTTCGTCCTCGCTAGACGTCCTTCGGCGAATCTTCGCCTGCGGACCCGCTGCGGGCGGCCCTTGGCCTTGCGGTTTGTTGTCGGAAACCGTTTCGAGCGCTCCAATGGAAAGGATACGCCAAGCGCCTTGGAGCTATGCGGATAAGTCTAACGTTGAAACGAAATCTATGATTTCGCAAGCGCGACCGCGCGCCCGCAGGTGCCCCGAAGTCGAAGCTTCGGCGTAGGGAACAGCACCGAGGAGTTCGCCCGGATGGGCGAACACAAACCTACACAACCCTACGACACCGCGCTTTCCCCACTCTCAAACGACCACATGCGCTCGAGGTTGTAAAAACTGCGCACTTCGGGGCGGAACAGGTGGACGACCACGTCGCCCGCATCCACCAGCACCCAGTCGGCGGCAGGCAACCCTTCGATGCGCGCGGGACCGTGACCGGCGTGCTTGACTTTCTCGGCCAGCTTTTGCGCCATCGCAGCGACTTGCCGGGTCGAACGCCCGCTTGCCACCACCATGTAATCGGCGACCGAGCTTTTCCCTTCGAGCGGGATGGAGACGACCTCGATTGCCTGATCATGGTCGAGCTGTTCAAGCACCAATTCGTGCAATTCGTGACGCGCCTCGGCGCCCGCGTTTTTAGACGGCATAGTTGATATCACCTTGGGTGCCTCGCGCAGCGACGAGACCGAGTTTGCCTGTGTGTGGGGCAAGCCATTTTCTCCAGATTGCAGGGCTGATATGTGAGGATGAGCCGACAAACGGCAAGGGGGACAAGACGAAAGCCAGAGCCTTCACGCCTCATCCCAATCGTTGATCCGTCGAAATGTGAGCCGATCCCGCGGCGCGGCGCCTTTCCCGTTATCGTGCGTTTCGCCCATCAATTGCCTCGCCCAATCGGCGTTCTCACGGCGCAGAGCCGTGGCCGAGCGATGGTCTGGATCGAAACGCAAAAACACCAGGGCCGGTGCGCTCCTTTGCCCCCGTTTCCGAAATACAGCCGCAGACACCGAGTAGCGCCTGAGCCAAGCCATGGCGGGGCTCGCCAAAGCCTCCGCGTTATAACCCGGCCGCGCGATGACTGCAATCGGTAGCGTGCGCGCAATATCGCGCCACCCCTTCCACTGGTGGAACTGCGCGAGATTGTCCGAGCCCATGAGCCACACGAAATCGCGCTTGGGATAGCGCCGTTTGAGCGCGGCCAGCGTGTCGACGGTGTAGCGGGTGCCCAGATGCTGCTCGATCGTCGTCGGCACAATCGGCGCTCGCCGCGCCTGGCGCTGCGCTGAGCGAAACCGCGCCTCAAGGCTGGCCATACCGGCGCGGGGTTTGAGCGGATTGCCGGGCGAAACCAGCCACCAGACTTCATCCAGACCCAGGGCTTCGATTGTGAACCGCGTGATCCGCCGATGACCGCCATGGGCGGGGTTGAAGCTGCCGCCCAAAAGGCCGATGCGGCGCGCGGGTTGAGTCATGCCAATGCCCGGTGTGGTCGATAAGAAGCTGGCGACCTAACAGGTTCGCTGGACACTGTCAGGTGCTGTCAGATGCCGCAATGCACGGCCAGAGGCTCCGCCGAATCGGGCACCCCAGCATGAGCCAGATCCAAACCACGACCTTGGCGGTCGATCGGATAATACCTTCGCCCTGTCGCTGCGTTCCAATTTTCTTTCGCGCAGATGAACCGTTCATCGCGAAATAGGTTCAGTTCAACCCCTTGGGCGGTTGTACGCAATCGACCATTGGCTGTCCGCTTGGTAAGTAATCCGGGCATAATAAAGAAAACCCGGGGCCGATTTGTCAGATAGTTCTTCTTCGACATCGTTGAACGCTCGCCGCTTGATAGAGCGGGTGCGTGGCTGGTTTCCGGATCGCGAATTTTTCATGCGATCCGAAGGACAGGTTCGTTTCATCACGATTTCCTCGCGGCTGCAGATGACCGCCGCCGGCGTCGCTCTCGCGGTGGCGCTGATTTGGCTTGTGTCCTTGGCGGCCATGGCGTGGAACCAACACCGCGCCGAGGCGACGCTGGCCTCGTTTGAGCAGGAAAAAGCCCGTATCGAAACCACCGATGAACGCCTCAAAGCTTATGGCGAAGATATGGGCCGGGTGGTCGCCGAACTGACCGCGCGCCAGGACGCGGTCGACGCGGTCAAGGAAATGCTGCCCGAAGATATTCGCGACGCGGGCGTAAACGTCACCGATAGCACCAAAGAAACCGAAGAAACGGTCGAGAAGATCAGCGAAGTCTTTCCCGAAGCGCGCGGCCTCGCCCAGCTCGAAGCGCGCCAGATCGCCTTCGTTGAAAGCGTGACTCGTTACGCCGATTGGCGCGCGAAGAAAGCCGAAGCGGCGATGCGCAAGCTCAACCTTGATCCCAAGATGATGACCCGCAACGTCGAACGCGTCGCCGTCGGCGGCCCGTTCGTCCCGCTCGAAGAAGAGCTTGGCGATCTCGATCCGCGCTTTGAACGCATGGCGCTGAGCCTCGCGCGCATGAGCACGCTGGAACGCGCGCTCGAGGCCATTCCGCAGGTCACGCCGCACGCCAATCCGTCGATCACGTCCAATTTCGGTTATCGCCGCGATCCGTTTAACGGGCGCGGCGCGCGTCATCCGGGCATCGATTTCCGCGGACCCATCGGCTCACCGATCTACGCCGCCGCGCCGGGCAAGGTGGTATACGCCGGATGGCGCGGAGGATACGGCAGGCTGGTCGAAATCCGCCACGACAACGGCCTTGTGACGCGCTACGCTCACTTGCGCCGGATCGACGCTAAAGTGGGCGATTCGGTCGAAGCTGGCGAAACCATCGGCGGCCTTGGCAGCAGCGGTCGCTCCACCGGCCCACACCTGCATTTCGAAGTTCGCATCAATGACCGCGCGGTCAACCCGCGCCCCTTCCTGGAGACCGCCCCCGATGTTCTCAAAGAAGCCCGCGGAACCGGCTCGGTCGGCGGCCCCGCAACGCCCTAACGCTAATTCTTCATCGCAAGGAAGATCCATGCCGTCTGCAAATTCGACCTTCTCCGTGATTGGCACCGATGTGGTTATCAAAGGCGATGTGGGTGCTTCGGCAGACCTGCATGTCGACGGCACGATCGAAGGTGACATTAAATGCGCCAGCCTCGTCCAGGGCGAGGCAAGCACAATCAGCGGCGCGGTCGTCGCGGAAACCGCGCGCCTTTCGGGCCGCGTCGTGGGCTCAATCACCGCGCGCGAGCTGACGATCCTCAAATCCGCCGTCATCGAAGGCGATGTGCATTACGATGCGCTGACCATCGAACAGGGCGCACAGGTCGAAGGCCGCTTCGCCCCCAATTCGCAACGCCAGGCGAAACACGCGCCCAAGCAGATCGAAACCAAAGACGCCGTCGCCGAACAAGCCAGCCTAGAAATCGCCAGCTGAGCTGGACCCATTTGAGTTTTGAAACGCCGCGCTCTTTCAAAAAGCGCGGCGTTTTTCGTTGAGGGTTAGCGGGCCCTTATAGCACCTCGGCGCGCAGGGCTTTGCGGTCCAGCTTTCCAACCATCGTTTTGGGCAAATCCTCGCGGATCACGACCTGATCGACGCGCTCGTGCTTACCGATGCGCGTGTTCAGCCAGTCCTTGAGCTCATCGCCCGTCGCGCTGTGCGCGTCTTCGAGGGCGATGTAAGCGCGCGGAACCTCGCCGCGATAATCGTCTGGCACACCGATGACGAGCGCTTCCTTGACCGCCTCGTGCTTTAAGATCGCGTCTTCGACGACGCTGGGGAACACCTTGAACCCGCCAACCGCGATCATGTCCTTGATCCGATCGACGATCTGCAAGAAACCGTCCTCGTCCATCACCGCCACATCGCCGGTGCGCAGATATTGCGTGTTGCCGCGCGTAACGAAAGCGTCGGCGGCGGCTTCGGGGCGGTTCCAATAGCCTCGCATGATCTGCGGTCCGCTGATCGCGAGTTCGCCCGGCTCACCCTCAGGCGCGAGCTGGCTTGGATCTTCCTTGTCGAGCAGGACGATCTCAGTCCCCGCAACCAACTGCCCGATACTGCCTTTCTTGCGCGTGCCCGCATAGGGGTTCGCCGAGACCACGCCGGAGCTTTCGGTCAGGCCGTACCCCTCGACCACGCGCACGCCGGTGACCTCCTCGAAACGGTCGTGAACCTGCGCGGGCATGGGCGCGCCGCCCGAGATGCAGACCTTGAGGCTGGAAAGGTTGGTCTTGGCGAGGTCGGGGTGGTCGAGCATCGCCTGAAACATGGTCGGAACGCCCGGGAAGCCGGTCGCCTTGTGCTTGGCGATGGTCTTCAGCACCTGCGCGGTTTCAAACCGCGGCACCATCGCGATCGACGCGCCCGCCGCCACCGCGTGGTTGAGCAGCGCGGTGTTGGCAAACACGTGAAAAAACGGCAGCGCGCCCATCAGCACTTCTTCGCGCGGATTGTCGAACGGGTTGAGCGCGGCGGTCTGCTGCGCGTTCACCGAGAGCTGGCTGTGCCCCAGCATCGCGCCCTTGGGCCGCCCGGTCGTGCCGCCCGTATATTGGAGCAGCGCGAGGTCTTCGTTCGCGTCGAGGCTTGCGGGGTACGGCGCGCCGCTAGTCCAATCGGCTTGCAGGTCGGCCCAATCCTTGATGGTCGGCCCCCACGCAACGTCCGCTATATCGCCGCGCTTGAACAGCTTCATCGCCGCGCCCTTGAGCCAGGGCAGCATCGCCGAGATTTTGCCCACCACCAGCGTTTCGAGCTGCGAGCTTTCCAGCACGGCGGCGGCGGTTGTGTAGAGTTCGGGCGCGTCGACGGTCACCAGCGTCTTGGTCCCGCTGTCTTCGACCTGCCATGACAGTTCCTCGACCGAATAGAGCGGCGAGAAATTGACCACCACGGCCCCTGCCATCATCGCGCCGTAATAGGCCGAGGCGTAGATCGGGACATTGGGCAGAAACAGTCCGACGCGGTCGCCTTTCCCGATACCCATCCCTTTGAGCCCCAGCGCGAATCGGTTCGCCTGCTCAAAGATCTCACCATAGGAATAGGTCCGGCCCAGAAAGTGCAGAAACGGCGCGCCGGGGTCGTGCGCGACGGTGCGCGCCAGCATGTCCGGCAGCGCCATCGGCTCGAACGACGTGTCCCACGGCGTCGGGTGATGGTAGGGGTGCGATCCGCTATTTACATTCATGTCAATAGCCATGGATGATCCCCTCTCCCGACACAAGAGGCCTTAGGCCCGTTTCGAGGGTCAGTGTCTCAGAAATCGGGACGGCTCACCAGCGACAAAAAAGGGGCCGCATAAGCCGCCCCTTTTCGTGTTCAAGTTTCGAAACCGTAGCTTACTCGCTCTTGGGCTCTTCCTCGTCCGGAGCGGCCTCAGGCGTCTCGGGCTCCGGCTCGGCTTCGGGAGCGGGCGCAGGCGCGGCGAAGGCGGCGTCCGGCTCGATCGCGGGCGCAGCATCAGCGGCCTCTTCCGCCTCGCGCTTGGCGGCGAGCCAGGCTTCGGCTTCGGCTTCTTGCGCGGCTTCAGCGGCGGCTTTGACGTTGGCTTCGCGTTCGGCGCGCAGCTCTTCGATCAGCTTGTCCTTGTCGCTGCGCGTATCGCCGTCGGCGTCGGCGGACGGTTCGGGCGCTTCTTCGACGATCCCGGCGCGCTTGGCCGCCTTGGCGACAACCGCGTCCAGCTCACGCTGCGAGCACAGGCCAAGGGTCACCGGATCCTTGGGCTGGATGTTCTGGATGTTCCAGTGTGAACGCTCGCGGATCGCGCCGATTGTGTTGCGCGTGGTGCCGATCAGCTTGGAAATCTGCGCGTCCGAAACCTCGGGGTGGTTGCGCAAAACCCAAGCGATGCCGTCGGGCTTGTCCTGCCGCTTGGACACGGGCGTGTAGCGCGGGCCCTTGGTGCGGGTCACTTCGACCGGCGCCTTGTGCATCTTGAGCGCGTATTCCGCGTCGTCTTCGCCCAGCTTGATCTCTTCAAGCGTCAATTCGCCCGCGTGCACCGGATCGCGGCCCGTGTATTTCGCGCCGGCCAGATCGTCGGCCATTGCTTGCACTTCGAGGATGTGCAGACCACAAAACTCAGCGATCTGTTCGAACGCGAGGCCGGTGTGATCCACCAGCCACGTGGCGGTCGCGTGCGGCATCAGCGGTTTGGGCTGATCCTTTTTGGCCATGAGTATGTCTCCGATAAAAATAAGAAGGGCCGCCCCTTACCGGAGCGGCCGCTGTTGAGGATCCGATAGGCGAAAGCAGCGAGAGTCGCAAGAAATTCGGCTCACGGCCGCATGTTTTCAGGCGCCGGGGCCTGCGCGGCGCACCCTTACAGCGCTGGCGCGGCTTGAAGCGAGACCGCTTCTTCCTCTTCCAGCGCCACCAGAGCGCGCACGAATTGCCGGGTCGCCGCTTCCCAGCTGTAGCGTGCCGCGTGGGCCGTGCAGGCGCGCGGATCGCGCTCCAGCGCCGCCTCAATGGCGTCGGCAAGGTCGGGCGCCATCGCGCCCACATCCTGGGTCAGGATATCGAGCGGCCCGGGCACCGGATAGCCCGCCACAGGGGTTCCGCAGGCAAGCGCTTCGATCATGACGAGGCCGAATGTGTCGGTCTTGCTGGGAAAGACGAAGGCATCGGCCCCGGCGTAGCAGCCCGCCAGATCCCGGCCCGTGCGCTTTCCAAGGAACAGCGCATCGGGAAATTTTGCCTCCAGCTGCGTGCGCGCCGGGCCGTCGCCGACGACTACCTTGGTGCCCGGTGCGGGCGTCGCCAGAAACGCCTCAATGTTCTTTTCGACCGCAACCCGCCCGACATAGAGCAGGATTGGACCCGCTAGGCCCAAATATTCCGGCGGGGGCGGAGCGTCGGGGGTGAAGCAGGCGAGATCCACCCCACGGCTCCACGGCGCGAGGTGCGTGAGGCCCTGCCCGCGCAATTGCGCGCGGATCGTCTCGGTCGCGACCATGATGCGCTGGGCTGGCCGGTGGAACCAGCGGATATAGGGCCAGAAAGCGGAAGGCGGCAGCGGCAGGCGGCGCGAGAGATATTCGGGAAACTGCGTGTGATAGGCCGTCGTAAAAGGCACTTTGCGGTTCATGCAGTAGCGCCGCGCGGCAAAGCCCAGCGGACCTTCGGTGGCGATATGCACCGCGTCCGGCTTGATCCGCGCCAGCGCCCGGCCCGCCGCGCCCGGCCACGTCAGCGCGAGGCGAATTTCGGGATAGGTCGGCGCGGGGATCGAGGCGTATTGGTCGGGCGAAATGACCGATACCTCGTGCCCCCAGGAGCGCAGCACCTCGCAGGTGGTCGAGAGCGTGCGCACCACGCCGTTCATCTGCGGATACCAGGCGTCCGTGACGATTGCGATCGATTGAGGCGGGCGCTCGCGCGTCACGCGGCCGCCTTGGCGCGTTGCGCGCTGGCCTCGCTTTCGGCTTGCGCGTGCGCCTCTTCGGCTGCCTCGTTCTCTTGGCGCGCCCTGATGACTTCGGGCCAATTGAGAATTTCCATCCGGCCATTAGCGTGTTCAACGAGCGCGTTGCACCCCTCGACCCAGTCGCCATCGTTCCAGTATTCAACGGGCTTGCCATCAAATTCGAAGGTGCGCGCCTCGGCGGTGTGGATGTGGCCGCACACCACGCCGTCTACGCCGCGTTCGCCCGCCGCCTTGGCGACGACTTCTTCGTACTGGCCGATAAATTCGACCGCGTTCTTGACCTTGTGCTTGGCCGCTTTGGAAAGCGACCAATAGGGCTTGCCCAACGCCTTTCGCACGGTGTTGACCAGCACGTTCAGCTTCATGGCCGAAACATACGCCCAGTCCCCGACAAAGGCGAGCCAGCGCTGCGAGAGCATCACGGCATCAAACTCATCGCCATGCAGCACCATCAGGCGGCGGCCATCGGCGGTGTCGTGAAAGGCAGCGCGGCGGATCTCGATCCCGCCAAAATTGAGCCCGGTGAACTGGCGGAACATCTCGTCGTGATTGCCGGGGATATAGACGATGCGCGTGCCCCGCTTGGCGCGTTTGAGCAGCCGCCAGACAATATCGTTATGCGCAGCGGGCCAGTAAAACTTCTTTTTCAGCCGCCAGCCATCAATGATGTCGCCAACCAGATAGAGCGTTTCGCTGTCGGTGTTGTCGAGAAAGTCGATCAGCAGATCGGCGTTGCACCCCTTGGTGCCCAGATGCACATCGCTGATCCAGATCGTGCGATAGCGCGTGCGGCGATTGCCTTCTGGCTCGGGTGTCTTGGGCGGAGTGCGCGGGAATTTCGCGATAGTGTCGGAGATGAGCACGGCCTCAACACCGCTGCCACCGCGATCGTCCGTTTCGTCGGACAACATAAAGTCGGTCATCGAAATAGCCTCGATTACGATCCTTTGACTGGCATCCCCTCTGGCACAGTTTTGTTACAAGCGATTCACAGCGGCGTGACGGTTTCGCGTCATTGCACAGCTTTGACATGCGCAGCAAGCGCATCAGCCCTAAGCGTGCGGCAAGCGCGTCAGCCGCCCGCCACCTCCAGCACGATCTTGCCGATATGCTCGCCCGCTTCCATGCGCGCATGGGCGGCGGCGGCCTCGGCGAGCGGGAAGGTCTGGTCCATCACCGGGGCGAGTTCGCCGCTGGTGAAGAGCGGCCAGGCGTTGGCGGCAATCTCGTCAGCAAGAGCGGCCTTGAACGCATCTGAGCGCGGGCGCAGCGTCGATCCGGTCAGCGTCAAGCGGCGCATCATCACCATCGGCATGAACAGCTCCGCCTTGGCCCCGCCGAGCACCGCGATGGTCACATGCCGACCATCTTCGGCGAGGCATTGAAGGTTACGCGGCACGTAATCGCCCGAGACCATGTCGAGCACGACATCGACGCCTGTACCATCAGTGAAGTCTTTCACCGCCTCGACAAAATCAGCCTCGCGGTAATTGATCGCAAGATCCGCGCCCACACCGCGCGCCGCTTCGCATTTCGCCTCGTCGCCGCAGGTGGTGATGACGCGCATGTCGAACGCCTTGGCGAGCATGATCGCCATCGTCCCGATCCCGCTGGTGCCGCCATGGACCAGCAAGGTCTCGCCATCCCGCGCCAGACCGCGCTCGAACACGTTGTGCCACACGGTGAACAGCGTTTCGGGCAAGGCGGCGGCCACCTTGAGCGGCATGTCATCGGGAACGCTCAGGCAATGCTGCCAAGGGGCGGTGCAATAGGCGGAATAACCCCCGCCCGGCGTCAGCGCCGCGACGCGCGCGCCCAGCATTTCAGCGGGGACGTTCGCGCCCACCGCGACCACTTCGCCAGCGACCTCAAGCCCCAGGATCGGCGAAGCGCCCGGCGGTGCGGGATAATGCCCGGCGCGCTGAATACAATCGGGGCGGTTAACCCCGGCGTAAGCGACGCGGATCAGCACATCGTCATCACCCGGCGCAGGCGTCGCTACCGATTCGAGGGCAAGCACAGCGGGCCCGCCCGGCTCCGCGAAACCGATGGCGTCCATCGCCTCCGGAACAACATCCGAAAGGTTCCTCTTTTGGATTGTGTCGCCCATGAGCCGCCCTGCCCCCTTCACGCGTTGCACAGTTCAAACAATGTGAGATTTGCACCGGCGAATACCCCTCTCGCGCATTGACAGCAAGCCGCCTCAACCGGATGTTGGAACGCGATGGATGACGAAGAGCGCCCGAGTCCCCGCGGGGACGCCGCTTCACGGCTCGCTGCCGAGGATCTTGGCCCCTATTCGCAAGACGAACTGGTCGCGCGTGTCGCGCTGCTTGAGGCCGAAATCGCCCGGGTCAAAGCGCACCGTGAAAAAGCCAGCGCCCACCGCGCCGCCGCCGATGCTTTGTTCGGAGGCGCACAATCATGAGCCGCGTCGTGATGCGGGATTCGCAATTTGACGCGCTCGCCCCATATACATCCCACCCTCTCCCTATGCTCCCCTTCGCGGAGCGTTCACCCGCCAGTGATAAGGCCCCTTAAATGCCAAGTTTTGCACAAAATCTCGAACGCACCCTGCACAACGCGCTCTCCAACGCGTCGGAACGCCGTCACGAATACGCGACGCTGGAGCACTTGCTGCTCGCGCTGATCGATGACGAAGACGGCGCCGCCGTGATGGGCGCGTGCGGGGTCGATCTGGCTGAGCTTGGCGATGTGGTGAAGCAATATCTGGATCACGAATACCAGTCGCTCAAAACCGAAGAAAACGCCGATCCGCAGCCCACCGCCGGGTTCCAGCGCGTGATCCAGCGCGCGATCCTGCATGTGCAGAGCTCGGGCAAGGACACGGTGACGGGCGCCAACGTGCTGGTCGCCCTGTTCTCTGAGCGCGACAGCTACGCGGTTTATTTCCTGCAACAGCAGGATATGAGCCGTTTGGACGCGGTGAGCTACATCAGCCATGGCATCGGCAAAGGCGGACGTCAGATCGAATCGAAGAACCCCGAAGGTTCCGAAGAGCCGGGCGAGGAATCGACCGAAAAGACAAAGGGTGATTCCAACAAGAAGGAAACCGCGCTCGACCAGTTCACGGTCAATCTCAACGCGCGCGCCGAAGCTGGCAAGATCGACCCGCTGATCGGTCGCGGACCCGAAGTGGACCGCACGGTTCAGATCCTGTGCCGCCGCTCTAAGAACAACCCGCTTTATGTGGGCGATCCAGGCGTTGGTAAAACCGCCATTGCCGAAGGGCTCGCGCGCAAGATCGTCGAAGGCGATGTGCCCGAAGTGCTCGAAGAAGCCGTTATCTACTCGCTCGACATGGGCGCGTTGCTCGCGGGCACGCGCTATCGCGGCGACTTTGAAGAGCGTCTGAAACAGGTTGTCTCCGAACTCGAAGGCATGCCCCACGCAGTCCTGTTTATCGATGAAATTCACACGGTTATCGGCGCGGGCGCGACCAGCTGCGGGGCGATGGACGCTTCGAACCTGCTGAAGCCCGCGCTGTCGGGCGGCACGATCCGCTGCATCGGCTCGACCACCTACAAGGAATTTCGCAACCACTTCGAAAAGGACCGCGCGCTGCTGCGCCGCTTCCAGAAAATCGACGTGAACGAGCCGACCATTGACGATACGATCAAGATCCTCAAAGGTCTGCGCAGCGCGTTTGAAGACCACCACAAGGTCAAATACACGCCCGATGCGCTCAAAACAGCGGTTGAGCTTTCGGCGCGCTACATTAACGACCGCAAATTGCCCGACAAGGCGATCGACGTGATCGACGAGGTCGGCGCGATGCAGATGCTGGTCCCGCCCAGCCGCCGCAAGAAGAAGATCACCGCGCGCGAGATCGAGCAAGTGATTGCGACCATGGCGCGCATTCCGCCCAAATCGGTGTCGAAAGACGACAAGAAGGCGCTGCAAAACCTCGACCGCGACCTCAAACACGTCGTGTTCGGTCAGGACGAGGCAATCACGCGCCTGTCCACCGCGATGAAGCTGAGCCGCGCTGGCCTGCGCGATCCGGACAAGCCCATCGGCTCGTTCCTGTTCTCCGGTCCGACCGGCGTTGGTAAGACCGAGGTTGCGCGCCAGCTCGCCTCGATCATGGGGATTGAACTCAAACGCTTCGACATGTCCGAATATATGGAGCGCCACAGCGTGTCGCGCCTGATCGGTGCGCCTCCGGGCTATGTCGGCTACGATCAGGGTGGCTTGCTCACTGACGCGATTGATCAGAACCCGCATTGCGTGTTGCTCCTCGACGAGATTGAGAAAGCGCACCCCGACTTGTTCAACATCCTGTTGCAGGTGATGGATAACGGCCGTCTGACCGATCATCACGGCAAGACGGTCGATTTCCGCAACGTCGTGCTCATCATGACCACCAATGCGGGCGCGTCCGACATGGCGCGCAGCGGCATCGGTTTCGGCGACGTGTCGAAGGCGGATGCAGGCACCGAGGCGGTGAAGAAGATGTTCACGCCGGAATTCCGCAACCGTTTGGATGCGATTGTGCCGTTCGCCTATCTCGGCAAAACGACGGTCGCGCGCGTGGTCGACAAGTTCATCCTTGAGCTTGAGCTGCAACTCGCCGAACAAAACGTCCACATCCAGTTCGATGGCGACGCGCGTTCGTGGCTGGCCGACAAAGGCTACGACAAGCTGTACGGAGCACGCCCGATGGGCCGTCTGATCCAGGATCGTATCAAACAGCCGCTCGCCGAAGAGCTGCTGTTTGGCAAGCTCGCCGATGGCGGCGAAGTGCATGTCACAATCAAGGACGGCAAGCCGAGCTTTGAG
This sequence comes from Pseudomonadota bacterium, assembly GCA_039033515.1. Taxonomy (GTDB): domain Bacteria; phylum Pseudomonadota; class Alphaproteobacteria; order Sphingomonadales; family Sphingomonadaceae; genus Erythrobacter. The sequence continues at coordinate 62,863 of JBCCCM010000015.1, forward strand.
CTCACCCCCGCCCCGCCCAAGGCGAAACCCAAGCGCAAGGCTCCGGCGAAAAAGCCGGCGGCGAAGAAAGCGGCTCCGAAGAGCGACGCTCCCCAAAAGGACGATCCCAAACCCGAAGCGTCAGGCAGTGATGCGGGCGGCGATAAGGAAAGCTGATCGCCAGGCTAGCCAACCCCGTGCAAATATGATGGAACGGCCCCTGATCCAGAACATCAGGGGCCGCTTTATGTTTGCACGTTCGCTTCTTTGTCTCACCACCGTCGCTGCCTTGTCACTTGGCGCGCTCGCGTTCGCCGCGCCAGCCGCCGCGGACGGCCATATGGAGGCCACGGCGTCCGAGACGCCTTCCGACAGCGCAGAAACCAAATTCACCGGAGCGGACCTGTTTGGCCTTTCGGTCGCCACCGATCCGCAAATCAGCCCCGACGGCTCCAAGATCGCCTATGTCCGGCGCACCAACGACATCATGACCGACACAGCGGTCACCTCGATCTGGCTGATTGACGTGGCAAGCGGCGAGGAAACCCCGCTGGTCACCGGCGAAGGCGCGCATGGCTCGCCGCGCTGGTCGCCCGATGGGACGCGGCTCGCCTATGTGTCGACCCAAAGCGGCGGCGGACCCGAACTGCACGTGCGCTGGATGGCGAGCGGGCAAAGCGCCAACATCACCGCCCTCGCCGAAGCGCCCGGCGGCATTGCCTGGTCGCCCGACGGCTCCTCCATCGCATACACCGCGCGCGTGCCGGGCAAGGGCCTCACGCTGGGCAAACCGCCCGCGAAGCCCGAGGGCGCTGAATGGGGCAAGCCGATCCAGGTGATCGACAAGATCGTCTATCGCCGCGACGGCGGCTCCTATGTCAAACCGGGCACCCGCCAGCTCTTCCTCGTCAGCGCGACAGGCGGCGCGCCGCGCCAATTGACCTTTGGCGAATATTCGAACGGCGGCGCGGTCGAATTCACGCCCGATGGCAAAACGCTGCTGTTCTCAGCCAATCGCAACGCGGATTGGGAGCTTGAGCTTTTCCAGACCGATATCTACGCGCTCGACATCGCCAGCGGCGCGATCACCGCGCTGACCGATCGGGTCGGGCCGGACGGCAATCCGCAGGTTTCGCCCGATGGTCAGCGGATCGCCTATCTGGGCTTCGATGATCAGGGCAACGCCTACGATCAGGCCAAGCTCTACGTCATGGACGTGGATGGATCGAACAAGCGCCTCGTCAAAGGGGACTTTTCCGCGAGCCCGGATGGCATGGAATGGAACGAAGCGGGCCTGTTCGTCAGCTATGAGGTGAGCGGGGAGCACCGCGTCGCTAAAGTGAGCCTAAACGGGCGCGCGCAGCAACTCGCGCCCAAATTGGGCAGCCCCTATTACGCGTTGCCTTACACGGGCGGCCAATGGTCGGTGGCGGAAAATGGCGCAATCGCCTTTACCACGGCCAGCGCACTCGCCCCGCCCGATGTCGGCGTGTCGACCCGCTCAGGCAGCACGCGCACGCTCACCGCGCTCAACGCGCTGCATTTGGCGGATAAGGAGCTGGGCCAGACCATAGCGCTCAACGTCACAGCGCCCGACGGCGTGACGATCCCGGCGTGGGTCACGCTGCCGCCCGGGTACAAAGCTGGCGATAAAGTGCCCACGATCCTTGAGATGCATGGCGGTCCATACGCGGCCTATGGGCCGGAATTCTCCGCTGATTATCAGCTTTACGCCGCAGCGGGATACGCAGTGCTCTTCACCAATCCGGGCGGGTCGACCGGCTATGGCGAGGCCTTTGCCGACCGGATCGAGGACAATTACCCAATCTCCAACCACGATGAGCTGATGGCGGCGGTCGATGCGGCTGTCGCGGCGGGCTATGCGGATGCGGACAATCTGTTTGTCACCGGCGGATCGGGCGGCGGCATCCTCACCGCCTATGTCGTGGGGCGCACCACGCGCTTTAAAGCGGCGGCGGCGCATAAGCCGGTGATCAACTGGGTGAGCCAGGGCCTGATGTCCGACCTGCCCACGCTGATCCCGCGCTATTGGATGGGCGGCCTGCCCTGGGAAAAGCCCGAGGAATATTGGGAGCGCGGCCCGCTCGCCAACATGGCCAAGGTCAAGACCCCGACGCTGGTTCTGGTAGGGGCGGACGATTACCGCACGCCGCGCAGCGAGGCTGAGCAATTCTACGCCGCGCTCAAACTGGTGGGGGTGGACACCGCGCTCGTGATCACGCCGGATTCCAGCCACAACAACCTGTCGCAATCGCCCAGCCAACAGGCCGCGCGCACCGACAGCGTGATCCAATGGTTCGAAAAGTACCGCGACAAAGGCGCGAAAGCGGATGGCGTCCAACCCTCCGCTCCGCCAACCATGGAAACCGCTGAGTAAGTGCAAGAGGGGACTAATCCCCAAGTTCGTCCATCAACTGGGCCAACACGCGTTGACTCTAAAGACAGAGTGCAGTCTGTCTAATTCCGACCGCGTAGCCGCTTTGTCTAAACCTCGTACCTCGGCCTCTTTTACAAGGCGAGGGGCAAGAGGGCCCTCGAGGGTGTCGAGCCCCCAGCTCGGCGTTAGGCGAAGGAGGTGCGCATGCGACGGCGAGTTTTTGTCCGTTCGTATGAGCGCTGGCGTTTTGGCCGGTTGGAACGTGTGGTGCAACACACGCGCCGTTGGCCTCGTCAGTACTCATCTAATTTCTAACCAACATTAAACTTGGCTACGCGGTCACCCGACCAAGTTCCAATATGGGGCTTTGCACATCGCGAATCTCGATTCAAGTCCCGCGAGTTCCCGGATTTCCGTGAGTCAAGACTCCAGAGCGATGGAACTCCACAGATTTATGGGCATTTATCAACAGCAATGAGCGCGCCCTTTTCCTGGATCCGTCCCGAACCGTGGGGCGTGCATATCGTGCCGGCGGATTGCTGGATCGATCCCGGACGCGCGGTCGACAAAGCGCTGGTCACGCATGGCCACGCCGATCATGCGCGCGGAGGGCACGGCGAAACCGTCGCCACGCCCGAAACGCTGGCGATCATGGAACTGCGCTATCGCACGGGGGCTGAGGACGCCTCGGGCGAGATCCCCTCTAAAGCGGTTCCCTGCGCGTATGGCGAGACGATCCGGCTTAGCGGGGGTGTGGACGCGACCTATATCCCGGCGGGTCATGTGCTGGGTTCGGCCCAGATCCTACTCGAACACGCGGGCGAGCGCGTGGTCATCACCGGCGATTATAAGCGCCGCCCCGACCCGACCTGCGCCCCGTTCGAAGTGACGCCGTGCGACATCTTCATCACCGAGGCGACCTTCGGTCTGCCGGTCTTCACCCATCCGCCGATCGAAGAGGAGATGGCCAAACTGTTGGGCGCTCTTGAGACCCATCCCGATCAATGCGTGTTGGTGGGCGCTTATGCATTGGGCAAAGCGCAAAGGGTGATCGCGGAGCTACGGGCCGCCGGGCATCATGCCCCGATCTACCTGCACGGCGCGATGGAGAAGATGTGCCGCCTGTATGAAGAGCACGGCGTTGATCTGGGCGAGCTGCGGCTTGTCGCAGACCACACCAAGGAGGAAATGCGCGGCGCAATTGTCGTCGCGCCCCCATCGGCGCTGGGCGCAGATCGTTGGTCGCGGCGGTTGCCCAATCCGGTCACCGCGATGGCGTCAGGCTGGATGCGGGTGCGCGGCCGAGCGCGCCAGCGCGGCGTGGAACTGCCGCTGATCATCTCTGACCACGCCGACTGGGACGAGCTGACGCGCACGATTGTCGAGGTGAACCCGGCGCAAACCTGGATCACCCACGGACGCGAGGAAGCGCTGCTGCGCTGGTGCGAGCTCAACCAACGCCGCGCGCGCGCGCTGGCGCTGGTCGGCAGGGAGGACGAAGACGAGTGAGCGGCGCGATGCTCAAACAACCGCGCCGCTTGCACTCAGGTTTAGGCGCTCAGCGCGGCGAGGTCAGCGGTGACCGCCGCGATGATTTCATCGGTAACCGCGCCCGCCGACCACGGTTGCAGTTCGACGAGGCTCATGCCTTTGAACTGGTCGTAGGCGGGGTGCTCGTTGATGCCCGGAATATGCTTGAGCAGGATCGCTGCGCCCGCTTCGCTCGCCATCAGCGTTTCGATCGAGCTGTCGATGGTCAGCTTTTGCGCAGGCGCCTGAGCTTTTTCCCTATGGCCATCAGCCATGGCCGGAGCGGCAACGCCAAAAACGAGCAAAGCAGCGGCGAAAGCGGTGGTTTTCATGCGTAGTGTTTCCTTGTTCAAGGGCTTGGAATTGTCACCCCGGACGCGGGGTTTTGAGGAGTATGCCGAAGGGCGCACTAACGCCCCTACATGTCTGCACGATGAAATTCCCTCGCCTTCAACCATCGGGCGACGCGCGTGAAACGGTTTGCCGCTCTGCTCGACGCGTTGGTCTACACCAACAGCCGCAATCGCAAGCTCGCGTTGCTCAGCGCGTATCTGCGCGAGACGCCCGACCCGGATCGTGGCTGGGCGCTGGCGGCCTTGACCGGCGGGCTCGATTTTCCGGCGGTCAAAAGCTCGACCATCCGCAATCTGATGAAGGACCGGGTGGACCCGGTTTTATGGACGCTGAGCCGCGATTTCGTCGGCGATACGGCGGAAACCGCGAGCCTGCTGTGGCCAGAGGCCCAAGGAGCTGGTCACGGGGCCGAACCTTCGGAGCCGCCCAGCCTCGACGAAACCGTAAGCCTGCTGTCCTCGCTCACCCGCGCCAGCGCGCCCAGGGAACTGCCCAAATTGCTCGACGGGCTTGATGCGCCGGGCCGTTACGCGCTGATCAAACTGGCGACCGGGGGGATGCGTATCGGCGTGTCGGCGCGGCTTGCCAAAACCGCCTTTGCCCAGGGCTTCGACGTCAGCGTGGAAGACGTCGAGGAATATTGGCATGCGCTGGAGCCGCCTTACACCGAGCTGTTCGCCTGGGCCGCCGACGGGGCGGACCCGCCCGATGTGGCGCATCGCCCGCTCTTTCGCCCCTTCATGCTCGCGCATCCGCTAGAGGACGCTGAGGTTGATCTCGACGACTACGCGGCGGAGTGGAAGTGGGACGGCATCCGCGTGCAATTGGTGCGGGTGACCGACGCCGATGGCGCGCCGCAAACGCGCCTCTATTCACGTTCGGGCGACGACATCTCGGCGACCTTTCCCGAAATGCTCGACCAATTGCCGTTTGACGCGGTGCTGGATGGCGAATTGCTGGTGCGCGGCGGCACGCAGGGCGGAGAAGAAGGGGGCGCGGCCAGTTTTAACGCGCTGCAACAGCGGCTCGGTCGCAAGAAAGTCTCGAAGAAAATGCTCGCCGAAAGTCCCGCTTTCGTGCGGCTCTACGACGCTTTGATCCTCGAAGGCGAAGATCTGCGCGAATGTCCATGGGAAGAGCGACGGGCCAAGCTCGAAACGCTGATAGAGCGTTTGCCCGCATCCCACTTCGACCTTTCGACCATAGTTGCGGCGCGCGACTTTGCGCATTTGGCCGAGATCCGCGAAGGCACCCGCGATGACGCGATCGAAGGCCTCATGCTCAAGCGCCGCGACAGCGCCTACATTCCGGGCCGTAAGGTCGGCCTGTGGTACAAATGGAAGCGCGATCCGCTGCTGATCGACTGCGTGCTGATGTACGCGCAGCGCGGGAGCGGCAAGCGCTCCAGCTTCTATTCGGACTACACGTTCGGCTGTTGGGACGGCGATCCCGATGCGGGCGCGGAGCTTCTGCCCGTGGGCAAGGCCTATTCCGGCCTCACCGACGCGGAGCTCAAAAAGCTCGACAAGCTGGTGCGGCAAACGACGCTCAATCGCTTTGGCCCGGTGCGCGAGGTCGAACGCACGCTGGTGTTCGAAGTCGCCTTTGACAGCGTCCATACGTCCAAACGCCACAAATCGGGCCTCGCCATGCGCTTCCCCCGCATCCACCGCATCCGCTGGGACAAGCCCGTCCACGAAGCGGATCGGATCGAGGCGTTGCAGGCGATGATCAGCGACTAGATCCGAAGAGAGTCTGATGAAAACCCAAGTGCGTTCACGATGGTCGCACGCCATCCTTGTTTGCAAGAAGTGCTCGAAGAAGCAGGCGAAGAAAGGCCATGGCTTTGGCCCCGATCAAAAGCGTCTGGCCGCCGCGCTCAAGCGCGAGATCGACGGCGGAAAAAACCGCAAATCGCGCATCGGCGTGATTGAGGTGGGCTGCCTTGATGTCTGCCCGAAGAACGGCGTGGTCGTGATCGATAGCCGCGCGCCCGGCGCCTGGCGGATCATCGATCCCGAAGGCGACTTCGCCGCGCAGATCGACGCGCTGCGGTAGAGCTAAGGTTGGGTTGCAATCAAAAACGCAAGGTCTATCCCAAAGCCATTCCATCGGGAGAGACACTATGAACACCCCAATCGACACCAAATCCCTGCTCGTTCCAACTCAGCGTCATATGCTGGGCACGCTCAAGGGCCTGCTAGCAAAAGCCGCGGCGGATGAGCGCGGGGATGCGCTGCTGCAAGCGAAACTCGCCGACGATATGCACCCGCTCAGCGTGCAGGTCCGCTTCCTGTGCAACATGGTCGGCGAAGCCATGCAACGCGTGACGGGCATCGAATTTGTCTCCACCGAGGATGACCCCGCCACGCTCGACGACGCGATCATCCGCATCGGTTCGACGCTCGAACAGCTCGAAGAATGGGAAAAGCTGGACTTTGACGCCGACGACGCTGCGGTGGAGCTCGCCATTCCCAACGGCATGGTGTTCGACATGACTACCTTCACCTATGCGCGCGACTGGTCGGTGCCGCAGTTCTACTTTCACGTCATGATCGCCTATTCGATCCTGCGCAAAGAAGGGCTGGAGGTGGGCAAGGCGGACTTCGTGCCGCACATGTTTCAGTATATGCGGCAGCCCGCGAGCTGAGGCTCACAACCTGGCTGGATTTGCGCTTTCCTACATGAGAGCCGCGCGTCACAAGGCTCGCGGCTCTTTCAAAAGTGCATCCTCGCGCCCGAATTTCGTTGCTGAAGTGTCAACTTCGCCGGTACGCTGTTTGTGGCGGCATTTCAGGGATTTGCAGGTCAAAGGCGCACTTGGCATAGTGTCAAGTGTGTCAAGTTTGACCCGCGCCCCCTAGTCGAGCGCGGCGTCAATCGCGGCTTTATGCTCCTTGGCGTTGTGCGCGTAATGCGCGACGCCCATTTTCATGCCCGCGATGGCTTCGTCGGGCAATTCGCGCATCAGTTTGGCCGGGCGGCCCGCCCATAATTCGCGCTCACCCATGACCTTGCGCTCGGTCAGCATGGCGCCCGCGCCCAGCATCGCATCGGACGCGATCACCGAATTGTTCATCGCAATCGCGCCCAGCCCGACGAACCCGCGATCGTGGATCGTGCAGCCGTGGACCATCGCCATATGACCGATCAGGACATCGTCGCCGATAATCAGCGGGCAGCCATCCGGATTGCCGGGCGAAGGGCCGTCGCAATGCAGCACGCTGCCATCCTGCACATTGGTGCGCTCGCCAATCCGGATATGCGAGACATCCGCGCGCAGCACGCAATTGTACCAGATCGAAGAGCCCGCCCCGATCTCGACATCGCCGATGATCGAACAGCCCGGCGCGATAAAGGCGGTGTCGTGGATTGTGGGCGTCTTGCCGTGGATCGCAATGATATGGGCCCCGGGAAAACGCGGGTCGGTCTGGGTCATGAGCGCTTCTTCCATGCCTCGCTGGTGAGCGAATATTGAATGATCGGGTTGTCGCTATCGGGAAAATCGGGATCGGTGAAGTCGAGATCGGCGCGCCGCTCCATGCCGAGTTTCTCCATGAGCTTCCAGCTGCCGACATTCGCCTCGCTGGTGAGCGCCACGACATGCGGCGCGCCGACACGCCCAAAGGCCCAGTCGATCACCGCCACCATGGCTTCATACGCGTATCCACGCCGCCAGCGATCCTCGCGCACCAGCCAGCCGATCTCGTGATCGCCCGGATTGGGCGCGTTGGGATTGTCGACCTGCTTGATCCCGGCGTGGCCGACAAGTTCGCCTGCGTGACCCATCGCGTCCTTTTCGATCATCATCAAAAAGCTGAAGCCATGCCGGGCGTAGAGTGCCATGCCCTTGGCGTGCTTGGCCTCAATCTCGTGAAGCGCCTTCACTCCGCCCAGATGCGCCATCACGGCGGGCGTGTTGAGCACGCGGTCCTGCACGGCGGCGTCGGTCGGGGTGGGCGTGCGCAGGATCAAACGCTCGGTCTCAAGCACGATCTCACCCACGCTGCTCCTCCATCAGGCTGGGGCGATGGGCGGCCCAGGCGTCGCGCGTAATGGCGTGGATGATAATCGGCTCATCATATTGCGGCCACAGCGCGTCCTTGAAATCCAGCTCGGGCCGGCGGGTCATGCCAATGCGTCGCATCAGGCCCCAGCTGGCCGTGTTGCTCTGGAAGGTCATCGCCATGGTTTCGTCGACACCGAAACGGTCAAACGACAGATCGAGCGCCGCGATCGCGCCTTCTTTGGCGTAGCCTTGACCCCAGGCGTCTTCGCGCAGGCGCCAGCCCGCTTCCATCATGCCAAAGGGGCCCTGTTCGTCGGTGCAGCGTTTGAGCCCGCAAAAGCCCAGCACGCGCCCGTCCGAGCGCCGCTCGACGCACCAGAAAGTGTGGCCCCAATCCTTCGCGTATTGGACGAGGCGTTCCTGCGCGTTGGCCATTGTTTCGGCATCGGCGACGCCGCCGATCCACTTGGTCACGGCGGGCGTGTTGAGCCCTTCCCAGAACGGCGCCCAATCCTCTTCGCGCCAATCGCGCAGGATCAGGCGCTCGGTCTCGTGGTGAAATCCGCTAGCCATTCAACAGCTTGGCTGCGAGCGGCGCGTGATAGGTCAGGATGCCGCTGCACCCGGCGCGTTTGAAGGCGAGCAGTTTTTCCATCAACAAAGCATCGCGGTCGCCCGCGCCCACGCTCTGCGCGGCTTCGATCATCGCGTATTCGCCGCTCACCTGGTAGGCGAAGACGGGCACGCTGAACTCCGCTTTGACCCGGTAGATGATGTCGAGATAGGCGAGGCCCGGCTTGACCATGACGCTGTCCGCGCCCTCGGCGATGTCGAGCTCAACCTCGCGCAGGGCCTCATCGCTGTTGCCCGGATCCATCTGGTAGCTTTTCTTGTCGCCTTTGAGCAGGCCGCCCGATCCCACCGCATCGCGGAACGGGCCGTAAAAGGCGCTCGCGTATTTGGCGGCGTAGCTCATGATCTGGACGTTGTGATGCTCGCCCATTTCGAGCGCCATGCGGATCGCGCCGATGCGGCCGTCCATCATGTCAGACGGGGCGATGATATCCGCGCCGGCCTTCGCCTGGTTGATCGCCTGATCGACCAGAACGGCGACCGTGTCATCGTTGGTGACATACCCTTTGTCGTCGAGCAAACCGTCCTGACCATGCGCGGTGTACGGGTCGAGCGCGACGTCGGTGAGGATACCGATATCATCGCCGCACGCGTCCTTGATCGCGCGGATGGCGCGGCACATGAGGTTTTCGGGGTTGAGCGCTTCGGCTCCATCGTCCGAGCGGCGTTCGGGCTGCGTGTTGGGGAACAACGCCACCACCGGCACGCCCAATGACACGGCCTCTTTGGCCTTCGCGACAATCCCGTCAATCGACCAGCGCGAGACGCCCGGCAGGCTGGCGATGGGCTCTTCCACCCCAGTCCCTTCGGTGATGAAGAGCGGCCAGATCAGATCGGCCGGGGTCAACAGGGTTTCGCGGTGCAGCGAGCGGCTCCACGCGGTCGCGCGGGCGCGGCGCAGGCGGGTGTTGGGATAGCGTCCAGTCATGCTGACAGGCCTAGCCGTAATGGCACCGCCGACGCAATCGTGATGGTGGGCGGCTACGAGGGGTGCCGGAGGCCCTGCCTAAAGCCGGGGCGCGGAAATCTTTTCGATCTCGCGCTCGGGCTCGTTCGTTTCGGTGGCCATCGGCTCCAAATCCTCCAAAGCCGCGCCGATCTCGACCTCTTTGAGCTTGGCCAGCTGGATCTTGAAGTCGATCAGCTCGGTCCCGCTCAAGGTGGCGCGGGTGACGAACTGGACGCTGGCCGGATTGATCGATTTGCCGTTGCGATACATTTCGTAATGCAGGTGCGGACCCGTCGAGAGGCCGGTCGAACCGACATAGCCGATCACCTGCCCGCGTTTGACGCTCGCGCCGCGGCGCACCGCCATCCGGCTCATATGGCAATAGCGCGTGTCGAGCCCGCCGCCATGGCGCAGCTTCACAGCGATCCCGCAGCCGCCCGCGCGGCCAGCCGAGAGCACGCGCCCATCGCTCACCGCCACAATCGGCGTGCCGCGCCGCGCGCGAAAATCGAGCCCGGCGTGCATCCGGCGATATCCCAGGATCGGATGGCGGCGCATGCCATAGCGTGAGGAGACCGCGCCCGGCACCGGCCGCGCCAACCCTTCGCGTTCTTCGCCCGCGCCCGAGGCCTCGTAAAAACGCCCCTCCTTGCCCCAGCGCATCAATTGCGCCTTGGGCTCGCCGGCGCGATCAATCCCGGCGTAAAGCAGTTGCCCCGCTTGGCGCTCGCCCGTGGCGGCGCGGCGATAGGCTAGAATGATGTCGAACTCGTCCGAAGAGCGCACTTCGCGGTTCATGTTGATCTGGCCGTCGAGCGCGCGCAGATAATCCTGCACCGCGCTGGCGGGAACGCCGGCGGCGCGCATGGAACGGTAGAGGCTCGACCCCACCTTGCCGCGCATGCGAAACGGGGTTTCATCGACGCGGATCGGGGTCTGTATCAGCGCCAGATTGCCGACCGGATTGCCCAGTTCATCGCGCCCTTCGCGGTCCAGTTTAAGCTCCAGATCGAAGCGCGCGCGAAATTTGAGCGCGTCGAGCGGGCGCGCGGCCCCTTCGCCCGGACGGCGGCCCAGCACAATATCCATCGCGGTGCCCGGTTCGATCTCGCTGATCGGGATTGCGGAGCTGATCAGCGCGCTGGCGCGGTTGATATCCGCCGCCGACACGCCCGCGCGGCGCAGCATGCTGGCAAAACTGTCACCCGCTGCCAGTTTGGAGACCAGCTCGATGCGCGGGCGTTCGGGCGCGCTAGCGAGCGGGATCACCGCCTGCGTTGCGGCCATCCGGCGGCCTGTGTCCGCACCAAAGGCGAGCGGCGCGATCGACTGGCTGCGAAATTCACGCTGCACGACCTCGTCATTGGGCATGGCGGGCCGCGCTTCGAGCGGGGTGAGGTCGGGCCAGAACATCAGCGCCACCGCGCCAAGGCCGACCATCGTCACCAGCCCTCGAAACCAGCGCGGGCTGCCGATATTCTCAGCCAGATTGGGCGCAAGGTCGAACCCGTCGAGCCGCGCGCCCACGCTCAGCTTCCATTCGTCGTAACGCTCGCCCCAACCGCGCACCCGCGCCAGCGCCTGACGCTGAGCTTTCTGCGCGGGGGTGGGGGCGGCGTAGCTTTTCGAGTTTTCGAAATAGGTCGCCAGATTGCCCGGCTCCAACGGCTCCTTGCGGGTCGCCGGGCGCGACGCGGAGAGGCGCGGCGGATCCTCGGGGGTGGCCGGGTCCGCTGGCGTGTCCGTGATGTTGCGCGCCTGATCCAACGTCATGTGCTCTTATCGTTATGCCCGGATGCGACCAAGGCCTTGCGTGTCTGGCCGAAAACTATGGCCCATCATAGTAAACACGCGCTTAACCAACGACCAGCCGAGTCGAGCGCGCGATAAGGCGTTGTACGTAGGTATCCACAGCGCAGCGTCGCAAGAGGTGCGCGCGCCGTCCATTGCGACGGTTGCCCCCTCCGGCCAAGCCTGACAAACAGCGTCACGTGACCCCGCCTTCCTCGCAAATTGCCGCCGCCGGACCCGGTTCAGGGCGTGTCCGTGCTGTGCTGGGCCCGACCAACACCGGGAAAACGCATCTGGCGATTGAGCGGATGTGCGCGCATTCGAGCGGCATGATGGGGTTTCCGCTGCGTTTGCTCGCGCGCGAGGTCTATGACCGGGTGCGCGCGATCAAGGGGGATGACAGCGTCGCGCTCATCACCGGCGAACAGCGGATCGAGCCGCCCAACGCGCGCTATTTCTGCTGCACCGCCGAGGCGATGGATCGCCTTGGCGCGGGCGCGAACGGACGTCACGCTTTCGTTGCGATCGACGAAGCGCAGATCGGCGCGGACCCGGAGCGTGGGCATATCTTCACCGACCGTCTGCTGAACGCGCGCGGGCGCGAAGAGACAATGATCCTGGGCTCCGCGACGCTCGAACCGATTGTCAAAGCGCTGATCCCCAAAGCCGAAATGGTCGAGCGCCCGCGCTTCTCCACGCTCACCCATTCTGGCCAGACCAAACTTTCACGCCTGCCCCCGCGCAGCGCCGTGGTCGCGTTCTCGGTTGAGCAAGTCTACGCCATGGCCGAGGCGCTGCGGCGGTTTCGCGGCGGTGCGGCGGTGGTCATGGGCTCGCTGTCGCCGGACACGCGCAACAAACAGGTGGAGCTCTTCCAGAACGGCGAAGTGGATTACATCGTCGCGACGGACGCGATCGGGATGGGCCTCAATCTGGACCTCAACCACGTCGCTTTCGCAGCGCTCAGCAAATTTGACGGCAAGCGCAAACGGCGGCTGACCCCGGCGGAAATGGCGCAGATCGCGGGGCGCGCCGGGCGCCATCAGCGCGATGGCAGTTTCGGTACGCTGACAGGCGGCGGCACGCGTTCGGGCGCGCCGCTGGAATTTGCCGAAGAAGAAATCTTCGCCATCGAAGAGCACAAATTTGCGCCCCTCACCAAACTCTATTGGCGCGAGGCCGAACCGCGCTTTGACACGATCAAGGTTTTGATCGGCGATCTCGAACACCGCCCGCGTCACGACGTGCTCAAAGCCGCGCCGCAAGCGATTGACCTCGCGGTTCTCAAACGTCTGGCGGAAGAGCCATTGGCGGCGACGGTTCGCGGGTCAGGATCGGTGCGGCGGTTCTGGGAGGCGTGCTCGCTGCCTGATTTTAGACAGGTCGGCGTTGACCCGCACGCGAGGTTTGTCGCGCGCTTGTGGCAGGATTTGCGCGACGGCTATCTTGGCGCGGACTTTGTTGCCGCGCGCATCGCCGAACTTGACCGCACCGGCGGCGACATCGACACGCTGCAAGGCCGGATCGCGGCGATTCGCTCATGGGCATATATCTGCCAGCGGCCCGATTGGGTGCTGGCGCGCGACGAGATGGCGGCCCGCGCGCGCGGCGTTGAGGCCAAGCTGTCGGACGCGCTTCACGCGCGCCTGACCGAGAGATTTGTGAACCGAAGGACGACGATACTGATGAAATCGCTGGGACAGAACGCCGACGCGCTTCCCGTTACGCTAGAGCCCGATGGGCGCGTCACGGTCGAAGGCGAGGCGATTGGCCGGCTCGACGGCTTTCGCTTTGCGGTCGATCCCAACGCGACGGTGGCGGACCGCAAGATGTTGCTGGCCGCGGGCGAAAAGGCGATGCCCGGCATCCTCACACAGCGCGCACAATGGCTGCTGGGCGAGGGGCTGAGCGAGCTCGAGATCGCCAAGGGCGCGGTGTGCTGGCAAGGCCGCGCACTGGCTGAGATCACGATGCCCGACGATTTCGCCGCGCCGCGCCTGACGCTGTCGCGCGAAATCTCGCTCTTGCCCGAAGGCCCGCGCGCGCAGCTCGAAGAAGGGTTGACCGCGTGGCTGACCAAGAAGCTCGAACCCCTCGCGCCTTTACGCAAACTGGCCGAGGCGGCCCTCGATCCGCAGGCTGGCAGCCAGGCGCGCGCTTTGCTGATCACGCTGATCGACGCGCGCGGCGTGGTGAGCCGCGAGAAAGCCGGCCTTGAGCATCTGCCCAAGGAAATGCGCCCGTTCCTGCGCCGCCTGGGCGTGACCTTTGGCGCGCTGGATATCTTCGCGCGCGATCTGCTGAAACCAGCTCCGCGCCAATTGCTGCACGCGCTCGGCCTCGACCCGCGCCCGCTGGAGCCCGCCATGCGCTCGGTCCTCCCCGAGACCGCTCTGGAGAAGGGGCGCCTGCCCGCAGGCTATCGCCCCGCGGGAAGCCAGGCGATCCGCGTCGACCTTGCCGAGAAGATCCTGCGCGCCGCCTTCGACGCGCGTGCGGCGGCGAATGAGGCGGCCAAGAAGCCCCCGAAACCAGCGCCGAAAGCGCCCTCGCCTGCCGAACCTGAAACAACACAACCGGCATCACAGAGCGACACAGCAAAGCCCGAGGCCGAACAGCCTGAGGCTGAACAGCCTAAGGCTGAAAAATCCGAAGCTGAAAAGCCTGAGGCTTCCCCTTCGGAGACCCCGCAACCCAACGCGTCGAAGCCCAAACCAAAGGATCGCAAGCCGCGTCAGGCTCGCTTCCGCCTCGACATGGCTCTGCCGATTTCCATCGGGCTCGAAGCGGACAACGCCGCGCGTCTGCTGGGCAGCGCCGGGTTTCGTCTGCACCGCCCGCGCAAACTCGCCGACGGTGCCTTCGGCCCAGCCGCGCCCGATGTCTGGACCTGGCGCCCGCGCCGCGCGGACGGGCAAGGGCCAAGGCATGGTGGCCGGCAAGGCGGGCGACGCGCTGACAAACGATCAAACGGCGGTTCCTCCGGTAAGAACTCTGCCAAAGGCCCGCGCAAGGACGCAAAGCCCAAAGCAAGACGCGACAAGCCTCGCGACAAACGCCCCGACACCGACCCCGCGCGCGCGGGCGGCGCGTTTGATGGACTGGCGGATCTGCTCAAAGGATGAGCGCAATCAGGGGCGATCCTCCAACGTCCAGCGACGCTGGTCTGCGGATTGATCGCCTGCTCGTCTACCTGCGCTTTGCCCGCACGCGTTCAGCGGCGCGCGCGATGATTGAAGGCCGCTCTTTACGGCTCAACAGAAAACATGTGCTGCGCGTTAGTGAAATGGTGGCTATCGGCGATGTACTGACGGTGATGATCGGGAACGAAGTTCGGGTCATCGAAGTTCTCTCGCTGCCGCAGCGACGGCTCTCGCCCGCTCTGGCCCAAAACTTTTATCGCGATGTGTCCGATACATAAGAGACAAGACTGTAACCTTGACTGGACACACTAATTCGACCTAGCAGCGCGCTCGCGCCGAGATGCGCGAAATCGCCTTTAAGGGAATGAAAGCTCTCCAATGACTTACGTCGTCACCGATGACTGCATCAAATGCAAATACACCGACTGCGTCGAAGTGTGCCCGGTCGATTGCTTTTACGAAGGCGACAACATGCTGGTCATCAATCCCAGCGAATGCATCGATTGCGGCGTGTGTGAGCCCGAATGCCCCGCCGAAGCGATCCTGCCCGACACGGAAGATGGCCTTGAAAAATGGCTTGAGCTCAACACCAAATATTCCGCCGAATGGCCCAATATCACGAGCCAGAAAGAGCCGCCCGCTGACGCCGATGAGCACAAGGGCGAAAAGGGCAAGTTCGAGAAATATTTCAGCGCTGAACCGGGCGAAGGCGACTAGGGCCGCGTTCTACCCGGCATCACCTTGACCCGCTTTCAACAGCACGCCCAGATTATCGATCAGCTCACGCGCCCGGTCGCGTATCGCTGGGTCGGGATGGTTCTGCGATGAGATCGTGAACCACTCGACCGCTTTCAAAAGCTCCTGGGCTGAAACGAAGGTCTCGCCGTCCTTTTGCGAATACCCGCGCCGCACATACAGCAGCGCAACCTGATGCGCGGCGTCCGGGCGACCCCATTCGTGTGCTTTGGTGTACCATTTGATCGCGCGCCCGGTGTCGGCGGCAATCCCGTCGCCCTTCTCATAGATTTGCGCCAACAAAAACGCGGCGTTGCGCTGCTTTTGCTGGACAGCCTCTTCGAACATCAAGCGCGCGTTGACCGGGTCGCGCGCCCCGCCGACTCCGGTGAGCAGATGGCCGCCATAATCGGTCTGTGCGTTGGGATCGCCGGCGAGCGCGGAATAGCGGCATAGGCGCAGACCCTCGGCAGTATCGACCGGGCCGCCTTCGCCCGCAATCAACATATTACCGTACGCGCAGATCGAAGGACGAAAGCCGCCCTCAGCCGCGCGGCGATAGAGCGCCCGTGCGCGCGGCAGATCTTTGGCCCGGCCCCAGCCGAACTGGTAGCAATTTGCCAGATTGTGCAGTCCATCGGGACGCCCGCTTTGCAAACGCTCGACATAGCGGCAGCCCACCGCCGGGTTGCGCGCCTGGCCAAACAGCCCGCCAAGATTGATCTCGCCGATCAACGCAATCGCGCTTTCATCGCCCGCATCGGCGAGCGGCTTGAGCTCGGCAAGCGCCTGCGGCTGCCCTTCGTTCGTCACGCGCGCGACAATCGCGCGCACTTCAGCGGAGACTTGCGGCGTGTAGGCTTCGTCAGGGATGGCAAGCCTCGTGGTGATCGCTTGCGCCAGCAATAATGTGAAGATCATCAGCCCTTTCGCGCGCCCAAAGCGCTGCTCGAAACCCTTACGCCGCACTGCAACACAAGCGACTCGCAATTTTGTTGCGATTGTGTTATATAATCAATTAGCCGCGCTGAGGTGATCAGCGCCGGGGAAGAATATTAGAAAGGTCACTCACCAAAAGCGACATCGGTAACGGGGTAACATCCGGCGAATTCGTGTCGACCCTTTCGTGTCGTCGCGGCTTTGCCGACAGGCCCTTTATTCTGCGGCGGCGCTCTTGCCGGATCCCGCCGCCTCGCGTTGCCGTTCGCTCTCAAGTGTGTGAGTTATGAAAGGAATTCGAATGGCTTCGAGCGCTGATGCTTTCACCGTAGGCGATTATGTTGTGTATCCCAAGCATGGGGTGGGCCGGGTGATTGAGCTCCAAAACGAAGAAATCGCCGGCATGCAGCTTGAACTGTATGTGCTGCGCTTTGAAAAAGAACGCATGACCCTTCGGGTGCCAACCAACAAGGTCGAATCAATCGGCATGCGCAAGCTGTCTTCGGACAAGACGCTTAAAGAAGCCATGGAAACGCTCAAGGGCAAGCCCAAGGTCAAGCGCACCATGTGGTCGCGCCGCGCGCAGGAATACGAAGCCAAGATCAATTCGGGCGACCTGGTGTCGATCGCCGAAGTGACCCGCGACCTGTTCCGCCCGGACGACCAGCCCGAACAAAGCTATTCGGAGCGTCAGATCTTCGAAGCGGCCTCCAGCCGCCTCGCGCGCGAACTCGCCGCGATGGAAGAAACCGATGAGCCGACCGCTCTGGAAAAGATCCTCGACGTTTTGCGCGAACACGCGCCGCAATATTACGACAACGACGACGAAAATTAATTCCCGTCGCCTCAAATTCAAAAGGGCTGCCTTTATCGGCGGCCCTTTTTTGTGCGCGTTCGACGTTTCAAGCGGTCTTGGCAAGCCGTGCTCTTGTCATGAGCGCGTTGGTGTATTATCTAAGCAATACGCCTATGCGGGGACATTCGCGCAGCGCTGATAAAGCGTCGACTGTAAAGGGGATTTTGCACATCATGACCACCACCATTGCTCACACCATCCGACCGTTTGCTGCCGGAGCGGCTTTGATCGCCGCGAGCCTGAGCCTTTCGGGCTGTTTTAGCATCAGCACCGACTTCGGCGGAGAAACGCTCGACGAGCTCGACAAAGGCGGCGACGCGCCAACCGAAATCGGGCTGGCGGGGCCGGACAATCTGGTCGTCAAAACCGGCAAGAAGCTCAAGATCAAGGTCGAAGGCGATGATGACGCGGTCGAGGCGCTGCGGTTCAAGCGCAGCGGCGATTCGCTGACCGTGGGCCGAGAGGGCGATTGGAACAAGGGGATGAGCAAGGCGACCGTGACCATCACCATGCCCGCCCCGACCGACATCTCCATGGCGGGCAGCGGCGATATCACCGCGCAGAGCCTCGCCGATAACGCCGAGATCTCAATGGCGGGCTCCGGATCGGTGCGCGTCGCCGAAGTGGACGCCAGCTCGCTCGAAATCAGCTCGGCGGGGTCAGGCTCGATCACAGCGGCGGGCCGCGCGCAAAAACTCGACGTGTCGATCATGGGATCGGGCAGCGTCGATCTGGCGGACCTTAACGCCGACGATGTCGAGGTCTCCATCGCCGGATCGGGCAGCGTCAAAGTCGCATCGGACGGCCAGGTTGAAGCCTCGATCGCGGGATCCGGCAGCGTCTATGTCGAAGGCAGCGCCACCTGCACGGCGAGCACGGCGGGCTCGGGCAGTCTGACCTGCAAACAGACGACAGTCACCACCACCACGTCCACAAGCAAAGACGAGTAAGCTTCCAGCCCGGTTGACCGGGGTGCACCCTCGATTGATCGGATTTGCGACGAGGTTTTGCTTGCGGGATTGCAAATGCGGGGCGATTGTTGGCTCATGTCCACGGTCGCCCCCTTCCCCCGCTCGATTGCCGCGCCGCTTTTGCTCGGCGTGGCCACACTCACTTTGTCCGGCTGCATCGCCCGGACCGCCGGAAAGATCATCGCCGCGCCGGTGAATGTCGCCAGCGCCGCGGTCGACAAGGCCACGACCAGCCAATCCGAAGCCGACCAGAACCGCGGCCGCGAAATCCGCAAACGCGAAGAAAAGCTCGGCAAGCTGGAGCGCGAATACCGCAAAGAGCGCGAGAAA
>JBCCCM010000016.1:0-81050 GCA_039033515.1 Pseudomonadota bacterium
CGCTCGTCACCGATATCGCGCCGGGCTACGACCACATCACCAGCGGCATCGGCGCGGCGCAGATCGGGTGGTACGGCACCGCGATGCTCTGCTACGTCACGCCCAAGGAGCACTTGGGCCTGCCCGATCGCGACGATGTGAAAGTGGGCGTGGTGACGTATAAACTCGCCGCCCACGCCGCTGATCTGGCCAAGGGTCACCCCGCCGCCCAGGTGCGCGACGACGCCCTGTCAAAAGCGCGCTTCGAATTCCGCTGGCGCGACCAGTTCAACCTGTCGCTCGACCCGGAAACCGCCGAGCAATATCACGACCAGACGCTCCCCGCCGAAGGCGCGAAAACGGCGCATTTCTGCTCGATGTGCGGGCCCAAGTTCTGCTCGATGAAGATTTCGCAAGAGGTGCGCGAATTCGCAGCCAAGCAAAACGCAGGGCCAGAGAGCTTCCTCGCCTCTAACCCCGACACCGCTCGCCCTGAGCCTGTCGAAGGGCAGGCACAAGCGCCCGCCAATCGCACTTCGGAATCGAAGACGGCGCAAAGCGCCACCGGCTCAGCACGAACGGATTTGAGCGAGGCCGAGGCCGAAGCGGGCATGGAAGAGATGAGCCGGGTTTATGAGGAGAAGGGCAAGAAGCTGTATTTGCCGGAGGGGTGAATAAAAGGGGCGGCTACCAGCCGCCCCTTTTATTCAGTTTCAGTACGATGCGATATTCTTTCCATCAAAGGGATTGAAAATGCTTGTTTGCGAGTAACGACACCAGCTTTCTCCATCCTCGATTGGAAGTCTCTATTGGATTCTAGTTGACTAGCGAATTTGCCTTTGCGCGGCTCTTTCTGCGTCACTTTTCGTACAGCGTCTTCGATAGGCATGATTTCCTCACTGTAGGTGGCGGTTGAAGATGACGAAGTTTTGTCCATTGCGTTCAATATAGCCGGTCAGGGTATCAGCATACTGCCGGATCGCTTCATGAAGGTCCTCACTCTCACTGAAGTCTTCAATTTCTAAGCGCATCTCGCTACGGAGAGTTCCCATCCCAATCATCCGACCATGCGAATGCCAGCGGTTGTTATCGGACAACTTTGTAGCGATCTCCTCGGCGCGTTCTTCGCGTTCAGAGGCAGTTACCAATGACCCGGGATTCGTGGTTCGATGGTGCGTCCAATTTTTAAATTTATATTCTGCCAACCAGCGTTTCAAGAGATTGATAGAAAGCTCCTTAGCCTGTTCGTAGAAACGAAGCATGGCCAAATCCAAGCTTTGGAGCATTTGAAATTCTGCTGGTGAAATAGTGTTGTCGATACTCTTTTGAATGAGTTCTTCGACCTTATCCAAATAGCCGAGAGCTGGGACAAGGACCCGATTTTCGCGATCAGGGACCTGCGGATCAATCGGACCTAGGGCGGAGGAATAATCCATATAGATCTTATCAGCTGCCATGCAAAAAATTGTGCCAGCCGACATCGCCGTATTAGGGACAAGCGCATAAAAGGCATCATAGTGATGTCGGATCACTTCGACCATGCGTTCCACCGCTTCAGCTTGACCCCCCGGAGTTGTGAGGCATAGCCCGATAGTAGCGCGCTTATCGGAACGCTCCGCAATGCGCTCAACAGAGTCGCGGAAAAATGTGAAATTGCTTGAGCGAAGTTCGCCGTAGTAGAACAGGACATCGCAGTCCAGCTGTTCCTCGACCTTCGACTCAACTGCTTCGACCGCATCAATAATGACCCGGTCAAGCAAAGGCATAGTTGATGCCATGATCTCTCCCTAACGAGCCTGCTGCCTAACGATAGAATTCCAACAATGCCATAACTAACCTTCCGCGAAGGTGAACTTTTCCCAGCTTGAGTCTTTATTGCACCATTCGGCCCCAGTCGTTAAAACGCCCGTATGAACAAGCCGCTCAAGATCACCAAAATCGGCAATTCCGCTGGGATCATCTTGTCTAAGGAAGTGCTGGCGCATCTCAATGCGGGCGTCGGTGACAGTCTCAATGTTATCCGGACCTCTCGCGGAATCGAAATCAGCATGCTCGATCCTGAGTTTGGTGAGCAGTTGGATGTCGCCGAAGAGGTAATGGAACGGCGGCACAAGGCGCTCATGTCATTAGCAAACGAGATCATGGATCAAGATCGCGCGATCTTGGCGGCGCTAGCGAAAAAATAGCCAAACCCCGGATCACGTCCGGGGTGACGTTGGGGGCGGATGGATAGGTAAAACTTTCCTACACACTCCAATCTGTGCCTTACACTGGCGGATGCCACATCCTCCCGCTCGCTCGCCCGTTACCCACACCGCCACTTTGCCTGAGACCTACGAGGCCAAGGCCCATGAGGCCAAGATTCGCCATGATGGCTGGACGCCTCGGCGGCAGGCTACGTTTCTCGAAGCGTTGGCCTCGACGCATTCGGTCGCGAAGGCGGCGCGGGCGGCGGGGATGAGCCGGCAGTCGGCCTATGGCCTGCGCGCGCGGCTTAAGGGAGAGCCGTTTGATCTGGCGTGGACCGCGGCCTTGCAGTGCCGCTTTGACGCGTTGGCGGAAGCCGCGATGGACCGCGCGCTCAACGGCGTCGAGGTGCCGCATTTGTATAAGGGCGAGCTCGTTCACACCTCGCGCCGCTATGATGAACGCTTGACGGTGGCGCTGCTCGCCATGCGCGAGGCGTTTCACGGGCGGCGCGTGCCCGCCTCGCACCGCGCCTCAGCCTATCGGCCCGATGATTTTGGCGCGCTGGTCAAGCGGGTGAGCGAGGGGCCCGAGACCTGGGACGAGCAGGTGCGGCTCGAATACGAAGCCCTGTATGAAGAAAAAGAGCATGAACAGAAAGAGCACGACGAGGAAGAGCAGGACGCCGCGCCCGGCGAGTTTGGCGAGGAGTAAGCGGTCGCGCGGGTGACGGCGCTGCGGATTTTTCGCGCGCAAAGTGTCAACTTCGTCTTTGGGGCGAAAACCCGCAGAAACGCACGGGTTACAGGCTCAAATCGGGCGCTCGCGCGGTGTCAAGTGTGTCAACTTCGCATCCCCACCAACACCCGGTCGAGCGCCTGCAAAAACCGCGAACGGTCCGCTTTGCTGAACGGCGGCGGTCCCCCGCCGCTTGCGCCCAGCGGCCCATCCATGCCGGCGCGCAGATCCTCCATGATGGCGCGGGTCGCGATGGCGGAGCCGATGCTGGCGGCGGTGAATTCGGTGCCGTTGTGCTTGAGCACGCGCGCGCCCGCCTTCAACGCGCGCTCGGCCAGCAGGATGTCGCCGGTGATGACTACGGTTGCGGCGTTGGCGTTGTCCGCGATCCAATCGTCGGCGGCGTCGAATGTGTCATCAACCACGACGCGCTTCACACGCGGGCTGTTGGGAATGCGGAACGGGGAGTTGCTGACGACGCGCACCTCGCATTTGAAGCGGGCGGCCACGCGATAGATCTCGTCCTTCACAGGGCACGCGTCGGCGTCGATCAGGATAGTGGGCGGGGCGCAATCAGCGGTCATCAGGCCTCAAGGTAACGCGTCAGATATTTGCGGGTCAGTTCAGGATAATTGTCTTGATAATAGCGATCAAATTCGACCCGCTGCTCCGGGGTCAGCAATCGGTCCGCATGGGCTTTCAAATCGCGCTTTTTGGCGGTGGACGATTTGTGGCCGCCTTTTTTGTAGGCGTTGACCGACCCGTCGAAATGCGCGTCGAGATGTGCGCCGAACTTTGCCACCCTGGCCTCTTTGAGCCGCAGGATGTGGCCCAGCTTCGTAAAGCTTTCCATTGGGTCCTGCATCAGGTCTTCATAATAAAGGAGCAGCTTCTCACCCTCGAAGGCATCGAACGCGGCGAGGTTATCGATGAACCAGGAACACGGCTGTTCGATATCCTGGCGCTGAAGAAAGCGAACCACATCCCTGTCTTTGACCCACTCCTTCTCGTTATGGCGCAGCAGGCATTCCTTGTAGTTCCTCAAAACCAATACGACCCGGCAATAATTGTGCATGTCGGGATAGGCGCAATGCGCGCGGTCGATGATGTAGTGGGTGCCTTTGACCACTCGCAGCTGGCCGGGCGTCGGGCGCTTGCTGCAGGTTTCGATGAAGTAGCGGATCCAGTTGGTTCCGCTGCGCGAATAGCTGGCCAGCAAGGGGATCTGGTGAAGCGCGCGGCCAGTAATGACGTTGCCCGGAATATGCGGCGGTTTCGTCAGTTCCTGATAGGCGCGAGTGGGCAAGAGGATCGCCGCTTTTGCGAGGCTTTCCTCGCGCTTCTCTCTGTTCGAGAAGTAATTAACCAGTCTGCGCATCTTCAAGCGTTCCGTATCAAGGCCACAGCGGAGCAATCCGGATGAGAGCTTTCGTTAGATATGTTAGGCTAACAACCTTCCCGGTTCATGACAAAGCAATATCGGGCCTTGTGGGTGATCCACGCTTTCCCATGCCCGCCCCGTCTTCTGACGCGCCGCGCGCACCGACAGCGCAGTCGGGTAAAGAGCCCGCACTGAACAATTCACCCGGCCAAACGAAGAAGTATTCGCGGGAGCGACAATTATATGCTAGACCGTCGGAGCTGACGTCGGAAATTTGCGACGGACTTCGAAATTTGACGACCGCCGTCTGGAGCTTGCCTTTGTTAAAAAGGGCGGCACCCCCGGCGTTAACCGGACGACGACTTCCTTTCCATTGAACGATTTTACGCACAACCCGCGCGCGCTGTGCGAGCGGGCAATCCTAGTTCTTTGAAAGGGACATTTATTATGGCCAAGACTGGCACCGTCAAATTCTTCAACACCGACAAAGGCTATGGCTTCATCCAGCCCGAAGACGGCTCGGGCGACAGCTTCGTGCACATCTCCGCTGTGCAGGCGGCGGGCATGCAAACGCTCGATCGCGAGCAGCGCGTGACCTACGACGTCGAAGTGGGACGCAACGGCAAGGAAAGCGCCGTCAACCTTTCCGCTGCCGACTGACACTCGCACAACAATCGGGGCGCGGCGCGTGCTGCGCGGCGCCCCTTTTTCGGAGGCGCCTTCTGGCAAGGGGCCTCTCGCAGATTAACCAAAAAGGAATGCTGATACATGGCGCAGTCCTACGAATTCTATGTTGAGCGCGCAGACGCCGCCGCCGCGGCCGCAAAAGAAGCGGCGCTTGATAACGTGCGCGAGCGCGAATTGCGCGCCGAGCAGACCTGGCGCGGGCTCGCTGCGCAGGCGCGCAAGAACACGCAAGAACGCGAGAAAGCCGACGCCGCGCGCGTCGCCCGGCGCGAAGCCGAAGCGCAAGCGGCGGCTGCCAGCTCTTAACGGTGTGCGAGGCGGCGGGCTTGTCAAAAACCCTTTGCAATTGTTCAGCTTACACCCATTTTGGTTCGAGTAAGAAAAACAAAAACACGCCAAAGGAGAGCGAGCCATGAGCATGCAGTTTCAATTCAATTCCGACAGCTCCGTAATGGGCACTGAAAACGTCGCGGAGCGGATCGAAGCGGTGTGCCGACAAAAGCTTGCGCGGTTTGAAGACCGGCTGACGCGGCTT
Organism: Pseudomonadota bacterium; assembly: GCA_039033515.1. Classification (GTDB taxonomy): domain Bacteria; phylum Pseudomonadota; class Alphaproteobacteria; order Sphingomonadales; family Sphingomonadaceae; genus Erythrobacter. Next base: position 5,508 of record JBCCCM010000016.1, read on the forward strand.
GAAGTGCACGTCTCCGATGAGAACGCCGCCAAGGGCGGATCGGACGACAAGACCTGCATGATCGAAGCGCGGCCGCGCGGTGGAAAACCGCTGGGTGTGACCGCGCACGCCGCCAAGGTGGACGACGCCGCGCGAAAAGCGGTGAACACGCTGGCTGAGCGGCTGGAACGCCATTTCGGCAAGGGCGAGAAGCACAAGCACGAACCGCGCCCTGACAAGGTTATGTGACCAGCCCCTGCGGGGGGATGAGCCCACAAACGCCGTCCCTCTGGGCTCTACCTCTTCGTGCCGAACAGCCGCGCACGCAGGCCGGCCCCGGTGACGCTCGTTTCGCCCGGCTGGCTGATTTGTGGCTGGGGGGCTTGCGGTACAGCGGGCGCGGTGCCGGATGGCGCAGGCGGGATGGGATCAGGGCCTGATCCAAATGGGGTAGGCCCGGGTGAGAGTGGTTCTTCGCCATCGCCACGTTCTTGGGGCCGTTCATCCAGGGCCGTGACCATCAGGCTGCCACCAACCCCTTCGACCATTGCGCGCGCGTCCGCGATGGCGGGGGCTTGCTCGCCATAAAGTTCTTCGGCGGAATAATCGCCCATGATCGCGCCGCCGGCCTCGCAGATGACTTGCGCATTCTTGGCGTAATCGGGGTCGAGAAAGCCGCCTTCGTCGTGGCGCAGTGGGATCAGTTCATAAAGCGGTGTGCCGCCTTCCTCGGCGCTGACATCGCCCGGTGTTTCGCCGATAGCGCGGTGACGAACGCGCCATTTCTCGCTCCCGTCTTCGGGGCCAAAGATGTCGTCATCAGGGATGATATATCCGTCTTCCATCGTCGCGATGGTCAGGAAGGCGAGGATGGTCTGGTAGCTCGCGCCCCACGCCAAAGTGGTCGGGGCGACGTAAATCTCGCGCCCCAGCCAATGGCGCGCCCCGAAGGTGCGGATACCGGCTTTGACGTCCTGCTCCGGAGTGGCAGCCTCCTGATCGTCGGCGCCGAAGATGTTTGGGTGGATCGCGATCGGTCCGGGGAAACCGAGCTGCGAGAGCCCGTCAAACGCCTTGGGCTCGAACAGCTGGTTGGACTGGGTCCAATGGATCGCGCCGGGCGTCACATGGTCGCAGGCGACGCGCGTCATCAAGGTGAGCGTCTCGAGGCGGCGATTGAATTGCTCGGGCGTGGCGCCTTGCCGCACGCCAAGCGTCTGGAACATCGCGGCGATCTTGGGATCGTCCTCGACGCCGCCCATGGCGCCGTGTGACACTTCGAACAGGATCAAGGCCTGCGCGCGCAGCACCCGCGCGCCCATATCCGGGCACAGCTGAGCGGTGATCGGAGAGGCCATCGCTTGGGCGAAAACCTGCTGGTCGGGAGGGCCATCGACATATTCAAAGGTGAGCATCAGTTCATCACCCCCGCCAAACAGGCGGTGAAAGACGCCGGGCTTCTCCTCGACCGTGTTGAAATCGGCGCCAAACTTCATCTCGAAGATCCGCGCCAGATCGTGAGCGATGCCATCAAGCCCGCCAAAGCGCGCGTCGAGCAGCAGCGCGGCCTGCATCCGGTTCGGGTATTTCATAAGCCTTGGTCCCCGGTTCTTGAACTGGGTCAGGCTAAGGGGGAGGAGTAAGTACGGAGTTAACCGCCCCGCTGCCTGCGCTGGCGAGCGCGCAGGCTTGCGAGCGCCGCGCTACTCCGCTGCGTCGACCTGGACTTGAGTGCCGGTCACGTTGAGCTCTCGCAGAATGCCGTCGATCTTCTTTTTCACGCCGAAAAAGCCCGCTTTTGCATGCGGCCAGGTCGCGCGGTTGAGATCGCTGAGGACGATGCGTGCGCGGTGGTTATCGATCATCGGGGCCAGCTGCGGCATCAGCGCGTCGTGGGTCCAACCGGTCGGCAGGTAGGGGACGAGGACTTGGTTCACCCCTGAGCTCTCCAGCAGTTCGGCCAGCGGCGTGTCGTGGCTCCATTGTGCGCTCGGCACGCCAAAACGTTCGGCGGCGTGTTCGACGCCCGATTGCACCGCGCTTAATGCAAATGAGCGGGCTTTTTCGCCGATATCGCCGGGTGAGCGCGCGTCGGGGCGGGCGGCCCCGATGATGAGCGCGGGCGGGCTGGGCAGGTCGAGCGCCTCGGCGCTCGCGGCCTCGTCATGCAGGATCAGCGCGTAAGGTTCGCTGAACGCGTCGGGCGACAGGGGCGCAGGCAGGTCGATTTTGCCGCGTGTATGCTCGACCTCTTCTTCGAGCGCGGGCGCGTCCTCGGCGAGGCCGTCAGCGCTCAGCGGTCCTTGCGGGTGGTTGGCGGTGTAGCGCGCGATGTTGTCGGGCCGGGCGAGGTAGGTCTTACCTTTGGTGTGGAGCCCGGCGACCCAGCGCCAGCTCAGCGTGTTCGAGGCCGCATCGCCATCGATCAGATGGCGCAGGAAAAAGTCCGCGCCCAGCGCCCAATCGAGCTTGAGCGTGAAGATCCAGATGCTGGCGAACCACATGCGCGCGTGATTGTGCAGGTAGCCGTGCTCTGTGAGTTCGCGCGCCCAATGGTCGAACGCTTCGATCCCGGTGCGCCCCTCGGTCGCCTCGGCGTAAGCGGTTTGCAGCCCGGAATTACCATCAAGCCTCCCAAACGCCGCGTCGCGGGTTTCGCAGTAACTGCGCCAGACGCTGGGTTGCTGTTCGAGATAGCCCTTGAAATAGACGCGCCAGAACACCTCGGCGATGTATTTCTCCGCGGCGCTGGGGCTGTGCTGGCCGAGCACCGCGTCGATGACCTCGGTTTCGTTGAGCAGCCCGGCGTGCAGCCACGGCGACAATTGCGAGACGTTCGTGCGCGCGGAACCATCGTCTGGAGCGCCATCATCGTGGTTCCGGTTGTTGGCGTAAGCGCGGCCCGCGCGCGGGAGGAATTCACCGAGACGGTCAAGGCCTGCGGTTCTGGTGGGGGTGAAAAGCATGGCGTATCAATGGCAAAACCGCTGACCCGTTCCCGGATTCATCACCGCCACCGCGTGTTTGCCACCTTTTCGCCATTTTTATTGAAAATTTGGAACAACCATTCCTCGAAGCCATTCGTAGTTGTACGCGGTCCGCAAAAATTCATTCGATGGATCGTGTCCGAAATACAGGCAAATTCAAGGATCCCCTATGAAAACCGTTAAATTCACGCTGGCTTCGGCCATCGCCCTTTCGCTCGCGGCGTGCGCTGGCGAGGCCACCGAAGAAACCGCCGCTGACGAAATGGCCGTCGCTGAAGAAGCCACCGCTGCCGGCAACGTCGTCGAAGTCGCCCAGGGCGATGAGACGTTCTCGACGCTGGTTGCCGCTGTGACCGCCGCCGGTCTTGGCACAACGCTGAGCGGCGAAGGCCCGTTCACCGTCTTCGCGCCGACCAACGACGCGTTCGACAAGCTGCCCGACGGCACCGTTGAAAAGCTCACCACCGAAGACGTCGACACGCTGACCTCGATCCTTCAGTACCACGTGGTCGACGGCAACGTTGACGCAGCCACGCTGACCGACGCGATCACCGCCGCCGGCGAAGACGGCTACACGGTAACCACCGTTGGTGGCGGCACCTTCACCGCAGCCGTCGTCGATGGCGCGGTTGTCCTGACTGATGCGGCGGGCAACACCTCGACCGTCACCTCGACCGACGTGGAAGCCTCGAATGGCGTCATTCACGTGATCGACACGGTTCTGATGCCGCAATAAACGCCTCGCGCTTGCATCATGGATAATGCACGAAGGCGGGCCCTTGATCGGGTCCGCCTTTTGCGTGATGGGGTTGCGATGGTCACGATAAAAGTCCCTTTCGCCGCGCTTGCCGCCTTAGCGCTCGTGACCGGATGCGGGCCCACTGACGGCATCGACACCAGCGGAGCCGTCTACAGCGGCGTGTCTCCCGACGCCGCGATTACTCTCACGGGAACCGAGCCCTTCTGGGGGCTCGAAATTGGCGCGCAGAGGGACGGCGAGCACGAAGCGCGCTTTTCGCAGCTTGATGAAATTGATGGCCGCGAGTTTGTTGTTACGCGTTTTGCGGGCAATAACGGCCTTGGTTTCTCAGGCGAGCTCGATGGCAAACCTGTCCAGATCGCGCTGACGCCGGGCGATTGCAGCGACGGAATGAGTGATCGTTCCTATCCCCTTGCCGCGACCGTCGCCGTTGGCGATGCGGTCCTGCTTGGCTGCGCTTACACGAGTGAGGAGCCATTACCCGGACCCGCATCGCCTTAGTTTATCGAAACGCCCCGCTACTTTCGCGACGCCGCTGCGCTTGCCAAACTGCGTTTAAGGCACGATGTTACACATCGAAAATCCAAGACGCGCTTAATATGGGAGGGATCACCATGGCGCCGCTCAGGGCCACATGGCCGACCCTGCCCGCATGGGCCGAACGTGACACGCTGACCGGCGATTTTTGCGCTGGCGGTGGAGACGAGCGCGCGTTTTTTCCAATACTGGAATGGTGCAATTTGAGCGTCTTCGCTCCGATTTGGTCTGTTTCCACGGTGTTTGCCGGAACCAGCTTGTCGCAAGCGCGTATCAACAACGAACCAGCGAAGCGCTCTTTGGCTATTGTGCCCAGCGCTGATCGCAACCAATTCGAGCACCCTCGTGAACACCGATGACGAACGGCCCGGTGGCCGCCCGAGCCAAGCCAATTTGCGTTTTGATGACGCGCCGGAACGGTTCCGTTCAGGCCGCGCCGACGACCGTTTTCCCGGCGCCTCTGGCGTCCTTTTCGAACAGGCCATGGCGCAAACGCGCATGGCGATCTGCCTGTGCGACCCGCACCAGCCTGACCTGCCCATCGTCTTTGCAAACCGCGCTTTTCGCCGATTGACGGGGTATTCCGAGGAAGAAGTGGTCGGTCGCAATTGCCGCCTCCTCCAAGGCCCCAAGACTGATCCCGAACCGATCGCGCGCATTCGCGAGGCGATTGCCAACGAAGACGTGGTCGTTGTTGAGCTGCTGAATTATCGAAAGAACGGCACGACATTCTGGAACGCGCTGCACCTCGGTCCGATTTACAACGACAAGAACGAGCTCGTCTATTTCTTCGGCAGCCAGTGGGACGTCTCCGATGTACGCGCTGCGCGGGCTGAAGAACGCCACGCCAAGGAAATGGCGCGCGAGCTCTCGCACCGCATGAAGAACATGTTCGCCGTGATTTCGGGCATCGTCAACGTGACGGGCCGGGTGCGCGGCATTCAGGGCGAGGCGGCCGAGATCAACGCACGCATTCAGGCGCTGGGCCGCGCCTATGAAACCACGCTGGACGACGCGTCGTCCGGCAGCATCGACATCGGCGAAGCGATCCGCGCGGTGCTGCTGCCTTATGACCGCGACGCGGAACGCTTGCGGTTGACGGGCAACGGCGTGCGCATGCCTTTCACCATCATTTCGATTGTCGGGCTCGTGCTCCATGAACTCGCCGCCAACGCGACCAAGCATGGCGCGTGGTCATGCGATGAGGGCTCTGTGAGCGTCGACTGGAAAACGAACGAAGACGACACTGCGCTGCTTATCACGTGGGAAGAGACGGGCGGACCCGGCGTCGATGGTGAGGACGTGGTCGCTGGCACCGGCACGGCCATCGTTGACCGGTTGTTGGCGACGACGCGCGGCACGATTGAACGCGAATGGTCGAATACCGGCCTGACGGCGGTGGTATGCGTGCCGGTGCGCAAAGCGGAATAGGGCGAGAAATCTGACCATGGCGCACACAATTCTGCTGCTCGAAGACGAACCCTTGATCCTGATGGATCTTGAGTTTGCGGCTCAGGATATGGGGTACACGGCCTTGACCGCATCGCGCGTCGAGGAAGCGCTGACTATCGTGGCTGAGCAAAAAAAAGCGCTGACAGTGGCGGTCCTGGATGTGTCGCTGGGAGGAGAAAGCACCTGCTTTCCCGTCGCGCGCGAGCTTTACCGGCTGGGCATCCCGTTCATCCTGCACACGGGCGATCTGGATCGCCATGACGAGACGGTGCGCGAGCTCGACGCCGAATTGATCGCCAAGCCCGCGCCGACCGATAAGGTGATCGCCGCCGCGATAGCCTACGCCTTGGGCGAAGACCCATCGCCTGTCAGGGTTGCCGCGGAATAGTCGCATAGGGCGCGCCTCTGCGATGCGGTCATCAGCCTGCCCGGCCCCTGCAAAAATCCGACAATCTTACATCATAGCGCTACGATCAGAACAGGCCGGGGATCTGGTACTGGACCGCGTTCGGGCGTTCCGGTTGCAATGCGACGCGCCCGCCAACGCTTTGCGCCCGAAGCCCTTCGCCCGAGATCGCGGTGCAAGAGCGCCCGGCAAGAAAATCGAGCGCGGTCGCAATCGACGTCTCATCCGCATCGCCAAGCGGTGAGAAGATATCGTCGCTCGCGCGGCAGGTGTTGGGGATGACGCTGGCGAGGCCGGTGTAATACTCCCCGCTGCCATCCGCGTTGTTCGTCTGAAACGCCGTCGCGCGCACGCGCAAATCGAAGTCTTCCAGGTCGAAACCGAACTGGCCGACCGGTTTCCCGAACGTATTATCCCCGATCAAGGCGATGTTATCGGCATCGACATAGGGGATCATCGAATTGATCACGAGCTCACTCGCCGAGGCGGTGCCGCCGCGCCCGATAAAGGCGATTTTGGTCGGCGTGATCGCGTTGGCTTCCGCTTCGAAGAACTCGGTTTCGTTTTCCGAGGATTTGGATGCGCGCAGGACCGTCTCGCTCCAGACCTCGTCCACGCGGCCCGCGCCCATCAGGTCGCCGAACGTGTCCGCTACGCTGACCAGACCGCCGCCATTATAGCGAAAATCGATGATCAACTCGGTGATGCCCTCAGCCTGAAAGGTGCCAAAGGCGTCCCGCAACTGATCAGCGGCGTCCGCGACGATAAAGGTGCGCAGATTGATATAGCCGACCTGCTTGTCGCGATCGTTCAGGATCAGCGCGCCATAGCGATCCGATACCGGGTCCAGTGAGAAGTCGCTTTTCACCACATCGGCGGTGATCGTGGCCCCGCCCAATTGCGTAAAGCGCAGCGTGCGCGAAACACCAGCGTCGGAAGGGCCAAGCGCGTTGATGACCGCTTGCGGCCCGCCCGCGCTCATCAGCGTGGAAATGAGCTCTTCGGTTCCCCCCGGTACGGCAATGCCCAGCAATTCAGTGCCGCGATCCATCCCGGCCTGAAAGCCGTTGCCGTTCTCGAACGCTTCGAGCAGGAAAACACGGTTGTTGACGGTGTCGTAAGCGAGGCGGATGCCGAAACCGGCGCTTGAACCCGAATTGATGAGCGCGTTCTCTTCTTCGATCGAGGTCGCAAAAGTGAAACCGCGATCAATCCCTTCGGCGCGGGCCGGGGCGACGCGCGCATCAAGGTAATCTTGCACATCATTGAAGCTGGCCGTCTGCACGCTGTTGTCGAGCAGGTCGGGGAAGAGATACCATTCGTTCAACACCGCTTCGGCAAAAGCGAGCTGTTCCTGAATGGCGCTGACCGAAGGCGTCGGAGTTGGCGTTGGCGTCGGTCCGCCAGCAATAGGCCCGGCGGTCGAGTTGTTTGATCCGCCGCCCCCGCAGCCGACCAAGGCGAGCGCTAGAGTGGCGGAAAGGGCGGTGCGACCAAGCTTCATTTAACAGATACTCCGAGAAAAACAGTCCGCGCCAAGCCTGCAATAAACCGCTCTGGCTTGCAATGCGCGCGGGCGTTTGGCGCAAAATCAATGACGGCGCCCGCGCAAAAAACTGCGTCAAGGGTCATTTTGGTCGCAATTTCGATCTTTTTCCTCAGGAAAACGAGCAAAACCGGGAGTCTGTGGCTCGTGCTTGCCCTCTGTTGCTACTAGCCTTTGCTGCAAATGGACCGATTCACATCATGACTGACTTTCCAGACTGGCTCGCCACTCAACTGCCCCCCGCTGCGCGTCACTCCGGCCTCGCGATTGCGGAGCTGGGCGACAAACGCACGCTGGGGCGCGGTGGGTTTAAATTGACCAGCCCGGCCTTTGAAATGGGCGAACAGCTCGATCCGTGCTTCACTGCTCAAGAAGAAGACGCGGTGGCACCGCCGCTTGAATGGACCGCGCCGCCGCCCGGCAGCCAGGAACTGATTGTGATTGCCGAAGACGTGACGGACCCGGCGGCTGAACCGCGCGCGCAGTGGCTTGTCTGGGGGCTCGCGGGGCAAAAGGGCAAACTGCTCGAAGGCGAAGCGCCGCCGCGCAGTGGCAAGAACGCGGTGGGCAATTCGGAATGGCTGCTGCCCGATCCGCCGGTTGGTGAGACGCGTCACTATGTTTTTCAGCTGTTCGCGACCGAGCTGCCCTTGACGTTGATGCCGGGCGCAAGCCGCGACGATCTCATCGCATCCATCAAAGGCTTCGTCACCGCCTGCGCGGTGCTCTATGCGCCGTTCACCGGAACGCCCGAAGAAGAATTCAACTTCGATGATGAAGACATCGACTAAACTGCCATAACCATAAGGGAGAATTACCATGGCAAACGCACTGCAGACCCCCGTCAAGCTTTCGAGCGAACTCGAAGAAGTCGTCGGCAAAGGCCCGATGCCCCGCACCGAAGTGACTTCGAAAGTCTGGGCCTACATCAAAGCCAACAACCTCCAGAAGGAAAGCGACAAGCGCACGATCGTTCCGGACGCCAAGCTGGGCGCTGTCATCGGCAAAGATGAGATCAACATGATGAAAATGACCGGCCAGATCTCAAAGCATCTGACCAAGGCGTAAATTACGCTTTTTGAGAACCGATCAGCGACGCGCTATTCGATAGGCACCGCGTCGCTGATCGAGTTCTTGCCCTTTCCATGAAAGCCGGATGATCTTCGCGTCAAGCAGCGCGTCCGAGGCTTCATGAACCCGATCCATTTCAGCGCGCCAGTCGCCCTGCGGTCCCGCCAAAAGGCGCGCGACTTCGCTGGGGCAGATGGTCTTGCCCATGCCTCGCTCGGCGAGGAGCGCGAGCATCGCTTTTTCGGGCGACACGCTTGGGTCACGGGGCGGCCGGGCGCTTTTGCTTCCACGGCATCGGCACATCGGCGACCCACAGGGCAAGCCAGATCACAAGCGGCTGCGCAAACATGCGCGGGACGTGATACCCAAGGCCCAAACCGCGGTCCTCGCGCGCCATGTCCATGATAAAGTGGTTAATGTTAGCGGGCCAAACGCACAGTGCGTAAAGCGCCAGACCGATCCCCGCAGCCTGGCGCAGCGGTTTCGAAAACGGTTGCAAAAGACCGATTGCGCCCAGAATTTCTGCGACGCCCGTCCACAAGATGACCGCCTGCGGGTAGGGCACCCAGTCGGGCGTGATCGTTAAGAATGGCTCGGGCTTCACCAGATGCATGTAGCCCGCAAAGCCATAAAGCGCGGCGAGCAGCGCGCGCAGCGCCAGCTTTGCATAGGTCATGCGGCACCTTGCGAGCGATGGTCTTGGCCCGGTTCCCAGTCCGGAGGCGCCAGTGTGAAACCGGCAAAGTCGAAGCCGGGCACGACGATACAGGACACAAGCGAATAGCCATGGTCTCCAGAGCCGGGGGATAACGCCTCAGCCGCCTGCCAATGGCCCGTGGGGACAAGCCCCTGCAACGCCTGACCTGCACCAACAGCGCCGCCCAGCGTGATCGTTTCCACGGGCCCCGCATCGCTCGGCGCTATGCGCAAGGTTAGCGGATCGCCGCCTTGCCAGATCCACATCTCTTCAGCGTCGACCGTGTGCCAATGCGAGCGCTCGCCCGCTTGCAACAGGAACAGGATCGCCGTGCCGCCCGCGCGCCCCGCGCTCGTTTGCGGCGCGGCCCAGGTCTGGCGATACCACCCGCCTTCGGGGTGCGGCGACAAGTCCAATTGCTCGATCAGAGCGGCTGCGGTATCGCTGGGCGTCACGTCGCGTTCCTCCTTTTGGAGCGACGGCTTATTGTTGAAGGGTTCCAATGAAGCAAGTTTCTGTATCCATCCGCCGCGCATCCGTGTTCGCTCTCGCCGCCTTGTGTCTGGCGGGGCCCGCTCACGCTGAAGAGCAGGTTGTCGAGCCTGACGTTTCGGAAGAACTCGCCGCGCAAGACGACGCGCCCGACCCTGCGATGCAAGCCGCGCTCGCCGCCTTGGACGCCGCGCCCGTGTTCGACGGCCACAACGATGTGCCATTTCAACTGCGCCGCCGGCTAGAGAACCAGATCAACCGGTTCGATTTCAACGACACGCTGGTCAGCGCACGCTCCGATCCGTTTGGCCGCGCGATGCACACCGATCTCAAGCGCCTGCGAAAGGGGCACGTGGGCGCGCAATATTGGTCGGTCTACGTCCCCGCCAACCTGCCCGAAGCGCAGGCAGTGCAGATGACGATGGAGCAAATCGACGTCACCAAGCGCCTGATTGACCGCTTTTCCGATGATCTGACCTTTGCCGAGACCGCCGACGATATCGAAAACGCTTTGGCGCAGGGCAAGATCGCCGGGATGCTGGGGATGGAAGGCGGCCATTCGATCGGCTCTGATCTGGGCGTTTTGCGCCAGATGTACGCGTTGGGCGCGCGCTATATGACGCTGACCCACTCGCGCAACACGCCCTGGGCCGACAGCGCCACCGATGCCCCAGAGCATGGTGGGCTCTCGGACTTTGGCAAAGATGTCGTGCGCGAAATGAACCGGCTGGGCATGCTGGTCGATCTCAGCCATGTCAGTGAGGAGACGATGATCGATGCGCTGCAAGTGGCGCGCGCGCCGGTGATTTTCAGCCATTCCGGCGCAAAGGCGGTGACAGGCCACGCGCGCAACGTGCCCGACAGCGTGCTCGAAATGCTGCCAGTCAACGGCGGGATTGTAATGGTCGTGGCGCTGCCCGGTTTCCTCAACGAGGATCGCCGCCAATGGCAATCGCGCTATCAAGCCGAGAACGCTAGGCTCGAAGCGCTCAACCAAGGCCGCCCGGACGTGGTCGAGGCGAAGATGGAGGAATGGGTCGAAGCCAATCCCGAACCCGCCACCTTGATCAGCGACATGGCCGATCACATCGATCATATCCGCGCGATTGCGGGCGTCGAATCGATCGGTATCGGCGCGGATTTTGACGGCATGCCCACCGGCCCGGTCGGCTTCGAGGATGTCAGCGGCTACCCCGCGCTGTTCGCCGAGCTGGTGCGGCGTGGCTATTCGCAGGCCGAGTTGGAAATGATCGCGAGCCGCAACGCTCTGCGGGTGCTGCGCGGGGCCGAACGCTACGCCGCGAGCCAGCGCGGTGCGCTACCGATTGAGACGCGAATCGAAAAGAAAACGCCCGCGCCCTGATCCGGGCGCGGGCGTTTTACGCAATCCGAAAGCGCTTACTCGTCCTTGAGCGGGTCGTGACCCCAATTCATCAGGCTGTAACGCCAATTGGTCTCTTCGACATCGCCATCGGGGCGCTGGGAGAGGTGGCGTTTGATGTAATTGTTGACCTTGTTCATGTGCTCGCACTGGTCGTCGGTCAGATCAGCTTTGTTGGTGCGCTTGATTTCGACAATCCGGCGACCCGATTTATGCCCGGTGCTTTCGCCGTCATCGGTGTCGCCGACCGACTTTGACTCCTCGGTGTCAAGCCACTCCTCGAGCTGTTTGGGCTGCATATTCACCCGGTCGTAGAATGTCTGGTAAATGTCGTCTTTCTCGTCCTGATCCATGACGTATCAGTCCTCGCTATCGACCGTTTCGGGCAGATCATCGCGCGAGGTCGACGCCATTTCCTCGAGCTCGTCTTCCGACATGCTGTCATACATTTGTATCGAGGCGCCTTGCAGGTCAGACTTGTTCTGCTCGCCGCGCTTGGCTGCCAGGGCCGCGCCAGCGGCTTGTTGCTGCGCTTTGCTCTTCGCTTTTGGCATCAGTCCTGCGCCTCCAGTTCAGAGCCGCGCTTCAAGACCTCGTCGCCGTCCTCTTGCTTGATGAGGTAAGCGGGGTTGTCTTCGTCGCCGTCTTTGGTGACTTCGGTTCCTTGCAAAGTGCGCGTCACCTCGCGCTCAAAGCGTTCGGTGATCTGGCCCTTGCCTTCGCCGTTGCCCCAATTCCACTTGACGTATTGATTGGTCTGGAAGCTGTTCGAATCGCTCATGGTAATCTCCTGAATAGTTTCAGAAGGTTTACACCTTGAGGGGGCTGAGCGTTCCGAACCTTCGCTGGGCGCCTTGGGCGGGCGTGAGCCTTAGCCCCAGACCGCCGGTATGATCCATACGGCGCTCATCGCGATGACCGCGATCAGCAGGCCAAAGAACAAAACCCGCCGGACAATGCCGCGCGTTTCGCCCGCGCGCGCGTCGTCGTCTTCAATATGGACCGCTTTATCTTGTTCGCTCATGGTGGTGTTCCCTTCCGTCATCTGGTTTTTTAACAACGTCCCGGTGCAGCCAATCGTTCCTTAATCGCGCAGCAGTTCGTTGATCCCCGTTTTCGAGCGCGTTTGCGCGTCGACCGTTTTGACGATCACCGCGCAGTAGAGCGAGGGGCCGGGCGAACCGTCGGGCAGGGGCTTACCTGGCAGCGAGCCGGGTACGACAACGGCGTAGGGCGGAACCGCGCCCATATGGATCTCCCCTGTGGCGCGGTCGATGATCTTGGTCGAAGCGCCCAGATAGACGCCCATGGAAAGAACCGCGCCTTCGCCCACGCGCACCCCTTCGGCAACCTCGGCGCGCGCACCGATGAACGCGCCATCGCCAATGATGACGGGTTCGGCCTGAAGCGGTTCGAGCACGCCGCCAATCCCGGCTCCGCCTGAGATGTGAACGCCCGATCCGATCTGCGCGCACGAGCCCACCGTCGCCCACGTGTCGACCATCGTGCCTTCGCCCACATAGGCGCCGATATTCACGAAGCTTGGCATCAGCACCGCGCCTTTGCCGATAAAGCTGCCCCGGCGCACCACCGCGCCCGGCACCACGCGAAAGCCGGCGTCGCGAAAGCGATTGTCACCCCAGCCTGCGAATTTCATGGGCACCTTGTCAAAGGCCGCTTCGCCGCCTGAACCCAGCTCCATCACCTGATTATCGGTTAGGCGGAACGAGAGAAGCACCGCCTTTTTCAGCCACTGGTTGACCTTCCAACCGCCCGCGCCATCGGGCTCAGCCACACGGCCTTCGCCGCTGTCGAGCATCGAGAGAGCGTCGTGCACCGCGTGGCGCACTTCGCTGCCCGGCGTGATATCGGCGCGCGCTTCCCAGGCGCTCTCGATCTGGCTGATGATGGTGTCGGTCATGGACGCTCCGAAAGCTTGAGCCTTTGCGCGGCTCGTGAAGGGATGGGGCGCTGCTAGCGCTGTGAGCCGATCGCGGCAAGCGTGCCCTTGCGTTCCGGGCAGAGCCAAGAACGCGGCGCGTATTTCAGCAACGCTGCCAAATTGGATGCAATTGTGGCGGTGCAAAGGCTTGTGCGGTTGGCTAAACCGGGCTTACCTTGCGGTCTTTCAGGGGGAAGTACGAGGAACTGTTTCATGGCCGATTGCCCTCACGCTCCTTTGACCCCCGCTCCTTTGATCCACGTGGTGCAAGATGCACCGCCACGGCCCGATGCGGCATCGCCCATCGCCTGGAAGCCTGTCGTCGCCGCACTCGCCTGCGTGGCGCTGAGCGCGTGCGGCGGATCGTCGGGCGCGCCGCCGATCAACTCTGCGCCGCCGCCAGCGCCGCCTCCACCTCCGCCTCCGCCACCTCCCCCGCCGCCACCACCTCCACCACCGCCGCCCCCTCCCACGGATTTCGACACGGCGGAGTTTCGGCGCTCGGACGGGCCCGATTTTCATGGCGCGCCCTCGGCCTGGCAGAACGGCATCACGGGCGCGGGTGAGATTATCGCGGTCATCGATTCCGGCCTCGATACGCAGAGCCCGGAATTTGCGGGCCGCATTCACCCCAACTCCGCCGATGTGGCTGGCGATCGAACGGTCGATCCTGAGAATGATCACGGCACCAATGTGGCCTTGATCGCGGCAGCCGCGCGCAACGACACCGGTATTGTCGGCAACGCTTTTGGCGCGGACGTGTTGGCGATCCGCACCGATCTTCCCGGTTCCTGCGGGGTCGACACGCCGCAAGACCCCTCTTTGGGATGCCGCTTTTCCGACAATGATATCGCGTCGGGAATCGACCTTGCGATCGCTTCGGGCGCGACGGTCATCAATCTTAGCCTTGGCGGAGGCGCGGCCAACACCAATTTGCGCAGCGCTTTGTCGCGCGCGGCGGACGCGGGCATCGTCGTCGTAATTGCGGCTGGCAACGCCGGCGATGGCTCTGATCCCAACATCCCGCCTGGTCAGCCCGATCCCTTCGCTGCCGACGCCGTGAACGCGGGCAATGGCAATGTCATCATCGTCGGATCGGTCGATGACGAAGGCGACTTCAGCGAGTTCAGCAACCAGGCGGGCGATTTTGCCAGCTCCTATCTCACCGCGCGCGGGGAGCGGATTTGCTGCGTCTACGAGAACGGTGAGATCTTCATCGAAACCTCGGGAGACCAGCAATTCGTCACGCTGTTTTCCGGGACCAGTTTCGCAACGCCTCAGGTGGCGGGCGCGGTTGCGCTATTGGCCGAGGCGTTCCCCAATCTGGAGGCGAGCGAGATCGTCGAGATCCTGCTCGACAGCGCGCGCGATGGCGGCGCGGCGGGGGTGGACGCGGTGTTTGGCACCGGCATTCTCGATATCGCGGCGGCGTTCCAGCCCGCCGGGGTTACGACGCTTGCGGGCACGGATTTCGCGCTCGGTTTTGCGAGCGATTTTGCGCTCGGCTCAGCGGCGATGGGGGACGCGCTCAAATCGGCGAGCCTCTCGACCATTGTGCTGGACCGATATGACCGCGCCTATGATGTCGAGCTGGGGCCGGAGGCGACGCAGGACGCAGCCCAAGTGCAGCGTTTGCGCGGCGCGGTGGAGCGCGGCGCGATCACTCGCAGCGCCCGCCTGCCAGGTTTCTCGGCCTCCGTCACGATAGGTGAGGGCAGCCGCGCGGCGGGCCTCAATTGGGAGAGCGAGCTGCAATTGACGCCCGACGAAGGGCTGGGCGCGCGCGTTCTGGCGGCGCGGGTGGCGGCGCAGATCGCGCCGGATACGCAGGTCGGGTTGGCCATTTTGCAAGGGGGCAAGGGGCTTGTTCGCGAGCTTCAAGGCAGCGGCGGCAACGCCTTCTCCATCGCGCCGGGTGCAGGGGCCGACCCCGGTTTTACCGACAGCAGCGATGTTGCGCTCGCCGTGCGTCAGCGGGTGGGCGAATGGGGCCTCACCGTGTCCGCCGAGCGCGGGCAGGCGTGGCTGGCGGGCAATCGGCCCTCGCGTGCGAATGTGGATGGCAGCGTCATCGCCCAGCAAGAGCAACGCCCAACGTCGACGTTCAGCGTCGCGGTGGACCGACGGTTTGGCGCCTTTGATGCCAATGTCGCGGTCACCTGGCTGAGCGAGCGCGAGACGATGCTGGGCGGGCATTTCAATCCCTCGCTCGGCTTTCGCGGGTCCGGTACGATGTTTCTCGATGGCGAGGTGGCGCGCCGGTTTGGGCCGTGGAGGCTCGGGGGCGCGCTGCGTTACGGGGTGACGCGCCCGCGCGGCTCGGCCCAAGTCGCCAGCGGATCGCGCCTGACCAGCGAAGCGTGGTCGTTTGATCTGTCGCGCGGCAACGTCTTTGCCGGGGCGCTTGGGCCCGGACACACGTTGGGGCTGCGCTTTAGCCAACCCTTGCGGATCAGCGGCGGAGCCTTCGTCCTCGATCTGCCCGTCGCGTTCGATTACGCCACGGAAACGCCGATCTTTGGTCGCCAGAGCCTATCGCTCGCTCCCGAAGGACGCGAAGTCATGAGCGAGCTCGCGTGGGGCGCTCCCCTGTTTGGCGGTTATGCGCGCGCCAGCGCTTTCCACCGCCGCCAACCGGGCCACTTTGCCGCATCGCCCGATGATGTGGGCGGCCTGATCAGCTTCAACGCCTCGTTCTAGACGTTCGGAACCGAGGGGCGGTTCACCGGTCCACTTCAAAGAGCTAACCCTTGGGGCCGGTGGCCTTGTAGCCATGGACACGGCGCGTAGGAAAGCCTCGCATCCAGCGCTCCTATCAGGCGCTTTCCTGCATGCCTGTGGCCAGCGCAAACTCGTAGGCCCGGTCCACCAGCGGGGCGACGCGTTCGCTCATCGACTTGGCGTGGGCAGAGGAGGCGGTGCCGTCGATCACGCGCTTCTTGATGCCCTGAATGATCCCGGCAAGGCGGAACAGGTTATAGGCAAAGTACCAATCCATCGGAGGCACCGGATAGCCCGTGCGCGCGACGTAGCGTTCCACCGCTTCCTCGACCGAGGGGATGCCCAGCGCTTCCAGATCAAGGCCCATCAGCCCCGCGCGGCCATCGCCGGGCTGATACCAGTTGAGCATCAGATAGCTGAAATCGGCAATCGGATCGCCCAGCGTCGACAGCTCCCAGTCAAGCACCGCAATGATGCGCGGCTCAGTCTTATGGAAGATCACGTTGTCGAGGCGATAATCGCCGTGCACGACGCTGCTCTCGTGCTGAGGCGGAATGGTCTGCGGCAGCCATTCGATCAGCCGCTCCATCTTGGGCATGTGCTCGGTTTCGGAAAGCTTGTACTGCTTGGACCAGCGCGCAATCTGGCGCGCGCAATAGTCGGTCGGCTTGCCGTAATCGCCAAGGCCGATTTCCTCGGGCTTGTTGAGGTGCAGGTCGGCCATCGTATCGATCAACGCGTTGTAGAGCGCGCGGCGTTCCTCGGGCTCCATGCCCGGCAGCTCGCCGTTCCATAGGCTACGGCCATCGGCCATGCTCATCACGAAGAACATTGAGCCGATAACCTCGGGGTCTTCGCACAGGCCATAGGTCTTGGGCACGGGAAAGCCGGTGGGATGCAGGCCGGTCATCGCGGCGTATTCGCGGTCGACCGCGTGCGCGCTGGGCAGCAATTTGCCAAAGGGCTGACGGCGAAGGACGTAGTTCGTTGACGGCGTTTCGATTTTGTAGGTCGGGTTCGACTGTCCGCCCTTGAACTTGGTGTAGCTGATGGGGCCTTCAAAGCCCTCAACGTGAGCCTCGAACCACGCGGTCAGTGCGTCCAGGTCCAGCTTGTCGCGGTCTTCCACCTCGACGGTGCCGACCATTTCCTTGTCGAAATCAATCTCGCTCATACCAGCCTCTCCAACTGTGCCCCGTGCTGCTTTGCCCGGTCCCACTGTCCATAGCCTAAGCGTGGACCACACAAGCCACTGTTTTGCAAAAGTTCAGCCCACCACACTAGCGCCGGTTTTCCGCCATTTCTGGCCGAAAACGGGGGGCAGATGTGTAACCTTCCAGAATGCGTCATTGAGCATGCGTCCCTGCGTGTGCGGCGTCCACACACTTACCGGTTGGACGCCGTGTAGGACAGCGCATGTTGCCCGCTGCATGGGCGGCAAGCGGCCCCCGGCGAACCGGGGGCTCACTCATCGCGTTTATCGGGCCACGCCCATATCGCCCGAGCTCATACCGCCATCATTGGCGGGGGTGCCTACACCGCCTCGCAGCGCGTTGGCGGTGGGGCCTTCGACCGGCGGATGCTTGGAGATTTCCATGCGAGCGATCGAACGCGCGTGCACTTCGTCCGGACCATCGGCGAGGCGAAGCGTGCGCTGATGCGCGTAGGCCGCAGCGAGGCCATAGTCCTCGGACACGCCGCCGCCGCCATGGGCCTGGATCGCATCGTCGATGATTTTCAGAGCCATGTTGGGCGCCTGAACCTTGATCATCGCGATTTCCTGCTTGGCACCCTTATTGCCGACCTTGTCCATCATGTCAGCCGCCTTGAGGCAGAGCAGACGCGTCATATCGATGTCGATACGGGCGCGCGCCACGCGCTCTTCCCAGACCGAATGCTTGTAGATCGGTTTGCCGAACGCTTCGCGCTCCTGAATGCGGCGGCACATCTTGGCCAGCGCCTCTTCGGCGACGCCAATGGTGCGCATGCAGTGGTGGATACGGCCCGGCCCGAGGCGGCCTTGCGCGATCTCGAACCCGCGCCCTTCGCCCAGCAGCATGTTGGAGGCCGGGATGCGCACATCCTTCATTTCCACTTCCATGTGGCCGTGCGGCGCGTCGTCATAACCGAAGACCGGCAGGTGACGGATGATGTTCACACCCGGCGAGTCGATTGGCATTAGAACCATCGATTGCTGCGCGTGGCGCTTGGCTTCGAAGTCGGTCTTGCCCATGACAATCGCGATCTTGCAGCGCGGATCGCCCAGACCCGACGACCACCATTTGCGCCCGTTGATGACGTATTCATCGCCATCGCGCTCAATGCGGGTTTCGATGTTGGTGGCGTCAGAGGAAGCGGTGTAAGGCTCGGTCATCAGGAAGGCAGAGCGGATCTCGCCGTTCATGATTGGGTTGAGCCACTCTTCCTTCTGCTCGCGCGTGCCATAGCGGTGGAACACTTCCATATTGCCCGTGTCAGGCGCGGAGCAGTTGAACACTTCCGAAGCCCAGCCGATGCGGCCCATTTCTTCGGCGCACAAAGCGTATTCGAGGTTGGTGAGGCCGGGGCCGTCAAATTCGAACGTGTCGTCCACATGATGGTGGCTGTCGTTGCGCGGCGGCATGAACAGGTTCCAGATGCCCGCTTCTTTCGCGAGCTTCTTTTTGTCTTCGATGATCTGGATGACTTTCCAGCGGTCGCCTTCAGCGTCCTGCTGCTTGTAAACATCCATGTTGGGGCGGATTTCTTTTTCGATGAAATCGCGCACGCGGCCAGCCCAATAGGCCTGGCGTTCGGTGGGTTCAAAATCCATGGGGGTGATCCTCTCTCGTCCGTTTTGATTCCGTACTGGTCTAAGATGACAGAGCGGCGCGCGAAGGCCAACCACTCATTTTGCGCTGCGGCGTGATTAGGGTCAGAACCTACCAATCCCGCGCTCGAGGTTTGAAGCAAAAGGGCCGAGTGCAAGAAACGAAGGCGCAGGAATACCGGCGGTCTTTCAAGCCTTTGTGACGTAGCAATCGGCCCTTTTGGTCAAATCCCTTCGGGACGACGGAATGACTTCCATCTCGACCAAAAACGCGCTTGGAATGGCAGAAAGCCATCCCGGCGCGCGCTTTCGTCCGATATGTTCGTCATTCCGGCGCCTCAACCGCGGGATTGGTAGGTTCTGACCCTAAGGCGCAAGCGAGTGCGCATCGGGGTCGGCGCGCGCGACATCGTCGATGGGGTCATCGTGTGCGGCGGGCGCGGTGCCCCTGGCTGCGCGCGCGGCCAGCCGCGCCTCGTGCTGTTCGCGGCTGATCGGGAAGCGGTAGAGCCAGAAGGCGGCGATCCCGGCGATGGTTAAGGCGGTGATCATGTAGAGGATCGCCAGATTGCGCACGACCCCCACGCTGACGTCCGCCTGCGGCGTTCCCGGTTCCAGGCCCACCAGCGAAATCAGCAGACCCGTCAGCAAAATGCCGCCGCCCGTCGCGCATTTCTGCACCAGCCAATTGCCCGAATAAAACGTGCCTTCCGCGCGCTTGCCCGTGCGCTCTTCGAAGGCTTCGACAATCTCGGCGACCATCGAGGTGGCTGAGATAATCGCGACGATCCCGGCCGTGTTGCCGAACAGCAGGAAGCCCAGCACCAGCGCGGTCGATGGGGTGGAACCGGTTTCGGGCCAAGCGCCCAACAGGAACAGCGCATAGGGCGTGAAATAAAAGCCCGCACTCACCAGCGAGGCGACCGCCGCGCTCGCCGGTTTGCCGAAGCGTTCGTGCAGCGGGCCCACGATGAAGAACATCAGCACCACCGAGAGGAACAGCACGCCGGGATAGAGTTTGAACGCGGTGTCAGTGAACTGCCAGATATACAGGTTTACATATTGCGTGATCGAAAAGGTCATCCCCTGTCCGACATAGGCCGCCAGCCCGCCAGCCGCGAAGATCACGAAGGCTTTTTCGCGAAAGGCGTCGAAAATCTCGGCAAAGGCGCCTGTGAGCGAGAAGGGAGGCGGCTTATGCTGGGGGCGATGCGCGATGATGCGGTGTTGCCCGGCGGCGGATCCGACGACGGAGACCAGCATTAAAACCGCGCCGAACATTCCGTAGGCGGCGTACCCTTCGGGCTGCAATTGCGCCTCGGGCGTGGGGAGGAAAACGAAGAAAGTCATTACCATCATCAGCAATCCGCCCAGCCATCCTGACAGAAAGCGGAAGCGGAAAAGCGTGGTGCGCTCGACATAATCGTCGGTGATTTCGGGCACGATCGATATGGAGGGCACTTCGCACGCCGACAAGAGCAGCCGAACGCCCACCGCAAGCGCGACGATCTCCCAGAAGCCGGGTGTCCCGGCAAAGGGGGGCGACCACAACAGCGCCCAGACCACCGCCAGCGGGAAGGGCGCAAGGTACAGCCACGGCAACCGCCGTCCCCATCGGGTGTAGGTGCGGTCGGACAAATGGCCCAGTAGCGGATCAACAAACGCATCGACCAGCAAAGCGGTCGCCAGCGCGGCGGAGACCACCCAGGCTTCCACGCCCAGAACCAGATTGTAGAACGGCAGCAGGAAGAACGAAAAGCCGCCATCCTTGACGCCGAACGCGACCGAGCCCGACCCGTTGGTCAGTTTAAGCCAGAGCGGCAGTTTGCCTTTGACAAAGGCCATTACGCGCCAGCCGCCTCGGCGGCCTGTTGCGCCGCTTCGTTCGCCGCTTTCACCTGCTCCTCCATCGCCATTAGCGCATCGAGCGGCCCCTCGCCATCGGCGTCCCAGCTGTGGCGCGGGCCGACGGTCAATCCGCCGTCCACCAGCATCGAAGTGCCGGTCATGAAGCTTGCCGCGTCGCTGGCGAGAAAGGCGACCGCGTTGGCGATATCGATCGGCTGGCCTCCGCGCGCAACAGGCTGCGCGTTGGACGAGGCTTGCGCGATGACCGCTTTGGCCATCTCCTTCATCTCGTCCGGGATTTCCAGCGAGGCGGTGAAGATGTTGGTGTTGATGAAACCGGGCTGCACGGCGTTCACACGGATGCCGTATTGCGCCAGATCGGTCGCGGCGCATTTGGTCAGGTGCAAAACGCCGCATTTGGCCACCGCGTAGGCGGTCGGCGAATAGCCCGGACCTATGGCCGCGACGCTGGAGACGTTGACGATACTCGCGGTCCCATCCTTGGTCGATGGGCGCCCCTTCATATGCGGCACGGCGTAGCGAATGCCGAACGCGACCGAGCGCAGGATGAGATCCATCGAGCTGTCCCATTCCTCGGGCTCGATCTCGTCGATAGGAGGGCGCGCGCCGCCAGCGGCTGCGTTGTTGAACACCGTGTCGATCCCGCCCGTTTCGCTCGCCGCGTGGTCCATCAGCGCTTTGATGCTGGCGGTGTCCGACACGTCGCAATGGACGAACCGCAGATCGCCCTCTCCTTCGGCGCAGACCGCTTTGCCCATCTCTTCGTTGATATCGGCGGCGAAGACAATCGCGCCTTCGCTCGCAAACAGCTTGGCCGCAGCCGCGCCGATGCCCGACGCCGCGCCGGTGACGACGACCGTTTTTCCTGAGAATCGCATGGCGTCCTCCCTCTCTCATCCCTTTTACGCAAGCCTAGGGGGCTGAGAGCCAAGGTCAATGGCAGCCGAGCGGGGCCTGACAGCGCTTGATCGAGCTGACGCTACGGCACGCTCGTTCGCGGCGCGGCGCTTGCAATCACCGCTTGCGGGGGCCTCACAAAACACGTTACGTTCGCGTCAAGTGGGATCAATTGAGAGAGGAGTCGGATGATGTCCGATATCGAAACCTTCCGCAGCGAAACGCGTGCCTGGCTCGAAGCCAACTGCCCTCCGGAAATGCGCGAGCCGGTGCGTGACGACGCCGATGTCTATTGGGGCGGCAAACGCGCGACGTTCAAAAACGATGCGCAAAAGGCCTGGTTCGAGGCGTGCCGCGACAAGGGCTACACCGTGCCATCCTGGCCTAAGGAATATGGCGGCGCGGGCCTTAACGCCGCCGAGGCCAAGGTGTTGCGTCAGGAAATGAGCCGCATCAGCGCGCGCCCGCCCTTGTCGAGCTTCGGCATCTGGATGCTCGGCCCGGCGCTGCTCAAATTCGGCACCGAAGGACAAAAGCAGAAATTCCTGAACGACATCGCGCGCGGCGAGGTGCGCTGGTGCCAGGGCTATTCCGAGCCGGGCTCGGGCTCTGACCTCGTTTCCTTGCAAACCTATGGCGAAGACAAGGGCGACCATTGGCTCGTCAGCGGCCAGAAAGTGTGGACCTCCTACGCCGATCAGGCCGACTGGATTTTCTGCCTGGTCCGCACCGACAAGGACAACAAGTATCAGGGCATCACGTTCACTCTGATCGACATGAGCACCGACGGCTGTTCGACCAAACCGATCAAGCTGATCAGCGGCAACTCGCCCTTCTGCGAAACCTTCCTCGACAACGTCAAAGTGCCCAAAAGCTACGGCGAAGACATCCCCGCACAGGTCGGCGAAGTGAACCGCGGCTGGGACGTGGCCAAGTACCTGCTGGGCCATGAGCGCGAGATGATCTCTGGCATGGGCGGCGGAGAGCGCACGGCTGCCATCGGCGCATCGATGAAGCGTCTTTCGGCCAAGACCGGCGATGATCTGGACCCGGTGCTGCGCGCCGAGCTGGCCATGTTTGACGTCGATGCGCTGGCCTTCACCGCCATGGGCGAGAAGTTCATGGACGAGATGAAAGCGGGCAAGGGTCACCCCGCCCAGCCCAACATGATGAAATACACCGGCACCGAGCTTAACAAGCGCCGCCACGAACTCATGATGGCCGCAGGCGGCTCGCGCGCGCTCGAATGGGAGAGCGAAGCCACGGGCGGCGGCAAGCCCTCGCGCAACTGGCTTCGCACCAAGGCCAATTCGATCGAAGGCGGAACATCCGAGATCATGCTCAATGTGATTTCGAAGCGCATTCTCGATCTGCCGGGTGCCTGAGGCCTGACCGGACTAAGGCACCTCACACTGTTTGCGTCGCCCCGGACCCCGATCCGGGGCCCCGCTTCTTCAATGCAACCCGCGCACGAAAAAAGCAGCGGGATCCCGGATCAAGTCCGGGATGACGACATGTTCTCTTGGGAGGGAAAACACACAAATGCCCCTGTTTCATGACGACGATCAGGCGATGCTGGCGGACACTGCGTCCGGTTTCATGGCCGACGAAGGCAATATCGCCAAACAATTGCGCCATTATCGTGATGGCAATTGCCCCGATGGATTTGGCCACGCGCTGTGGCGCCAATTTGGCGAGATGGGCTTCACCGGAATGCTGGTCGACGAGGCCGATGGCGGGCTTGGCATGGGCCATGTCGAGGCGGGCATCGTGTTGGAAGAAGTGGGGCGCAACCTCACGCCTTCGCCGTTTCTGGCGTCCTCCGTCCTGGCCGCAACCGCGCTGAAACACGGGTCGGCGGACATGAAGAGCCGCTACCTGCCGGGCCTGATTTCGGCGGACAGCACCTTTGCTGTCGCGATCGACGAAACCGCCAAACACCGCCCGCAGCGTATCGCCACAAAAGCGGAAAAATCAGGCAACGGTTTCAAGCTCTCCGGCACCAAGACCTTTGCGGTTCAGGCCGTGTGCGCCGACATGATCGTGGTCGCCGCGCGCACCAGCGGGTCGGACACCGATGACGAAGGCGTCACTCTTTTTGCGGTCCCCAGGGATGCCGCAGGCATGACGCAAGACCCGGTGCGCCTCGTTGACAATTCGATGGCCAGCCACATCACCTTTGACGGCGTAGAGCTGGACGGCGACGCGGTGATTGGCGAGGTCGATGGCGGGCGCGAAATCCTCAACGCGATGCTGACCGCGGGCCGTCTGGGCGCAGCGGCGGAAGGCGTGGGCGTGGCGCGCGGTGCGATGGATATGACCATCGATTACCTCAAACAGCGCAAGCAATTCGGCAAGCTCATTGGCGAATTTCAGGGCCTGCAACACCGCGCCAGCCACCTCTATTCCGAGGTTGAGATCGCGCGCGCCGTCGTCATCAAGGCGCAGCAGCTCGCCGACGCTGGCGCTGAAAGCGCCGAATTGATGACCTCGGTCGCCAAAGCCAAGGTTGCTAAAGCCGCAGGGCTCGCGGTGCGCGAAGGCGTGCAGATGCACGGCGGTATTGGCATGACCGACGAATACGATATCGGCCTCTACATGAAGCGCGACCGGGCTCTGCAGGAATTCCTGGGTGACGCCTATTTCCACGCCAACCGTGTCGCTGACATGAGCGGGTACTGAGGGACACTAACGATCCGTCATTGCGAGCCGCGAAGCGGCGCGGCAATCCAGAGCTTCTGA
This sequence comes from Pseudomonadota bacterium, assembly GCA_039033515.1. Lineage (GTDB taxonomy): Bacteria > Pseudomonadota > Alphaproteobacteria > Sphingomonadales > Sphingomonadaceae > Erythrobacter. The sequence goes on from JBCCCM010000016.1 coordinate 29,796, forward strand.
GTAAAACGCTCTGGATTGCTTCGCTCCGCTCGCAATGACGGACTTCAACTTACGGAGAGACAAAAATGATGGACGTACAAAAACTCTTCAGCCTCGATGGGCGCGTGGCGCTGGTCACCGGCGGATCGCGCGGCATCGGCAAAATGTTTGTCGAAGGCCTGCTCGCGGCAGGATGCTCCAAGGTCTACATCTCGGCGCGCAAGGTCGAGCAGATGCAGGAGACCATCGACGAGTTTGGCGCCGACAAAGTCATCGGCATCCCGGCAGACCTGTCGCAAATGGACGGCATCCAGCACGTTGCTGACGAAATCGCCAAGCACGAAGACAAGCTCGACATCCTGATCAACAACGCGGGCGCCGCGTGGGGTCAGGACTATCTGGAATTCAGCGAAGCGGGCTGGCACCGCACGATGGACCTGAACGTCAAAACCCCGTTCTTCCTCACGCAAAAGCTGCACGATCTGTTGGTCAACGCGGCCAAAGGCGATCACGCGGCCAAGGTCGTGCACGTCTCGTCCATCGACGGCCTGCGCATCAACCCCTGGGAAACCTATCCGTATCAGGCGTCCAAAGCCGCCGTCATTCAGCTGACCAAGCGCATGGCCGCGCGCCTGATCAAAGATAACATCATCTGCACCTCAATCGCGCCCGGAGCCTTCGCCAGCGAGATGAACAAGGCCGCCAAGAACGCGCCGGACGCGAGCGCCGCGCTGATCCCCTCGGGCCGTATCGGCACGCCCGAAGACATGGCGGCGGCCGCGATCTATCTGTGCAGCCGCGCGGGCGATTATGTGGTGGGCACGACCATCCCGGTCGATGGCGGCATCGTCAACGCCGCGCTTCCGGGCATGTTCAACGACCCGGCGGGCTGACCCAAGGCGAGCCACGAGACTTCAAGGGGCTGTCGGAGCGATCCGGCGGCCCTTTTTCTCGAAGCGCGCTGCTATCCGCCGTTTTCCAGCGTCGCCAAAAACAGCTTCGCCATGAGCGAGCGTTGGCGGTCCGCGTTCATGTCGACGGGCGCCCGGTAGAGCGCGGCAAGCAGAGCCAGATCCCACTCGGTCAGGCCGGGGAGGCCCGCTTCCTTGGGCTCATCAAACAGCGTCATGATGGTCGACACCGGGCCTAGATCTTCGTTTTCCGGATCGGCGCTCAACAGCCCGCGCATAGCGGCGAAATCGGCAATCTGAATGGGCGACAGGCCAAGCAGCGCCTCGCGTTCGATCAGGACGAAGCCATGGGTGATGTCCTGCTTCACCGATTTGAGCAGGCGCGATTTCGCGTTGGTTAAGCCGGCTTTGTAACCGTCTTCGGAAAGCAGGCTGATGCCGCCGCGCCCAGGATCCGATCCGGTGGCCGGCACATAGCCGCTGCCAAGCCGAGCCCTGTTCCGGCCATCATCGGTCGAAATCGGGAAAACCACGTGCCAGTTGAACACCGGCCCTTCGCCGCGCGCGATCGTGTTGCGCTGGGCGGGCAGCATCTGGCCAAAGGCTCCGGTGCGGCGCGATCGCAAGCTGCGGATGGCCTCGCGCCCGTCTGACACCGCCATCAGGTGCAGATTGGGTTTGCATGCGCCGTCGGCGACTTCGATCCCGGCGGCCTCGGAAACTTCGCGGATGCGCGCTTCGATCAGGGTTTCAACCTTGCTCGAAAAGCCAATGGCGGACGGGCAGATGGGTTCGCTGAACCGCGCGTATTGCCCCTTGGGAGCGCGCATCACCGCGCGGATAAAGCGGTTGACGGCCTTCTTTCGCTCGCCTTCGTCCAGATCGCCGGGGACGACGATCTCGGGTTCAGGCGGCTGCGCTTGGTCCGCTTGCGCGTGAGCGGGGGCGCCGAGACCCAGGGCCACGGGAAGACTCGCGAGAGCCAGCGATAGGGAGAGAAGGCGTCGCATATTATTATCATTTACGCACAAGAGGCGGCTTGGCTCCAGCGGCTTTCGACGAACGAACCCGCACTTCGACGAGTGCGCTTTGGCGCTATTTGTTCAAAAGCTCGTCGAGTTCGTCGCGGTTCAGCGCGATCGTTACGCCCAGCGTGCCCGAGCCTTTGCCATCGGGCCCGCGCAGAACGGTGCGTTTGTAGAGCTTCAACTCAACTGCCTCGATCACGCGGTATCCCGCGCACGCCTTGGCGATGCGCGTCATGAGCCATTCCTGCGTTTCGTAATGGCCATCGCGCGCAAGTCGGTCGATTTCCATGATCAGCGGGTCATAATCGAACACGTAACTCATCGCATCGCGCGGCACGAGGACGAGGCCGGGATCAATGGCCAGCGCCATATCGATGAGATGCGCGTCCGGCTTTACGTCGCCCGGCCCGTACGTGCCCAGATCCAGCGGAAGTTCGAGCCCTTTAAGCTCGACCGATGCGCGCATCAGTCGTTGGCCTTCTTCACCGCGACGCCCATGTAGAGGATGAGCGTGAGCGGAAGCGGGCCGAAGGTGAGGTCGCCGCGCGAATTCAGTCCGCGCGGGCCAAGCCCCGTCAGCGGGCCGGCCAAAAGCCCCGCTTTGGCAAATTCGCTGAGCAATTCTTTGGGGCGGATATACATATCAGGGTCGTGCGTCCCGCGCGGTAGGAGGCGAAGGATGTCTTCGGCCACCGTGATGGTCGCTAGGCGCGCGATGGGGTTGCGGTTGATCGTGTCAAACGCAAACACGCCGCCCGGTTTCAGCACGCGGGCGATTTCGGCGATGGTTTGCGAGAGGTCCGCCACGTGTTCGAGCACATCGACGCACACGACCGCGTCAAACGCGCCATCTTCGTAAGGCAGCGCTTCCCCGACGCCCACATCGTAGGTCACATCGAGATCCGAACCCTTGGCGTGTTCCTGCGCGGCGGCAATCGCGTCCTCGGCGGGGTCGATCCCGGTGACGCTTGCGCCCTTGGCCGCGATAGCCTCGCTCATAAAGCCGCCCGCGCATCCGACATCGAGAACGCGTTTTCCGGTCCAGTCAATGTGCTTGTCGAAAAAGGTCAGCCGGCCCGGCACGAGGTTCTTGAGAGTGCGGATCCAGCGGACATCGTCCGACCACCACTGGTCGGCGACGTCGTCGTAGATATCGAGCTTGTTTCGCTTCGTTTTGGTCATGCCCTTTCAACCGCCGAGCGCACGGTTGGCTCCGAAAAAGGCGTGCCTTTACGCCATTAATTCGCGAACGAACGGGATCAGCCCGGTCTGGCGCGTGCGGCGCATGCGTTCCGCGTCGAGCACTTCGCGCACGCGGTCGAAACATTCCTCGACATCGTCGTTGATGACGACGTAATCGTATTCAGCCCAGTGGCTTATCTCGGCGCGCGCGCGTTCCATGCGCGCGTCGATCACCTGTTCGGTGTCCTGCGCGCGCGCTTCGAGGCGGCGGCGCAGTTCAGCGAGGCTGGGTGGCAGGACGAAGACGGTGACGACATCCTGGTCGTCCTTCTGCTTTAATTGCTGCGTGCCCTGCCAGTCGATGTCGAACAGGTAATCCTGCCCGGCTTTGAGCCCGTCGCGGATCGCGCCTTTGGGCGTGCCATAACGATAGCCGAACACCGGCGCCCATTCGTAAAACTCGTCTTCCTCGACCATGACGTCGAAGCGCGCTTCGGAGACGAAATGGTAGTGCACGCCGTCAATCTCGCCGGGGCGCGGGGCGCGCGTGGTGGCGCTGATCGAGAGTTTGATCTCGGGATCGGCTTCGAGCAGCTTGCGCGAAAGCGTGGTTTTGCCCGCGCCGCTGGGCGAAGACAGGATGAACAACAGGCCCCGGCGATGAAGCTTGTCGGTGCCGGTCTGAAAAGGGGTTGGTTCGCTCATAGGGCCCGATGGCGCAGGTCAGGGGGCAAAATCAAGGCCGCGCGGCGTTTAGGCGTCGCCGGGTTTGGCTGGAACCGGGCGCGCGAGCCGTTTGCGACGCGCTTTGCCTCGGTCGTACAGCGTTTTGACCGCCAATCCTCCCGCGACCAGCCCCAGTCCTAGAGGAGACCGGGTCGCCAGTTTGCTCGCCCCATACAAAGCGAGCGATTTGATCATGGTTTGCCCATCCAGCAGCGCCTCAGCCTCTTCGGGCTCGGCCACGCTCGCTTTGGCAACGCGGCGCTCGACACCTTGGCGAAACAGAGTGGACGCGCTGCGCACGATTATATCGGCGATCAGCAGGTTGGTGGTGGCATCCGGGCTGGGAAGCAGACGCCGTGGCTCGGCGCGCTGCGCCACGCTTTCTTCGTCGAGCGTGCGGGTCACGCGGTCCTTGCGCGGTGTTTGGGGAGCGCTTTTAGTCATTTGTCCGTCATAGTCCGTGGGCGCTCAGCGATCCAGAGCCATGATGAAACGGCGAAAGGTTCCGTCCGATCACTAGTAACAATGCCCAGCGGCACTGTCGGTCTTCCGCTTATTTCTTGCGACCGAAATCGACCGTAACCACGTTTGAGCCGCCACCATCGTTGTCGCCATCATCGTCGCCGCCGCTGCCAGCGCCGTCATTTTCGGCGTCTTCGTGCGCTTCGGGTTCGATATCGCCGCCTGTGGCCTGGAATTGCAGGCCGAAATCGACCGCCGGATCAACAAAGGCGGTGATCGCGGCGAAGGGCACTTCGAGTTTGGCCGGGATCTGGTTGAACGACAATCCCACGCCAAAGCCATCCTCGCGCACTTCGAGTTCCCAGAACTTGTTTTGCAGCACGATGGTCATTTCGTCCGGGAACCGCTCTTTCAGATGCGGCGGGATCGAGACGCCGGGCGCCTCGGTCTTGAACGTGATGTAGAAATGGTGGTTGCCCGGAAGCTCACCCCCGCCTTGTTCAATCGAGCCCAGAACGCGGCCAACGACCGCGCGCAGCGCCTCTTGCACGATCTCATCATAGGGGATGAGGCTATCGGGGGTTTCGTCCGTCATAACAGATACCTTGGTGAAGCGAGGCGAGGGCAGGGTCAAGGGCTTCTTGAGCGCAAATGTCCATTGCGTTGGACGCAGCTGTTGATTTTTCTGGACACGCTTATCCCATGCGCGCTCGTGCGGGCTGGCGCGCGCCCTCTTGCACCCGCGCGCGGCGCGCTTATAGCGCGGGCTATGGCTGAAACCCCTGTCGAAACTCCTGTCGAAACCTCGGTCCAAACACCGCGCACCGGATCGGTTGAGCGCGGAACCGCCGAAACGAAAATCGCGATTCGGGTCAATCTCGATGGCACGGGGGCGTATGACGTCTCCACCGGGATCGGCTTTCTCGACCATATGGTGGAGCAGTTCTCCAAGCATTCGCTGATCGATGTGACGATGCAGGTCGAGGGCGATCTGCACGTCGATCAGCACCACACGACTGAAGACAGCGCGATTGCGCTGGGCCAGGCGTTGTCGCAGGCGCTGGGCGATAAAGCGGGCATTGGCCGCTATGGCCACGCCTATTCGCCGATGGACGAGACGCTGACGCGCGTCGCGCTCGACATTTCGGGGCGGCCTTACTTTGTGTGGAACGCGAAGTTTTCTCAGGAAAAGCTGGGCGAATGGGACACTGAGCTGATTGAACACTGGTTCCATTCGGTCTCACAATCCGCCGGGCTGACGCTGCATATGGAGCTGCTTTACGGCACCAACAACCACCACATCTGCGAGAGCCTTTACAAGGGCTTCGCCCGCGCGATGCGCACCGCGGTGGAGCGCGATCCAAGGAAAGGCGGCGCGATCCCCAGCACCAAGGGGCAATTGGGTGGATGAAGGGAGTCCTTTGCTTTTCGCGCGCCCATCCGGGCGCGCGTCCTCGCTAGACGTCCTCCGGCGAATCTTCGCCTGCGGACCCGCTGCGGGCGGGCGGTCGCCCTTGCGGCCGCTGCGCGGCCGTTCGGTGTTGCGATGAGCGAGATTACGGCTCTGGTCGATTACGGCGCGGGCAATCTGCATTCGGTGCATAACGCGCTCAAAGCCGTGGGCGCCAACGTGCATGTCACCGCTGACGCGCAGGTCGTGCGTGCGGCGGATCGCATCGTCCTGCCCGGCGTGGGCGCGTTCAAGGCGTGCCGTGATGGCTTGAAAGCCGTGCCCGGCATGATCGAAGCGATGACCGAGCGCGTGGCTGTGGGCGGGGCGCCGTTCCTTGGCATTTGCGTGGGCATGCAATTGCTCGCGGATCGCGGGCTGGAGTTCGGCTCCCATAAGGGGCTCGGCTGGATCCCCGGCGAAGTGCGCCGGATCGAACCGAGCGATCCGGCGATCAAGGTGCCGCATATGGGCTGGAACGATGTGGCGCTGCTGCCCCATGCACGCGGGCACGCGGTGATTGATCCGGGCGAGGCGTATTACCTGCACTCCTATCACTTCGCGGCGGACAACCCGGCGGATGTCGCGGCGATAACCGATCATGGCGAGGGCCTGGTCGCCGCGGTTGCGCGCGATAATGTGCTGGGCGTGCAGTTTCACCCGGAAAAGAGCCAGGCCTACGGCCTGCGACTTCTGGAAAATTTTCTCGCATGGGCGCCTTAGACTTCCCCGTCATTCCCGCGAACGCGGGAACCCAGAGCGGCTGGGTGGTGCGCATGGCCCTTGGTCCCCGCCTGTGCGGGGATAACGATTAGAGGTGCTATTTAACAATGATCATCTTCCCAGCCATCGACCTTAAAGGCGGCGAGGTCGTGCGCCTGGCCGAGGGCGATATGGACCGCGCCACGGTCTACGGCGACGACCCGGCGACCCAGGCGATGCTGTTCGCCGACCAGGGCGCTGAGTTCCTGCATGTGGTCGATCTCGATGGCAGCTTTGCGGGCCGCGCGGAGAACCGCGAGGCGGTCGAGGCGATCCTCAAGGAATTTCCCGGCCATGTGCAGCTGGGCGGCGGCATTCGCGACGCGGCGGGCGTCGAAGGCTGGTTCAACCTGGGCGTGAGCCGCGTCGTGATGGGCTCGGCTGCGCTCAAGAATCCGGAATTCGTGAAGGACATGGCGAAGGAATGGAAGAATGGCATCGTCGTCGCGGTCGACGCGCGCGATGGCATGGTCGCGACCGAGGGATGGGCCGAGGTGTCCGATGTACCTGTCGTGGACCTTGCGCGCCGGTTCGAAGACGCGGGCGTCGCCGCGCTGCTCTTCACCGACATTGGCCGCGATGGTTTGCTCAAGGGCGTCAATATCGACGCGACCGTGGAGCTTGCCCGGCAGGTCGACATCCCCGTCATAGCCAGCGGCGGGGTGAAGGGCATTGACGACATCCACGTCCTCGCGCTGCATGCTGGCGAAGGGATCGAAGGCGTGATCACAGGCCGCGCGCTGTACGAAGGCAAGCTCGATCTGGCCGCCGCGATTGCAATGGGTGAGCGCGGGTGAAGGCCCCCATTCGTCATTGCGAGGAGCGAAGCGACGCGGCAATCCACAGCGGAACCGTTGAGCAAACGGAGAGGGCGGGCCATGGATTGCTTCGCCTTCGGCTCGCAATGACAAGGCTTGGCGTCACACCATGAGAGAAATGGGCTGCATGTTCATGGTACTGACCTTCCTCGCCGGGATCACTGTCTCGACGGTGCCGGTGGCGCTGATTAACGTCGTGGTGTTCTTCGCGCTGTCGCTTGGCGTGCTGCATTTCTTTGGTGACCGGCTGGGCAAACAGGGGCTCGCCTTTGCGATGCTTGGCACCTTTTTCGCGAGCTTCGCCTGGCCCTTTGCGCTCGCGCCGTTTCTGGGCGAAGAAGGGTGCGAAGGCGAGAGGTGCATGGCGTGGGTGTTTACGACGCCGGGCACCAAAGCCCCGGCTGAGGAGCCCCAACCATGACTCTGCGCTTCCACGTGACCTCTTGTTTTGACGTGACTGATCGCGGCTCTGGCGTGAGGCCGGGGGTGGTGTCTGCGCATAGCCTTCGACAGGCTCAGGCTGAGCGGGCCTTGGACCAAGAGCCACACCCGCTCATCCTGAGCCGGTGGCGCTTTGCGCCGTCTTCGACTCCGAACGATAGGCGAAAGGCAGTGCCATGACCGTCCGCATCCGTGTCATCCCTTGCCTCGACGTGGCTGAGGGCCGCGTCGTCAAAGGCGTCAACTTCGTCGACCTCAAAGACGCCGGCGACCCCGTCGAGCAGGCGCGCGCGTACGATGCGGCGGGGGCGGATGAATTGTGCTTCCTCGATATCTCTGCCAGCCATGAAGGGCGCGGGACGCTGCTGGATATCGTCAAGCGCACCGCCGAGGTGTGCTTCATGCCGCTGACCGTTGGCGGGGGTGTTCGCCGCGTCGAGGACGCGCGCGCGCTGCTGCTGGCGGGGGCGGACAAGGTCGCGATCAATTCCGCGGCGGTCGCTCGGCCCGAACTCGTGGCGGAGATCGCGGAGCGTTTCGGCAGCCAATGCGTAGTCGCCAGCGTCGATGCGCGCCGCGTCGCGCCACAAGTGCCCGAAACGGGCGACGCGCCCGCAGTAGCTTCGCGCTGGGAGATATTCACCCATGGCGGGCGCACACCCACCGGCATCGACGCGGTCGAATACGCGGTGAAGGTGGCCGAATTGGGCGCGGGCGAGTTGCTCGTCACCAGCATGGACGGTGATGGGACGCAGGCGGGTTACGATTTGGAGCTGACTCGTACAATCGCGGACAGTGTCGACATCCCCGTGGTCGCGAGCGGCGGAGTGGGCACGCTTGATCACCTGATCGATGGCGTGCGCGAAGGTGGTGCGAGCGCGGTGCTGGCGGCCTCGATCTTTCACTTCGGCACCTATTCGATTTCGGATGCGCACAAGGCGCTCAGGGATGCGGGCTTGCCTGCGCGCGGCATCTGAGCGACACGCGGCCTATGAGCACCCTATCCCGCCTCGAACAGACCATCGCCGAGCGCCGCGCCGCTTCGCCGGACGAAAGCTACGTCGCGAAACTCAACGCCAAGGGCGTGCCCAAGATCGCGCAAAAGGTGGGCGAGGAAGCGACCGAGACGGTGATTGCCGCGCTGTCAGGCTCCAACGCGGAACTGGTGAGCGAAAGCGCGGATTTGCTCTTCCATCTGATGGTCTTGCTGGGCGCCAAGGGCGTCAGCCTCGATCATGTGCTGGCTGAACTGGATCGGCGCGAGGGGCTTTCGGGTCTCGATGAAAAAGCGAGCAGGAGCGAATAATGCCGATCGACGCGACGCAGCCCTATGACGACACCAACATCTTCGCGAAGATCCTGCGCGGGGAAATCCCCTCGACCAAAGTGTATGAGGACGAATGGTCCTACGCGTTTGAAGATATCAACGCGCAGGCCCCCGTCCACACGCTGGTGATCCCCAAGGGCCCCTATGTGAGCTGGGACGATTTTTCGGCCAAGGCCAACGCGGACGAAATCGCCGGCTTCATTCGCGCGGTCGGCCATGTGGCTCGGGAAAAGGGGCTGGTCGAGCCCGGCTATCGTCTGCTCGCCAATATCGGCGCGCATGGCGGGCAGGAGGTGCCGCATCTGCACGTCCATATCCTCGGCGGCCAGTTTATCGGGCCCATGGTGATGAAGCCTTAGGCTTGCAGCCTTAGGCTTGCAGCCTTGGGCTTGAGGCTTGGGGCTTGCGGTATTCTAGGCGCGTGCCTTGGCGCTTCGGCACACGGCGTGATACAGTCGGGTTCAGGGTGGATTTTGGGGCAACGATGATATGATACGCGGCGCTTTTTGGGCCTTTACAGGATTGCTTTCCTTCGCAGCCGCCCCAGCTGTCTTCGCGCAGTCCAGCCATCCGTTTGTGGCCCCCGAATTTGATGTGCCGCAAGAGCTTGTCACAACCGATTTTCGCCTGCGGATGCTGAGCGTCAACGATGTGGTCAAAGACTTCGATGCAGTCATGGCCAGCAAGGGCCAGTTGATGAAACTGTTCCCCGGCGGCAGCAATTGGCCCGAAGGGTTGACGCTTGAGCTTAACCTTGTGGATCTGGGCTGGCACCAGAAGGAGTTCGCGCGGCGCACTTCGTTTGCTTACACCGTTGTCTCGCTGGACGGCGCAAAGGTGCTGGGATGCGTGTATATCGATCCCACGCGCAAGCTGGGTTATGATGCGACGGTCACATTCTGGGCGCGTGAAAGCGATCAGGGTGAGCCCGCTGATCGCGCGCTGGACGATGCCGTGCGCGCGTGGGTCGCGGTTGAGTGGGCGTTTGAGAACCCGGCCTACCCGGGACGCGATATCGGCTGGGACGAATGGCGGGCGATCAAAGAGGTCAAGCGCTAGGCCGGTCCGCTATCGCCAGTGCTCAGATTGCGCGCTAACGGGCGCGCTCTCCTCTCAGTTAGTCGCGTGTTCGACCAACATTCAGGGATAAGGCGAGAATACCGGCTTCCATGGTGATTCCGCATCCGTTAAGCCCTCTCGCAATGGTTCAGCCCACCCCCAGCGCTCTCACCTTTCCCGGCGGTGTACTCGACGGCGCGTCGCATTTTTACGCGGTGCGCGTCTATTATGAGGACACCGACCTTTCGGGCATCACCTACCACGCCAATTACCTGCGCTGGTTTGAGCGCGCGCGCTCGGATCTGCTGCGTTTGCTGGATATTGATCAGCGCGCCGCGATCGAAGCGGGGTCTGATCCCAGGGAAGGCGGCGCTTACGCGGTGGCCGAGATGAATATCAAATACCTCTCGCCCGCGCGGCTTGACGATGACGTTGTGATCGAGACGCGCTGCACCGAATTGGGCGCGGCGAGCTGCCGGATGCACCAGATCGCGCGGCGACCCGAAGCGGGCGGGGAGGGCGCGCCCTTGTGCGAAGCGACTTTGCGCGTCGGCTTCATCTCGCTCGAAGGGCGCCCGCGACGCCAGCCCGCGCCATGGCGCGCCGCTTTCAAGACTTTCATGGATAGTGAGACCGCATGACCTTTTTTGTTGCGCATCCTTTTCTGGCCGCCGCTGCCACCCGGCTTGATCCGCTCACGCTGTTTCTGGACGCCGACATCGTCGTGCAGGTGGTGATGGTCGGCCTGATCCTCGCGAGCGTGTGGGTGTGGACGATCATCGTCGCGTTCTCGATGCGCGCGAGCAAGCTGGAGAAGAAGTCGCGCGATTACGAAAGCGACTTTTGGGACACCAAGGATCGCGAAAGCTTGCTGACGCGCCAGATGCGCGGCGAAGTGCCCTCTGCGCGCGTGGCCAGCAGCGGGCTCGACGAATGGAAGCGATCCACCGCAAATGGTCGACAGGTCGATAAAGCCGCCGCGCGCAACCGCATCGGCGCCGCGATGGAAAGCCAGATCGCCGAGGAAGCCGACGATTTGGCGGACAAGCTCAACTTTCTCGCGACGACCGGATCGGTTGCGCCTTTTGTGGGCCTGTTCGGCACGGTGTGGGGCATCATGAACAGCTTTTTCCAGATCGGCGCGCAGGAAAGCTCAAGCCTTGCCGTGGTCGCGCCCGGCATTTCCGAGGCCTTGTTTGCGACGGCCATCGGACTGTTTGCCGCGATCCCGGCGGTCATCGCCTACAACCGCTTCTCCGCGCGGGTGAACCGATACGAGGCGAAGCTGCAAAGGTTTGCCGACAAGGTTCACGCAGGCTTGAGCCGAGAGCTCGATAAAGCGTAGTGGCGGTGGGTGTTTCCTCCTCTCGCGCCGCAGGCCGCCGCGCCTCGCGTGGTTCTCGCCGCGCGCCGATGGCGGAGATCAACGTCACGCCGTTTGTTGATGTGATGCTGGTGCTGCTGATCATCTTCATGGTGACCGCGCCGCTGCTCGCGGTCGGTGTGCCAATCGAACTGCCTGAAAGCCGCGCCAATCCGGTCGACCAATCGCCTGAACAGATCACCATCTCGGTCGATCAGGACGGCGTGATTTTCCTCAACAACGAAGCCATCGCCGATGGCGCGTTTCCACAGGCGCTGGCGGCGATTGACCGGCGGGCCAGCGGGGAATTTCCGATCGTGGTTTTTCGCGGCGATCGCGGTCTCGATTACGGTCGGACGATGGCTGTGCTCGGTGAGTTGAACCGCGCGGGCTTCACCTCGATCTCGCTGGTCACCAGCGGTTCAGTTAACCAGCCATAGCAACCGGGTCAGTATGGGAGAGGCAGCCGCATTACGCACCGAAGACAGCGCCGGTCTGGCCGTCGCTGTGGCGCTGCATGTGGGTGTGGTGGCGCTGTTGGTGCTGCAACCCGCGCCCCCGCCCATGATCGATTTCGAAGAGCGTATGACCGTCAGCCTGGCCAGCGAGGTCAGCCTGGCGGCGACCGCGCCTGAAGCGGTCGTGGAAAGCCGCGCGGCCATCGCGCCAACGCTGGACGTGGACCCAGTGCCGCCCGCTCCGGACACTGTTAGCGACACACCAACCACCCAGGTGACCGAACCTGCGCCGCAACCCGAAGCGCGCACGCCGCGTACCGCCACAACAACGCCCGCGCCGCCGCGCGAACGCAGCCGCCCCGACAAGAGCACGCCCGCGCCCGCGCCATCGGCCGCGCCGCAAAAGCCCGCAGGCTCGCTGATCGGCGATGATTTTCTAAAAGGTGGAGGAAGCTCTACAGCCACCGATGACACGCGCTTGCCGGCTTCTGAAATCGGGCCCAGCGCCAAGGCTTCGATCATCCAGCGTATTGTGCGCGAAGTGAAGCCGCACTGGACCGCGCCGGCGGGCGCGGATGCGGATGAATTGGTGACGATCCTCGCCTTTGAGCTCAACGAGGACGGCTCGTTAAAGGGGCGCCCGCGCGTCATCCGCCAGACGGGCGTGACCGCGTCGAACCGCCCGCAAGCCCCGCTTCACGCCGAAAGAGCCATCCGCGCGGTGCAACTCGCCGCGCCGTTTGACCTTCCGGACGAATTTTACAACGCGTGGAAGTCGATCCGCGGCGCGCGCTTTGATAGGAACCTATCCCGATGACGTTTCGTGCTTTTGCTCTGGCGGTCCTCGCGACCGCGCTCACAGCCCCGCTGGCGGCTCAAAATCAGGATTTGGGTGAGCCCTTGGCCGAAGGTGGCCAGGTGGAGACAACCGACACCGCCGCTTCAAGTGATGAGGCGGATGAAGGCGGGCTGACCTTCACCGTCACCGATGAAAACGATTGGCAGGATCTGGGGATCGCGATCCCCGCCTTTGCGACCGACCGCGACACGCCCACGCCTGCCAACGCCGATGGCACCGCCGCGCTAGGGCGCGAGGTCGCCAATGTGATCACGGGCAATTTGCGCAATAACGGCCTGTTCAAACCCACCGGGCCCAGCGCGCTTCCGAGCCCCGCATACGATCAGATCACCGATCCCAATTGGAGCAGCTGGAGCGGGCGCGGCGCGGAAATGCTGGTCCACGGCTACGTCCGCGCGCGCGATGACGGGCGGATAGTGGTGGGGTGCTACCTCTATGATGTCGCACTTCGTGATGAGCTGATCCGCGAAGGGTATGTCGTGCGGCCCGCCGACTGGCGGCGCGCGGCGCACAAATGCTCAGACCTGATCTACGCGCGGCTGACCGGCGAAGACCCGTTTTTCGACAGCCGCATCGCTTACATCGCTGAGACGGGCCCCAAGGATAACCGGGTCAAGCGTTTGGCGGTGATGGATTCCGATGGCGCCAACCATCGCTTCCTGACGCTGGGCAGCGCGACCGCGCTCACCCCGCGTTACTCGCCCGACTATTCCAAGATCCTTTACCTGTCCTATGTCGACGGCAACCCGCGCATTTACGTCTATGATATCGGCAGCGGCAAACAGACGTTGGTGACCGAGAACACCAACCCGACGCTCGCGCCGCGCTGGTCGCCCGATGGCAAGTCGATCCTCTACTCGATGTCGGTTGCGGGCAACACGGACATCTACCGCGTCTCCGTGCGCGGCGGACAAAGCGAAAGGCTGACCAACACGCCGGGTATCGATATCGGCGGCAGCTATTCGCCCGATGGCCGCCGCATCGTGTTTGAAAGCGACCGTTCGGGCACGCAGCAATGCTATGTGATGGACGCCGATGGGACGAACCAGAAGCGCATCACTTTCTTCGGTGGGCGCTGCGCCACACCGGAATGGAGCCCGCGCGGCGACCAGATCGCCTTCACGCGCATCGCGGGCGATTTTAACGTCGCCGTCATGACGCCGGGCGGGCGCAACCTGAAAGTGCTGACGAGCGGATGGCAGGACGAAGCCCCGACCTGGGCGCCCAATGGCCGCATCATCCAGTTCTTCCGCACCACACGCAACGCAGGCCGCTCCTCGCTGTGGCAAGTGGATCTGACGGGCCGCAACGAGCGCCGCTTGCCCACTCCCGTCGACGCCTCGGACCCGGCATGGGGGCCGATCCGGCCTTGAGGGCGGCTTATAGGCCTTGAAAACTGCCACAATTCCAGCAACCGTACGCCCAAATCTCGCATAACCCTTCGCGCAACGCTGTTTTGCGTATCTCTTGAAAGGAAACGCCATGAAGACATCTCTCAAGATCGCCCTCCTGTTGGGCAGCGTCAGCGCCGTCGCGGCGTGTTCCAAGAAAGCGCCTGAGCAATTGCCCCCGCCCCCGGCGGACACCAGCCGCCCGGCGCAAGCGGCACCGCCGCCCTCCTCGGGCACCCAGTCCGCTGGACCGCAAGTGGGCTCGCAAGAGCACTTCGCCGCCGCCGTCGGTAATTCGACGACCGTCTATTTCGACACCGACCGCTTCAACATCGATAGCGCCGACGCCGCCGCGCTTCAGGCGCAGGCGCAATATTTCGCGCAATATCCAAGCGTGAACTTCACCATTCAGGGGCATTGCGACGAACGCGGCACACGCGAGTACAACCTCGCTTTAGGCGAGCGCCGGGCGAACGCGGCCAAGAACTACCTGGTCAGCCTTGGCATTCCAGCGAACCGGATCACCACGGTGAGCTTTGGCAAGGAGCGCCCGGTTGCGCTCGCGTCAAACCAGGCGGCGTGGGCGCAAAACCGCCGCGCGGCCAGCGTGACGATCAACTAAACCGATCAGCGCTTTGTCACGAAAAGGGGCGGTGCGGGCCAGCGGGGCGCGCGCCGCCCTTTGCTGTTGGAGCGCGGACTAATCGTAAGCTCTCAGAATGCGCAAAGCGCCACCGGGCCAAGCCGCGCGGTCACGCACAGCGCAAGCATAGCGAGTGTGCAGACAAGGCTGCTAAGGGTCAGCTGAAAGCTCATAGGGCCAGTGTGAGGTGGTGTGTGATAGCCAAAGCGGACACGGCGGGGGAGAGGAGCCCACCGCGTCCGCACCCCTAACGGCCCGAGCGGCGAAGCGTTCCCTGCAAAATTTGCGTAAAGCCGCGGCTTCCCAAGCGGCGTATGTGACCGTAGATATGGCAGCGATGGCCAACTGCACGACCCAATCCCCAGCCACGTCAGGTGAGCGCGCATGAGCCGCGCGCGGCGGTCCAACGATTGGGGTTTTCCCCGCTGGCGCGGTTACGAATCCGAACGCGAGGCGGTGAATGTGCGCCTGTGCGATCGCCACGGCTGCGAAGAGCCCGGCGATTGCCCCGCGCCCAAAGCGCCCAACAGCCCGGACCGCTGGTATTTCTGTCAAAAGCACGCGGCGGAATACAACAAGGGCTGGGACTATTTCGAAGGCCTCGATAAGGCCGAGAAAGAAGCGCGCGCGAAGGCCGAACGCAACCAGAGCGCAGGCTACGCCGAGGCCTCGCATTACGGCTGGACCGGGTCAGGCGATGGATCGCGTAGCGCGGATGAAATGCGCGCTCTCGAAGCGTTGGAGCTTGAGCCCGATGTCGATTTCGCGGCGATCAAAAAAGCCTATCGCGCCCGCGCGAAAGAGGTGCACCCCGACGTGAAGCCGGGCGATGAAGAAGCGGCCAAGGAATTCCAGAAGATCCAAGTGGCCTACGAAGTTCTGCGCGCCGCCGAAGATCGCCGCGAATGGCGTGGCCACTGAAACCTACGCAAAATGGTGCGGTGTCGCTGTCCGCATATAAAGCGCCGGCGCTCGGCTAGCTTTTGCGAAACCCCGGATTGGCCGAGCTCGTGTCGATCGTGGGCGAGGGATTATCGTTCCACCAGGGCACGTCGGTGTAGGGGCGCACGTCAACCTCGAAGCTCCAGCAGCTGCGCGGTTGGTGCGCGAGATGCCAGTAGGTTTCGGCCAGAGCGGCGGGATCAAGGATACCGTCTTCGCCCTTTGACGCTTTGAACGCTTCGAATTTGTCGCCCAGCAGCTTGCCTAACGTGTCGGGCGCGTCAACCGGAGCGTCGACCACGATATGCGCGACATGGATGCCTTGCGGGGCGAATTCTGCGTTGAGGGTCTGGCACAGCATCCGGCGCCCGCCAATGGCGGCGGCGTGGCTGTGCTGGCCAGCGTTGCCGCGCATCGCCGAAGTCGCTGAGGTCACCAGCAGCGTGCCATGGCCGCGCTCAATCATCGTGGGCAGCATCGCCTGGCCCAGGCGAAAGAGCGCAAAGCTTGTCATGCGCCAACCCAGCTCAAAGGCCTTGTGCGGGGTGTCGAAGAATTTCCGATTGCCGATCTGCGCGCCCAGATTGAACAGGCAGACCTCGATCGGGCCGATATCGCGCTCGATCCGCTCGACCAGATCCTCGATCGTGCCGTCATCGACCGCGTTGATGAGAACACCGGTGGCGCTGCCCCCGGCGTCCTCAATCTCGGAAACCAACCGAGCGAGGCCCTCCTCGTCGGACCGCCGCGCGAGGACGGCGTGATACCCGCCCGCCGCAAAACGCTTGCCCGTGTGGCCGCCAATCCCCGCGCCTGCGCCCAGGATCAGGCAGACGGGTTTGCGTGTGTCGCTCATGATAAACCTCTCCCGTGATGCGAGAGGCTAGTCTGAAAATCAGACCTTCTCAAGCGCCTGTTCAAAATCGGCGATCAGGTCGTCGGGATCTTCGATGCCGATGCTGATGCGCACCAGACTGTCGGTGATGCCGAGCGCCGCCTTGCGTTCGTCGGGCACCGACAGGTGCGTCATTGAGGCCGGATGGCTCGCCAGCGTCTCGGTGCCGCCGAGGCTCACCGCCAGCTTGGCGATCTGCAGGTTGTCGAGGAAGCGGAAGCACTCCGCCTCGCCGCCATCAATGAAGACGCTGAAGGTCGATCCGGCACCCTTGCAGTGGCGATCATAGATGTCCTGCTGGCGCGCATCCTCGATATGGCCGAGATAGCCCAGACCCGTGACCTTGGGATGATCGCGCAGGAAAGCGCACACTTTCTCGGCGTTGCGCCCGGCGCGCTCCATGCGCAGTTCGACGGTCTCAAGCGAACGCAGCAGCATCCAGGCGGTGTTGGGGTCCACGATGCCGCCCATCGTGTTGCGCAGCGCGCGCACCGGATCCATCCAGCTTTTCGCGCCCGCAATCGAGCCTGCCACCAAATCCGAATGCCCGCCAACATATTTGGTCAGCGAATAGGCGACGATGTCCGCGCCGTGGCCGAGCGGGCGCTGCCACAGCGGTCCCAGAAACGTGTTGTCGATCG
Source organism: Pseudomonadota bacterium (assembly GCA_039033515.1). Lineage (GTDB taxonomy): Bacteria > Pseudomonadota > Alphaproteobacteria > Sphingomonadales > Sphingomonadaceae > Erythrobacter. The sequence goes on from JBCCCM010000016.1 coordinate 47,133, forward strand.
CGATCGGGCACGACCATTTGAGGTTCGCGTCGCGCGCTTCCTTGACCGCTTCGATATCGACCAGCGCGTTGGTCGGGTTCGCCGGGCTTTCAAGATAGATCATCGCCACCTTGCCGCCGTTCTCGCCCGCCTGACACTTGGCGCGTTTGAGCACTTCGTCGAGTTCCTCGCGGCTTGCGCCGGCCGGGAAATCGACATAGGTGACGCCAAATTTGGACATGACTTTGGAAACAAAGCCTTCCGAGGCGGCGTAGAGCGGACCGGAATGGACGATCACATCCCCGGCGCTGGCGTAAGCCATCATCAAGATGCAGATCGCGGTCATGCCGCTGGAAAAGGTGAGGGCGTCCTCGGCTCCGTCCCAGATGGCGAGGCGATCTTCGAGAATTTCCTGATTGGGCCCGTTAAAGCGCGAATAGACGAGGCCCTCGGCCCCGCCTTTGCGCTTTCCGGTGATGCCTTCGAAATGACGCTTGCCCGCCGCCGCGTTTTCAAACGCAAAGGTCGATGTGAGAAAGATCGGCGCTTTCAGCGAGCCTTCGGACAAGGTCGGGTCAAAGCCGTGCCCCATCATCAGCGTCGAGGGTTTCAGATCGCGCCCATTGATGGATGTTCTTTCCGGCTTGGGCTTGCGGCGCGGTGTGGGTGTCTCGGTCGAATCGATTGCGTCGGCCATCGCGTGGCTCTCCTCCCCCAAATCACCCCCAGGAAGGCAGGGGCTGATACCGGGAAGCGATCCCGATACTGGCGCGCCATGGGCCCCCGCTTCTAACCTCCGCAGAAGCGCCTCTCCCCTGGCCGCCGATAGGGCGAAGGACTATCGGGCACTCGTTTCAAGTGCAACCGGTTTGGCGCTGATATCGGGGTGAAGCGTGGGAAACGCGAAGGTCTTGTTCCGCAATTAGTCGATTTCGGGAACTGAGCTTTCCTGCCCGGGCAGATCGAGCGGGATCACACGAATGGTCCAGAGCCGTTGCCCGCGCCGTTCAAGCCGTTCCACTTTTTCGCGACGCTCTCCGATGTAGCGCTGGATGTTGGGCGGAATGCGGGTGCTGGCCATGACGGGTTCGTCGAAACGGTTGGTCGATGTCACGTTGGCGATATACGGCTGGCGCTGACCGCGGGCGAGATCGGCAATGTCGGGTTCGGACAAGGTTGCCGCGATCTGATCGGTCTTGGCAATCTCCTTGACCACATCGTAATTGGCGTGCGTGGCCAAATGCGCATAAAGATCGGGCTGGAAATCAGGGAAAAAGAACGCGGCGGCTTCCTCGTAGATTTTCGAGACATGCAGGGTCTTGCCGCGCTGCTCCACACCGCGCAGGGAGTTGACGAATTCCTGCGCGTTATCGCCCAGTAAAAAGTCGAGATTGCGGGTGTTGAATTCTTCGGGCTGGATCAGCGGGCTGCCGATATCGCCGCGGAAAAAGCCATAGATGACACGCGGGTCGGACCAGTTCGGATAGACGATACCGGTGCGGATATCCTTGGGGCTGAGCTTGATCCCGGCGACCTCGATAAAGCGCGCTTCGTCCATCGGAACGCCGTCGATTTTAAGACGCGACGGCTGGATCGTAGGGTAATTTCGCGCGATCTGTTCGATCACGGCGACGTTGTGCAGGTTCAGCCAGAAGGCGAGCTGTTCGTTGCGCGCGAGGCTGGCGATGTCGAGCTGGGTGCCGACCCGCTCCAGATCCTCGCGATATTCGGTCAGGGACGCGGTCAGATCCTCGTCGAAAAAACTGAACGCGACGCGCGAGCCTTCCATCCGCAGCCGGGATTTGTGCCCCCGGTTAAAATGAGTGCCGGTGAACCCTTCAGGCCGCCCCGATGCGCTGCGCAGCGAGGGTCCAAGGCCCACAACAATGCTTTTCAGAGCATACCCCCAGATCGAATAGTCGATCTTTTGCCCGGTATCCTTCGTGCGCGGGACGAAGGAAGACAGGCGGTTTGCGCTGGTTTTTTGCGACGTGGATGAGGTTTGGGTCTGGACCGAATAGCTATCGGCGTGCGCCGGCATCGCGAGGGTGAGAGACACATTGGCGGCAATCGCAGCGGCGGCGAAAGGTGTCTTTTTCATAAGGCCTCCTGAACTGTCCCACCCGTCAAAGGCTTTCTGCATCAGGCCGAAGTGTACGTCCTTTTGCCCAATGCGCCAAGAAACTACGTTATTGCCGAAATTCCCCAGACCACGCTAACGATGGTCAGCGCGCCGAACACGTCCAGCATCAAACCGGCGGTGGCCAATCGCTCGATCCGCAGGCGTCCCGTGGCCCAGGCGATGGCGTTCGGTCCGGTGCCTGCTGGCAGGATGAAGCCCCAGCTTGCCGCCAGAGCGGCGGGCATGGCGAGCAGCACCGCATCCTCGCCAAGGCCAAGGCCCGCTGCGAGGCTGGCGACGATCGGGATGATCCCCGAGGCTGTCGCGACGTTGCTCGCAAATTCGGTGACCAGAATGATCATGGCGACCACTGCGAGCGTCATGAGGATAAGCGGGACGGCTTCGAGTGGCAGCAGCGCTTGGCCCAGCCACGTCGCCAGACCCGATGCGTCCATCCCAGCCGCCAGCGCCAGCCCGCCGCCAAACATCAGGATAATGCCCCATGGCGCGCGATTGGCCTCGTCCCATTGCAGCAGCGGACGCCCGGTCCCGTCCGGCACCAGAAACAGCGCAAAGCTTGCCAAAATGGCGATGGTGCCGTCGGTCCAACTGCCCTGAGGTAACAGGGGCGCGACCCATAGCCGGGTCATCCACAGCGCAAAGGCGAGGGCGATGATCGGCACCAGACGCTTTTCCGCGCTCGACCACGGCGTCTCATCCGCGATCGCGTCGCGCGCGGCGGTCACATCGAAGGGGTGTGCGCGCACCTTTTGCACCGAGGCGATGATTAGCGCGGCCAGGGGAACGCCGAGGATCACCACCGGGAGCCCGAACATCATCCATTGCGCAAAGCTGATCTCGAGCCCGATCATATCGTCGAGCAATTGCACGCCGATCCCGTTGGTGGGCGAGCCGACAATGGTGCCAAGCCCGCCGATGCTGGCGGCAAAGGCGATGCCCATCGGCAGCGCGCCGCTCAGGCCGTCATGTGCGGGTTTGCTCTGCTCGCTGGCCAAGCCCCCTGAACCCTTCGCCACAGCCCCTTCACCGCCCGTGATCACCGCGAGCGCAATGGGCATCATGATCAAGGTGGTCGACGTGTTGGAGATCAGCATGGAGAGAACCGCAGCCGATATCATGAAGGCCAGCAGCAGCCGGATTTGTCCGCCGTCAGAGCCAACGACGCGCAAAATGGCGAGGCTCAGCCTGCGATGCAGCCCCGTGCGCTCAATCGCCAGAGCGATAAACGCGCCGCCCAGCAGCAGAAACAGGATCGGCGCGTAGTAATTGCTCGCCGTCTCGCGCGCGTTCATCACACCGCCCAGCGGCAGCCAGATAAACGGCAGAAGGCCCGTGACCGTCATCGGCACCGCCTCGGTGATCCACCAGGCTGCCATCCATACGACCAGCCCTGCCACCAGCCACGCCTCCGGGCTCATCGAACCAGGCGGAGCGGTGAAAGCGGTGAAGGCGAAGAGGAGCGGCCCTGCGATAAGGCCGATCTGGCGCGCGGTCATGAAGTGGATCCCCGGGTGATGTGTTTCTCCTTAGCGCGCCTTGACCCGCGCACAAACGCCAAGTGATCGTTTACGCCCGCTTTGCGTGCGCCGGGCTTGTCACTTGTTACCAATCCGGACCGGAACGGCGCGGTTTCGTACGCGCGCAAGGGAGCCTGTTCATCTGGCGTTAGACTGTGATATCCCACGGTGTTGGGCGGACGGATCGTGTTTGGAAATCTTGGAGAGACCAGTGCGCCGTAAAGCTTCATCGCAAACCTTGCATATCAAAACCCTCGCCTCAGGCGCTCTTGCCTTGGCGGCAACCGGGCTAGCGACCGCGCCGCTCAGCGCCGAAAGCGCGGCCTTCGCCCAGCGCTCGGTCAAACCCGCGCAGGACGCTGTCTATGTTCCGCCCGCGCAACTGGGTCAGTTCAGCCCCTCCGGAGATGTTGAAGACCATACGATCGACTACAGCTATCTTGATGAGGCGCTGCGTTGGATGGTCATTCCCATGGGCCCCTCGATCCGGGAAATGGCGCCCCGCCGGGACCCGAGGCTTGGGACACGCCGCATTCAGGGGCACGAATCGCGCGTCCGATTGGAAGGCAACCGTGTCGCCTTCGCGTTTTTCACCGATGATATCCGCGCCTCGCTGACCGAATATCGCGCTGATCTGGAACGGGTCGGATCGACGCTGGACATCACCCGGATCCCGCGCAATGAACAACTTGCCTTTTGGCTGAACCTGCACAATGTCGCAGTGATCGAGGCCTTGGCGAAAGAATACCCGCTGACCCAACCGTCAGGGCGCACTTTCGGCAGCAATGAGGCCGTACTGGACGATGCCAAGCTGATTACCGTCGCTGGCGTCGATCTTTCCCCACGCGATATCCGCGAGCGGATTGTTTATCCCAACTGGCGCGATCCCAAGGTGATGTATGGCTTTTGGCGCGGGGAGATCGGCGGGCCGACCATTCATCGCATGGCGTTTAGCGGGCCCAATGTGAATTCGCTGCTCGACGCTTCGGCAAGGGATTTCGTGAATTCCCTTCGCGGTGTCGAAAAATACAGCGGGGCCCTCCAAGTCAGCCAACTGTATCGCGAGGCCGCACCATTTTATTTTAAAAGTGATACCGCTTTACGCGAACATCTGGCTCAGTTCGCTGATGAGCCGGTGCAAAAGCTCATCAAAAAGACAGAGAAGACGGCGTACAACCCCGACTATGAACTTGATATTGCAGACATGTCGCGTGGGGAAACATTCGCCGTGCTGGATAATCTGTTGGTCGACATCAACCCTGGTGACGGAACCTTTCTGCCGGGTGGCGCGGGCGTACCGCAACGGCCGGTGAGCTTTCGCGTGAATTGGGGCTCGCAAGTTCTTTGGGAAGAGCGCCGTCGCAAGATCTTCCGAGCCATTCGTCACGGCATTCCGATTGGTACAGTTATTGTCGCTGGCGAGGATGGCGTTGCGTCGCCCGAGGTCGAATGAAGAGAGAAGGATCCTGCCAGCTTAGGACCAGTAAGGTGGGCGAAGAGCGCGCTCTTCCGTCCCGGTTCACTGCATCCTAGTTCTCTGGGCAAGCGTCCCTAATCAATCTCGGAGGTTGTCGCGGCGGGGTCGCCTTCTGGCAGGACAAGCGGCGTGAACGTCACCGTTCCGGTGTTCTCGCCCTTTTTCTTGCGGCGCTCGATACGCTGCTGTTTGATCGCGCGCTGTTGCAGCAGCTCGACCGCGCCGGCCGAAAGCCCGGGCCGCGACTTTTCGAGCGCGATGTTGTCGCGATAGCCGCCCGACAGATCGGCAATGTCCCATTCGCGCAAACTGGGTTCAACCTTGCTCGTGCGTCCGACAAAATCGAGCACCTCGTCGTTGGCGTAGTCTTCTATATGGGCGCGCACGTCTGCGGCAAAGTCGGGGAAGTAAAACGCCTGCGCATCCTCATACAAGGTCGAGACATGCAAGGTATCGCCGCGTTTTTCGGTGCCGCGCAGGCTGTTGACGTAATTCTCAGCCTCCTCGGTCAGCAGCGGATCGACGTTTTGCCCGGTGAACGCGTCACGCTGAAGCGCAGGACCACCGATCTCGCCGCGCCAAAAGCCGTATATCACGCGCGGGTCGCGCCAATTGGCGTAAACGATCTTCTCGCGAATGTCCCTAAGGCTCATCGAGACGCCGCGGATGGTGATCAGCTTGGCCTCGTCGAGCGGCACGCCGTCCACTTCGAGCCGGCGCGGCTGGCGGAAAGGCCAATTCTTGGCGATCTGCTCAACCAACGCGGCGTTGTGCAGATTGAACCAGAAGGCGAGCTGCTCGTCGCGGCGCAGGCGCGAAATGTCGAGCGCGTCGGTTGCGACACGTTCCAGATCGCGCCGGTATTCGGTGAAGCTCTCAATGGCGGCGGTGTCGAGCAGCGAAAAGGCCATCATCGAGCCTTCGGTGCGATAGCGCGAATTATGCCCGGCCCTGATTCGCGATCCGCGCGCGATCTGGCTCGCGGTGGTGATGACGGGCCGCTCGCGGATGGAGGGGCCCATATCCACCACCAATTGTTTGAGCGCGAAGTCCCAGATTTCGTAGTCGATCGTGTGATCGATGCGTTCTTCGCTTGGCGCGAAGATCGCGAAAGGATCGGCGTTTTGAAGCTGTCCGCTTTCGACCATGATGGCCTTCTTAGCGGAGCCGCTCGTTTGCGCTGATGCCGGAACAGCGCCTGGCGCGCCCAGCAAAAGCGCGAGGCTGGACGCTGAAACCATCGTTCGCGCTGCGCCGCTAAACATTGATCACTTCCTTACCGTTCACCAAGTCACGGCACCGCTTGTCTCGCGTATGCGTGCTCAGTGCAAGCGTTCACCGGGCAGCGTTCACTTGATTTCGGCGTTTTCTTCTTCGTCTTCCGGCAGTTTCAGTTCGCTGAAGGTGACGGTGCCCGTGCGGCCTTCCTTGATGATGCGGCGGAATTTCTCATCGCGCTGCGCGAGAAGCGCCGTCATCGAACGCGGAATGCGAAAGCCCTGCGTGCGGCCGCTGGGGTCTTGAATATTCGACAGGGTCGGCTCGCGCAGGCCGCCCGCCAGATCCGCAATGTCGTATTCGGAAATCACGGCGTCCGTGCGCGAGGTTTCCGCCAAGATCTTGGCGACATCGTCGGTGGCGTATTTCGCCAGATGAGCGCGCAGATCGGCTTCGAAATCGGGAAAGAAGAACGGCGCTACTTCTTCGTAAAGGGTCGACACCAGCAATTCGCGGCCCTGTTGCTGTGTGCCGCGCAGCGAGTTCACGAAATCGCGCGCGCCCCTGTCGAGCAGGCGGCTGACGTTTTCGCCGGTAAACGCTTCGCGCTGGATTGAGGGGCCGCCAATATCTCCGCGCCAGAAACCATAGATGACGCGCGGATCGCTCCAATTTGCGAAGACGATTTTCTCGCGAATGTCTCGCGGTGACAGAGCCACGCCTTCGACGGTGATGAACTTGTCCTCGTCGATCATCACGCCGTCGATCTTTTGCTTGCGCGGCTGGCGCACCGGCCATGCCTCGCCGATCCGTTCGACCAGCGCGACGTTGTGCAGATTGATCCAGAAAGCGAGCTGTTCGTTGCGGCTCAAGGATTGCAGATCGACCTTGTCCGCGATCGATTGCAGATCCTGGCGATATTGGGCGAGGTTGCCGATTATCGTCTTGTCGAGGAAACTGAAGGTAACCCGCGTCCCTTCAAGGCGATAACGCGAGGTGTGCCCGTATTGGCGGCGCGATCCGAACCCTTCGGGCGGGCGGCCAGCGGTCTGGCGCAGCGACGGGCCCATTGAAATGACGATGTTCTTCACCGCTTCGTCCCACACGTCGTAATCAATCGCGTTGGTGTTCGTTGCCGAAGCGGGCGTGAAGGTGGCGAAAGCCGGATCAGGGCTCTGCGCAAAGGCGGGGGCGGCGAGGCTGAGCGTCGCGGCGCTCAGCGCCGTCAGATCGGTCAAAGTGGCACGCGAGATGCGCATGAGAGTAGCCCTTTCAAAATCCCATCGGCTCAAATGCCTTGCGCTCTTTCGGAGGAGCGGCGGGGAGCCTTTCGTGACGAACGAACCCTGCGTGAATGATCCGAGGGGGTATCGTCACCATAACGTGCCTAGGAAACGCGTGGGCGCGGTGATCGGTTTCCACAAACCCTTGGTCGAAAAAGGCAAACCGCCGACCGGGCTCGACGAACGGCACGGCGCGCAAAGAAAAGGGCGGGGACACGCTTTGTGAACCCGCCCTTTTCTAGCTGCCAGCGCGGCGCCTCGCGCCTATTTGGGGGCGAGCACCATCAGCATTTGGCGCCCTTCAAGGCGCGGAAACGCTTCGACCTTGGCGGTCTCTTCGACGTCTTGTTGGACGCGCTTGAGCAGGTCCATGCCGAGGTGTTGGTGCGCCATTTCACGGCCACGGAAACGCAAGGTCACCTTCACCTTGTCGCCTTGGTCGATGAACTTGTTCACGTTGCGCATCTTCACGTCGTAATCGTGCGTGTCGATGTTGGGACGCATTTTGACCTCTTTGATGTCCTGCGTCTTTTGGGTCTTGCGCGCGGCGTTGGCCTTTTTCTGGGCCTCGTAGCGGTATTTGCCGACATCAAGGAATTTGCACACGGGCGGGTCAGCGTTGGGCGAGACTTCAACGAGGTTGAGGCCTTTCTCGTTCGCCTGTTCGGCCGCTTCGCGTGTGAACATCACACCAAGGTTCTCGCCTTCGTCATCGATAACGCGGACCTTGGGGACTTGAATGAAATTATCGTAACGAGGGCCGCTTTTAACGGGCGGGGCCATCGGACGCCGAGGTGGACGGGCTATGTGGGATCTCCTGAATCAGCCTGAATAGATGTTCATAATGTAGGGATTTCGGGTGCGGATTGCCAGATGAGTCTTAGGCCGCGTCGCGATAGAGCGGAAATGTGACCAATTTACCCTTGGCCGGCAACACCGCGTCGATCCTTTGTGCGGGCGCCAGAGCTTTGAGGATCTCAGGCGAGCCGGCATCCATGCCACCTGTATAGGCGCCGAACGCCGGCGCTATCAGCCGGTCGCCCGCGCCCGTTGAGCGGCTCAGCACGCCGCAGGGGCGTGCGATGTGGCGGTTTCGCACCCGCACGCGCATCTTGGGGTGGTAGTGGCCGGACATTTCGGGCCCCCTCTCACCCGGCTTCGCCTCATGGCGCAGGGTGATGCCGTTGACGACCATCTCGGGCACGACCGCCGCTCCGAAAGCGCGGGGCAATGTTTCATCGTGGTTGCCGGTGATCCAGACCCAATCGAGCGTTCGGATCAGCGTCTCAAGCATGCCCGCCGCATAAGGGTCGAGCCGGTGCGTGCCCGCGTCATCGTGAAAGTTATCGCCCAGCGTAATCACGCGCCGCGCGCCCGTCGCCTTCACTGCATCCGCCACCCGCTCCAGCGTTTCGCGGCTGTCATAGGGAGGCAGCATCTGCCCGGTCTGCGCGTACCAGCTGCCTTTTTCCAAATGCAGGTCCGCAACCAACAGCGCCCGTTCGCGCGGCCAATACAGCGCGTTGTTCTTGAGCAGCACCAGCTCTTCGCCCGCAAACTCAAGCGGGGCGCCGACAGGGGGTGAGAACGAAGCAAGAACCATACGCCCCAAATGGCTTGTATCCAACGCCTTGGCAAGAGGGCGATGACGGCAAAGCCCCATTGACTCCGGGCATGTCAAAGCGGATGGACACACTCACTGTCCAATGGGAGGGCAGGGGATGACACTCGGGACGGGATCGAGACGAATGAGCGAATGGGCACCCCACACCGCCAAGGCCAAGGCTTGGTTTGAGAGCCTGCGCGATCAGATCTGCGCGGCGTTCGAAGCGATTGAGCGCGAAGCGGGCTCTGATGCAAGCTTTCAATACACGCCTTGGAGCCGCAAAGAGGATGGCAACGACAATCCCGGCGGCGGCGTACAAGGCCTGATGAAGGGCAAGGTGTTCGAAAAAGTCGGCGTCAACGTCTCAACCGTAATGGGCTCTTTCCCCAAGGAATTCGCTGGCAACATGAACGGCGCAAGCGCGGAAAACCCCGGCTTTACCGCGACCGGCATCAGTCTGGTTGCGCATATGTGGAACCCGCAAGTGCCCGCCGTGCATATGAACACGCGCTTCCTCACCACCGGCAAGGCCTGGTTTGGCGGCGGCGCGGATTTGAACCCGCCGATCCCTTACGAAGAGGATACGCAGGAGTTTCACGCCTCGCTGCGCGCGGCCTGCATGGCGCACAACCCGACCTATTACGAACGCTACAAGAAGTGGGCGGACGAGTATTTTCACATCCCGCATCGCGGCGTGGATCGCGGAGTGGGCGGGATTTTCTATGACCATCTCGAATGCGAGGATGACGCGGCGTGGGACCGCAATTTCGCTTTCACACAGGATGTCGGCAAAGCGTTTCTCGACGTCTATCCGAAGCTGGTGCGAAAGCGCATGGACGACGCCTTCACGCCCGAGGACGAAGCCGTACAGCTGGAATATCGGGGCCGCTACGCCGAGTTTAACCTGGTCCATGATCGGGGCACGATCTTTGGCCTGAAAACGGGCGGCAATATCGATGCGATCCTGATGAGCCTGCCGCCGCGCGCCACCTGGAGCTGAGGCAACGCGCGAACGCAGTGTTTCATCGGTCCGGGCGTTAATCCGGGAGCCGATCCGGGTCTGATCCGTTAGGCGCACCATGCTGTGGGCCCTTCGTAATCCCGTCCGGGTGGTGCCGGTCTTCTATCTGATCGTGATCGCGCTGGGCACGCTGGCGCTGTGGTGGCCGGTCGCGCGCGCGGGCGAGTTGGGCGCGCCTCTATCGACCGCCTTGTTCACATCGGTTTCCGCCGTGGCCGTCACCGGATTGATCGTCGAAGACACGCCCGTCTACTGGTCGATGGCCGGCCAGGTGACCATCTTGGCGCTGATCCAGATTGGCGGGCTTGGCACCAAGACGGCTGCGACCCTGTTTGCGCTGGTGGTCGGGCGGGGGTTCGTCTTGCGCCGCACGGTCGAGCGCGAAGTTGAGCGCGAGCAGCTGAGCCTGTCGGATGCGGGATACGCGATCAAGCTGATTCTTGCGATCACCGCCGTCGTTGAAACGGCCGCAACCATCGTGTTGGCCTATCGCTTCCACACGCAATACGACATGCCGATAGGGTCGGCGGTCTGGCATGGACTGTTTCAGGCGGTCAGCGCCTTTAACAACGCCGGGTTCTCGACCTTTTCCGACAGTCTGATGGGATACAACCGCGACGCGGTGGTCCTGCTGCCGATCATTCTCGCCGTGGTGATGGGGTCGCTCGGTTTTCCGGTGCTGCAGGACATGATCCGCTGCGGGCGCAACCCGGCAAACTGGACGCTGCATTCGCGCATCACGCTGATCGGCACAGGCATTTTGCTGACCTTTGGGTTTCTGACTGTCCTGATCGCTGAGAGCGACAATATTGAAACGCTTGGCCCCATGAGCTGGGCTGAGGGCGCGCTCAACGCGCTGATGCATTCGGCCATGGCGCGAACAGCGGGCTTTAACAGTCTTGATGTCGCTGCGTTTCGCGATGAGACCGTGCTGGTCCACTACGTGCTGATGTTCATTGGCGGCGGCAGCGCGGGGACGGCGGGCGGGATCAAGATCACGACGATTGCCGTTCTGTTTGCGATCCTGCTCTACCAGATCCGAGGGCTGGGCGAGACCGAGATTGACGGGCGGCGCGTGTCGAACCAATTGGCGAGCCAAGCGGTGACGGTGATCATGTTTGCGCTCACCGCGATCTTTATTGCGACCTTCTATCTGGCGATCCGGACGCCGCATTCGCTCACCGATATCATGTTCGAATGCATATCGGCCTTTGCGACGGTCGGGCTGAGCCGGGGGATCACCGGCCTCTTGCCGATTGATGGGCAGATGGCGATCGTCGCGCTGATGTTTATCGGACGGGTTGGCACAATTACAGCGGCGACGTGGCTGGCGCTTGGCGCGGCGGGCCGGGGCTCGCCCGCGCGCAGCGACGCGCGCGATCCGATTATCGGCTGATTTGCCTCGTTAGGGGGCTCTTCAGCCCTCTTGCGGCGCGGCGTTGAAGATCACCTTCCAGATCTTTGGCTCGCCTTGGGCGTCGCGTTTGAACAGGATGATATTTTGCGTCGCAAAGGGAAAAGGGCCTGAGCCATCAGTGGGCCGCGCGACGCCGGTCACGCCGCCTTGCACCACAAGGATATCATCGAACCGGGTGATCTCATCCGCCCGATGAGTCATTTCGAGCGCCGGACCCGCCGCCTGCTCTTTCATCAACGCCACGATAGCCTCGCGCCCGCGCACTTCGGGCAGGCCGGGGCGCAGGATGACCGCGTCTTCGAGGTAGAGATCGGCCAACGTGTCGGCCGGCAGGGTGGTTTTATCGAGCGTTGCGAGGAATTTCTCGACCGCAAGGGCGTCAGCTTCGGCGCTCGCCGACACCGGCGCATCGCGCACATCCGCGCAGGCCGAAAGAACGAGAAGCGCCGCCATGGCGCTCTGCGACACGCTTCGAAACTTCGCTCGCACACTCATCTGCCCTTCACCCCCGCGAATTCCCTTGCCTAACGCTGCGCCGCACCTGATATTTGCGTCAATGCTGCGCCAGTACGAACTCGTTGAAAAGGTCAAAGACTACGACCCGTCCGCTGACGAGGCGATGCTGAACCGCGCCTATGTCTACACGGTGCAAAAACACGGCACGCAAAAGCGCGCGAGCGGTGATCCCTATTTCTCCCATCCGGTTGAGGTTGCCGGGCTGATGACCGATTTGCAGCTTGATCAGGAAACGATCATGACGGCGCTGCTCCACGACACGGTCGAGGACACGCTGGCGACGATTGAGGATATCGAAGCCAATTTCGGGCCAGAAGTCGCGCGGCTGGTCGATGGGGTTACCAAGCTCTCCAAAATCGAGGCGATGCCCGAAAATGAGCGTGCGGCGGAAAACCTGCGCAAATTTCTGCTCGCGATGAGCGAGGATATCCGCGTGCTGCTGGTCAAGCTGGCGGACCGTTTGCACAATATGCGCACGCTCCACTTCATCAAGAAGCCGGAGAAGCGGCAGCGCATCGCGCGTGAAACCATGGAAATCTACGCCCCGCTGGCCGAGCGCGTGGGCATGTACGAATATATGCGCGAGATGCAGCTGCTCGCCTTCGAGCAGTTGGAGCCCGAAGCCTACGCGACGATCACCAAAAAGCTTGAAGAGCTGCGCGGGTCGGACGCAGGCCAGGTGGAGCGGATTGCTCTCACGATCAAGCAGGCGCTCGCCGAAGCGGGCGTGCAGGTCGAGGTTATGGGGCGCGAGAAGCACCCCTTTTCGATATGGCAAAAGATGTCGGAACGCCATGTCAGCTTTGAGCAAGTGACCGACATCATGGCGTTTCGCGTGCTGACCGATAACGAGGCGGATTGCTATCGCGCCTTGGGCGTGCTGCACACGACGTGGCAGTTTCTACCGGGCAAGTTCAAGGACTATATCTCGACGCCCAAGACCAACGGCTATCGCTCGCTGCACACCTCGCTGATGTGGGAAAATTCGATGCGGGTCGAGGTGCAGGTGCGCACGCGCGAAATGCACCAGCGCAACGAATTCGGGCTGGCCGCGCATTGGGCGTACAAGCAGGATGACAAACCCGATGGCGCGGTCGGCTGGCTGCGCGATCTGATCGAAATCGTGGACACGAGCCACGATGCCGAAGAGCTGCTCGAACACACGCGCATGGCGATCTATCAGGATCGCATCTTTGCCTTCACGCCCAAGGGCGCGCTGTTCCAACTGCCCAAGGGATCGACCTCGGTCGACTTTGCTTTTGCGGTCCACACCGATCTGGGACTGGCCACGGTCGGCGCCAAGATCAACGGGCGGCATATGCCGCTGCGAACGCCGCTGGATAACGGCGATGTTGTTGAGATCATCAAGGGCCCCTACGCGGAACCGCAATTGTCGTGGCTCAACTTTGTCGTCACCGGCAAAGCGCGCGCTGCGATCCGGCGCGCGGTGCGTTTGAAAGAACGCGCCGAGGTGGCGACCATCGGTTCGAAATTGTTCGATGCCATCGCCGAACGCGTGCCCGCCAATATCGGCAAGAAGGCGATCCGGGGCGCGATTGAGCGGCTCGGCATGGACGGGGCCGAAGACCTGATGTTCGCGATTGGCTCCGCCAAATTGACCGACCGCGAAGTGATGGAAGCGCTGGTGCCCGGCTGCACAGCGGAGTTTGAGGACGAGGACGATTGGGCGCGGCGCGACCACGCAATCTCGATCAAAGGGCTGACACCGGGCGTCGCGTTTGAGCTCGCGACCTGTTGCCATCCGGTGCCCGGCGACCGGATCGTCGGCCTGCGCCGCAAGGGCGAGCCGGTCTTGGTCCACTCGATCACCTGCTTGGAACTTGCCAACGGCGTCGACACCGACTGGCTGGACCTGTCCTGGGGTAAACGCAGCCACGGGGCGACCGGTATGCTGAGGGTGACGCTCTACGACCGAATGGGCACGCTGGCGGAGATGGCGGGCATTTTTGCCAAAGCCAAATGCAACGTCATCAGCCTGGACCAGACGCAGTTGGAGCATCCCTTTACCACCTATGAGATCACCGCCGACGTTCAGGATCTGGCGCATCTCAGCCGCATTTTGAGCGCTCTGCGCGCCAGCGACGCGGTGGCGCAGGCGGAGCGTATTTAGTGGCGATTGTCGGGCTGGATCACGTCCAACTCGCCATTCCTGAAGGCGGCGAAGGCGAGGCGCGCGCGTTCTTTGTCGATCTGCTCGGCATGCGTGAAGTGCCCAAGCCGCCGAACCTCTCGGCGCAAGGCTGCTGGTTCGAGAGCCAAGGTGTGAGTCTCCATCTGGGCGTCGATCCGGATTTCACGCCAGCCCGCAAGGCTCATCCGGCGTTTCTGGTCGATAGCGCCACGCGCGTGCGAGCGCAGTTGGAAGCGGCGGGCATTGCAACCAAAGACGAGGCGCCGGTCGAAGGCTATGAGCGCTTCTTTGCCCATGATCCGTTTGGCAATCGGATTGAATTCATGGAGCAACTCGGCGCTTCATCGGCCGCATCTTGAGCCCGCCAAGTTTGCGCGCAGCTGCCCGGTTTGGACGATTGTTCAATTAATTGAAATGCTTAAGCGTTCCGCGAGGGTATGCTTTACTCGGCGTTAAGCGCGCTTTCGTAAGAGCGGGTGATGGATGCGCTGGTGTCCTTGAACTGAAGAAGGACAGGGCGCGCCCGTGAGTTCACTGGACCACCAATTTGCCGACATGACCGCTAAGGGCACCGATGAAGGGGAAGAGTCCTCTGACGTGCCACGCTGGATAGAGCGGGCCTCTCTTTCGACAAAGCTCAACTCCGCTGTCCTTGGAATGGCCGCCGTGCTGGCGCTCGTGGCCGTCGTGCTTTTGTCGGGTGTCGCCTATCTCGGCCAATACGGGCGGTCGATGGTCGTTGTCTCTTCGATCGAGGTGCATTCGAGCAACGCCGCCATCGCTTTGGCGAACGCGGTGGACGGGCTGGAAGCGGCGAGCGCGGCGGAAACCGAAAGCGCGCGCATAGAAGGGGTCAACGAGGCTTCAGCGGCGCTGAACGTCGCTTACGCGACCTTGAGCGAACCGCTGGACGCAGCCGGTGATGCGATGCCTGCCCAGCCGCGCGAAACCATTCAGGCGCTGCGGGATGAAGCCGCGGATCTGCGCGCCAGGATCAATGGCGATTGGGATCAGGCCGCGCTCGCCCAAGAGACGGACAACGCTCGCAATCTGTTTCGCTCCGTGAGCGCTTTTGCGCTCCAAACACACGAAGGCGCCGAGACAAGCGTCAACCAATTGTATGACGCGATCGGCTGGTATCTGGTCATTTGCGGCGTGATTGTCGTGGCTGGAGTTTGCGCCTCTTTGATTGGCGCGCGTTTGATAATCCGCAACACGGTGTCCTCGGTTCGCGCGATCACCCGCGCGATGAAGGCGCTGGCGAACGGCGATGCAAACGTCGCCATTCCCGGGCGCGCGCGCCGCGATGAATTGGGCGAAATGGCCCAGGCTTTGACGGTGTTCCAGACCTCGACCCTCGCGTTGCAAGATCTGACGGTCGACCGCGCGCGCGACGCGGAAACGCAGCTCGCCCGCCAACAAGAAGCCAACGCCGAGGCTGAGGCGCTTCGGTCTGAACAAAGCGCGTTGCTCAGCGATCTTGCCAACGATTTCAAACTGAGCGTGGGCGAAGTTATCGCTTCTGTGCAGAACGCCGCTGATACTTTGCGCACCACGTCCAAGGGTATGGTCGAGCTCGCTCAAGGGTCCGTCGGGCAATCGAGCGAAGCGACCGAAGCGATGGAAACCGCCACGCGCAACGTGACAGCGGCGGCGGCGGCGACGGATGAATTCGCGCTTTCAATCAACGAGATCAGCCAACAGGCTACCGCGTCGGCCACCTTGGCGCGCGAGGCCAACCAACTGGTCGGTTCAGCCAACACCAAGATGACCGACCTGTCCGATGCCGCGCAGGAAATCGGCGAGATCGCCGGGCTTATCCAGACCATCGCGCAACGCACCAATCTGCTCGCGCTCAACGCCTCGATCGAAGCCGCGCGCGGCGGCGAGGCGGGGCGCGGTTTCGCAGTGGTCGCGAGCGAGGTCAAAGAGCTCGCCACGCAAACCAGCCACGCAACCAGCAGCGTCGCGGAAAAGATCAGCGCGATGCAAAATTCGACGCAGGCCAGCGCTGGGGATCTGAGCGCCATCGTCGAACAGATTGCCAAGCTCGAAGAGGCCTCGGTGGTCATCGCCTCAGCGGTTGACCAGCAATCGCGCTCCGGCGAGGATCTGGCGCGCAATATCGATACGGTCGCGGCGGGCTCGGTCGATATCAGCGACCGGCTAGGCGCCCTGAAAGAGGCAAGCCACGAAACCGGGGTGGCGGCAGGCGACGTGTTCAAGAACGCGGAAGACCTCGGCCGTCAGGCGGACACCTTACAGACCAAAGCGGGCGAGTTTATCGACCAGGTTCAGCGTTCATCGGTCGATATGCTCACCGCCGGGGAGGCGGCGGCGGTGCTCAAAGCGCGAGGGTAACCTCGACCTCGTCGCCTGCGCCAATATCTTCGGCGCGCATGACTTTCTTCGAAACCAGCAGCACCCATTCAGAGCTCTTGTTTTGGGGAAAGACGCTGGTGCGCCACTGGGTTGCGCCGATGCGCGCGGTCAGCTTGATCGAGCCGAACCCGCGTGCGCGGCCAAACTCCAGCTTATGCAGCAAGGCGTGGGCGCTGAGCGTTTCCGCCTCTGCCCCTTCGAAGGTGACGAGGTGGTATGTGCCTCTATCGCCCTGCCAGCGCGTCAGAGGCAGCGTGGCCGTCAGCGTCTCACTCATGCGAGGCGCGCCCTTACTCGTCCGCTTCTTCGATGCGCCGGATCGGAACCGTGATATTGCACAGATCCGCCCCGCCAGCGGGCGCGATGAAGAACGGGTCGCGGCGATTGGCGCGGGTGTGGGCGTAGCGCGCGAAGCTGGAACTGTCGGTGGCGAGATACTCAAATTGTGGGCGATTTTCCTGCGGCAGGTCGCTGGCGACACGGATCGACGTGATCGGCGTGCGCTTGTCCGCTTCGGCGGCGGTGTAAAAGCCCAGCGCCCCGGTGCCACGCGGCAATGAGGACAGATGCTCCATCCCTGAGATAATCCGACCGACCAGCGCAATATTGCGATCAAGGTGGCGCGGCCCGTGGCCGATCACCGTGTAAAGCTCCGCGCCTGATCCGGTGTCCGGGGAATAATTGCGCCCGACGCCGACCATCCCGTAGCAATGGACCGGCCACACCGCGGTCAAGGATGACGAGGCGATCCGGCGCGCGGCGAGTTGTTCATCGCCCGCCAACGCTCCAAAGACAGCCTCGTCGCCTTCAAGGCTCCGGATGAGCTTCTTGGCGACGTCTTCGCGCACGACCAACTCGCCGGGCGACGCGGTGTAAGCGTTGCCAAAGCCGACCGGCCACCCGTCCACAAATCCGGCGTATTCGGCGTAGATGTCCCACGACTTGCTCGCCGAGGTCTGAGCGAGCGGGCCGCTTGCCCCCTTAGCGTTCAGCAGGATCGCCCCGCGCGAAACCAGATCGCTCACCTCGCTGATGCCATCCCAGCCAAATTGCACGCTGACATAGTCGCCCTCGGGCATGGTCTTGAGATCGTCGGGCAGGGCTTTCGCTTTGCCGCCGCTTTCCGGATTATCGTAATTGGGATCGCCCCATTGGACGACGTAATTGTCTTGCACGCGATTGACGCTGATCCCGTCATACCAATTGGCCCTAGCGAGAGCGCGCATGTTGTGCGTCCACCCGTGAGAAAACGGTTTGGGCATAAGCTGGATTATGACTTCGCGCGGCGTGCCGTCGGGTTGCGGTGCCAGGGTCATGACCAACAGGTCTTCGGCTGCGATTGCGGTCCAGTCGGTCGCCGGCGCGGCGTTGATGATGTCGCCGGGCCCCGGCGCTTGAGGGGGCGCCTCGGACACAGGCGGTTGAGACGGCTGCGTCTCAGTCTGGGCCGCAGCGGCGAAAGGAAGGGTGAACGCGGCGACAAAGCCGAAGGCGACAGGCGCGATAAGAGCAAGTTTTTTCATCACCAACATGTCTGCCACTCCCAAGCGCCTTGCGAAAGAGGCAAGGTGCGTCTATCCGCGCGCTTCTTGCACCCCGCGCCCCTTACCGGCGCCAAGCGCAAGAACGCGGAGCAGTGGCCGAGTGGTCGAAGGCGCACGCCTGGAAAGTGTGTATACGGTAACCCCGTATCGAGGGTTCGAATCCCTCCTGCTCCGCCATTTTGTTTGCTTGTCGTGTTGCGGGTCGAAAGCGTGAAGGAAGGCGCTCTTGGCCAATCTGATATGAACTCGCGCTAGAATTCGGGTGCCTTTAAAGCGGTTCTGGGACACAGCGCTCGCCCTCTCGGATCATCGGCGGCGCGATGTCTTTGGCGAGCCAGATTGAAATCGATCCTGATGAGGCGATTGGTCTGAACGCGGCATCAAGGTAATCGTCCAGAAGGGTAACGCCGCTGCTCCGCGCGCTCCCGTTGGGCTCGCGAATATCGTCGAAATTCCCATCCCGCACGACCCAGCGGACGCCTGCGGATTGCAGGTCTCGGACCATCTCCTCCTGCACAGAGCGGGTGGTCTGCACTCCGGGGTCGTATTGGGCCCACATTGTGGCGGGCAAGCGATTGGCGGACGCGTAAAGCACCATCGGGTTCACAAACACGCGGTCATGGCGCGAGAGCCCGATCAGGATCCGCTCATCCTCGGGGACATGCCTCTCCAGAAAGCGGCTCACGATCTCGTAATCTTCGGGCAAGAGCGTTGGGTGTTCCTGGGGGCAGTCTGTGCGTGCATCGTCAACCCCCGCGGCCCAGCCGAACGTTGTTTGCGAAGGACGGCTCAAGGCTTCGCGAACCGGTTCAACACTGAACATCCAGGCAGGGAGCAAGGACATCGCTAGCAATGCGTTCGCGAATGATCGCAGCGCTCCGGATGCGTTCATCCACCGTTGCGCGACCACACCAGCGAGAAAAGTCCCCGGGATTATCGCGAGTATCGAATGGATCACCGATACGCGAACGAGCCCCTTGTAGATCAGGATGGTGGTGAAGAGCGTGAGGATCATTTCGAGTAAGAAAAGCCGCCTCTGTTGGTTTGGCTGCTCACCAGATTGCGACACGTTCGGTCCCCGCAGCAGGTCAGCGATCGCGATAATCGTTATGAAAAATGGGAAATACACCCCCATTTTCGCGGGTTTTGCAACCAATTCGCTAAGCCCCGGAAAAGGGAGTCCGCGCATCTCTCGATACACCCCGGAAATCTCCAGAATGTCGCGTAAGAAAGGCTCAAGGGGGGCGACAAGCAAAAAGGAGATTGCAAAAGGGAAGAAAGCGAGCGCCGATCCAAGGCCGGCAAGGATGCAGGGCCAAAAGGCGCTGCGAACCCGCTCAAGCAGGCCCGCGGTTGGCTTAGCTGCAAACACGATGAATATGAGCTCAGCCGCCAAGACAAAGAAGCCCGTGTCGTAACGAAACAGCGCGACGCATCCGGCGCACATTCCTGCCAAGAGTATGGGCCAGCGTTCGCTAAACGCCTCTGGCCGCATCAGGAGTAAAACAGCAAGGAAGATGAGGATGAGTGGCGGGTATATCGGGTAGAGATGAAAGTCGGACCCGATCATCCACAAAGCCGCAATCCCCGCGACGGCCAGACTAATCTTCGGTTTCAATTGCGCTGAGACGATCAAGTAACCCAGCGCTACACTGAGCGCCATGGTCACAGCGCCATAGGCTCTTGCCGCAAACAAATCGGGGCCGAACAACGCCATGATCGCGGCCACTGCGTAAGGCTGACCGGGGCCGTAATTCGAATAGAAATCGCGATGCGGCACCTCTCCGGCCAGCACACGCTGCGCGTTCGTCAGTATGATGCCGTCATCAAAAAGATGCGGCGCGCGCGGCGTAAGCGCGAGAAGGCTCAGAGCCGTCAGTCCAAACAGCCCAAAAGCCACCCACACCCTGTGCCTGGCAAGGAACAGCTCTAAGCGCACCAATCCCTCATCTCCTTGCAAGGCCCCCATCACGCGCGCTGCGTAGCGTCTCCGTGTCCTGTGACCACTCGCCCTAATTTCAGATTGAAAGCTTTTTGAAAATTCTCTCAGGAATGGCCCGGATGATCGCCATCACAAACCGCCAGCGGCCCTTGACGTAGATCTCGTCGCGACGCTGCTCCTGCGCCTTGATAATGGCGGCCGCAACTTCGGCAGGCTGCGCCGTCATCGCAGCGGGCAGGTCCATGCCTTCCGTCATTTGCGTCGCCACAAATCCTGGCTTCACAGTCATCACATGCAAGCCGGTCTTGGCGTGTTCGTTGCGCATACCGGATAGGAATGCGCTCAATCCCGCTTTGGCGGAGCCGTAGACATAATTGGAAGCCCGTCCGCGATCCCCCGCGACCGAGCTGATCCCGATTATGCACCCACCCGCGACGCCTTCCATCGCGCGCGCCGCCGCCAGCAGATAGCGGGCCGGGCCGCTGAAATTCACACCCAGCACGTCGGCGGCGCGAGCATCGATTTTCGCGCTTTGCTCCTGCTCGCCCAGAAGCCCCGCCACCATCACCACCGTACCCGGCTTTTGCGGCAGGCTTTCAAAAAACGCATCTGGCGCGCCATCAGTGACGTCGAATGGGACCGCCTCAACGGTTACGCCCGAAGGCGCCCTTACGCGCAGATCCGCAAGATCATCTTCGAGTAAGCCGTTTTCGTTTGGGCGTGCTGCCAAGATGACCGACGCGCCTTTAGCCAGATAAGCGCGAGCGAGCGCGCGTCCGATATCGGAGCGGGCGCCAAGAATTAGAACCGGGGAAGCCATCATATCGCAAGTCGCTCTGAAAGAAGGGATCCGGTCCGCTTGTCGAGCCCGTGGGCTTCGCGAACCTTTCGAAACTGGTCGAGCCTGGGGTAGCCCGCCTCTAAGGATTGGGGCTGTGCGCACGCGTCTTTCGCCAGGTAGATGCGCCCGCCATGATCGGCGGTGATGGCGTCCAGCTCGTTAACGACGCTCAAATTCTCAGCGGTAGCGGGAAAATCGAGAGCCAAGGTGTATCCAGGCCGAGGAAAGCTGAGCAGACCAAAGCTCTCAGCGCCGAGGCGTTTGAGCACAGCCAAAAAGGAAGCCTGGCCACGTTTCGAAAGCAGAGTGAGCATCGTTTCGAGCGCTTCCTGGCTGGACTCCAAGGGAAGGACGCACTGGAACTGGGCAAAGCCGCGCTTGCCATAGATGCGGTTCCAGTCGTGGATTGAGTCCAGCGGATAGAAATAGGGGTCGATGTCGACCAACCTCTCACCGGGTCTTTGCGCCATGTAATACAGCCGATTGAACGCGGCGACCGAGGGTCTGGACAAAGCGACGCTCGGAAAGTCGAACGGAACCGATTTCGCTTTGCGCGCCGGGCGACGAAGTGGGGTTTTCCGCCGTTCAACCGGCAATTCATCGATCCGCGCGTGCTCGCCGAGCATGATGGCCGAGCGCCCCAGCTTGTTTCCGCTGGCCAGACAGTCGATCCATGCAACCGAATAAGTCCAGTCGTGCGAGCGCTCAAAAATGTCGAGCGCGTGGGAAAGTGAGGGGGCGCGCACCGTCTTCTGCCGCACCATGGCGGTTTCGACCGGTTTCATGCGAAACGCGACGGTCAGAATAGCGCCGGTCAGCCCCATTCCCCCGCACGTTGCCGCGAACAGTTCGGAATTTTGATCGGCAGAGCATCGAAGAACTTTGCCATCACCCGTCGCAAGGTCGATCCAATCGACATGATCACAAAAGGAACCCGCGCCGTGATGGTTCTTGCCATGCACATCGCTCGCGACCATGCCGCCCAAAGTCACGAATTTTGACCCCGGCGTCACTGGTGGGAACCACCCGCGATCCAGAAACGTGTCGAGAAGATCGGACAGGAGCACACCGGCTTCGGCGATCACCTGCCCGGATGCCTCATCAATGGCGATCATGCGGTCCAGCCGGGTCGTCTCGATCACACGATCACGGTGCAAGCTGGCGTCTCCGTATGACCGGCCATTGCCGCGCACGATCATGCTGTCAGCCGCATCCACCGACCGCGTTAGAGTGGAGAGAGTGCGAGGTCGCTCAACGTGCGTTTCGACAACCGGGAACCGACCCCAGCCATGAACGCGTTCACTGCCTTGGCTCTTCGTCATATGGCGACCAGGATGACCAAGCCGGCCAAGCCGACGACCATCCAGCTCACCTTGTCCGTCAACGCGAAAATCAAGGGATCGTGGTGCAACTCATTTCGGCTGGCAATCACGATGATGCGGCTGACCCAGTAAAGCAATATCGGACAGATCAGCCACATGCGCTCAGGATAGCTGTAGAGCACCATGATATCCGGGCTGGAAAGGTAGAGAGCCACAACCA
The DNA here is from genome assembly GCA_039033515.1 of Pseudomonadota bacterium. Taxonomy (GTDB): domain Bacteria; phylum Pseudomonadota; class Alphaproteobacteria; order Sphingomonadales; family Sphingomonadaceae; genus Erythrobacter. The sequence goes on from JBCCCM010000016.1 coordinate 69,713, forward strand.
GCACCGCGCCATACCCCGCCGCAGCGGCCAGCGGGAACAGCGCGTGAATGTCCTCGATCCGGTATCCGCGACCGGGAGGATTGGCCTTGCCCGCCTCACGCCGCGCGACCAATTCGGTGCAGCGCTTGATCGCAGCCAGGCTCAAAAACAGAAACAAGCTGAACATAAACAGCCAAGTGGATTGGGTCTGTTCGAGAGCCACGACGCCGGCGAAGACCCTGATGGTGTACAATCCGCCAAGAGCGATGATGTCGATCATCACCTGCCGTTTGAGCACAAAGGAATAGCCAAGGGTGAGCGCCAGGTAGATGCCCAGGACCGCAGTAAAGGGCTGGGGCAAAAGTAGAGATATAAGGACGCCTATGCCTATCAGACAGATCGACATGCCGATCCCGCGCAAGGGTGACACGGCGCCCGTAGCAAAAGGCCGATTGCATTTTTCGGGGTGGTCACGGTCGCTTGGCAAATCGAGCAAATCGTTGATGATGTAAGCGCTCGACGCGACGACGCTGAAAGCGATGAACGCAATCAGGCTGGCCAATATGGCTTTGGGATCAAAGAACTCATGGCCAGCGACCAATGGCAAAAACAGCAGCAGGTTTTTGGCCCACTGATGAGGCCTGAGAGCGCGCAGATAGTGCTTTGATGACGGGCGATCTTGGACAATCGCCATCGCCCCGTCGACCTTGTTCTCAATTCCTCGCCCGTTGCCGATCACGAGTTTGCGGCGCGCTGATGACCATACAGGGATGTCGGCCGGACTATCACCGATATAGTCGAAACCGCCTTCCCCAAAACGCTTGACCAAAGCCGAGCGTTTGGCTTCCCCGGCGAGATTGGTGCTTTCATCGCTCGCCATTACGTCGGCGCCGCCGATGCGCTGCGCCAGCGGTTCAATCCACCGCCGAGGAGAGGCCGACGCCAGGACCACCGGGCGACCTTCTTGGCGAGCCTCCTCGACCCTATCCAGCACCTCCTGGCGCAGCGGCACCAAGTCAAGGCCGGGATCGATGCGCGCCGAAAGCTCCTCTTTGAGCGCGGCTTTTCCCCGCGCCAGCCACGGTATTATGCGCCAGGCTTGCAGGGGGTTGGTCGCAAGAAGCTGAAGCGTCGCCTCGTGCAACAAATCGCCGCGCACGAGCGTGCCGTCGACATCGACGACCAGCGGAATTGAGGATGGCGAAGCGTTCAAGACGAAGCGCTTGTCTTTGAGGCGAAGGTGAACACGCGGTGTAGCCAGTAACTCGTAAGGGTGACGGAACCCAGCCCGATCCCATGGGCGACTGTCTCGGGCCAAAGAGTGAATTCAAGCGCCGGAAACACGAACCGTGCGAGCCCGACGCTAATGACGAAAATCTGAAGCAGAGCGACCACGTTAACCGCAGAAAACTTCGCAAGCTGCGGCAAACGACCTTCGCCGGTCTTCTCGAACACAAACGCCCGGTTAAGCTCGAAAGCAGTCATCATGCCAATCCCATAAGCCAGAACGATTGCAATCTCGTAAATGGTAAACGCGCTGAACACGATACGTGACAACAGGTTCAGGGTCGCGGCAAAGCCACCGATGGCCACGAATTTGACGAAATCGGCGCTAGTTTTCGCCATGGTGACCCCGTTGTCCCAGATTGGCCGCCATTTCCTTGCCTACCCTTGCGCTTTCGGAAATGCCTCTGTCCTCTGGATAGTAAAAGCACGTGTCGGCGATTTGTAATCCACCGATGGGTGTCTCAACCGGCGGGATTTTGCGCGCAAAGCCTGGCTCACAAATGGGTTGGGAGTGCTTTAGTCTGGAAACCGTGCTCGCCAAAATGTCTGTGGGATCAAGATCCGGGTTCACCCGGCGGATGGCTGAGAAGGCCTCATCCAGCAGTTTCTGATCTGGCCAGCTGAACTTTTCGTTGGTGACCGGCATGTAATAGGGCACGAACACGATGGCCTCCCCATCCGCGACCGGACGAAGATTGGAGAATTCGATCAGTCCAGGGACCGGGATATCCGGTTCAGCGATATTGACCCAGAAATGCTCAGTCACCGATCGTTTGAGTTTGAAGACAAGGCACGCGACGCCGATATTTTCGATCGCGTCGTAGCGTGCTTTCCACTCCTCGGGGAGACTTGGCACCAATGTGGAAACGAGCGGCGTGGGCACCGTCGAAATGATCGCATCCGCATCGATAGTGCCGTCCGGTGTCGATACCCCGGTGACTTTAATCTCGCCTTCTTGCCGCTCGACCAGGACCTCGTTGACCGGGCATGAAATCTGCACGGTCCCGCCCAATTCCTCGATCCGCTCGAGGAGGCGATTGACGAGCGTTTCGCTACCACCCTTGAGATAGCCGAGCTCTTCTTGGAGCAGCGATTTGCGAGAACGCCCTATTCGTTTGACGCGGGTCCAGATCCAAGCCGCAGAGATATTTTCTGAATATTCGTAGAATTTGAGTTTAAAAAGCGGCGCCCACATTTTCTCATAGACTTCGCGCCCGGCCCAGCGCGTAATCCATTCGCGCGCGCTTTGTGTTTCCAACGCGTCCCAGCGCTCGCGGCGCGTGGAAACGAAGGCCAGCAAACCGTATCGGATCCGCGCGCGAAAGCTGAGGTCAGGGAAGGAGAGAAGGGCAAACGGATCGCCCCATTTGTGCAGCTTGCCTGAGGAAAAGTGCCCCATACTGGTCTCGCGCCAGGCCAGTTGATCCCCGATTCCAAGCTCTTCGAGCAGATCGAATGTCGGCTGATCGGCCTTGCAGATGAAGTGATAGAAGCGCTCTATCGAGGTTCCGTCGAGATCAAAATGCGCGGCCATCCCGCCAGCGACCGAGCCCGCCTCAAGGACTGTCACCTCGTGACCGGCCTTGGCCGCATGATACGCCGCCGCGAGGCCCATAGCCCCGGCTCCGATCACGACCACCTTGCTCATGATGTGCGCCAGTTCAGTTGGGCGCGCGCGAAAGACATCCTAAATGGCTCCCTTAAAATTCGAGAGTGATTTTGGAGAAAACAGGATCATTGAAAGTCTCCGACAAAGCCTGGTCCAGCGGCGTGGCCTCGACCCCGAAAATGGTTGGCCAATCGATCACTTCAAAAATGTCCGGGGTCACAAGAGCGGCGAGTTGTTTCTCGGTGAACGGCGGGTTGCTGCTGAACAGCGCGTACACTTGCAGGAGCCTTCGAAAGACTGAGTACGGGATTTTCAAAATGAGCGCGCGCGCCTTGGCCGCCTTCTTGATGGCATGCACGAGGTCGATGTAGTGGATCCGCTCCTGTCCGGAGATATTGAAGGCGCCCTCAATCTTTTGCTCGATCGCAGAGACGATGATCCGGCAAAAGTCGCCGGCGTAGAGTGGCTGCCTGAGATACTGACCGTCGCCCGGCACCGGAAAGACGGGCACACGCTGCATGAAACGAGCAAGCCAGCCCACATGCTTGCGATCAAACCAACCGAACATGAGCGTGGGTCGCAGGATCACTTGCGCGATATCGGACTTGGCGAAAATGGCCTCCTGCGCCTTTTTAGTCTCCGTGTAATTGTCCACCGCCATCGAGTTTACGACTGATGAAGAGATGTTGACGAGATAAGGCACGCCTGCGGCTTCAGCCGCCTCCAGCACGCGTTCGCTTGCCGTTATATTGTTGGCCACGAAGTCATCGGGATCCAGCCCGCCAATTTGCGCGTGGCATGACACGAGGGCTTGGACGCCCGCAAACTCGTCCTGCCATCCGTCATCCGTCGACAGATCCGCCACAATCACGCGAATGTCGGGATGCTGTGACCGCAAGATATCCGAATTGTGCGGCGATTTATCGATCGCGATTATATCGGAGTAACCGGCGTCTTTGAGGCAGGCAATTAGGTTTTGCCCGACCAGACCAGCCGCTCCGGTAATCAAAATGCGCATGGTCGAGGTCCTGACGCGAGAATGGTACGCGAGCGATATGAGCCCACCGTAGAAAGCTCATCGCTGCACGCGTCACTCTAGGCCGCAACGGGTTTCCAGAAAACCAAGCCGCCAGAATAATGTACACTTTCGTGACGCGGTGGATCAGAATGGACGCCGTGAGCTGTGGACCTTAAGGCGCGATAGGTCTCGCTGGGTTACTTTGCAATCGCCGTAAGCGCGTTAGCCGCTCAAACTTCCTGCGCCTTTAAAGTTTGCGGGAATCGTGCAATGGTCTTCCTAAGCATCCTTTGGGGGGGGACGCGAGATGGGGAATGGGAATGCGCGCCGTGGCAAGGCGCTGCGCCAAACGAAAGATCGGCTAACAACGCGCGGCGCGATCCTTTCGGTGACGAGCGCGCTCGCGGTGAGCGCCAGTTTGATGGCGCCCAAGGCTCAAGCGCACACCCCGCCGAGTCCGAGCGCTCCCGTTCGAGCGGAAATGCGGGCTGAGCGGTTTGACGGGGCACCTGTCACTATTCTCCCTACAAACGTAGGCGCGTCGCGCGGCGCGCCGCCCGCCTCAAAAGCTCCGCAAGTGGCTCCGGTGATCATCCGACCGGTTCCCGCTGAGCCGGACGCGCGGCCCGCCTCATCCGGGGCGAATGGCGCGGGTCTCAATGTTCAGGCTACCGCGCGCTTCAACCGCTCTCAGATCGCTTTTGATGCGTCCGATGCGGGCGATGTCGTCACGGTTCTTGCGGATCGCGCGATCATCGACTGGACGACTTTTGTGAGCGGATCGTTGGGAGGCGAGGTTACTTTCCTTGGCCCCGATGGCTCGCTCGCCTTTGCTTCAAACCTGAGCGACTACACCGTCCTCAACCGCGTTTTCACGCCCGACTTTGACAGCGCGGTGCGCTTGGACGGCACCGTGACGTCGACGGTGGCGGGCGGCGAGATTGGCGGGAGCGTTTGGTTCTACAGCCCCGGCGGGCTGATCGTTGGTTCGGACGCCACCATCAATGTCGGCAGTCTGCTCCTCACCGCCAACGCGCCCGATCAGAAGGCTTTTGGCTCGGGGAGCGGATCGGTCTCGTTCGCTACAGACGCCGGGAGCGGCGCGGTTGTCCGGGTGGCCGAGGGCGCGTCGATTTCCGGTCATGGGCGCGACGCCTATATCGCCATGATCGCCCCGCGCGTGGAGCAGCAAGGCGCGGTCGCGGCTGACGGGTCGATCGCCTATGTTGCGGCTGAAGCGGCCACACTTTCGATTTCTTCGGGCCTCTTCGATATCTCGGTCGAGATCGGGACGGACGACGCCAATGGCGTGGTGCACGGCGATAACGCGATCAGCGCAGGGCTCTCAGCGCTGGCGAGCGGGCCCGACATTTCGCTGATCGCGATACCCAAGAACACCGCGATCAGCATGCTGGTGGGCGGGCGACTGGGCCAGCAAGCCGCCACGGCTGCCACAGCCCGGGACGGTGTCATCCGCCTGACCACGAGTTCTGGCGACGATGGCAACATCTCGGTCAAAAACGCTCAATTTTCGGGCAGCAAAGTTGTCGCAAGCAGCGGCAGCGCCGACCTCACCGCAGGGCCGGGCGAGACGCTGGAGTTTACCAGCGGGCTCACGTTGAATGTGACCGGCGATCTGGTGATCGACATTGTTGACGATGGCCAGATCCGCGTCAGCGGGTCGACGTTTCTGCAAGCGACGGACAACATTTTCGTCAATCACACCGGCAACACGGCGGGCGCGGTCTCGATCGATACGACGACGACCTTCGTCGCGAACGCTCTGGGCGGCGATCTGGTGCTGAGCGAGGGCGCGATCATCAACGCGGGCGCGGGTGTTAATCTGGACGCGATCGATGACATTCGGTTCGATACGATCCGCGCAGGCGGCACGTTCACCGCTGATGCGGGCGGCGATATCATCTTTACCGAGGCAACGACGCGCGACGCCAACATCCAGTTTGACGCGGGCGGAGCGATAAGCGGCACCCGAATCGTGACCGCCGATGCGGTAACAAATATTGGCGGCGCGGACTCGATCATCGCCACCGCCGGGACCACGATCACACTGGAGACATTACGGGCGCAGGATTCGGTGTCGCTTCAAGCGAACCTTATTGATGTCGGCGCGGTGGCCACTGATTTTTCATCAGTCTCGATAACGGCGACTTCGCTCGCACAGGTCGATAGCCTCGCCGCCGGAGCGACCGGTTTGATCCGCGCGGGCGACGTAACTCTGGGCAGCGCTGATGTTTCAGGCCTCAGGCTTGATGCGACCAGCGGCGTCGTGACGGTGACGGGAGTGGCCAACAGCGCGGGTAGCGTGGACCTTGACGCAGAGCAGGGAATATCGCTGGCGACGGTCAACGCGAACAGCACGTTTGCCGCTAATACCGGCGGCGATATCGATTTCACGCGGGTGACGACGGGCGACGCCAATATTCAGTTCACCGCCGCCGGTTCAATCACCGGCGCTTCGGTCGAAACCGCGCAAGCGGGCGTAAATGTCGGCGGAGCGGATGCGGTCATTTTTCAGGCCGGGGGCGCGTTGCAAGTCGATACGTTGCGCGCGCAGGATACGGTCACGTTGATCGGCGCGAGCGTCGATGCGGCTGACGTAACTTCGGATCGTGCCTCCATCACCGTCACCGCAGCGACCGACGCCGTTATTGGCTCAGCCAATTCGGCGATAAACACGACCTTGGTAGGCGACAACGTCGCGGTCGAAGCGATTGATGCGCTTGGCCTTCGCATAGAGGCGCGTGACGGTTCAATCACCGGAACCGGTACTTTCGATGCGCGCGCGTTCGTCAATCTTGATGCAACCCAGGACATCGATTTTGTCACGATCAACGCGAACGGCACGTTCACGGCGGATGCGGGCGGCGACATAGCGTTCCAAACAGCGACGACGGACGAAGCCAACATCCAATTCACCGCCGGTGGATCGATCACCGGCGCATTGGTGGAGACGGCGGACGCGGCGACCAATTTCGGCGGAAACGACGCGATCATTTTCAACGCGGGCGCCGCGCTGCAAATCACCACCTTAGCCGCGCAGGATTCGGTCGCGCTCACAGCCGCGACCATCGACGTTGGCGATGTATCTTCGGCCATCACGAGCGTTACCATCACCGCCAGCGACAACGCGTTGATCGGCTCGACCCGCTCGGCGACCGATACAATCATCCGCGCTGATGCCATCACAGTGAGGGCGATCGACACGAACGGGCTGACGATCGAGGCGAGAGACGGCTCGATTGCGGCGACCAATACTGTGGCCGCGAGAGCGTTCGTCAATCTCGATGCATCGCTCGATATCGACTTCACGACGATCAACGCGGGCGGCACATTCACCGCGGATGCGGGGCGCAATATCGCTTTTGAGCGGGCGGTCACGGGTGATGCGAATATCCAGTTCACCGCGGCGGGATCCATCATCGGAACGGCGGTGGAAACGGCCGACGCGACCACGAATTTCGGCGGCAACGATGCGGTGATCTTTGAGGCTGGCGGCGCGTTGCAGATTGCCACTGTGCGCGCGCAGGACTCCGCGATCTTGACCGGAGCGGATGTCGAGCTGGGCGATGTGACGTCGGATCTGGCCCTGATCTCCATTGTCGCCTCGAATGATGCGCAGGTCACCTCGACCACTTCTGAGGGCAATACGACGATCCGAGCGGCCAATGTCATGGTGGGAAGTGTCGATACGTTGGGCCTCACCCTAGAGGCGCGGGACGGCTCCCTCACCGCGATCGAAACTGTGTCGGCGCGCGGGTTCATCAACATTGATGCGGTGCAAGATGTCGACGTCGCCACGATCAACGCCGGCGGCACCTTCACCGTGGATGCGGTGGGCGACATCACGTTTGACACGGCCACGACCCGGGACGGTAATATCCAGTTCACCGCCGGCGGGGTTCTGACAGCAACGCAATTGGCCACCGCAGACACCGCCCTCAATGTCGGCGGCAACGACGCTATTATCCTGGCCGCCGACGGGGGCACGATCCTTGAGAGCGCCCGCGCGCAGGATTCGATCACGATCACAGGCGGGCCTGTTGAAGCGGGCGCTCTGGTTTCGGATCTGGGCGCGGTCAGTGTCAGCGTCACCGGTGACGCGGTGGTTGGCACGGCCGACGCGCAGTCAGGGGTGACGATCCGCGCGGCCAATGTGCGCCTGGATAACTCGGTGTCGAGCGGCCTCACGCTGGAGGCGCGCGCGGGCACAATCGAAGGGACCGGCGCGATCGTGTCCGATACCTTCGTCAACCTTGATGCGCTGGGCGATGTTACCTTCGGTTCGATCAGCGCGGCCAGCACCTTTACGCTGGATGTCGATGGCACGATCACCTTTGACGCGGCCAGCACAATCGATGGCAATATTCAGTTCAACGCGACCGGAGACATTCTGGGAGGCACGCTGAACACGGCTGATATCGCAACCAATGTGGGCGGGAACGACGCCATCATCGTGAGCGCGGGCGGGACTTTGCGGCTTGATAGCGCGCAGGCGCAGGACGCGGTGACCCTGACAGGAGAGACGGTAACGGCGGGCACGTTGGTCTCCGATTTTACCACTATCAGCGTGACCGCGACTGCGGATGCGGTGGTCGGCACCGCGAATTCCCAGCTCGGAACGACAATCCGCGCTGATACCGTCACGCTCGATAGCGCGATGGTGAGCGGCCTTACAATCGAGGCGCGCGACGGCGACATCAACGGGACCGGCACCATCGTGTCGGACAGCTTCGTCAATCTCGATGCGACACGCGATGTGGCTTTTGGCTCGATTACGGCGGCGAGCACCTTCACACTTGATGTCGCTGGGGACATTACCTTTGATGCGGTGAGGACCACAGACGGCAACGTCCAGCTCACCGCAGCGGGCGCTATCGATGCCGGATCGATCAACACGGCTGACGCGGCGACCAATGTCGGCGGCAACGATGCGATATTGCTCGTGGTCGGAACCTCGCTCAGCCTCGACAGCGCGCAGGCGCAAGACGCGATCAACATCACCGCCGACAGCCTGACCGCTGGAACGCTGACCTCCGACTTCAACGCAATCACCATCACGACCTCACAGGACGCGGTGGTCGGCGCCGCAAATTCCGAGCTTGGAACGACGATAAGGGGCGCGAACGTCACGCTCGACAACGCGCAAGTGACGGGCCTCACACTCGAAGCGCGCGATGGCAGCATCAGCGGCACCGGCACTATCGTCACCGACAGTTTCGCGAACCTCGATGCAACACAGGACATCGGCTTTGGATCGCTGAGCGCAGGCAGCACCTTCACCCTTGATGTGGCGGGCAACATCACCTTTGACCAAGCGACGACCACGGATGGCAATATCCAGTTTACCGCTGCCGGAGATATCATCGGTGGCAGCGTCGCGACCGCCGATGCGGCGAGCAATGTCGGAGGGAACGATGCGCTCATCCTCAACGCGGGCGGCACGCTGCGCGTCGAGGAGGCCAGCGCGCAGGACGCGGTGACACTGAGCGGCGGCGTGGTCGAGGCAGGCGTTCTTGCGTCGGACTTCTCGACGATCTCTGTCTTGGCCGATGGCGACGCGAGCGTTGACAGCGTTCTTGCACCTTTATCCGTGACGATACGGGGCGCCTCGGTCGGGCTTAACAACGCCGATATTGGCACCACGCTTACCCTCGACGCGCGAAGCGGGGACGCTCGGATCGCGCCGGTCGGTGATCAATCGCTCATGGTTGCGGGCCTCACCGATATCGATGTCGCGGGCAATCTGATCATCAGCCACGCTGGCAACGCCAATGGGGTCGAGACAATTGACGGCGCGGGTATCGTGCGCGTTGATGTAGGCGGGGACATCGTCGCATCGGGCGGAACCCTTGTTGCCTCCGATCAGGCGCTGGCCATCAACGCGAGAGGCGCGATCACGCTGGATGCGCTGCGCGACGGCGGGGCTTTGACAACCATATCGGGCGATGGCGGCGTGACGGTGGAGACCATCGAAACGCGCGAAGTCCTGCTGAGCGCGAGCGATGGGATTGTGCGCGTGACCGGCGATCTCCTGGTCGACGACACTGTCACGATCAACAGCGAGGCCGTAGCGCTCACCACACGCGGGGATCTGACCATCGACGCGGCTGCAACAGCGGGCGATATCGACGTCACCATCAACGGCGTTTTGCGCGTCGAAGGGGCGCAGGCAACGGGCCGCGTCTCGCTGCAAAGCCTTGATGCGGATGTGTTCGTTCTGGCGGCATCCGGCGAAGCGATCGCGCTTGAAGCCTTTGGCACACTCAGCGTCGATGGCGCCGTCAACGCGGTCAATTCACTGTCGCTCGAGGCCGAGGGTTTGGTGGCCGTGAACGCCGACGCGGTGGGAGGCTCCGTTCTGGTGCGCGGCGCGGATCTGGCGATTGCCGATGGGGCGGCTTTGGGCGACGCGGCGCGCACGCAGAGCATCGAGATCGTCGCGCTCGAAGAGCTGTTTCTAGGTGGTATCGCAGGCAATTCGGGCGTGTTCGAGATCGACAACGCTGAATTCGCCCGGATCAGTTCCGCAGGCGACCTCGCCATACGGGTTGCCGCCGTGTCGGCTGGCGGCGTGGGCGAGTTGACGGTTTCGGATTTGGCGGTTCTCGCGGGCGATGGTTCGACGGGCAGCGCGCAGAGTATCGGCCAGACGGGTGAGCTGCTGCTGCAATCGGACGCGAACATCACCTTTATCGGCAACGCAATCGTGACGGGCGCCACGGCGGATACGCAGCTTAGGATAGACGCGTTGGAATTGGTGCGGATCGACAGCGCGGCGGGCAGCGTGCAGATGCGCGACGCGAACGGTGCGCTCGCCGGCACAGTAGACATTTCAACCAGCGACCTCGTCGCCGCCACGAACGCGGCCTTTGCTGACATACAGACCCTCGATCTGATCGCCATCGATGCAAGGCTTGCGCAAAATGATGGCGTCGATCGCCCTGATGGCGTGCTGCAATCGGACGCTTTGGTGATCGACACAACTGCGAGCCAGGTCTTCATTCAAAACACCAGCGCCAGCACAGCTAACGATGATCGGCGCGGCTTTACCGCGAACACCTTGGCGATCAGCGACAGCGGCGGCACGGTGCAACCGATTGTGATCAACGGTGTGGTCAATGGCGAGATTGGCGTCGCGGCGATTGGCCAGACCGCTGTGAGCGGCACGCCAAACGCTTCGTCAACGATCAACGGCTGCCTTTTGAGCAATCCGGCAGTCTGCACGCCAGCATCGGTCACACCTCCAGCTCCACCTCCACCTCCGCCGCCGCCACCACCACCACCACCGCCGCCGCCTCCGCCTCCGCCGCCGCCTCCGTATCCGCGCGGGTCTCGGTCGCCGTCGGTGCCGCCCGCGATGAAGCGGTGGAGTCGCTGCTCGATGTTGAGGCTGGCGGTGACGTCTCCGCCTGCCGACGACGAAG
>JBCCCM010000017.1:0-79159 GCA_039033515.1 Pseudomonadota bacterium
CCGGATCAGTTCCCCGACCTCATGGCGAGCGCGCTGGGCAGGCAGGATATCGCGGCGTGGGCGGCGGGCGAGGGGATCAGCGTCGTCACGCATGAATGAGAGCGCGTGGGCCGATTGATCCGGGCAATCAGCGGGCCATAACGCCTCACCTTTGCGCCAATCGGAGCGCCTCTGCGTTTTTTCGCAAGCCAAAACGCCATTGTGCGCCTATTGGGGCCGCAATTGATCGCCGAACGTGTCGCGCGATCCGCTTTCCGAGAGCCCCGTATTCGCGCTGTGTCGCGCTGGCGCGCTCTTTTTCATTTTAGGCTGTTTCATGACTTTCCCTCCGCTTCCCTCCAGCCTTCAGGCTGCCCTCACCGAACGCGGCTACGCCGCGGCCACGCCCGTGCAAGCCGAGGTGCTGCAAGACAAAGCCGTGGGTCAGGATCTGATCGTGTCCGCGCAAACCGGTTCTGGCAAGACCATCGCGTTCGGGCTCGCCATGGCGGAGCAATTGCTGGGCGAGAGCGACACGATCCCGTTTTCGCCCAAGCCGCTGGCGCTGATCATCGCACCGACGCGCGAGTTGGCCTTGCAGGTCAGCCGCGAGTTGGCGTGGCTTTACGCCAAGAGCGGCGCACGCGTGACCACCTGCGTCGGGGGCATGAACCCGCAGGTGGAGCGCAAGGCGCTTCGATCCGGCCCCACCATCGTGGTCGGCACGCCGGGGCGTTTGCGCGACCATCTGGAACGCGGCGCGCTCGACCTCTCCGCCATGCGGGCCGTAGTCCTCGATGAAGCCGACGAAATGCTGGACATGGGCTTTCGCGAAGAGCTTGAGGAAATCCTCGACGCGACGCCCGCCTCACGCCGCACGCTGCTGTTTTCCGCCACCATGCCGCGCCCGATTGAAGCGCTGGCCAAGCGCTACCAACGCGACGCGGTGCGCATCGCGACGATCAGCGAAGGGCGCGGGCACGGCGATATCTCCTATCATGCGGTCACCGTTTCCCCGACCGAAATCGAGAACGCGGCGGTGAACCTGTTGCGCTATTACGAAGCGGAAACCGCGATCCTGTTCTGCGCGACGCGTGAGAAAGTGCGTCACCTGCACGCGACCTTGCAAGAGCGCGGGTTCGCGGTTGTCGCTCTGTCGGGTGAGCATTCGCAATCCGAGCGCAATCAGGCGCTCCAAGCCTTGCGTGACCGGCGCGCGCGGGTCTGTGTCGCGACCGATGTCGCCGCGCGGGGGATCGATCTGCCCACGCTCAGCCTCGTCGTGCATGTCGAGATCCCGCGCGATGCGGAAACGCTACAGCACCGCTCGGGCCGCACCGGGCGCGCCGGGAAAAAGGGGACCGCCGTTCTGTTGGTGCCGTATTCGCGCCGCCGCCGCGTCGAAAGCATGCTGCGCCATGCGAAGATCGAAGCCGACTGGAGCGGCGCGCCCGACCGCGAAGCGATCCGGGCCAAGGACAACGAACGGCTGCTCGACAAATTGCTCGCCCCGGTCGAGATCGACGAAGCCGATCAGGCGCTGACGCAGAAACTGCTGGCCGAGCGCACGCCCGAGCAAATCGCGGCCATGCTGGTTCAGGCCCACCGCTCGCGCATGCCGGAACCCGAAGACCTCACGGCCAACACGCCCGAGGCGCGCCGAGAAGCGCAAAAGGACCGCCGCCGCGAAGGCTTTGAAGACACGGTCTGGTTCCGCATGCCGCTGGGCCGTCGCCAGAACGCGGAGCCGCGCTGGATCCTGCCGCTGATCTGTCGCCGGGGCCACGTCACGCGCAACGAAATCGGCGCGATCCGCATCGGCCAGACGGAGACCTATTTCCAGATCCCGAGCGCCGTCGCCGACAAATTCGAACAGGCCGCCGAACGCTCAGCGCATAGTGATGAGGATGAAGACCCGATTGCGATTGAACGATCGCAAGACGGCCCACGCGAAGCAGCGCGCGGCAATCGCAAATTCGCTCGCGGCAACGATCATAAATCGGGCGCGCGGGTGAAAGCGAAGCCGAGCTTCAAAAAGTCGGGCGAGAAAAAGCCGTTCAAAGGCGGCTTTAAGGGCAAGAATGCGGGCGGGAAAAAGGGGAAACCGGGTGGCTTTGGCCCGAAAGCGAAACTCAAGAGCGGCCCCAAAGGCCCAAAGGGAGCCTAGCCCGCCAGATGCGGCGTTAGTTTCAGCCGCCAGCGCCGCGGCGTTTCTTGAGGATCTTTTCGGTCCGATGGAAATCGCCGACATTATCAACGTCAATCGGCGCATCAGCGAACGGCATGATGATATGGCGAAGATTGACGTTCCAGCGCCGTGATAGATGGTCCGCCAGCCCATCGATAGAAGCCAGCTTGAACTTGTACTTCACGACGAAACCAAGCCCCATCGCCTTCAAAAGGCGGCGCGGTTGCTTGCCGAACTGGCCGCCGGTCTCAAACGCGCGCGCCGCTTTCAAAGCCTTGTCGTTCTTGAGCCCGTACAGATTGCAACTCGACCAGCCGCCGTCCTTCAACTCGTGGAATGCGCGCTTGCCGTCGGGATATGCGTCGAGGATCGTTTGCGCGGGCGTGAACCCGGCGAACCCATCGCCCTCGGTGGCGAGGAACTGCTCGCAGAAGTGGTCGATATATTCGGTGGTGTGCAGCGCGTTGTCGCCCGTTGAGATCATCAGCGGATAGGGGGCCTCGATCCCGGCAACGCCTTGTTCGATGCTGGCGAACAGATTGTCCGCGCTTGGCAAGAAGTGGATGCGCCCGCTGTCGAGCGCGGCGGACAGGCCGGGCGCCTCGCGCAGGATCGCCTCGCTTTCGATCGAAACATAGACGCGCTCCACATGATCGCTGGCGGCGATGGCGCCCACCACGCGTTCGAGCATCACCTCGCCGTCCACTTCGACGAGGCATTTGTGGCTTACCCCTTGCAGTTTGGCGACTTCATCCTGCGCGCCTTTGCGGCTGGCAGCGAGAATTAAGACGGCGAATTTTTTCATAGTGCCCTCACACGATCACGCGCTGTGCGATTAGGGGATTTAGCCCGGTTCTGTCGACTTCAAAAGCGTGGTCAGGCTGGATATCTGTGCATCGCGATCCATCGTCGCGAGCCGGTCGCGAAGGACTGGCGCGGCGAGCCATGGTCCGGCGTGCGCGCAGCAATCGTCAAGCTTTTCAAACAGCTGCGCGCGCGAAAGCGGCGCATCGCGGCTTCCCAAGGGCATCTTGATCTGCGCCGAATAGGTGGCGCCGGAATGCGTGCGCACGATCACCTGCGTTGGAAATTCGCTCTCGAGCTTTTCGACCGGCTCCTTCGCGATCCTGGCAAACAGAGCGCGGATCGCCGGCCGCGCAATCGCATCGGGGCTGAAATCGGACAGACCAACCTGACCCTGTGCCAGCGCGACCGCGAGATTGTATTCGAGCGAAAACTTCGCCTCATTCGGGCTTGTTGGATTGGGATAAGGCAGGTTGCGCAAATGCGAAGCGGGCGCGCGGACCAGCACTTGCTCCACGTCCTCGTGCGTGAAGCCGTGTCGTTCGCGCAGTTCCAGCAAACCATCGAGCGCGCGATGCGTGCTGCCACAGTTGGGGAAGCGTTTGACCTTCAATCCGTTCGCAAGGATCTGCAATGGCGCGGCGATCCGGCCCGCGATAAAGCTGGTTGACTGTCCGTGCTCATCGCGCCCGATCATCTCTCGCGCGCGCTCTTCGACATCGGGCCCGACCATCAGCGTTCGCAGGCTGTGCGGCCCGTCGAGTGTCTTTGTGCCCGCGTTCAGTCCCGCTCGCGCCATCAGCGCCGATTGCACTCCGCCCGAGGCGGCGAAGCCTGCGTGGAGCGGCTTGGTGTCGGTGCCGAACTGGCTCATAAACCCGCCCGCGCGACTGGTCGCCATCGAAACCGCGTTGGCGGTGTGGTCAGCGCTGAGCCCCAGCAGCCGGGCCGTGCCCGCTGCCACACCGATAGCGCCAATGGTTGCGGTCGCGTGCCAACCGCGATTGCGATGGAACGGGTTCACCGCCTGACCGATATGCCCCATCGCCTGAAGGCCGACGATATAGGCATCGAGAGCCGCGCCGATCGTCAGCCCTTCATCTTCGCCGACCGCCAACAACGCGGGCACCAGCACGGCGGAGGCGTGCGCTTTGGCGGGGTCGAAGTTGTCATCATAATCAAGAACGTGCGCGCAGGCGCCGTTGACCAGAGCCGCCCACGGGGCCGAAAGCGATGTGGGATATCCAACGACGCTCGATCCGCCCGTGCCCCAGCCTGAAACAAGGCCATACAGCTTTTGGATCGCGGGTTGGTGTGCGCCCGCGACCATACAGGCGATGGTGTCGATGAACGCGTTTTCGGCGGTTTTGTAAGCGTCCTCGGGCCAGTCACTGGGCGTGTCCGCGATCCAGTCGGCGGCCTCGCGCAACGGTTCTGCCTCAATGTGCCGCGTCAACGGATGCGCTCCCTTTAAGGCCGCTCTCTTGGGGCCACGTTCTATCGGGCCATCGCCTTGAGCATGAATGCGCGCCTGTGGCAACGCCCGCGCCACGCTCTGCGCGCCCGCGTTTTAGCCGAACCGGATGTTACTGGCCTTCAATTCGCCGCCGCATTCGCCGCATCCCGCGATCATCGTGAGTTCAGCCCCGCAGGTCTTGTGGCGCAGGATCAGGGGAGGCCCTTCCTTGGCGGCGTAAAAACGATCGCCCCATTGCTGCAGCATAAGCAGGATCGGCAGATAGTCATAGGCCTTGGCCGTCGGATAATAGGCGAAGCGATCCGGTTTGGTTTGGTAAACCCTCGCCTTGAGAAAGCCGTTTTCCACCAGCCAGCCAAGACGATCCGACAAAATGTTGGACGCCATCGCGCTGTCGGCGAGCATCTCGTCGAATTTGTTCAACCCGGTGAAAGCGGAGCGCATGACAAGGCTCGACCAGCGATCGCCCAGCACTTCTGCGGCGTCGGTGAACAGCGTGATCCCTTCGGCGATGGCGGTGCGATTGCGCCGTTGGCGGCGGCGCGTGTAGCTCGGCTCCATCCAGCCAAGTCCGGGCCCTTCCTGCCAAGCAATGTCTTTGGCGTGGACCGCCTCGCCGCACTGCGCGCATAGAGGAACGGGCGTGGCGGGCGCGCCGCATCCCTTGTGAACGATGCCAATGCCCATGGCGGCGGGGCGCGAAGACCACGCTTTTTCCCAGCGCAGCAGCATCATCGTGACCGGAAACAGCGCGCGCCCTTTCTCTTCCAGCACAAACTCAAACCGCGGCGGGCGAGCGCTGTATTGCGAGCGGCGGATAATGCCATTTTGGACCAGCGATTTGAGCCGTTCGGAGACCAACGGTTTCGAAAGACATGTGCGCGCCCGGATCGCTTCGAACCGCACAACGCCCAGCCAGATCGCCTCTAGGATCAGAAGTGAAGGTACATCGCCCAAGACCTCAAGCGCCCGCCAGATCGAGCAGGTGCGCACCATCCCTTGCGGCGGTTCGCCTTTTTCCAGCGTTTCAATCACTGCCGATCACACTCATGGGGCCGGATTAAACGCCGACGACGAAACTGCAATTGGTTGTGCCGGATCCGCCAACATTGAAGGTTGCGACCGTGCTGGCGCCATCGACCTGGCAATCGCCCGCCGCGCCGGTGGTCTGCTTCATCGCGTCGAGCAGCATTCGCACGCCCGTTGCGCCGACCGGGTGACCGATACCCATCAACCCGCCCGAGGCGTTGACCGGAATAGAGCCATCGCGAGCAATCCGGCCATCCTCTATCGCTTTGAACGCTTCGCCCGGCGCGGTGATGCCGAAATGCTCGATCGCGACATATTCGTTGATGGTGAAGCAATCATGCGTTTCGACCGCGTCGATTTGCGCGATACCCGCGATTCCGGCGCGCGCATAGGCGTCGGTGATCGCCTTACGCGTCCAAGGGAGGAGGTAGTCCGCGCTCTGGCTTGCTGCGAGTTTGGTGTCCATCAGCATGGGAGCAGTGGTGTGGCCCCAGCCTTTGATCTGGGCGAGGCTCTCGACGGGGATCCCGCGCGCATCAGCGTAGGCTTGCGCCTTTCTATGTGAGGCAAGCACGAGGCCGCACGCGCCGTCGGTGATCTGGCTGCAATCCTGCCGCCGCATCCACCCTTCGACCACCGGGTTTAGCTCGTCATTCTCGCCAAAATGTTCGTCCGACAGCGTCCATTTGCGCGTCTGCGCGTTCGGATTGGCTTGCGCGTTGGCGAAGTTGATCTTTGCGATCTCTTTGAGGTGATCGTGCTTTAACCCGTGGCGCGCGTGGTATTCCTGCGCGAGATCGGAGAACATCGCGGGCCACACGAATGTGGCTTCCTGCGCTTCCTCGCCCACCCAGACGGCGGCGCCCAGATGCTCGCTGGCCGTGTGGCCTGAGACGTTGCGCATAAACTCGATGCCCAGCACCAGCGCACAGTCATACCGCCCCGCTTCGATATCCGCCATCGCGGCAAGCGCGGCGAGCGAACCGGACGCGCAGGCCCCTTCGTGACGCGAGGCGGGAACGCCCGCGAGATCGGGATGCACATGGCCCAGAAAGCCGCCCAGCATGCCCTGACCTGTAAACAGTTCGCCCACGAAATTGCCGACATGGGCCACCCCGATATCCGTGGGATCAAGCGCGGCGGAGGCGAGCGTGCCTTCGACGCCTTCCTTGAGAAGATCGAAGATCGAAAGATCCTCGCGCGCGAAATTGCGCCCAAAGTCGGTTTGGTGCCCGCCCAGGATATAGATCGGTTCCGGCATTGTGCGCTCTCGTTCGTCTGTGCTGCCGTTGAATCACAGCTCGCTTGCCCCGGCCCATGTAGCATGAGTTCCGCTGCAAATGCGATGCGGCAGGATGATCTGGCAAACGGGCCCGTCTTCGATCCGCGCAGCGTCAAACACGGCGCATTCCGAGCGGTCCTGTTCCATATCGGTGACGAAGCTGACAAGGTAGCCGTCGTCCTCGGACGCCGCGCCTTTGCGCGGGATGAAGGGCGCTTCCGAGCCATAGCGACCCTCGCCGAACATCACCTTGGTCGCGGTGCCTGCTTTCAAATCGTGCTTGACCAGCCCGTTGAACAGGAACCAGCCCGGCTCGCCATGCGCGCTGTACACATAGCGGTGTTCGCGGCCGTAGAATTCGGGATTGATGGTCCCGAATTCGACATGCTCCGCCTCACATATGCGCTCTTCGTGCGTTGCACCCGTCTTCAAGTTAAATCGCCAGCGATGCAGATGCGGGCGCAGCGAATGCAGATCGAGCCCGGCGCCGATCAGCTTGTAGCTATCAGGCATGGAGTCGATAGGCGCGGGGAAGGGGTTCTTTTGGTGATACCCTTCGAGCACCAGTTCATCGCCGTCTTCCCAGCAATTGGTGTAATGCAGGACATAGGTCGGTTCCGCCTCGAACCACATGATATCATCTGGCGCCCCATAGCGAGGCAGCACGGCAAAGCGCGTTTTCATGGAGGCGTCGAACTGCGGGATGAGAAACCCGTTTTCCAGCGCTTCGGGAATGGGAAACAGGGGAAAATCGTTGAGGATCGAATAATTGTCCGAGATTGCCATGTCATGCGGCAGGCGCGTGCCGGGCACTTCGACCGGGATGTAGTGTTTGAGCTCGTTATCCGGGCCGACCACGCCGTAATGCATATACGGCGCCTTATCGCCGTAATTGAAGAACATCAGCTCGCCGGTCTTGTGGTCGAGCTTGGGGTGCGCGGACAGACCTTCGACCGGGGTCCATTCTTCAATACCCAGCGTATCCAGGCTTTCCGGGTCGAGCAAATAGCCATCGCCGCATTGCCAGAAGGTCGAAAGGATCTTGCCATTACGCACCAGCACGTCGGTCGAAGAGCTGTCGCGCATATGCGAGCCAATGCCGCAGCCGGGGCGCTTTGACTTTCGCGGCGGCATCGTAAAGCCCGCCCACAAGGCCTTGCCGGCTTCGGCTTCGGCTTCGAACCCCTTGGTCCGGATGAAGCGGTTCTTGTAGCTCGCGCGCCCGCCGGAAAACCGCATCATGTGCAGCATGCCATCGCCGTCAAACGGGTGGTAACGGCCAATCGGTTGATGGACGGGGTTTTCGGTGTTGCGGACGTAAATCCCGTCGATATCGGCTGGGATCGTGCCGATCACCTCCATGTCGCTGGCGTCATATTCCTCGTAATTGGGCGTCCACGCTCCGTTCAAATAGGGATGGTCGGAGGGCTGAAGCGTCGATTGAATACGGTTCGTGATGTGGTTCATGGCGTCGAGACTCGCGAGTGGGTAAACTTATGCAAGTCATAGGTTGCGCAACATGACTGTCAATCCGGTTCCTTATCCAAGGGGTCTCGTCCTGCGGCACAGGGCGGGCGGTTTGCGCCACCATTCCAGACTCTCGATCAAGATCGGATTGAAACTGAAGGCAATCGTCGATAATCCCTTTGCAAGGTTTCGGGCCAATCGCCTTTGCGTGATCGCATCACGCCGAATACCGCGCCATGAAGGTTGCGGCAGCCTCGACGGCTATGTGACCGCACTCTTCCTCTGAGATTTTGCCTCGCTCACCATAAAGGCGCGGATCCCAGATTCCGACTTTGCAAAGCTCGCCCAATTGTTGCGCCGCAAGGTGCGGATCTTCGCAGACCAGTTCGCCTCTCTCGCACCAGAGTTGGATCAAGTCGTTGATTTCAGCGGAGCCGCGCTGCGGGCCGTGGAGCATGAAGGTCGCGCTGCCTGATGGAAAGCGCTGGTAGCCGCCGATGCATATTCGGCAGAGCTCGAGCACGTCGTCGTCGCGGCCGAACATCGCGGTCAGCCGCTTTGCGATTTTTTCGATGGCATCCGCTGCTGACATGTCGCGGATATCCGGCGGGAAGATCGCGGCTCGCGTCTTAGTCAGGGCGTATTCGACCACTGCAATATAGAGCGAGTTCTTGTCGCGAAAATGATTGTAGAGCGTCGGCTTCACCACTCCGGCCTCGCGGGCGACTTCGTCCATGCTGGCGCCGTCGAACCCTTCGCGAACAAAGACTCGCTGGGCTCCTGCCAGGATTTCGGCCCGTTTTTTGGTTTTGCGAGAAGCGTTCATGGCAGCCAACGACCTTCCCGATGGAACCCGGTCATTACTCCACTCAAGAGCGTGCCAGCGCTTCCTATTAATTGAACTGAACAGTTCATTTTTAGAAGCGGTGGGAAGGTTCTCCTTCGAAGGTTGATTAGAAAGAGGATTAAGTTGGGAACAAGATCATGGCGAATGCGCTTTTGAGGCAAGAATGTACTCATCAGTTTAATTTAATCCCGCCCCCGGAGTTCTTGCATTGCCTTCCAGCGCCACAGCCTCGCTACGACGCCTCATGGCACGAATTTTATTCGTGGCTTTGACCGCCGCCGGCCTTTCAGCATGCGCGAGCGTTGGGCCGGATTACGAGCGTCCGCAGCTCACTGCGACAGACACGAAATGGATTGACCGCGCAAGTGTTCCGGCAGCGGAAGGGGCCTTCATAGCCTGGTGGCGCGATCTGGGCGATCCACAGTTGACGCGCTTGATTGAAGCTTCTCTGGAAGAAAATCTATCCGTGCGACAGGCCTTGCTGCGTGTCGAAGAAGCGCGCTCTCGCCGCGCGCAGGTCCGCTCCGCCGCTTTGCCGAGCGTTGCGGCTGATGGGTCGGTCACGGTGCTTCAACAAAGCTTGAATGCCAATCCGGGGCTTGCGGACATTCCCGGTTTTGTGCGCGATTTCGAAGTCTATGACGTTGGCGGTTCGCTGGCTTGGCAGATTGATCTGTGGGGGCAAACTCGCCGCGCCGTCGAAGCGGGGGGCGCCCAGATCGAAGCGGCCATCGCTGCGGCGAATGGCGCGCGCCTCGCTGTCGCGATTGAGACCGCTTCGACCTATATGTCGCTGCGCGGATTTCAGGCCGAACGCGACGCGCTAAGCGCAAGCGCCGCGGCTCAGGAAGAGCTCGTCAGGCTGTCGCGTATCCAGCTTGATAAAGGCCTAATCTCGCGGGCGGACCTGCTGCTGGTCGAAAGCGAGCTGGCGCGCATTGAAGCGCAGCTGCCTGCGCTCGATGTCGAGATTCGCGCCGCCGCGCTGGCGCTGGGGCCCTTGACCGGTGGCCTCCCTGAAAAAGAGCTGTCGCTTGCCGCACAGACGTCGCCAGCCATTGCCTTGGCCGACGTGCCCGTTGGGCTGCGCGCCGATCTCTTACGCCGCCGCCCCGACATTGCCCGCGCGGAGCGAGAGCTCGCGGCGCAAACCGCGCAAATCGGCGTCGCGAAGGCGGAGTTGTTTCCGCAATTGCGGCTCAACGTGGATGGCGGTTTCGCATCCGCCATGGCCGATACGCTTTTCGATGGGCAGAGCACCAATTACAACATCGTCCCCTTTATCTCGTGGCGTATCTTCGACGGGGGGCGTGTGCGCGCCGAGATCAATCTTGCGCAGACCGAAGCGAAGCGCGCGGCGCTCGCTTACGAAGAGAGCGTGCTGGCGGCCCTAACGGAGACCGAGACCGCGATCGCGCGCTACGATCTGGCCCGCACCGCGCTTGATCTAAGCGGGCGCGCCGCGCGGCTTTCGGCTGACAATTTCAAACTCGCCCGCATCCAATTCGACAAAGGCGCGATTGGGCGGCTGCGTTTGCAGGAGGCCGAGCGCGGTCTTCGCGACGCGCAGCGCGGCCGCGCGGTGGCGTACCGACAAGCCAGCCTTGCCATGACGGGGCTCTACGCCGCGCTGGGCGGTGGATGGCAAGCCATACCCGATGGGGACCAATCATGATCTCTCACTGCATAAAGACGCGCTCGTGGGCGCTCGCGACCTTGGCCGCTGTAACACTCACGGCGTGCTCATCTTCCGAAGAGCCTAAAACCGAACCACGGCCGGTGGATTGGATGGAAATCGGTAACGCTGCCGAACAAGGGCAATCGCCCTATGTCGTGCCTGCGCGCGTACAAGCGCGCGAGACCACCGCCGTCGCTTTCGAAGTACCAGGACGCCTCTCTTCCGTCCGTTATGAAATCGGTCAGGCGTTTGCGCGCGGGGCAGCTCTCGCCACCATCGAGAGCAACGATTACCGCCTGCGCGTGGCCGAGGCGGGCGCAGCTTTGGCGGAAAGCCGGGCGCGCTTTACCCAAGCTGAGCTCGAGCTTGCGCGTCAGGAATCACTCTTCACGGAGGAAGCCACGTCCGAAGCGGCGCTCGAGCGCGCCCGTGCGCAGGCGGGCAGTCTGAAAGAGATTTCCAAAGCCAACGCGGCGCGGGTCGGCATCGCGCGTGAATCCCTGTCCGATACGACCTTGAGAGCGCCGTTCGCAGGGCGCGTCGCGCGCCAATTGTTGGAGCAGGGCGCGCAGGTGCAACCGGGACAGCCCGTCCTCGAGCTCGACAGTGTGGGCCTCGAGGTCGCTTTCACTGTCTCGCGAGCGCTGCGCGAAAACATTTCGATTGGCAGCACCATCACCGTGCTGCTCGACCGGGATGGGGAAATCGTCGAAATTCCCGGCGCGATCACCGACATTTCCTCGCGGGCCGCCGGTATCGGAGCCTTCGAAGTGCTCGCCCGCGTTCCGTCCATGGACGGCGCCCTGCTGCCCGGAATGGCGGTTGACCTGCGGATCGAAAATGTCGGCAAGCGCCCGGATGAAGATCGCGTCGTGATCCCGTTGACCGCCTTCACACCGACCGGCGAAGATAGCGGAGAAGCCTATCTGATTGAGCCTGACACCAACCGGATCGTGGTGCGCCCCATTACACTGGGACCGGCGGCGGGTGACGGGATCATCGTGAGGGATGGCCTATCCAACGGCGACATCATCATGCGCCGCGGTCTTGCCTTCGTAAAACCCGATGAAGTCGTCAGTCGCCTCGGCGCAGGCGCACAGCGTTACGCGCGATGAAGGCGATTGCGACCCTGGGCCTGCGCTTTAGCTCGGGCATTTTTCTGATCGTCGCCCTGCTGATGGTGTTCGGGGTGATGAGCTATTTCAGCCTGCCCGCGCGCGAGGATCCCAAGCTTACAATCCGTGAAGCGGTGGTGGTCGTGCCGTATCCGGGGATGAGCGCTGAGCGGGTCGATACCCTGATTACCCAGCCCATGGCCGAAGCGATTCAGTCGATCCCAGAGATGAAGGAGATCCGGGCCACTTCCATGGAAGGTCAGTCGATCATCCATGCTGAGGTTGAATTCGGCTATCCTGATCTTGAGCAGATATGGGACGAATTGCGATCCAAGGTCGAGGAAACGCGCGACCAGCTTCCCCCCGGTGCGCTGACACCGATCATCAACGATGAGTTCGGCGATGTGTCGGTCATAACTCTTGCGTTGCAATCGGATGAGTTCGACATGTTCGAACTCGGCGATCTGTCTGACCATATCCGCGAACAGATCTACACGATCGACGGCACCAACAAGGTGGAAATCCTTGGGCGTCCCGAAGAGCGCGTCTACATCGAAATGCCCAACGCCATGTTGGCGCAGCTGGGCGTGTCGCTGGATGCGATTGCCGGGCAATTGCAGGCGCAGAATATCGTTATTCCAGGTGGCTCGGTGGAAACCGAAAGCCGCAGTCTGTCGATCGAACCCTCTGGCAACTTTCAGACCCTTGATGAGATTGAGAACGCGCTGATCCGGTTGCCCGGTGGCAGCACGGTGCGCCTCGGTGATTACGCGCAGGTAAAGCGGACGCTTGACGATCCGCCAGGGCGCCGCGCGTATTTCAACTCCGATCCCGCGATCATCTTTGCCGTATCGATGAACCCTGATGTCAGCGTGCTGAATTATTCCGAGCGCGCGGTGAAGCGGATTGACGAGATCCGGCAATCGCTTCCGGCGGGCGTCGAATTGAACCGTGTCACCTATCAGGCCGAGCCTGTCGAAACGGCTGTCTACGGCGTTTCGATCAATGTTCTGCAAACGCTCGTCATCGTGCTCGCAGTGGTCATCTTGTTTCTCGGCCTTCGCACCGGGCTGATTGTGGGCTCGATTGTCCCGGCGGTTGTGTTGACGACGCTCGCAATGATGGGGTTCTTCGAAATCCGGATTCAGCGCATGAGCCTGGCGACCATCGTCATCGCGCTAGGCCTTTTGGTCGATAACGGCATCGTCATCGCGGAGGATTACAAGAACCGGATCGGCGAAGGCGTGGAGCGCAAGGATGCGGTCGGGCAGACCGTTCGCGAGTTGGCCCTGCCGCTGCTTTCATCCACGATCACGACCATCCTTGTCTTCCTGCCGCTGATGCTCGCACAGGATGGATCAGGCGAATACACCCGATCCATCGCGCAGGTGATCCTGATCTCGCTGACATCCTCTTGGTTCATCGCCATGCTGGTGACGCCGGTGCTGTGCTATTGGTTTGCCAAGCCCGAAAGCGAAGAGAAGGAAAACTGGCGAAAGCGCAACGTCGACAAGGCGTTCGGCTATACGCGGGACCGATACGAGGGCCTTCTGAAATGGCTGCTCACGCATAAAGCGTTGTTTCTGGGCGGGATCGTTGCTGCGTTCCTGCTCGCCGGATTTGGTATGAGCACGGTCAAACAGGAATTCTTCCCCCAGTCCGACCGACCTGAAGTTTTGATTTATGCCGATTTGCCTGTGGGCACATCGAGCGTGAAGACGGACGATACGATGTCGGGGCTCTCGCGCTTTCTGAACGATAAAGAGCGTTATCCCGATGTCGACACGGTGGCCGCTTATTCCGGCTTTGGCGGCCCGCGTTTCGTTCTTTCGCTCGCGCCGGTTGATCCCGCGCCCAATCGCGGTTTCATGGTTGTAAGGACCAAAGACGCGGCGACGCGTGATGCGTATGTGAAACAGTTCCGCGCCGACCTTGCGAGCGAGTTCCCTGGTGTCCGCCTGCGCATCTCCTCAATGTTCTTGGGGCCGAGCGACACCGCGATCCTTCAAGCGCAGGTTCGCGGGCCTGATAGCGACACGCTAATCGAGGCGGGCGATCGTCTGGCGGGCATTTTCAAGAGCGTGCCGGGCACGATCGACGTGTTTTCCGACTGGAAAAACCCGACCACGCAACTCGACGTCACCGTCGATCAAGGCGCCGCGCGGCAGGCTGGCGTGACGTCAACCGATGTGGCCACGGCGTTGTCGACCTATTTTTCGGGCCGCCCGATCAATGTCTTTCGCGAAGGCGATGACAACGTACCGATCGTCGTGCGCGGCGCGGATCGCGAGCGCACCGATCCCGCGCGCGTCCAAAGCCTCGTCGTCTATCCGATGAACGGCGGCCCGGCGGTGACCCTTGGTGAGGTGGCGCGGATTTCGTACGTCCCGCAGCCCGGGCGCATCCAGTCCGAAGATCTCATCAAGACACTAACCATCGAAGGACGACCGCTGGCGACCACTCCTGAAGATATGATCGCGCAGATCCAGCCGCAGATCGACGAGCTCGAGGCAAGCCTGCCGCCCGGTCACTTCATCGAATATGACGGCATCATTGAGCAACAGCAGGAAGGCAACGCGGAGCTCTTCTCGACCTTCCCCGCGGTGCTCGCCGTGATCGTCATTCTGATGGTTTTCCAGTTCAACGGCTTTAAGCGCACGGGGATCGTCATGCTGATCCTGCCGCTTTCCATCATTGGGGCGGCGCTCGGCCTGATCCTGCTGGGCGCCAGCTTCGGCTTCATGGTGATCCTCGGCCTGTTTGCGTTGATCGGTATCCTGATCAACAACGCCATCGTTCTGATCGATCGGATCGACATCGAGCGCTCCGAGATCGCCGAGGATGACGACGTCGATTTCGACAAAGCCGCGCGCGACGCGGTGATCTCAGCGTGCCTGCGGCGTTTCCGACCGATCATGATGACGATGATCACAACGATTGTCGGGCTTTTGCCGCTCATCATCGCGCAGGACGTGCTGTTCTACGGTATGTCGGCAGCCATCGCCGGCGGGCTGATCGTCGGCACAATCCTGACGCTGGGCGTCGTGCCGGTCCTCTACACGCTCTTTTTCGACAGCTCGTCCGAACGCGAAGATGACGCTGAACACAAAGATGGCACGCGCGGCTGGTTTGCGCAGCGCTGGGACTGGGCGAAATCCAGAATTGCCAGCCTATCGCCGCAAGCAACTGGGAACGCTGCGCAATCATCGGGGTAACTGCCCCACACAATCACTTCCCCTGAACCATCCTCTCCCTGACAAGCAAAGGATTTTCCAGTGCCTACAATGAAAACTTCTTCGAGTTTGCCGTCTGGCAGTTCGACGTCGTCCGCCACGCTTTCGCCTTTAGCGTCGCGGTTTTCCTCGCGGGCCTCGTCTATTTCGCGCTGACCGCCTACCAGACCGCGCCCGCTTACCGCCTCTCCTCTATCATCAGCGCGGTCGTTATGGTTTCCGCCGCGCTTGAACTTGGCCTGCTTTGGATGCTGTGGAACAGCGCGTTCGCTTTCGATCCCGCAACGCAAACCTTTGGCGTCGTCGAAGGAGAGCGGTTTTCCAACGGCTATCGCTACATGAATTGGATAATCGACGTGCCTATGCTGATGACCCAGCTGGTGGTCGTCGCCGGATTTACCGGAGCTGCGTTGGCCAAGAAATGGGGCATGCTCACCTTCACCGGCATCGCGATGATCCTTATCGGCTATGTCGGCCAGTACTTCGAGCCCGCCGCAGCGGGGATTGACGGATACGCTGGCGGCGAACAGCTCTGGATTTGGGGCGCGATCTCGACGGTCTTCATGATCTGGATGATCCTGATCCTCGCGAACGCCGTGCGCAACCCGCAAGGCGAGGCGAGCGACGATGTGCGCCGCGGCTTGATCCGCTGTTTTTGGTTCCTCGTCATCACTTGGTCGCTCTATCCGATCGCCTATATGTGGCCCGTCTTCGACGCGAGCGCGAACGGCGTCGTGATCCGGCAAACGATCTACACCGTTGCCGACGTGACCTCAAAGCTGGTGTTTGGCGTGATGCTTGGTCATATCGCGCTGCGGCGTTCGGCTGAGCTTGGCTTTAAAGCGGCGCAAGACGGCTTGATGGACGCCCCGGCCAAGGCGCACGCCTAACTCTCCAATGAGCGCTTGAAGGAGGCCGCGGCTGGAGCATGTCTCTGGTCGCGGCCCCGCAAAGCAGCGTCGCCCATGCAGAACCTTACCCAACCGGCACCCTATCAAGGAAGCACTCGTTCTTCCTTCACCGCGCCAAAGAGTGTTTCTTTGGTTGCGCTGCCCAAGCTTCAGATCGCCTGTGTGTTCATCGGTCTGGCGCTTTCGATGTTTGTGCCATTTGATGGGTCAGCGTTCACCGTTCTGATAACCGCCGCCATTCTTTTGGGCGGACTTCCCCATGGCGCTTTTGATATTCACGTCGCCGCTCAGCGCACGAAAATGCGCCCGATTGGGCTGTTTCTATACCTCGGTTTTTATGTCGGTCTGTTGTTCGCGACCGTTGGAGTTTGGTTTGCCTTTCCCGACGTAGCACTCGTGACCTTTTTTGCCATCAGCGTCGCGCATTTCAGGGAGGACTGGAGCCACCTCTCCGGGATGGAAAGCTGGTCGCTGGGGGCCGCTCCTCTTTGCACTCTGGCCCTTTTCCATCGCGATGAGGTGCGCGTCATACTCGAAGCGATGGCGTCCCCCATGGCTGCGCAGATCATCGTAGGCGCTTTGCTCGTTGCCGCCCTACCGACGCTCTGGGTCTCGGGCGTCACTCTCTTCGCCGGGATCTGGCGCTGGCGTGATCAGCATGCGGCGGCGTTCCTGCTACTTCTAGCGAGCCTTCCATTGCTCCCGGTGCTGCTAGGGTTTTTCCTGTTCTTCTGCGTCTTTCACTCGCCGCGCCACCTGGTCGCGCTGAGGCGGGAACTGGACCACATTGCGACGCCGCGTTTTATCGCATGGGGCCTCGCCCTCAGCGCGCTTGCGCTCGCCCTTTCGCTTTTGCTGCCCAGTTCCGCGTTCGACAGCGGAAGTGAACGCGTTGTGGGCGCGTTTCAATTGCTCGCCGCGCTTCTGATCCCACACCATTTCGCACCAAAAGTGTTTTCGGCGATGCTCATTAAGTTACGCCCGCTTTGCTAATCAAAGTGGGGCACAACGCTGCGATCCCGATCAAAACCTGATCGCCCGAACCAACCGACGGGCAATCACGCACCGGAAAGCTGCGTCTCGAGCCACAGCCGCGCTGCGCCCCAGCGGCGTTTGGCCGTGCTGAGCGAAATCGACTGTGCCGCTGCGATCTCCTCCATCGTCATCCCTCCGAAAAAGCGCATTTCGACGAGCGCCGCGCGCTCAATATCAATCTCGGCAAGAGCAAGGAGCGCGGCGTCGAGCTCGAGCAGGTCGGTATCCTCGTGGTCAGGTATGGCTGTGACCAGCGTGACGCGATCGTGGTGACGCTTTGAAGCGTGTTTTTGGCGCGCATGATCGACGAGCGTTTGGCGCGCAATGCGCGCTGAAAATCCGAGCAAACGCGCACGGTCTTCGAAACCCACATCCTGCTTGATCAGGCGGATCATGATCTCGTTCACCAGATCATCGGGCTCAAGCGAACAATCGCGCTCATCGCGCAACCGTCGCGCTGCAATCGCGCGCAATTCGGGTTCGATTTCAGTCGGAAAGCGCATGCCCATCACACCGCGACGCTAAGGGCTCGGCAGGTTTTGACAAGCGTCTTTTGAGGCCGCGCGGCTCAGATCGCATCGTACACCTTTTATTCGTTGCAGTACTGCTCCAGAGGCGCGTCTAACACCGCTTCGCGTTTTTGCTGATCCACGTCGCGAACGGGAAAGCTCTCTTCCAGACCCTCCACAATTTGCAACGACGCCTTGGTAAGAGCGCATCCTTCCTCGATAAGCCCCACTTCGTAACGCGGGATCGCGATAAGTCCCAAGATGGATGCTAGATCCATCTGCAGCATCAGATCGTCAGGATTTGCGGACACCAGCTTTTTCTGAGATTCGGCCAATTGATCACCAATTTCGATTGCCTCGTCCAAACGGCCAAGTGCTTGTAGCGCCTCAAATCGCAAGTTGGTGGAATAGACGATTATCCGCAGGATCGAGAGATCTTCCGGATCCGCATCGGCAATCGCTTTATACCGTGTGTCGGCAATTGCGACTTCACTAAGCGCCTCTTCGAGCGCGCCGTTGCGGGCGTGGACCAAGGCCGTGGCGTGATGCGTGCGAGCGATCCGCGACGGGTAATCATCAAGCGCCGCGCCCTCGATCTCATCCAACTGGCGGAAAAGGTCGCCGGCCTCGCGCAACCTTGCAATTGCGTAGCGATATTCTTGCGGCGTCGCGCCCGGCTTTTCCCCTTTCAACTCGCCAAGGAAGCTGTTTATGCGCGCATCAAGGTACAAGGTGAGCTGCGTGGGCTCGCTGGCGCCGAACCATCGTTCGAATTCATCAGCGGCTTTCTTCGTGCGGGCAAAAGCTTCCTCTTCTTTGGCCTCGCCTTTTCGCAGCGCCTGTGATTGGTTCATCAGGGCGAACACAATCTCGGCGCGTAACGCATCGGTCGGTTTGCCTTGAGATGCGACCTCTTGCGCCTCGCGCGCCAGCGCCAAAGCGTCGCTTAGATCGGAAGACGCGAAGTTTTCGAGATAGGAATACGCATTGAGCGCTCGCGCCAAATCAAGCCGAACCTCGTCATTCGTCGCATCAGCGTCTAGCAGATCGCGCAATTCTTTTGTGGCAATCTTGATGGCTTCTCTCGCTTCCTCTCGGCGCAGCAGGCTTTGGCCATTTATGCCGCCTAGAACCTCAGCGAGCCGCAGGTAGGCGTTTGCAGTTTCGCGGCGCAGCGCTGCGTCCTCACCGCCCGAGGCGTACAGATTTTCCAGATAGGTTTGCGATTTGGTCGCGAGCTGGTTCAACAAGGCGGTGTTGCCCGGTTGCGCCTGAAGCGCGTCGTACAGGTCGAAAAGCTGGAAATTGGCGAGATCGCGCATGGCGTCAAACCGGTCCTCGGCCAAAGCTCGGGCTTGGCGCTCGCTTTGGTAAAAGCCGGTGACCAGCACCAGCGCTGCCACGATGGCGGCGAGCGAGGCGCCCGCTGCGCTGACGAGGAGCCTGTTGCGCGCGATGAACTTGCGCGCGTGATAGGCAGCGCCGCCGCCAAAGGCCGCCACGCTGCGACCGGTTTGAAAGCGCGCGACATCCTTGGCCAGAGCTTCCACGGTTTCGTAGCGCGCGCCGGGGTCTTCGGCGCAGGCACGGCGGATGATGGCCTGCAATTCCGGCTCTGAGGTGTCCGGGAACAAGACCGCCATCAGCTTGCCCAGCGCGAAGATATCCAGCGCCACGCCCGGTTCGCTATCGGGTCCGTGTTCGGGCGCGACGAAGCCGGGGGTGCCGCTTTTCCCGGTGATGAGATCAGGAGCGTTCGGTGATCCTTCGCCGCCGCGCAGGGATTGCAGGCTCGACAGGCCGAAATCGATGAGTTTCGCGGTTCCGTTTTCGTCGATGATGACGTTTTCAGGCGTCAGGTCGCGGTGGATGACAAGGCGTGCGTGCGCGTATTGCAGAGCATCGCACAATTGCCCGAGCACGGCAAAGCGTGCAGGTCGCGGGGGCGCGTCTTCTTCGAGCCAGCGCTGAAGCGATTTGCCCTCTACCAGTTCCATGATCAGGTAGGGCTGATCGTCCTCGGTTTCTCCGCCATCGAATAGCCGGGCGATACCGGGGTGGTTAAGACCGGCGAGGGTTTGGCGCTCATAGCGAAAACGGTCGACCATGCGCGCCGACAGCGCCCCGCTCAGCACCATCTTGATGGCGACTTCGTGCTCGAAATCTCCGGTGTCGCGCGTGCCTTTGAACACCACGCCCATGCCGCCGCGCCCGATTTCCTGCGAGAGACTGTACGCGCCGATCCGATCCGGCAGATCGACAAGCCCGTCGGCATAAGGCGCCGCGCCGCCGGTCCAGCGGCGCCGATCGGGTTGTTCGGCGCGATCCAGCAGTTCCAGCGAGCGCGCCTTGACCGCTTCGCTCACATCGGGCGCGTCGGCGATGATCGAGCGCTGCTCCTCGAGCGGCAGATCAAGGACGCGCTCGACCAGCTCGATTGCGAGCAATTCTTCGGTGTTTGACAGTTCTGACACGTTTTGACCCCGCCTCCTGTTTTGGAGCCAGTGCGGCGGTCGCACGGCTCCTCACCCTTCCAATGCGCAACGCCTTGCCGGAACGGCTCACCACGCGCCCCCGGCGTTCAAAAAAGTGAGCCGCCCCATGAACCGTTTCGCCCGATCTTTGCGCACTCCCCTTTGAACAAAGGATTTTTTTGACCGTCAACCCGGGGGAATGAAGATGCCGAATACGACACGTACCAAACCATCAGCCACGACCGCGCGCCAGGGCGCATTTCGAAGGAGTGTTGGAACAGCAAGCGCGCTGGCGCTCGCGACATCGGTGTGGATCGCGCCAGCGGCGCATGCGCAGACCGTGCCCGGCCAATCGGTCAATTGCCCCGTCACAAGCACGCCGCCCACACTCACGACCGCCACCTGTGAAGGCGATTTGTCGGGCGGTGTTCTTTCCGTCGATACGTCGGAAGATCCTGATATTCGTATCATCCGCGTGGAGAACGCCGATGGCCCGATCACCAGCGAGATCGGCATCGATATTGTGCGGCAGAACATCTTCAACGGGACCACCGCGAGCGCGCAGCTGATCGTGGAAGAAGGCATTACGATCCGGCCCGACGTGTTCACGCAAGATACAATCGGGATCAGCACCACAGGCCTTGCGACCGTAGGACAAGTGACGACCGGCGCCGATATTTCCAATGTCCAAACAGGCTTATTCGCTGATCATCGCAGTTTCAGTTTCTCCAATTCGGGCGAGATTGACGCAGTCGGCGATGGCTTGCGCATTCTCGGCGAGATTCGACAATCGCTGAACAATTCCGGGCGCATCACGGGCGGAGTTAACGGGATTATCGCGCTGACTCGGGAAACCGCTTTCGGCGAAAACAGCGGTAGCCAGCGTGTGCAGATCGCTAACAGTTCGGGTGATGCTATCGATAGCGCGGTCATCGAAGGCGGGACCGCGGGCGTGGTCATCGGTTCGGCGCAAACCGGGGTCGGCTTTTCAATCTCCAATTCGGGCACGATCCGCGCCACACAGGAAGGCGGCGTCGGGATACACATTGTCAATGGCGACGGTAGCATCGTCAGCGCGGGCACAATCAGCGGCGTAACGGACAGCGATGGCAAAACGACCGCTATCCTCGTTGAAGGCGGACCCGGCGTCTTGGTTCGCAACGGTGAAGACGCGATCATTAATGGCGATGTCTTATTCGGCAGCGGTGAAGACGAATTCGCGGCGCTTTTCGATAGCCGCGTCAACGGTGTCGTTGATTTGGGCGACGGCGCAGATGTTCTAAACCTCAATCAGTTCGTGCGGACCGCGGGCGATAGCGGCCAACCTTTTGAAAACGCCAATCTGGGAGATGGCGACGACCGGGCGCAGGTAAACAGCGCACTGTTCACCGCGCTTGTCATTGATGGGGGGGCAGGCGACGATACCTTTGAAATCACCGAATCCCGGGGGAGCCGCACTAACATACTCGATCTTGAAGCTCCTCAGATAACCAATTTCGAAACCGCGCTGATCCAAAGCAATGTGGGCATTTTCACTGTCACCAACGATGTGATTTCCTTTCCTGCGATCGTCGCCGGAAACACGGGTCTAAACATTTTGGCGGACCTCGGCGAAACGCCGGTCACCATGGGATCGGGCATTTTCGCCGGAACCGGGTCCGTCGGCAACCTCACACTCGGCGGCGCGCAAGCGGGCACCATTCGCGGGCTTGACCAGCTCACGCTGGCGCCGGGCAACCTGCTGGATATCGATTTCGTGACGCGCGAGGCGGTGTCTGAGATCGGCACGCTGACCGTGGGCAATCTAGCTTTGGGTGAAGGCACCCTGCTATCGGGCAGCACGCTGCTCACCACCCTTGAGATTCAGGTCCGCGATGATGGCGC
Organism: Pseudomonadota bacterium; assembly: GCA_039033515.1. Lineage (GTDB taxonomy): Bacteria > Pseudomonadota > Alphaproteobacteria > Sphingomonadales > Sphingomonadaceae > Erythrobacter. The sequence goes on from JBCCCM010000017.1 coordinate 21,913, forward strand.
GTCCGACCGGATCAACGTCAACGGCACGGTCACGCTGGATGGGGTGAACCTCGCGGTGTTCGACGCCAGTGGCGGCGACTTCGCAAGCGCGGATCCGTTCAATTACACGATCATCGACAACGACGGCACCGATGCGGTCGTTGGCGACTTCGAAAATATCACCAATGAGCTCGCCTTCCTCACGCCAACGATCAACCTTGCGGGCGGCGATGGCAATGATGTGGTCCTGACGCTGCTGCGCAACGATGGCGGACCATTTGGCGACTGCGTCGATCAAGGTGGCACCTTCACCTGCGAGGGCAATGTGGTCGATCTCAACCCGCCCAACGGCTTTGGCACCGGGGTCGAGGAGAACGTGACACTGGTGATCACGGAGGGCTCGAACCTGACGGGGACACAGGACGGTCTCTCGCTGGGCACCGGCGCGAACATCACGGTTGACGCGGGAGGGCGGCTTGAAGGGGGCCGGGTCGCCGGCCGCTTCCTTGGGGCCACGCGCTTTGTTCTGGGCGGCCGCGTCCGCGGCACCGGGGGCGGCGGTGGCGAAGAACCGCTACGCGCGCTGGTGTTTGGCGACGGGAACGACCGGCTTACGCTCTTGCCCACATTTGAGATTATCGGCCAGACAGATTTTGGCGGCGGCGACAACGAGCTTGTGCTGGACGGCCAGTCGGAAACCACCGCCACGCTGCAATTGGAAAGCGACGATTTCAACGGCCTTGGAAGTGTCATCAAGCAGGGCGAAGGCCTGTGGACGCTTGACGGCGAAGCGAGTGAGACGGTGGCCTCGCTCCGGGTCGAAGAGGGCACCTTGTTTGCCAATGGCGATTTCGACGCGGTCACCGCGCGCGTAGAAGATGGCGCTGTTCTGGGTGGTATCGGTACGCTGGGCGCGGTTGAGGTCTCCGGAACACTCGCGCCGGGCAACTCGATCGGCACGCTGGCGTCAGGCGACGTGACGTTCCTCGATGGGGGTGTGTTCGAACTTGAAGTGGACGAGGCCGGGGCGACTGACATTTTGCAAGTCACCGGAAGCGTTGATCTGGGCTCGGGCGCGACTTTGGCTGTGCGCGAGGCGATGGGCGGGGATTTCGACAGCGAGGATCCGTTCACCTTCCTGTTCATCGACAACGATGGCGAGGATGCGATTGCGGGCAGCTTTGCGCAGATCACCAATGAACTCGCGTTCTTGACGCCAAGCGTCGATCTGGCGGCGGGCGACGGGAACGACGCGGAGCTCACCCTTGTGCGCAACGACACGCCCGCGCCCTCTCCGACCCCATCGCCAACACCAACACCAACGCCCACTCCGACGCCCACGCCCACGCCGCCCCCGGTCGTGGTTGATCCGCCGGCGCCGGTTCGCCCGCTGTTCCCCACGGCGGCTGAGACCTTCAACCAGCTTGGCGCAGCCACGGCGCTTGATGGTTTTGACGAGACCGCAGGGACCGACACAGCGAGCGTCTTCAACACGCTGTTATTCCTAACGAACGCGCAGGCACCGGTCGCCTTTGATGCGGTGTCCGGCGAAATCTACGCCTCCCTGCTGAGCGATCAGGCTGAGCGCGCTTCGCTTCATTCCTCCCGCCTGGTGGCGCGTGCGACGGAATTGGGGACCGAGGGGTGGTCGCTCTTTGCAGACGGCGCGCTGGGCTCGGGCTCGATTGACCGCGATAGAAACGCAGCGGAGGCCGATAGCGATACGTTCGGCTTCGGAATCGGGATGGATTATCGCGGCGCGGGCAACGCCTGGGCGCTGGGCGCAAATGTGGTCTATTCCAATCATGATCTTGACGTGCAGGATCGTGCCTCGCGTGCGGACGGGGATGGTTGGGCTCTGGGGGCTTACGCGCGTTACGGCACGGGAGGCGAAGGCTTCACCGCCATCACCGCGTTCAGTTATCAGGATATGGAATACACGGTCGATCGCCGGATCGCCATCGCCGCGCTCGCCCGCACCGCGCGCGCAAGCGCGGATGTGCGCAGCTTCGCGGTGGAAGCGAGCGCTCGTTATGGCCTGCCTGTTGGCGACAAATGGTCGGTCGGCCCGGTGGCGAGTGTCGTCCATGCGGACGCGGACCTCGACGGCGTCACCGAAACCGGTGCGCAAAGCCTGAACCTCGCCATCGCGGGCAGCGACGCGGATCGCACGCGCGTGGGCGGCGGTCTGTTCCTGAACTATCAGGACGGTTCCAGCAGCTTTGACGTCACAGCGCGCTATCTGGCCGGCTCCAATGACGCAGCGAGCGTGACGGCCGTTTTGGAAGGCAACGCGTCGGCCCCGTTTCAGGTGCGCTCAGCCATAAACAGTGGCACCGCGGTGGTTTTCGATGCTGGCGGTTCGGTTGATCTGGGCGCGGGGTGGCGGATCGGCGGCTCCTTACAAGGAGCCACCGGCGCCGACATCAGCTGGATCAGAGCAAACGGGACGGTGAGCTTCACCTTCTGACCAAGGCAAATGATAATGCTCTGGCCGATGGCCGGGCGGTTCGGTTTCGGCGCGTTGTGTCCCCCGGCACAGCGCGCCGAACCATGTTTGCAAAGCTGATGCTTTGACCTGCAACCCGAACGTCTGTTCCAGTAGTCAAAGTATCCTAACGCGTAACGGCAACTTCGGGTGCGAATTTTAGCCTCACTCGACCTGGCGATCGAAAATCCATCAACCAGATATGCCACACTCTCGAGAGCCATGTGGCGCACCTCTTCGACAGGCCCGATTGGTGAGTGCTCGCCGATTGCAATACAGCCATGAGTGGAAGCCCAAATCTGCCGTGCAAGGCGGACCTCTTCGGGTCCAGCTTCTTTCAAGCCTGATAGCAGTGACACGACCGACGCCCATTGCTCAAGGCTCTCTCTGGCTGCCTTTCGCGCCCGTTCGCTCGGCGGAGCGACTGAGGAATTCATCCCGAACATCAAGGCGTATCGGTGCCGATTGGCGATAAGGAAATCGAAGTAGATGGCCGCTGAGCGAAGGACTGCACCGCGCGGATCGCTCTCGCTCTTCGCTTGCTCGAACAGTTCGCTCAGCTCGCGAAAGCCCGCCACGAAATTCTCTTCACGCATCGTGCCCTTCGCGGGGTCGCTCTACGCGATGACCGAGACTTCCATCCCGTGAACGCGTGGGAAGAAGCCGATGCGACAGGCGAGATCATCAAGGTCATCTGCGACACCTGCCGCTATCCCAAGATGTATGACCAGGTGCGCACGGGACCCGGCGATATGGCTCCGCCTCAACTCTATCGCTGGACGTTCGACCTCGTCACGGGCCAAATGACCGAGGAATAGATCGATCCGCGAGCGCAGGAATTTGCCCGGGTCGATGATCGCTTCTGGGGCCAAAAGCACAATTTCGCAGTCACCACCGAGCTTTTTCGCTTCACCGGCGAAACCGCCGCTCAGGGTGAAGGCTATGTCCTGGCCGCAGCCACTGATGCCCAAAGCGAAGCATCGCGCGTGTCCATTTTTGATGCGCAGAAAGTCGCCAAAGGTCCGCTTGCTGAAGTCATACTACCGGTCAAGATGCCGGTCACATTTCATGGCAGCTGGTTGCCAGCAATCCCCTGAAGCGAGGATACGCTATGGCCAACTCAACGCCTTTGGAAACCGCACATGCCTATTTTTCCCCCTGGAACGCCTACGATGTCGATGCCATCGTGGCTTTGTTTGGCGACTGCGGAACATTCTGGGACAATCAGATGCCTTCCCCACGCCCAATGCGCGACCTTGCTCCTGGATTTCACAGCCTCCTTGCCTCCACGAACAATCTTGTTTTCGAGGTCGTTGAGAGCTTCGCAGCCGAGGATGGCCGTGTGGTCGTCGAGTGGATTATGCGAGGCGAAAAAGCCGATGGCACTCCTTCCGCGATACCCGGCATCGATGTATTCGGGATCAAAAGCGAGGCCATCAAAGCGGTTCGTGCTTACATGAACCCGTCCGCGCTTTCCTGAACGCTAAGGCTGTTCGCGCTTGCCGCAAGGCACTACTCAAGGGGTCATCGCCGGAATCCCTGCGATGAACGCCGTCCCCGCAATCGAAGTCGCAAGCTGGCCTGGGAAGACCCTGCAATCGCCTCCGATAATAGGGAGGGGCGCTGGAACGATTGTTCTAATCGCACATCTAAAAACCGCAGGGAACGGGTATGCTGCCAATCCCAGGCGAACCACCCAAATAGCCTTTTGAAGTTGATCGACGCATCGGAGCGCGATGCCAAAGTATTGCGTAATTGCGTGGCAACCAAGATATCCAACTCCCCACGAGGCAGCCAGACCAACGCCGGCAATACCCGCCTGCAAGCCTCCCACCGGAGCATGCGCCCAGAATTGTTCATTCCGATGGCCGAAGAAGCTAACCGGATCGAAGCGCGGGTTGGACCATTGAGGAACTCAAGGGTGTTCCTTGCAACTCTTCAAACTAATCAAAGGAAAATGGCGGAGACGGAGGTGGCAAGTGGGGATGGACAACCACTTGTGGTTTAACGGGAATGCGGGGCGTCTGGAGGGCTCTTTACCACAATTGCTCCCCGGCTTCCCTGAATTGCGATTTGAGCCTCCGATTTTGAGTAACTTTTGGCCGAGTATCACAAGATTTTGGAGACGTAGAATATGTCCCGTACGGGAAAGTGTTTCCTCCATGGCCGCTCTTCGAGCAAAAATATCCCGTCCGGGAAAACTTTCTTGAAATTGATACATTATTCGCTTAGATTTCCCGATCGGGAAAGGTGATGCTCATGCTCAATGTTGCCGCTATTGGCCAAATCATTCGCGATGAACGCAAGGAGCTTGGTCTGCGACAGGACGAGTTGGCTGCTGCAAGCGGCGTCGGCTTGCGCTTTCTCGTTGAGCTGGAGCGGGGGAAACCAACTGTCCAGATGGGCAAGGTTTTAGATGTGATTTCGGCACTGGGATGTGAATTGCAGATCAAGAGGCCCGACGGGATCGTGATTGCGGGTCGAGCGGATGCGCCCAAGAAGGATGAGGCGGAGTGACGCTGCCAATTCTGGATACGCTGATGGTGTGGTGGAACGAGCGACTGGCGGGCGAACTCTCGATCGACAAGGGCGGCGCGATGCATTTCGTATACGCGCCTGACTGGTTGGCTGATGAAACTGCCCCGGCGCTTTCCCATGCGATGCCTAAGCAGCAAGAGCCATATGAAGACCATGCGTGCAAGGCCGTCTTTGGCGGACTGCTTCCCGAAGAAAGCCAGCGCACCGCTATCGCTCGGGCACTTGGAGTTTCGCCCGACAATCCGTTTCGCCTGCTAGAGGCCTTGGGCGGAGATGTTGCCGGTGCTCTCGCATTCCTGCCCAAAGATGCAAAACCGGTCCAAGAACGATCCGAGACCGCTCCAGAACCATTGCAAGAGAACGAGCTGGCGGCACTGCTCGATCGGTTGCCTGCCGTACCCATGCTGGCAGGCGAGGGCGGCGCGAGGCTCAGCCTTGCAGGGGTACAGAGCAAACTGCCGGTGGTGCTCACTGCGGACTGTGGCATTGCGATCCCTCGTCCCGGCGAACCATCCACGCATCTTATCAAGCCTGAACCGGATCGCTTTGCTGGATTGGCTGCAAATGAGGCCTCTTGCCTCGCCTTGGCCCGCGCGGTGGGCATTGATGCTGCCTATGCAGAGTGGCGCGAGGTGGCCGGCAAGCCATTGCTGCTGGTCGAACGCTATGACCGGATGATGCTCGACGGAAAGACGCACCGTCTGCATCAGGAAGACTTCGCTCAGGCACTTTGTGTCCCGTCGAACCGCAAATACGCGGCGGAGGGCGGGCCGACTTTCCGCGATAGCTTCGCACTGTTGCGCAGCGCTGCGACCCGACCCGCGCGTGAGGTGTTGAAGCTGGCCGACGCGGCAATCTTTAATCTCCTTATCGGCAATGCCGATGCACATGCGAAGAACTACAGTTTGCTGCGGCGGGAGAACGGCGAGGTGGCGCTTGCCCCGCTTTACGACCTTGTCGCCACGCATATGTGGAAGGAGCTCTCCTCCAAGCTCGCAATGAGATTTGGTCGCACGGCGACCCTTGAAGAATTTGACAGCGAATGCGTGGCGAGGTTCGCGGACGAGGCGGGGCTGGGTGCTCCGTACATTCGCCGCAGGGTGAGTGACCTTGCTAACGCAGTGACGGAGGAAATTGAGAAGGGCGTTCAGGTGCCCGGCAATCCGCCTGAGAATGCTGTCGCGCCAATTGCCGAAGCATTACCGACCCGCGCCAGTGCTGCTGCACTGAAGCTTTCGGAAGCGTGAGTGTGAGAATTGATGGAGCCAGCCTCTATCGGCCGCAATCATGCAACGGACTCGAAGAGGGAACCGCTACTGCGCGATCGGCAGTCGATAGTGAGTTTTAGTGCCACTCAAGTTGTCAGGATCCTTCGCCGCGAGGGGGCAGGGATCCTTTTGGAAGTGGCTGGAAAACCCTATCAGAACGAGCCGGCGAAATGACTGGTCACGCGGGGGAATGTGGGAAATTGGAGCGCACACCGTACCCGGAGATCCGGTGTTTGGGAGGCGAGGATTTCTGCGGGTTTCGCAGCCATTTGTCAATCTGTCGCCAAGTAGTGTCATCTGATGTCACTTCTCGATCCGCAACTCGCATGTGAGTTGCTCGGCGCTAAGATATTGAGATTAAGTACAAAAAATCGAATTTTCCTACAGGGTGGTGGCTGCCGTAGACTGATGTCAGTCCAGAGGGGGCATTGGGCCGAGGAGAGGCGGCCAAACGTCAGGTGATGCCGTGCAATTTGCCCTTCAATGCTATGTCGACGAGAACCTTCATGCCCTTGTAAGAGCCGCTGCTGATGCAGCCCATATGAGCGTCAGCCAGTGGCTGAAACTCACTGTCATCGACGCGCTAGACGAACCCCAGGACGAGGCGTTCCGCGATCAGGTTCTGGCCGATCTGCTGTTCACCAAGATCGCCCTCGACGGCTGGCTTCGCACACATAAGGACAAGGAGCTGCGGGACCGGGTTGTGGTCGCTTACCAACGACGCATCCCCGAATATCGCGAGCGCAAAGCCGCGAAGCGCGAGGGGCGTTGAGCGATGCTTTCGGTTGCCAATGTGCGCTCGGCTGGCGGTGCGGCCAACTACTTCGCCAACGACAATTACTACACCAAGGCGGACGCTGACCGGTCCGGAATCTGGGTCGGCAAAGGTGCCGAGCGGCTGGGCCTTTCGGGCACGGTTGATGCCAAGGCGTTCGAGGCAATCCTGCGCGGCGATCTGCCCAATGGCGAGCGTGTCGGACACCAGGGCCAATACCACCGCGCCGGGACCGATCTGACCTTTTCACTGTCCAAGAGCTGGTCACTGTTAGCACTCGTCGGCAAGGATCAGCGGATCATTGACGCATACCGTTCCGCTGTCGTCGAAACGCTCCAATGGGCGGAGAAGAATGCGGCCCAATATCGCATTGAAAAGGGCGGGAAGGAGCGACTTCATGCGAGCGACAACCTGACCGTTGCCCTATTCCAGCACTACACCAACCGCAATCAGGAACCGAACCTGCACTTCCACGCCGTCGTCGCCAACATGACGCAGGACAAGGAAGGCAAGTGGAGGGCGCTGCGCAACGACAAGCTGTGGCAGCAAAACACTCTTCTCAATGCCATGACGATGGCGCGCTTCCGGATCGAGGTCGAGAAGCTTGGCTACCGGATCGGCGAGTTCGGAAAGCACGGCAACTTCGAAGCCCAGGGTATCGACCGTGACACAGTGATGGCATTCTCGACGCGGCGGCAGGAGGTGCTTGAAGCCAGACGCGGCGGCGGGCTCGAGGCGGGTGTGGTGGCAACGCTGGCAACGCTGGCAACCCGGCAGGCCAAGCAAAGCGATGTCGATCGCGATGCCTTGATGAGCCAATGGGAAGGACAACCAAGGCCACTTCGTACCGTGTCTTTCGGCATAGCGGATTACCGCCATAGCCCCGACCACAAGCATCTGCCGTAAGTATCGATTGCCAGCTCGCGTGATACTGCGGAGCTTGTCTTTACCGCCTGACGAGTTCTACTTCGGCACAAGCCCGACCCACGCAGCTAGATCTCTGCCTGTCTTGAACACGGTAGGGTCAGCTACCGATGCGACAAAGGCACTTGAGAGTAGTGGCCCCACACCGAGGATCTCCATCAGCCTGCGACCAAGCTCTGTTCGCCTGGCGCTCGCCAGCACACGGCGATCGTTCTCGAGCACCTGCTGCTTCACCACCGCCAGCTGAGTAACGAGCATCTTCAGGCAGACCCGCGCATCTTCCGGGATACGATCATCATCCTCATCTTCCAGGACCTCCAGCAGCCGCTCAACGCCGAGCCTCCCAACCGGTGCAACCACACCGAACTCCGAGATGTGAGCACGGATCGCGTTCGGGATCTGCGTGCGTTGACGGTTCAGCATCAGGCGCACCGATGGAGCATCATCAGACTTTGCTGCTCCGGGCTCTTGACCGCCACAAAGCGCATGGTGGGTCTGGTGACCGCCTCACAGATCGCTTCGGCATCGGCTGCGTCGTTCTTCTGCCGCTTAACGTATGGCTTTACGTACTGTGCCGGCATCAGCTTCACGTCGCGGCTTAGGGCGCTCAGCTCACGCGCCCAGTAGTGCGAGTTATCGCAGGCTTCGATCCCGATCAAACACCGCGGCGGCTTGGCAAAGAATGGTAGCATCCGTGCACGCTTCAACTGACGGCGGAGCACTGCTTCTCCCGCCTTGTTCACCCCATGCACCTGAAACACCGACTTCGCGATATCCAGACCAATCGTAACAACTTCTTCCATCACAGCTCTCCTTCCAGCTCATCCCACGGTGCATACCGCAAATGGTTGGAGAGCCGTCCACAGCATCAGTAGCGGACTGTCCGCTTTTCGACGGTCATGCGCGAAAGCAGACAAACTCACTGCGACTTGCGGCGTTCTTTATCTGCGTCGCGAGGTCGTTTGTTACCGCGACACGGATCGCTCAAACAACATCCAGCACCAGCCCCATATCCTTCGCTTCTTCGGCTTCGATGTACCAATTGGCGGGCGCTCTCTTTTTGATCTCTTCAAACGTCACGTCGGTTCCTTGAGCGATCGCGGCAAAGCCTTCTTCCTCGATCCTGATTGAGTGCTCGATTTCGTTGAGCTTGGCTTTGAGCGCAGAGACGCATGATGACAATGGCCCATTGAGCTGCACCGCGTCGACCATCTGACGTTCATGAACCATGATGCGTGTTTGTTTGGTGAGAAACCTGTCTTCACGAGGAAAGTAGCTCATGAAGGTCGCGCCCGCTGAATAGACCGCTTGCTTGCCGAGGAAGATCACCTTCTTCGTGTTGAAATCACGCAGTAGGCGGACATCGTCGCCCATAGCTCTCGCAATCTCGGGGTCGCCGCCAAGAGTGCATAGCGAGATTACCAGCGTTTCCTGGTCTACCGCCCGTTCGACTTCGTCGCGAAAGTTCTTGTACAGCGCCTCGTTCACTTGGCCGTAGAGCCGGATATGCGGCTCGGCGAGCAACGGATAATCATCTGCGGTGCTCATAGTGAGCTCCCAAATTGAATAAAGTTATGCACGGCCAGAATTCTGCAAATTGCTGGTCGAAGATATTTCCCAACACCATCAAGCGCGGGTGCGAACACATTCCAAATCAACTGGTCGGCGCGCTACCCAACGAAGACGGTTCCGCATCGTCAACACGCACCGTGCAGAAAAGGAAGGAAATTCCGGTCAGGATCAGGTTTATGCCGACTATGATGCCGAGGAATGCCAAAGAAAAACCACTCGGAAGTCCAAGCAGCACGAGAGCGCCTAGCAGTGCGGACAGCAAACCTGTTCCCAAAAAGAACACCCATGCTCGATCGGGCTTGATCCGAAACGCCAGCATGACACGGGTCACCCCGTCGGCTGCGAAGAATGCACCCAGCATAATCGTAAGCGTCAACATTCCAGCCAAGGGGTCGATCAGAAAGAACGCGCCTCCTGCCATGTAAAGCAAAGCGAGTACGAGTTCGATAGCGAACCCACGCCAACGGCGAGCACTGAATGCATGGACGAACGTCAGAAAGCCTGCAGTTACAAGCGTCAGTCCGGTCAGAATTTCGATCGAAAGCGTAGCGACCATCGGAAAAACCAACGCGCCAGTGCCGGTGAGGATAAGAAAGACGCCCAATGCAACGAACCAGCCCTTGCTGATTTCGATTGTTTCCGTTCTTTCGGTCGGATCCACATTATCGATCGCAGTGCTCATACTCTTTCCGATCAAGCCTTCTCTTGAATTTAATCTTCATCATGCGCGTTACCCGGCGTTCAGATCACAAGAGCCCAGAAGGCAAGCGCTGCAACCCACCCGAGATTGAATACGATGAGGGCAAAAACCACGCTCTCTCGCGAAGTAACTCTCACGCCTGGGCCGACTGCGATGTCTGGTTCCCGCCGAAACTCCCGCGCCACATCGCGCGCGTGGACGAACAGCCAGATACCGCTTGCCAAAGTTATGAGTCCGAGCGCGAAAATGGTCAGCTGCAAGATATCGAGAGGCATCGTCAGGCTCCTATTTCCAAATCAATGTTCATGATGTCTATGTGCGCGCGGGACGGCGCGTTCCCAAAAAAGGCAGAATCTCGGAACTCCAGACCCGTCGGCGCCATAGATTGGGTAAATCGATGGCGCTTGCGACGATCGCGGGCGTTCTTGATCGAATTGGCGATACTTCGAATGCAACAGAGACTTACACATCGACGCAAAACCGGCTGGCTTGTGCTGCCGATCATAGTGCTGCTCGGCGGGCTGGCCGCAATCGTTCTCAGCGATCCGTTAGGTGACAATAAAGAAGAGCAGATTCCAGAGATTCCCACCGTCGATTCCACGACTAGTGCTCAGACGAACGACTGATCGTTACCTTAGCGGGTTCTAGTCCTTCGGAGTTTGTAGGATGGCTGAAACAGCAGACGATATCGAAGGCGAAGTAATCTACGCCCGCCTCAGGAGCGGGCGCAATATCTGCATCCGCACCATATCCAGAGATGATCGAGATCTGATGCGCACAGGCATCGAAGCGATGTCCCCGCAATCGCGCTATCTGCGGTTCTTTTCAGCCGCACCGACACCGCCCAAGGTGGTGATCGACCGACTTTTGGACACTGAAGGCGACCATCATCTGGCGTGGGGTGCGATCGATATGGATCGGCCAGATCGTCCGGCTATCGGGGCGGTTCACGTCATACAGCAGGACCCGAGCGAGCCCTACGAGTTCTCGGTTGCGGTATTAGATGCGTATCAAAGCGAGGGCCTTGGAACGCTGCTGACTGCGGCAATTCTGGTTAACTGCAAAGCGTCGGGTATCAAGACGTTATTTGCTCACGCGTTGATGGAGAACAGTTCTGCTATCGGCTTGCTCTCCACATTTGGCGCTGAACTGGCCGATCATCATGGAGCGACAGCAGAATACCGGCTCGTCGTGGATAGGGCGCTCCGAGAGCTTCAAAAGCTAGAGCACATTCCATCGCTAGGGGCGGTAATCGAGCGCCTCGAAAAGCATTACTAAATAGATTTCAACTCGGTTGAATTGAGCATTTAACCATCCACAAATAGGAGCTTTGATCAGCATCGCAGAGACCTACGCATTGCTGTTCGAGCCGCATATCAGGGGAAGTGGAGACAAGGACTTGAGTTAGACTTTCGCGCCGCCTTCCAATCACCATACCTAGCCAGTCCGACAACGACCCGATCAAACCGGGATATTCCATCGGTCTCACGCGTCCGTACTTGCGATATCTGATCATTGGATCGGAGTGTGGACGAGGCTCGGTCCAATGATCGGATGTGCTTCGATAGATCGGTTCGGTGGCCATCAAAATATCTCCTTCCAGTCGACTAACTCCGTTCATATCCGGGCCGTCAGCACTGAAATTGACCGAACGGCCTGGATTTATCGGCGGGCTGCAGATTAGGGCTTTCGCCTCTGTCGACCGCTTACGCCGCGGCCTTCTCGTTGACCGAGCCCGTTGCGATCGCCGTCATGGTGCGGTCGCCGTCATAGGTTTCGTCGAGGCATTTCCGAAGCTTGCTCGCGTCGTCCTCAAAGCCGAGCCGCTTGGCGAATGCTGCAACGCATCCCCATCCGGCAAGCGCATAATGAACCATCCGCTGATATTGGGTGATGATCATCGCGTCGGCTGCATCGCGATCGGTGATGCTTGCATTGAGAGCGTGGGCCTGCGCCTCTTTCACCAATCCTTCCATCCCTTTGCAGAATTCGTCTGTCGGATCGGCATCATGCGAGCGAACAATCTCGGCGGCGATGTTCATGCCGGATTCGATGCCCTCGGCACCTGCTTCCAGCGCGCTCTTGAGATCCGGATACGAGGCCGCCTCGGCGAGCTTGATCGCCATCGGCCGGCTTTGCTTGCAGGCGTTGTAGATGTCCTGAAGTTGATCGAGATAAACGTCTTTCAGATTTTTGATTGCCATGATGATGCCCCCTGTTGAAGGAATGGGAGAATTGCGTGGCACGCGGGTCCGATCGCTGGCCGACTAACGCGCGCCACCTGTGCTAAAATCACGCGGCTCGGCGCAGGAAGGCGATCAGCGCCAGCACCAAAAACACCGCGAAAAGCACGTAGGCGATGTTGGTGGCTGCGCCGGCGAGGCCGCCGAAGCCCAGCACCGCTGCAACGAGAGCAATGATCAGGAATAGGATTGCCCACCGTACCATCTGCATTCTCCTCATTGGTTTTATAAGGGTTAGTGGTGCCTATGGGATCCGTTCTGAATTTCTCGCACCGAATTCTGGGAACTCATCCGCCGAGCGCCAGAGCCGGTTTTACGAGCATCCAGATCGCGATGCCGATCATGAAAAGGTTTTCCGTCAACGAAACGAAGCCGAGCGGGACATTGCTGTCGCCACCGACGCAGGCGCATTTTAGCTCGCGCTTGTCGATGTAGACGGCCTTGATGACGCTAGCGGCACCGATGGTCCCGATAAAGAGCGCAACGGGTATCGAAACCCATTCCAGAACGTGCGCCGTCATCAGGATTCCAGCCAGCCCTTCTGCGAAGGGATAAACATAGCCGTAGGGCACCCAACGCCGCGCGAGCAGATCGTAGTTCAGGAACATCGTCGAAAAGCTCTCGACATCGCGCAGTTTGAGATAAGCGAGCCCGCACATCGAAAAGCTGATGAACCATTCCAGCGATAGGATGGACACCGGCTGTGCGGTCGCAACCCAGGCCGCGCCTAACGCCATCAGGGCCATCATGCCGAACAGCGCGAATACAGGCTGATAGCTTGTGCCGCCGGTTTCAACCGGATTTCCGAAATGCGCTGCGAGGTCTGTGTATCCGCCGATCCGCGCATCGCCGATCCAGGTTTGCGGTGTGGTTTCGACGCCGTGCTCTTCCATGAACGCATCGGTTTCGGCGCGGGTGGTGAGATGGTGATCGTCCACTGCGAACCCTTCGCGCTTCAGCAGCCACTTAGACTTGATGCCATAAGGGCACACATGATCGTCCATGACCATGCGACACAGCTTTGCTGTTCGAGGTTGTTTCAAAGCTCTGCTCTTCCTGACTTTCGCTTGATTCAAGATCGACGAGTGTCAGGTCAGTAATTCGCAGGTGGGTCGCTGGCAGGAAATGTCTGGTCGAGTTCCTCGTCGGTCTCCGTCCAGTTTTCCTCGTCCCCATCGCGCATGGCGTCCGGTCCGGCGTCGCGCACCTTCGCGTGCTTAGAATCTGGTTGATTTGCCGAAAAGGCGGCGTTGTAGGCGCGCTCCCGGCGCTTACCCCAACGGTATCCGGCGTATCCAAGGGCACCGAGGCCGAACAATCTCCAAAGCATAAGACATCTCCTTTAAAGGACTTATGCGGGAGATATCCATTCGCTCCGAAAAAAGTCAGTCCGGACTGCTCTTCGCTGGTTACCATAGCCTAGAGGCCGGAGGCGACCGACATTCTCAATAGTGGGATCGCCGTAATTTAGTGATCGAGAGGAAAGGATGCCGTCCAAACCACACCAGCTTCATCGTAATGAATGTTCGCCGTCCCTTCGAGATCGGGTCCCATGACCTTCTTCAACAGAAAGCTCCCGAAGCCACTGCTCGTATCATCCGGTGGCGAGACTTTCGGACCATCCATTTCCCGCCAGACCAGATCCATTGTGTGATCCGAATTGACGGTCGCCTTGACGATCACTTTACCGTCGGGGACGGAAAGCGCCCCGTATTTCGCGGCATTGGTCGTCAACTCATGAAACGCCAGAGTCAGCGCGAGAATCTGGGCGGCCGACAGCTTGGGATTGTCGCCTTCGAAAGTCACCCGCTCCGAAACCTCGTCAGCGTAGGGTCCAATCTCCTTCTCTACAATCTCGCGCAGTTTCCCGCCTCGCCAATCCTGTGTGGTGAGGATGTCGTGCGTGCGCGCAATCGCGTGCAACCTGTTGCTAAGGGTTTCGGCAAACTTATCGACACTTTGCGCGCGTCTGGCTGAAAACCGGATAATCGCAAGCGTGGTCGCCAGCGTGTTCTTGACCCGGTGCTGGAGCTCGTGAAGCAACAGGGATTGTCGTTGCTCGGCTTCCTTACGCTCGGTGATGTCGTTGATAATGCCACCGAACCCAAAAAGCTTGCCGGATGGCGTTAGGCGAGGACGGCTTCGTGCTTCGATCCACCGTAATTGGCCATCACTGCGCCTGATGCGGCACTCCAGCTCATAGTTGGATCGAGTTTCGACTGCGTGCTTGAATAGGTGCGCTACTTCGTCTCTGTCTGCGTCGACCACGTAACTCAGAAATCGGTCAAAATCCCAGTCCAACGAGATGTCCTCAAGTCCGAATATCTCGTCATGCAAAGGTGTGCGCTCAGTCTCCTCGGTTTCTAGGTCGTATTCCCACGCTCCAATTTGCCCGGCTTCCAGCGCAAACTCCAACCGCTCCTCGCTTTCGAGGAGATTTGCGAGCGCTTCCTCAAGGCGGGACTGAAGGCGTTTCTGATCAGTCACCTCTCTGACGCAGCAACCGAGAGCGAAGATTTCTCCGTCGACCGTTCGCACTGGATAGTAATCGGCGATCCAGAACCGTTCCACATCGGGTTCGGCCGGGGTGTAGCCGCGCACTTCGTTCCCGATCGAAGGATCGCCGGTTTCCAGGACGCGAAGTTGCTGATCGCGTATCTTGGTATCAATATCGGCAATGAGTTCGCTTTGCGAACGGCCAATATGGTCTTCAATTGCAACCCCGTTGATCTGCGCCAACGGCTCATTGATACGTAGGTATCGCAACTGCATATCGAGCAGTGACAACCCGACCGGGGTCGTCGCATAAAGCGTTTCAAGCTCGGCATACTGCCGCGCCAGCGTATCGGCATTGTCTTGCAGCTGACGGTTGCGTTCGATCAGCTCGGCATTGACCCGCTCCAGTTTCTCGTTCGCCGAGAGAAGCCTCTTGTTGTAGTCGGACTGCCTCTCCGCAAGCGCAGAGTATCGTGCCTGCGTCGTCTCGAGTTGTAGGCGCGTAGCTGCCAACTCTTGCTGGAAGACCGCCTGCGCGTCTTCCGCTGACTCTTGAGCGCCCGCAGTGAGACGGGTATTCTCGTCGTCCCCAGTCATCAACGCTGCCTTTCGGGTTTAACATTCGCAAATACTTTGACTCGCAGCAATAGCTACTTCGCTGTAGACTTGAAACCATCCGGATTTTAACCGGGTCTGGGTTAGCCGCTTCGGGCCGTAGTCGATGCACGAAGTGGATCGGCCAACGCTGCGATCAGACTTCGCGCTTTTTCAACATATTCGAGAACAAGACCTTCGCCTTCCCGGCTTACCTGAACGAAAGTCCGTCGCTTGTCGCGCGGGTCGGGATAGCGTTCGACCAGACCCCGATCCTGCATAATGGTCAGATAGCGCAGCGCCGTCGTTTCCGGGACACCGCTCGCCAGGCAGGCAGAAGAAACGGACACCCGTACGCCTCTCAGCTTTGCCATGCTCAGGTCGAGGAGCATATTCCAGACCGGGTCGAAAAGCAGCTCGTAGTGGATGTATTTCGACCTCAAGCCCTGGAGGATTATCAAAACGTCCAACACGTCGATGCGCAAAGATCGCCTTTGAGCGTCGGACTCTTTGCGTCCGCACGAACATGACCCTGGTGACGGAGCGAGACTTACAGCCGGACGGTTGTCATTTGCAGACCCTTCGCGTTTTGCCTGACTAGGAGTTTCCGCAGAGGGGCTGCTAATCCTGCCAATCATGGCCTCAAGGCGGTCGAGCTTGCTTGCCAAGCGCTTCAGGTCTTCAGTCATGCGCCCCGTTAACCACGTTAGCCGGGCTTTTCCTGTCACCGTCCTTGACTACGTATAGTTTGCGTTAACCAGGAACCGAATTGCCGGTTCATGCGTGGTTTCATTAGGAGCCACGTTAGGAGGGGCAAATTGGAGGCGCTAAAAGACCACCCAATCATTCAAAAACTATGCGATGCGACGCAGTTTATCGAAGTATTTGGACTTATGCATGAGACTTGCATTTCCATCGGCGGTGACAAATTCAGCTATCATTTTACACCTGCATTCGACAGTCAGACGTCAACAAAAGCTCGTGTTTTTGCGCGCGGTTTCTCCAAGCAATGGATCACGCTGTATAATGACGGCGCATTGCGCAAGATCGATCCCATTCCCGATACAATCATGGAAGCAGGACGGGTCATGTCCTGGAGCGACGCGATCGAGGATGCCAAGCTTACGGAGGCTGAAGGCGTTTTTGTTTCGGAAGCGCGGAAGAACGGCCTGAAATGTGGTGTCGGTTTTCCACTATGGGGACCCAAGCAACGCGATGCCTATGCTGCGATCGGCTTCCCGGAAGAGAGCTTCGATGCCGACAAATGCACCGTGGTCGCGGAACAAATGGTGCTGCAAGCTGCGCATCAGAGGATTTGCGAACTCATTCCGGTTGACGATGAGCGCCCCCGGCTTTCAGCGCGCGAAAGCGAAATATTGCACTGGGTCGGGAAAGGCAAAAGCAACACCGATATCGCAACCATCCTTGGCCTCTCGCCTGACACTGTCGCGACATATCTTGGCAGGGCTTACACCAAGCTGGGCAGTCGCGACCGCGTGGGGGCGACTGTAAGAGCGCTCAAGCTCGGGCTGATCAACCTCTAGCGGCTCTCTTCTCGCTCGTAAGCAAAGAAGACCGGACGAGGCAGGGCCTGTCCGGTCAGTTTTGGGGCCGTCTCAACCGAGACGGGGAGAGGTTTTTGAACTCAGCGGTCACACAGCCCAATAACTGTAGACGTTCGACCGATAGGAACCGTCATACGGACGATCGCGGTCGTCTTTCTGGAAGCGCGGTGCCTCCTTGAGCTGTTCTTCAGTCGCGTTGACCCGATAACCGCCTTGATCTGTGTCGTATTTCAGCATCGACCACGGCAGACTGTGTCGCTCTTCACCGATGCCCAGAAATCCGCCAACCGAAACAACTGCGTCGGTGACCTGGCCGGATTGTTTGTCAATCAACAGATTCTCGACCGAGCCGATTTTATTTCCGTCAGCGCCGAAAACGCTGGTCCCTTCGACCCGGTCGCTTCCGATCAAATTGTCTTGCCTTTCCTTGTCTTGCAACATGTCTATCCATCCTTTTTCGTCACGTGTTTGGATGAGCCGCGCGCGACAGGGGGCGTGGGTCGCGCGGGCTCATCAAGGGTATTCGGGTGATGGAGGAGCGTTCCAAGAAAATTTCGGAAATTTTTCGCTCGGCGAAGAGACACAATCAGCAGTGGGATGGTCGATCTTTCTAATGGCTCAGCGATGGTTAGGATGTAGCGGAAGTCGCTTCCACCGTGTCCGATCGTTTGGTATTGTTCGACGGAGCACGGTGCGTTTCGGCTTGAATACGAGCAAAAGGCTCCGACAATGGAATGGATCGACAACCCTGATGAGGCAAAGAATGCAAACGTCAGACCTGGTGCGTTCACAGCTGCCGTTTTTACGACGCTATGCGCGAGCTCTGTCCGGCTCACAGCAAATCGGTGATCGAGCGGTAAAGGCAACGCTCGAGGGCATTCTGACCGGTTCGGTATCGCTGGATACCGATGAAGATGGTCGCGTAGCGCTCTATCGTGCCTTTCATCGGCGCTGGCCCGATCTACCAGCCGCTCAAACGGATGACGCAAACAAGTCGCATACCTTCGCAGATCCCGCGGCTCTCAAGCAACATTTGGACAGGTTTGCACCGCTCAAGCGGCAGGCCTTTCTATTGAGTGCGCTTGAAGAATTCTCGAATGCCGAGGTCGCCCTGATCCTCGATCTCAAAGAATTCGAGGTGGAAAAGCTCGTCCAGCAAGCGGCAGCGGATGTGGCCAACATCGAAAGCGAACGCATACTCGTGATCGAGGACGAGATGTTGATCGCGCTGGACCTAAAAGACATGGTCGAAACGCTCGGGCACGAAGTCATCGAAATCGTCCACAATCATCAGGAGGCCGTGCGCGCCGCGAAAGAACACAAGCCGGGTTTGATCCTGGCCGATATCAAGCTGGCAAGGGACAGTTCGGGTATTGAAGCGGTCGCGGAGATACTTGCTTCGTTTGCAGTGCCCGTTGTTTTCGTCACCGCGTTCCCGGAACGATTGTTGACCGGCGAACAGATCGAGCCCGCTTTCCTGGTGACCAAACCCTTCCAGCCCGAAAGCATCCGCGCTGCTCTTAGCCAGGCACTGTCCTGCCGGGGCACGCCCGAAGTCGTTTAGGACTGCGTGCACCCAGCGAGCGCAATGGCTCAGTCCGCCTTGGTGTAACTGTCCACCGCTTCGATGATTTTTTCGTAGGCTGCTGAGCCGGACAGCTTCGCCGACTTGTTTTTGCGCGATGCGAATTTGCGTTGGAGAATCACGACCAAGCCTTCTCGTGCCCGGGAAACCCGGCTTTTGATGGTCCCCTCGGCGCAGCCGACGATGTCGGCGGCTTCCTGATACGAAAACCCGCCGGCACCGACCAGAATGATCGCTTCGCGCTGACTTTCGGTCAACTCCATCAGCGCGTCGTGGAGATCGGCAACGTGCAGCGGGTCTTCTTGAGCCGGATCGACCGTAAGCAGCTGTTCCGCGGTTTCCTCGCTGTATTCGCCAGTGAACTTTTGCCTGCGGAAGCGAGAATAGAAGGTGTTGCGCAGGATCACGAAAGTCCAGGCTTGCATGGGCTTTGTCGGGATGTAGCTGTCACGAGCGGCCCAAGCTTTCAGCAGCGTGTCCTGAACAATTCCGTCAGCCGTCGCATGATCGCGAGCGAGGCTGCGCGCAAATGCACGCAAATGCGGCATCGTCTCGACCAGACGTTCTTTGAACTCGTCATCCGACAAAGGTTGATATTCCGGATATCCATCGGTTTTCGACGCGGGGCTGGTATCCGATGCTGGCCTAACCATCGGATTTCTCGCCCTTCCTCGGTTCCGAAGCTTCCGATACGGCCGTTTCTGCTCCGTCGGTCTTTTCGTTCGATTTCATGGCTTCAACGACCGCCAGCAGGTCTTCGGGGAGATCTTCGCTCAGGACGTTGGAATACATCGAGCGCAGACCAGGACCGATCTGCTCTTCGATGATCTTTTTGTCGTCTTCGTCGGACGTTCGATCAGCGTCAGGCCGATCCCGGTCAGTGGATTTCGTGGCCCGCTTGCCCGCGAGGTCTCGTCCAGACGACGACATGCACATTCTCCCTTCCTTTGTATCGCTACTATCGACATCGAAAAAGGATGCATCTTTTTTGAAGACTTGACCCAAAAGATTCAGCCAGCGATCGCGTGGCCGCCTTTCTTGCAGGGGGTAAACTTCGGACGGGTCGGCTCGTTGGACAGAGCGTCAGGAGAAATGTCCGAGGTTTTCAGCGGATGCATTCCAATATCGGAACGATCGTCAGCGGCTAGTGGTGGGTCTCTTTTCTGGCCGATCGTCTGCTTGCCCGCCGAGCACGAACCAAACGGCATAGATCAAGGCCTCAAAAGAAATGGCCTTGCCTAAAGGCATCAAAACTTCATCGCGCCAGGCCAGAACCAAACCGAATGACAGCCCGCCCACGGCGGGAATGGCCACGGCGAAATGCAGCGCCTCAAGCTCTCCCATCGGCGATCTTGGAACGAATGAGTGGCGAGGAAGGTAGGCCAAGCAAGTCTCTCAGACGTGGAAGGACAATCGGCTTGCAGCAACTGGCTAAGGGTTTCTGGACACTACGCGGCGATTTTCGCGTGGCGGGCGTCGTCAATATTGGCACGCAAATGTCGCTAGTGCGCCGGAAGAACGGTCGATTTCTGCTGCTCGACAGCTACCATCCGGACGCGGACGATCTGCACGCGCTGCTGGACGTCACCGAAGGCGGCACGGCGATCGACGCGGTGCTGAACCTGCATCCGTTTCACACGGTCCACTGCGAAGCGATTGCCCGATTGTGTCCGAACGCGCGTCATTTCGGAACCCGGCGACATCACAAGGAAGTACCGGAAATCGCTTGGGATCCGCAATTGATTGAAGATCCGGCCTCGCAAAACCAGTTCGCCGACGATCTCGACTTCTCGATCCCTTCAGGTCTCGATTTCGTTTCGGATGACAACAAGGTGCATGTCTCCTCGATCCTTGCACGGCATCGCCGCAGTGGCATCGTCCATGTCGACGACACGTTTGTCGTTTGGGACCCTCCTGCGCTTGTCGAACCAATCCTGCCGGCCCCGCGTCTGCGATTTCACCCGATGCTGTCCAAAGCTTTGAAAAAGGAGCCCGGGGCCGCCGATGCTTTCGCGCGCTGGGCGATGAATCTTGCCTCTGAATGGGCGGACACGCGCATCGTCTGCGCGGCGCATTCGGCGGTCTACGAACTGGAGCCAGAGTCGTTCGAGCGCGAGGTGCTGAGCGCGTTGCAACGGGTCGAAGGCACGCTCGACGCGCATCGCGCCGACATGAACACGCCCACCTGACCCCGCCGATTTCCGGCGTCCAACTATTCCACTCTGCCAAACAGACGGACCATTCCATGTCAGAAACACTTTCTTGCGACGTCGCGGTAATCGGCGCCGGAACCGCCGGACTCTCCGCCGAAAGAGCCGCGCGGTCAGCTGGTGCGCAGACGTTGCTGATCGATCCGACGTTTGCTGGCACCACCTGCGCCTTGGCCGGATGCATGCCGTCCAAACTGCTCATTGCTGCATCTCGAGCCGCGCATTCGGCCCGGAACGCCCACGATTTCGGGATCGCCGTCGCAGATGTCGATGTGGACGATGCAGCCGTGATGAAGCGGGTCCGCGACGAACGCAATCGTTTCGCCCGGCTGACACGCGAAGGGTCCATCGCTGATGTGCCCGACAACAATCGCGTGAAAGGGCATGCACACTTCGTCTCGGACACACGGCTTGAACTCGATTCCGGCCAGCAGATCGAAGCGGGAAGCGTCGTGATCGCTACCGGTTCGAGGCCTACCATGCCCGATAGTTTCGCCGCGCTTGGCGATCGTGCCATCACGAGCGACGATCTGTTCGAGCTGCGTGAATTGCCCGCGCGTATTGCGGTGATCGGGTCGGGACCGATAGGAATGGAATTGGCGCAGGCACTTTCGCGTCTTGGCGTCGCAACAGCGCTGTTCGAACGATCGGACAGGCTTGCCGGCATAGTATGCGACACAGTCCACGGCGCTGTGGAGGCTATGATACGACGCGATTTGACCGTCAATCTCGGCGTTGAAACGACGCCTCAACGAACCGATAATGGCGTTATGATCGCGTGGAAAGGCGCGACACAGGGCGAAACAGAATTTGACCGCGTCCTGGTTGCAACCGGACGAACTCCCAATGTCGAGCGGTTAGCGCTGGAGGCGACGGGTCTGGAACTCAACGAAGGAGGTGTTCCGGTTCACAACCGTGAGACAATGCAATGCGGTGAGAGCCAGATATTCATCGCGGGGGACGCAGCGGATGACATCCCGATCCTACACGAAGCATCGCATGACGGAACGATCGCGGGGCGCAACGCCGCCGCAGCGCCCGTGTCGCTGACAACCAAAAGGCTCGTCCCGTTCACGCTAACCTTTACCGATCCCCCAATCGCGAGAATTGGTACAACGGACGGGGCAGATTCGATCGTGGCAACGGCCGACTATTCCGATCAGGGCAGGGCGCGTGTTGAAAACGCAAACCACGGTTGTGCAACGCTTTATGCCGACAAAACGAAGGGCACGCTTATCGGCGCGGCCCTTTGCGTGCCTGGCGGCGAGCATCTCGCGCACATGCTGGCATGGGCGATCGAGAGCGAGGCAACGGCCAGCGATCTGCTCAACATGCCGATCTATCACCCAACGCTTGAAGAGGGGCTCGAAGGGGCGCTGCGTGAAATCTGCTCCGGCACACCGATTGCGGTTCGCGAGGATCGGGACAGGGCCGAACCAGCTGGGGTCTGAGCCGGTTAGCCAAGCGCTTCGCTTTGGTATCCGACGAACCGCATCAGCATGCAGAACTTTAGCTTGACGGTTCGCTGCTGCCCTTTTCCGACCGACCGCTCCGGTCGCGGAAAAGATAGCGGTAAATGCCGAACAGATTGATGCCCAGAAGCACCAGGTTCTGGGCGACCAACGGGTCGTTTCCGTCGATTGCCGACGCGGTAATCCAGATCAGCGATGATAGGCTGAAGATCACGAACCCCCAGCCTGTAACTTTTGCACCAGCGTTCAGCGCCACAAGAATGGCGGCGAACATTCCGGTAATGCTGGCGGACCATTTCAGGATGTCGAGGAATTCCAAAACAACCTATCTCCTTTCTCAAAGCCCGATCATCTTTTTCGCAACCAATCGCGAAACGCCAAGTATTCTTCGTATGTGCAACTCGAGAGAGCGCGGTCACGACACAGGTCGGACTACCCGCATTCGCTCACTCACAATTCAAAGAGGACATGGCAATGGAATACGGAATTATCGGTCTCATCATCCTCGCGCTCGATATCTGGGCGCTTATCAACGTCTGGGGTGGCCCTGCTTCGACAGGGTCGAAGCTTCTCTGGACGGTTCTGATCCTGCTGCTCCCGGTTCTTGGTCTCATCCTCTGGTTCTTCCTTGGGCCGCGCGGCAGCGCGCGCCTCGCCTAGGCTTGAACCCACAGGGGTGTCCCGAAGGCAACTCAGAAGTCGAGGCGGGACGCCCCATTATTGAATCACGGGACGGGTCGGTTTCTCCGCCAATACCCGTTTGGCCATTCAGAGCCGTCAACCTTTCAATCCTTGAGGAACTATCATGAAGTATTTCTACCGCGCTCTCGCCGCCGCCTTTGCGTCCGCAGTTGCATCGTTTGCTGCGCGCATGGTGATCAAGAGATTCCAGGACGAGGCAGGCGACACAACGGCAGACGCCAACGCATAGCTGACCAAACGCGGGTGCCGACGATGCCGTTTCACACGATCTCAGCGTAATCATCGTCGGTCCTATCCGGATCGAGGATGTTGTTTTCCGCCAACCAATTCTGAACCGCATTCAAGTCTGGAACCTGATAGTCGCGCAACGTCCGCCCAGATTTGCGCAACAGCGCGATCGCGTCGATCAGCGAACCATTTTGTTTCAGTAAGTCCGCAACATCCCTGGCTTCGCAGCCAAGATGTTCGGCAAGCAGGTCGTTGCGAATTGCTGTGATCTGCTTTTGCGTCTCGTGGTCACCGGCATCGATGGCAATATCGCACTCCGCATCGAAACCCATCGAGCGATTGCTCACATTGGACGATCCGATGCGAAGGACGCGATCATCCACGATCACGATCTTCGCGTGGACATAGATACTCTCGCCGGCCTCATTCAACGGATGGTAAATCCTGAAGCGGTCATGTCTATCGATTGCCTTTAACGCTTCGAACAGTCGCGCCCGGGTTGTGTCCATCACTTCGGGTTCTAGCCAGCCATCAGCGCTGACTGGAGTCACAATTACGATTTCGGGCCCGTCGAGCTCTTCAAGTCGTTTTGCGATCGCTGCGGCGACCTTGCGCGACGTAAAATACTGACTTTCGATATAGACTTCATGCTCAGCCAGATCGACCAGGTCGCAGTAGAGTTGCTCGATTTCCCTGGTTGCGGATCGCTCTTCCATTTCCGCACGGGTTCGCGCGATTGCGATGTGCACATCTTCAAAATCGCCGCGAAGACCGTCCGGCCAGGAGTCAAGGCGCGAACTTACCGCGCGCGGTGGCTCATCGGCTATGAGCCGCCACCGCTCGACTGCAAGCTCCCCCAGGGCCCGAGCAGCGTCGCCTTGCACGACCATCGCGCTATCGTGCCAAGGGCCATGATCCTCTCCATCTGGACTCTTACGTCTCGGCTCGACATGTGAATGCTCCCGGGTGTCCCAGCGACCATTGGTGATATCGATGCCTCCGCAAAAAGCGGTATCCTCATCGATCGCGATAATCTTTTCGTGCTGAGCAGCGCCGACGGGGTGACAATCATCAAGCTTTACGTGAATTCGCGGATGCACAAGCCATTCTGCGAGTTTGACGAGCGTCGCGCCGCGCGTCGCAATCTTCAGTGCACCCATGTTCCATTGCACGATATAGACGTGCAGGGCCGGATTTCTGTCGACCAGCCAACCGATATAATTGCCGATTTCAAGCGGTCCTTCGACCTCTGCCTTAGTGTCGAACATCTTGGTTCGCGCATCGAAATCCCATCCGATTAACATGATCCGCTGACGCGCCTTTGCCATCGCGCTGCGGACGGCCCGAAAATAGTTCTCGCCGTCGATAAGCACGCTCGCACGTGTCGCAGCCTCGACTTTCCAGCAGTTCTCGCCTTTGGTGAACAATTCAGTCATGGGGCAGCCGCCTGACGTCGGTCAGGATCTTGTCATCCACGGTCTCATCCGCATGCAGCACCGAGATATCGCCTGTCGTTTCCAGGACGACGGCTTGCACATTGTCGATGCTGAAGACGTTGGCTTCGCGCAGTTTGGCCCAGATATCAGATTGCGCGACTCGCGTCCGGCGCAGCGCGGTTTCGTTCCATTGGCCATTCTCGACGAGCATGATTGGATCGTTCTCGATCAATCTGGAAAACGCACTGCTGCGTCGGCGCCCCATAGCCAGCACGGCCTGAAAAGCCAGTATGGCCAAGATGGCGAAGCTGTCTTGCAAAAAGCTTTCCCATTTCGTCGCACCTGCCGCATTGGCCATCAAGGAACCGATGGCCACTGTCGAAATGAAATCAAACGCCGTCATCTTGGAAAAGGATCGAAGCCCAATCACGCGGGTCGCGACGATAACCACGATCAGACATAGCGGTGCGAGGACGACGATCCGGGTCGCCAGATCGAGCTGTGGTTCTGTTGCGAAAAACATGATCGCTAGCCTTTTATCAGATACGACGGGTTCAGGTTAGCTGCTTGTGTCGATCACCCACATGCCAGCGCCAAGCGCGATGCTGCCGATGGCCATCAGCGCCGCGATCAGTGTGAGATTGCTAGAGCGCAAGGGGCGGGCCTGATGCGAGTCCAGCCGCTCTTGCACGGCGCAACCGTTGCGCTGAGCTGACCAGAACGTGAAAACGCCGATGCCGATGAATAAAGTTGCGATACTCTTGGGAATCCAGACGGGATCGAGCTTCCCGAACAGCGCGTGAAAACCGAGTCCGATCCCCACCGCAGCGAGGCCCGTGCGCATCCACCCGGCGAACGTGCGCTCGTTGGCCATGATCGTGCGATCTTCTGCCCATTCGGTTCGCTCTTCGGCGAGATCGGTGCGTTCTTCGGCCAGTTCGTTATTGTTCGATCCGGACATCGCCTGCTCCCCCTAGCTCGACGCTGCAATTGCGCTTTACCACCAAGGTGGGATCACGCATTTTCGCAGACCAGTCGTTCGATGTCCGCCATATCGTGATTGGTTAGGTTCTTGTCGATTTCCGCGATGAGCTTGTCGCTTACTTCCTGGTGTAAGCCGTCGCGCAGCGTGCCTAACGTGGATGGGTCGGCGGCGATAATCAGATGATCGAAATCGCCTTTGTGAGCTCGATCATAGAGAATCTGCGCCAGATCGTCCGCGAAGCGATCCTTCGCGAGTTCATGCCAATCGGTATCGTCGACTTTGGACTTGTGGCCCGACCCAACGAACATGCGCCCGGGGCGGTTGGCCGATTGCTCACGATCCGGCGGATTGTCCTGCTCTTTCTTGCGCTCGACGACGAAGTTCGGCACTTTTGCATCCCCTTCGTTGCGCAGGAACAAGGCTTTCCCGCCATCGGCAATCAGGATGAGGCAGTCGTGCGGGACATTGCTTTTGTCGCTGTCGAGGTCGGGTAGAGGTTCGGTTTCGTAGACCATTGTCGGCTCCATTTCTGTTGTCTTTCCTTACCTACCCGGGTGCCCGGATCGGGTTGCAAGAAATTTGGAACGGTGGGTGGGGCAGCGAATAGGTCGAGTGAAATTGGAACAGAAAGGACCTTCTATGACCCAGCATCTCGAAACCGTCACCGAAGCAAAAAATGTCGATATCGGCGTTGACGAGCGCGACAACAGAGCGATTGCCAACGAATTGAAAAAAGCGTTGGGCGACAGTTACACGCTGTATCTCAAGACACTGGGTGTGCACTGGAACGTCACCGGCCCGACTTTCTTCAGCCTCCACAAGCTGACCGAGGAGCAATACGAAGACCTTCATGCTGCTATCGATGAGCTTGCCGAACGCATTCGTGCGCTGGGCCAGATTGCTCCTGCATCCTACAGCGAGTTCGCCGAAGTCGCTGCGATTTCGAGCGATGTGATCCCCGACAAGGCCGAAACCATGCTCGACAGCCTGATTTCCGACAACGAGAAGCTCGCCCGTCGATTTCGCGCATTCGTGGCCGTTGCAGAAAAGGCCGGAGACGTGTTCACCGCCGATATGCTGACGGCGCGGATCGGGCAGCATGAAGAAAATGCATGGATGCTGCGGTCGATGAAGTGATCGTCCAAGCTATTGACGCAGGGCCCGGGTCTCCGAGGAACAGGAGGCTCGGGCGGGTTCTTGCATTTTCCACCTTGCCGGAACCGATTTACCGGTTGCGCTTCGATCAGGGGAGCGCGCTACCTCTCATGCGGAAAGAGAAGGCTGGGAGCGATGCAGAAAACCCCGATCACGGATCTGGATACGCAGCCAGAAAGCCACTTGATCGAAAAGGCCGCACGTGAGCGGCAGGCAGGCGATGACGTGGATCTTTTGGACGACAATCGGCCGATCGAATAGCCGCCATTTCGTTTCACAGACGGGAGCGCCCGACGATCTCGGACAATTCGGAACGAACGTAATCTCACCCTGTAGGTCGGTTGTAGCCAACCACAGGAGCCCCGAATGCCGCACCCGCTTTTCTTACCCTGTCAGTTGGGCGATCTTACACTGCCGAACCGGATCGTCATGGCGCCGCTCACACGCAACCGGGCCAATCTCGATGGCGATACGCCGCATTCTCAGCACGTGCGCTATTACTCGCAACGCGCCGGTGCGGGGCTCATCATCAGCGAAGGCGCACAGATTTCGGCCGAAGGAAAAGGGTACTTCCGCACGCCGGGCATCTACACCGACGCTCAGATCGAAGCATGGAGCGCGGTTACCGATGCGGTTCACGACAAGGGTGGCCGGATGTTCTGCCAGCTCTGGCATACGGGTCGGGTGTCTCACACCCAGTTCCAGCCGGACGGTCAGCCGCCGGTTGCTCCGTCGGCGATCAGGGCCGATGCTCAAACGTTTGCCGATGGCGGCATGGTCGATACCAGCATGCCGCGCGCGCTTGAAACCGATGAAATTCCACGCCTCGTCAACGACTATATCCACGCCGCCAAATGCGCAAAGGCGGCGGGCTTCGACGGCGTCGAATTGCATGGTGCAAACGGATATCTGCTCGATCAGTTCTTCCGGTCTTCCTCCAACCAACGCGACGATCGCTACGGCGGATCGGTGGAGAACCGCACGCGCATCCTGAAGGAAGCGCTCGATGGCTTGTTGACCGTCTGGGATGGCTCACGCATCGGGGTGCGGTTCAGCCCGTTCTCCCATGCTGGCGGCGTCGAGCCCGACGAACCAATGGAAACCTTCCTCGCTGCCATAGCGCGCTGCAATTCTGCCGGTGTCAGCTACGTCCATCTCGTCGAAGGTGAAACGGGCGGCGAGCGCACGATGGAAGATCGCCAGATCGCAGTCTTTCGCGAGGCGATCGACGGCGCGTACATGGCTAACAACGGCTACGACCGTCAGATGGCGATGGACGCCGTCGATGGCGGCGCGGACCTGATCTGCTTTGGCGTGCCGTATCTCGCCAACCCTGATCTGGCCGAACGACTGGCCGCCGGTGACGATCTCAACAAGCCGGACCCCGACACATTCTATGGCGGAGGAGCTGAAGGGTATGTCGATCACCCGTTTTCCGTCGCCGAGCCCGTAAGCGCCTGACCATCCCATTCACCAAGAAAGAAGACCCATGTCGAACACGTTCGAAACCATCAATCCTGCTACCGGCGAAGTCATCGAAACCTACACCCATATGACCGATGAAGAAGCATCGAAAACGGTCGAAAACTGCCACATTGCCTTCACCGAGTGGCGACAAAAGAGCCTGGGTGAGCGGGCGGATCTGCTGAAGAGAGTCGGCGAAGGTCTGCGCGACAACAAGGACGCGCTTGCGAAACTGATGACTCAGGAAATGGGCAAGCTGCTCAAGCACAGCGAGCAGGAAATCGACCTGTGCGCCGCGATTTGCGACTGGACTGCGCAGAATGCTCCCAAGCATCTAGGGTCGGAAGAGCGCGACATGTCCGATGGCGGACGTGGAATAATCGTTCATTCGCCGATCGGCGTCATCTACGGTATCCAACCCTGGAACTATCCCGCCTATCAGGTCATTCGCTATTCGATTGCGAACCTGGCCGCAGGCAATGGTGTGCTGTTGAAGCACGCTGAATCCGTGACCGGCAGCGGCGGTATGCTTGAGAAAATCTATCGCGAGGCAGGCCTTCCCGAGGGGTTGTTTTCCCAGCTCATCATTTCGCACGAACAATCGAATGCCATAATCGAGAACGATCTGGTGAGGGGCGTAACGCTCACTGGGAGCCCGGGCGCAGGCGCCGAGGTGGGCAGCCGCGCCGCCAAGGTTCTGAAAAAGTCGGTTCTGGAGCTGGGATCGAACGACGCCTATCTTGTGCTCGAAGATGCCGACATCGCTA
The DNA here is from genome assembly GCA_039033515.1 of Pseudomonadota bacterium. GTDB lineage: Bacteria > Pseudomonadota > Alphaproteobacteria > Sphingomonadales > Sphingomonadaceae > Erythrobacter. Next base: position 51,059 of record JBCCCM010000017.1, read on the forward strand.
AAGCCGTCAAAATCTGCGTTCAGGGTCGTATCTACAACAATGGCGAAACCTGCATCGCGGCCAAGCGGTTTATCGTCGTCGATGCGGTGTACGATAAGTTTTGCGAAGCCTTTGTCGAAGCCATGAAAGACGTCACTTTCGGCGATCCGATGTCCGACGATTACGACATGGGGCCGATGGCGCGCAAGGATTTGCGCGATGAACTGCACAAGCAGGTTGAGGAGAGCGTAGAAAAGGGCGCTACTTTGCTGTGCGGCGGAGAAGTGCCGAAAGGTGACGGCTTTTACTACCCCGCCACCGTGTTGGCGAATGTCTCACCCGGCCAGCCTGCCTATGACGATGAACTGTTCGGTCCAGTCGCTTCGCTTATCCGTGCCGTCGATACGGACGATGCCATGAGGCTCGCAAACGACAGCAGGTTCGGTCTCGGCGGCGGCATCATCACTCAAGACACCCAAAAGGCTGTTCAGCTCGCGTCGCAGCAATTCGATACCGGCATGGTCTTCGTGAACGGTTTCGGCTTGGCCAAACCGGAAATGCCGTTCGGAGGTGTCAAGAACTCAGGCTATGGCCGCGAACATGGCGGTTTCGGCATGCGCGAGTTCACCAATACGAAAGCGGTGATTGTCGCCGGGGACTAGGAATCCATAGAGGGTCACGACGAAGAGTCATCCGGGTATTGTGGGCCTCAAAAGGTGTAGTGCCCGGATCGACTGTACTGCGTACAAAGTCCGCTTTGTGGGTCAAACGTACTAGGGTGTTACGTCCGAGATTAAGGCGCAAAGCAGACGCGTCTCGTGACGTGCGCTTCTTTACCTTCCAACGCAGAAATCCGACCACTCGCGCATCAACTCGCGTCGTTTGTCCAGATAGTTGGTGCGGCGATAGGCGGCCTCCACTTTGTTCCTGACCGTGTGCGCTAGTGCCGCTTCCGCCACTTCGCCGGGGTAGCTAGTTTTCTCCGCCGCCCAATCTCGGAATGCAGATCGAAAGCCGTGCACGGTGAAGGGCAGTTTTGCATATCGGAGGATCTTGAGGAGGGTCATATCGGACATCGGTCGCAACACATTGCGACCGGGAAAGACCAGTTCGCTGCATTCGGCGTAATGAGGTCTGGCACGTTCGAGCGCGTCGATTGCTGCTTCGGTTGGCGGGACCACGTGTTCCTTTCCAACCTTGATCCGCTCCGCAGGGACAGTCCAGAGCTTTGCGTCCAGATTGATCTCCGCCCAGTTAGCACCCCGCCGTCCGATCGAGAAGCAGTCAGTATCAGGAACTCAAGCGCGAGCCTTACGACACTCGTTCGCTTGTGCAGATGCTTCAAGAAAGTTGGGACATCCTCATAAAGCATCGCAGCGAAATGACCGTCCTGCTTCGGCTGTCGTGGCAGTGCGCGGCTGAGCGAACGCATGGGCGCTTCGGTCGCGCGCATTCCGTTTGCGTATGCCCAATCCAGCACAACGCCTATCCGCTGCTTTACCCGGCGAGCCGTCTCTGGCTTCTCCAGCCAGAAATCGAGAAGCACTTCACGGATGAGCGGTCCCTCGATGTCATTTACGAGCCTGTCACCGAGCTTTGGGAAGGCATAGGTTTCAAGTGTGTTGATCCACTGATCTTGATGCTTGCCGTTCTTCCAACTCGCCTTGTGCTCGGCGTGGACCTTCGTCGCAGCCTCTTTGAACGTAAGAATTTCGATCTTCTTGCGCTTGCGCTCCTCGATAGGATCGATCCCCCGCTTGATGTCGCGTCGCACGTCAATGGCGAGTTCGCGGGCCTCATGGACTGTGATCAGGTCGAGAGGACCAAGCCCAATGTCGCGCCTTCGCCCATTCACGGTGGCGCGTAGTTGCCAATTGCCTTTTCCTGGCCTGTTGAGTTCGCGAAACAAGCCGTCGCCATCACTGTAGCGACCTGGTTCCTTGAGCTGCCGAATCCGGCCTTGAGTGAGCTTTCCCATATCCATCCTTTCCGCTTCACCCCCACATTCACCCCCACAAAGTGTGGCGGACATTGTGGGGGCAGTAGGAACAAAATAAGAACTAGAGATTCCATTGCAAGTCCGAAAAACCGCAGAATTCTGCGGCTTTCAGGGACTTTCTGGGATCTCTTGGGATGGTATAGGTGGCGGAGACGGAGGGATTCGAACCCTCGATACGCGGTATGCGTATGGTTCCTTAGCAGGGAACTGGTTTCAGCCACTCACCCACGTCTCCGCGACGCAACTTTGGCTGCGAGGGGCGGGCTATAAGCGCCGACTTGGCGAGCGGCAAGCCGGGATGTCTATATTTTTGCGATCGGTGCCGTGTTGGGCGGGATCTTGGCCGCTCGCGGGCGCGGTCGTGGCGCTTTGAGTTGAACGCCAGACTGCGGGATAGTTCGTAAAGGGTTCAGGCGCTCATCTGCATCCGACTCGCCTCATCGTATTTTCGATTCGGCCTGCCGCCGAGTTGTTGCCCAAACTGTGCCCGTTGCCTCTGCTGACGCGGCGCAAGACCCCGTTTGATGGAAAGGTTGCGAGATGACCGATGCCGCTGTGAATGCCTCTTTTGCCAACAAGGCCGACGCTTATGCGGCAGCCCCGGACGCTGCCCCGCGTTGGCGCGTTGCCGGGTTGGCGGTGCTGGCCGGTGTGGCGGCGCTTTTCAGCCTTTGGGCGAGCCCGCTTGCTGCGCAGGATCTCGAGACCTTTGACCCGGACGAGGCCTTTGCCCAGGCACCCGCCGATAACGGTCCGGACACCGCGGAGACGAGCGGCGCGATTGACGCGGATCTCGCGCCTCCGCCTTCCTCTGACGCTGGTCCCACGCCGACAACGCAGCCGCTCCCGGTGGCCAAGCCGTTGCCTTCAGAGCAGGCCCAAGAGCCAGCCGACACTGTCGATGACCAATTCCGCGTCTACGCCGACCCGCCCGCTGGGGAGGCGGCCCAGCCCGCCGCCGAAGTGGCCGATGCGCTTCCCGCTGAGGGCACTGTTGCGACCGCTTCCAGCAACACCTTTGCGCAAGACGATCTGATCGGCGCGGCCGAGGGTGTGTTTGGCAAAGGCGCAGAGGGCCTCGCCCGGATCATCGCCGACTTGCTCAAGAAAGAGGGGCAGCCCAACGGATATATCGTCGGACGCGAAGCGGGCGGGGCGTTTGTCGTCGGCGCGCGTTACGGGTCGGGCACGCTCCACCACAAGGTTGAAGGCGAGCGCAAAGTCTATTGGACCGGCCCGTCGGTCGGGTTTGATGCGGGCGCAAACGCCGCCAACACCTTCGTCCTCGTTTACAATCTGTGGGACAGCGAAGACCTGTTCAAACGCTTTCCGGCGGGCGAGGGGCAGGCCTATTTCATCGGCGGTCTGCACGCCAGTTACGTGCGGCGCGGCGATGTGGTGCTGATCCCAATTCGCATGGGCGCGGGCGTCCGGTTGGGCGTCAACGCGGGCTACATGCGCTTTTCCAAGAAACAGCGCTGGCTGCCGTTCTGACGCGTTTTGCAATGCGAAGTGTGATGCCGGGGCAAAAGGCGGTTGCGCATCACGCAAGCGCACGGCATCGCGTCAGCCATGCTCAATCGACTCGAAGCCCAATCGCCTGACGCACTGCTTGCGCTGATCAAACTCCACGCCGCGGATGATCGCGCCGACAAGGTCGACCTTGGCGTTGGTGTCTACCGCACGGGGCAGGGCGCAACGCCCGTCTTCGCCGCGATCAAGCAGGCCGAGCAGGCGCTGGTCGATACGCAGGAATCGAAAAGCTACCTTGGGCCCGAAGGCGACACTGGCTTCGTCAACGCGCTGATGCCTTACATTTTTGGCGAGAACGCCACGATGGGCGGGCGCATCGCCGGGATGCAGACGCCGGGCGGTACGGGCGCGGTGCGCCTCGCGCTGGCGCTGGCGCAGCGTGCGGGGATGACGCGGCTGCACATGGGCACGCCGAGCTGGCCCAATCACAAACAGATTATCGATGATCTCGACCTTGAACTGGTCGCCTTTGATCACGCAAACCCGGATGGCACCGCCAATCTCGATGCGGTGCAGGCCGCGATCCACGGCGCGCAGCCGGGCGATGGGATCCTCCTTCATGGTTGTTGCCACAACCCAACGGGGATTGATTACAGCCTTGATGACTGGGCGGCGATTGGCGACGCGGTGGCTGAAACGGGCATCTTCCCGATTATCGACACCGCTTATCAAGGGTTGGGTGACGGTCTGGAAGAGGACGCCAAGGGTTTCCGCAGCCTGCTTGCCAAAGTGCCCGAGGCGTTCATCGCCTACAGCTGCGACAAGAATTTCGGGATGTACCGCGACCGCGTGGGCGCGTTTTACATTCTGGCGGGCGAAGGCGAGGCGGAGACGCTCGACACCGCTTTTTCCAACGCGAACGCTTTGGCCCGCGCCAGCTGGTCGATGCCGCCTGATCACGGAGCCGCCGCGATCCGCCTGATCCTGCGCGATCCCGGCATGACAGAACTGTGGCTGGACGAGCTCGACACGATGCGCACGCGGATGCGCCAGGTTCGCGACCGGCTGGCGGCGGCTGGTATGGCGGGCGGCGTCGATCTGACCCCGCTTGGCTCGCAGAACGGGCTGTTTTCGGTCTTGCCGGTGAGCAAGGAGCAAGTCGTGCAATTGCGCGAAGAGCACGGCATTTACATGGCGGGTTCGGGCCGGATCAACATTGCGGGTTTGACGATGGACAATATCGACAAGTTCATCAGCGCCGTGGCGGACGTAACCGGCTGAGCCCGGCGGGCCCTCGCGTGGATCGGCAGCCGACCCTTGAAGGCGAGCGCGTCCTTCTGCGCCCCTTGCGCGAAGATGACTACGACGCGCTCTACGCTATCGCCAGTGATCCCGCCGTCTGGGAGCAGCATCCCATTCACGATCGTTGGCGCGAAGAGGTGTTCCTCAAATTCTTCAAAGACGCCTTCCTGAATGAGGGCGCTTTGGTCGTGGTAGACCAAGGCAATGGCGCGGTCATCGGCACCTCGCAATTCCGTATCGACGAAGACGAAGAGGGGGAATTCGCCGAGATCGGCTGGACCTTCTTCAGCCCCGCCGTGTGGGGCAATGGGGTCAACCCTGAGGTGAAACGCCTGATGCTCACCCACGCGTTTCAGTCTTACGACCGCGTCGAGTTCAAGGTGGGCGAGACAAACTACCGATCGCGCATTGCGCTGGAAAAGATCGGAGCGACGCGCACGCGCAAAACCCGGCTCGATCAGTATCAGGGCAGGCGGGTGCTGCACCTCGTCTACGCGTTGAGCAAAGCGGATTTTGAAAGCGGGCAAAGTTGACAAAGGCGACACCCGTGTCAACTTTGCGAAGTGCCGCTAGATCTTTGAAAGAGATAGTGAAACGTCGTACCTTCCCGGTAAAGTTGACAGGGAAGGCGCGCGAGAAAACGCAGGTCCAACGATGCAAAAGAGCCGCTGGCACGCTTAACGGTTGCGCGTCGAGTAGGAAAACGCCGCGTCCTCGATACGCCTATCCGCGCGCCGCCAGCTTTTCCCACGGCCCGGTGATCGCGATCGTTTTGGCCGGGGAATAGGCGTTGACGAAGAACCATTTGCCATCGGGGGAAAAGCATCCGCCCGCCAGTTCGGTCTGCATGTTGAGCGCGCCGAAGACGTAAGGCTCGCCCTTTGGCGTCACGCCGATCAGGCGGTTGTTGACCACGTCGGTGTACTGATCCTCGCACACGATCAGGTCACCAAACGGGGCCACGGTCAGGTTGTCGCCGAAATTCATCTGCGCCTTGTTTTCGCTTTCGAAGAACAGCTCGATCGTGTCCATCCGGCCCGCCCCACCTGAGAACGCGCCTTCGACCGCGCCGATGCGGATGCGGAAGATCTGGCCCAGACCTGCCGCGCCGCCGCTGGTGGAGCACAGGTAAAATTCGCCGATCCCGCCGCTTGTGCCCATGTGCAGCCCTTCGCCCCGCGCGATGACGAGCGCGCCCGCGTCGGCGCCGCGCGTGCGCAGGTCGTCGTCGGGCGCTTCGGGATTGTCGAGACCGATCCACCGCGCGGTGTACTGAACGCCGCGGCGCACCATCGCCTCATCTTTATTGCGCGCATCGCGGATACCGGAGGTCATCGCGAGCGCTTGCAATTGGCCGCCTTGGGCCAGATCGCCGGGGACTTCGGGGACGAAGCGATAGAGCAGGCCATCGTCCTTGTCCTCGCTCATATAGACGATGCCGGTCGCCGGATCGACGCAGGCGGCTTCGTGGTTGAAGCGGCCCATCGCCTTGAGCGGTTTCGCATCGACCAGGCTGGTCGCGCCGGCGGGCACTTCGAAGACATAGCCGTGATCGGGCAGACGATCGATGCCCCAACCCGGCTCCTCGCAGGTCAGCCACGTGCCCCACGGCGTGATCCCGCCCGAGCAATTGCGCACCGTACCCGCGAGCGAGCGCAACTGGCGTTTGATCGCCAGCGTCTCGGGATCAAGCACCAGAGTGGTCGTGCCGCCGGGAAAGACCGCGCCATCCGGCCCGCGCGCATAGCCCGCTGGCAATTCGCCACCGCCCGGTTTGCCCGGCGTCAGCTCATGATTGCGAACCAGCGCGATATCGCCACCCGGCAACGCGAAAGCGCCCATGCCGTCGGCGGAATCGGGCACGGTTAGCCCGTCATCCATCACGTCGCCCAATTGCGAGACGACGCGGTAGGAAAACCCCTCTTCCAGATCGAGCAGACCCGCTGGATCGCGCACGAGGTTGCTTTTCACCGGGTCCGGTCTGCCAACAGCCCCTCTCAGAGACTGCACCGCCGGGTTTGAGGGCACCCTGGCCCCCGCTCCGCTGGCGAGGAAACCGGCAAAGGCGGCGGCGGTCGAGCCGAGAATTTGGCGGCGATGCGCCTGAGGAAATGTCATCGACGGAGGTCCTTCAAAAAAGGGATCAGTTTGCGGCCAGCGACTGCATGCGTTTCAAATAGCGCGCCAAGACGTCAATTTCGAGATTGACCTCGTCGCCTTCGCTCAGCTCGCCCAAAGTGGTAACCTCGCCTGTGTGCGGGATGATGTTCAACGCAAAATCGCACGATCCATCGGGCCGGTCGCGGACATCGTTGACCGTCAAAGACACGCCATCGACCGTGATCGAGCCTTTTTCCGCGATGAAAGGCGCCATCTCGGCGAGCGCGCGGATCGCAACGCGCCAGCTGTCACCTTCGCGCTTTGAGAGGACGACTTCGCCGACCGAATCGACGTGGCCGGTGACGATATGCCCGCCCAGTTCATCGCCGATGCGCAAGCTGGGCTCGATATTGATAGTCGCGCCTTCTTCCCACAGACCGGCGCGCGTGCGGCTTACGCTTTCGGCGGACACGTCGACATCGAACCACGCGGCCTGGCCATCGGCGTTGTCGGCTGCGCCGCGATCCACCACGGTCAGACACACGCCCGAACAGGCGATCGAAGCGCCGATATCGATCCGCGCCGGGTCCAGCGGCGCGGTGATGCGCAAGCGCAGATCGCCGCGTTTCTCCACTTGCGTGATGGTGCCGATGGCGGTGACGATGCCGGTGAACATGGGAGGCTGTTGTCCTTTGGTGAATGCGGATCAGGTGGGGGTGCGCAGATACGATGTGAAGCGGTCGCTGCCAAGCGTGCGGGTCTCGTGCCTCCGCCAGCGGCCATGCGCCTGCGCGAGATCCGTGAGACCGAGCGGGCCCAGAGCGCTCAACCCGTCGCCGCCGATGACGATGGGCGCCTGATAGAGGTGCAATTCATCCACCAGATCGGCTTTGAGGAAGCTTGCCGCCGTGGCTGAGCCGCCTTCGACATAAAGGTGCAAAACGCCGTCGAGGTCGGCGATCTGTTCGGGCGCGGTGATGGTGCGCGCGCCGCCGTGCGCGGCACGGCGGGTTAGCACAACGCGATCAGGGCTGCGATCTTCAAGCCCCGGCAAACGCACAGTAAGGCTGGGCGTGTCCGCACGCCATGTTCCGCCGCCTACCAGGATGGCCTCGTGCCGGGCGCGCATGGCGTGGCAATGCGCGCGGGCCGCGTCCCCTGTGATCCACTGGCTCGTCCCGTCGCCCAGGGCAATCGCTCCGTCGAGCGATTGCGCGAGCTTGAGCGTCACATAGGGGCGCGCGAGGGTCTGACGCGTGAGAAACCCGGCAAGGCTGCGGTAGGAGGCCTCGTCTTCGAGCACGCTGACCGCGGTCCCGGCCTGTTCGAGCTTTGCGATGCCTTTGCCCGCGGTGCGTGGGTCAGGATCGCGCTGGCCGATGACGACGCGCGCGGGCGTCGCGTTGCTTAGGATATCAGCGCAAGCGGGGCCGCGCTCGGATTGGTGAGCGCAGGGCTCCAGCGTGACGTAAAAGATCGCGCCTTTGGCCTCGCCGGGGCGCATCCGGGAGAGCGCGTCCGCCTCGGCGTGGGGACGACCGCCCTTGCGGGTCCAACCGCGCCCGATGACGCGGCCATCTTTAACGATCAGAGCGGCGACGCCGGGATTGGGGCGGCTGATGGGCCGGGCGCGCGTGGCAAGGCGCGCGGCGGCAGCCATCCACGCGGCGTCGCTGGGTGGTTTTGCGCTTATAACTGGGAGCTTTCGGTGTCGTCCGACGCCTCGCTTGCCGCCTGCGCAGGCTCGTCGATGCGCGCGGCGCGGCGTTCGGCGGCGGCGGCTTCTTCAGCCGCTTTGCGCGCGTCGGCTTCGGCGGCGATCTTGTCGACATCCATGCCCAGCCCTCGGCCGAGCGTTTTATAGATCTCACGCTTGCGCTGCGCGAGATCATCAAGCGCCGCTTCGCGCAGTTCCTTGACCTCTTGATTCGCTTCGTTCGACGCGATGATTTCGGCGTCCGTGCGTTCGGGGCCAAGGGTCTCGATATAGGTGATGACCGGGCGTTCAGGGTTGGAGTAATGCGTCTCCCCGGAAAGCCAGTAGAAGATGATCAGCAGCGGCACGGTCGAGGCGAGCAGCATGGGCACGCGAAACGGATTGGGTTTGCGAAATTCGTGCCAGAAATCGACGACGCCGGTCTTGGGATTGAAGCGGGTTAGCGAAGACATCCTCCCATTATAGGTCGCCATCGCCGGTTGCGCCAGAGGGGCGTCGAGCCCCATGGGATCACGCGATTACGGGTATTCGACCGTGATCGGCACGCGCCCGCGCAAATTGCCCGTCGCGGCGGTCTGCGCATCGAGTTGCAGAGTGCCGGAGAAGCGGAAGGTTAGCTGCCCGTTGCCATCGAGCGTCGGCAGCGCCGAGAGGTCCGTCACGAAATCGTTCATGATCGCCTGACCGCCCACCGCGTCGCGCATCGACACGCGTGTGGGCAGGATCACGCGCAAGGCTTCGAACGGGGCGCCCGTCACCGTCGCGCGCCCGGTGATCGGCATCCCGCCCAGATCGTCCAGATCGCCGATCAACGTCTTCTCACCGGTTTCCAGATCGAGGAGCACCCGCCCTTCGCCGCGTTTCAGGACGACCACGCGGCCAAAATCGATATCGCTTTCAATCGCGAGCGAGAGGGTCTGGCAATTGCGTCCGTTCTTCTTGGGCTTTTGGTTGCCGACACCCCGGCATCCGGGCGGCAGATCGCAATTCGGGCAATTGCCCTGCGCCTGCAAACCGGGAGCGGTCGGCAATATCAGGCCAGCCGCCACCATGGCCATGAAGACCAAAGCGCGCCGTAACCAGATGGAAGCAAATTCAGAAAACATGGCTGGAAACTAACCGATCAGGGTTAATCCTTCCCTACGGGTTATCCGGTAAGCGCCATCAGAGGCCTAGCCAAACGCGGCGTAGAGTGTGCGCCCGTGCTGTTTGAGCCATCGATCCGCTTCGCCGATGTCGCCTTCGAAAATGTCGCCCAACAGCGCATGAAAAGCGGGGCTGTGATCGAAGTGGACCAAATGCGCGACCTCGTGCGCGACGACCGAGCGGCGCACGAAATCGGGCGCCTGGATCAAACGCCAATTGATCCGGATGCGTCGCTGGCCGCTCGCCCCGCCATTCGAGCAGCTGCCCCAGCGCTTCTGCGCGCGGCTCAGGCCGATGGGCACAGGCTCCAGGGCAGCCGCCTTTAGGTAGTCTTTCAGGTCGCCTTCAAACGCGGTGAGCGCTTGGCCTTCAAGCCAGCGGCGGATGCGGGCTTCGAGGCCTTCGGCAGCGCCGCCCACGCGCAGCGACGAGCCAATCAACGCCGGGCGGCGAGGGGCCTTTTCGTCCCAGTCAATCGCAAGGTTCGATCCGCGAAACATCAGGCTCCCGCCGGCTTGCGGCGCAGCACGGTCGGGGATGCGCGCGCGCTGCTGCGCCAGCCAGTCGCTGCGCGAATGAGCAAAGGCGAGCGCTTCGCGGCTGTCGGCCCAGCGCGGCAGTGTGACGCGCACCGCCGCCCCATCGGGCGCAAGGCGCAGCGTCATGCGTTTGGCGCTGGGATGGCGGCGCAGCTGGATCGGAACGCGCGTCCCGCCCAATTCGATCTCAGGCTCGCTCTGGTCGATAGAGGCGCGTTTAAGCCAGTCGATCACGGCTCGCCCGCTCCATCGCGCGCGCCCGTGATCTGCTCCTCAACCACGCTCAGCTTGGGCGCGCCCCATTGCACGATATGATGCTCAAGCGGGCCAGCCTCGGTCTCGCTCACCACGCGGCCCGCGACCGAGACGCCGACGCGCTGTACGCTCTCGGGATCGCCGCTGATCAGGTAATGCCAGCTGGGCAAGGGGCGACCGGCGGCGCGCAGGCGATAGGCGCAGGTCGATGGCAGCCAGGGCACATCCTCGACAATGGAAAGCGTCAGGCGCAGGCAATCGGGCACAAACGCCTTGCGATTACGATAGTCGCTGCACCGCGCTGTGCCCGTATCGAGCAATTTGCACGCGACGTTGGTGTGCTCGATCTCGCCCGTGTCGGCGTCTTCGATCTTGTGCGTGCAACACCGGCCACAGCCATCGCACAACGCCTCCCACTCGTGGCGGGTAAGCTCGCCAATGGGGCGTTCCCAAAAGGCCTCGCGCAGTTCAGCCACTGATCATTGGACCCATTTGGCCAGTTCAGCCGCGACCGCGTCCGCGCCCTCGCTTGTGGGCAGCATGGCGAGCGGCTCGCCTTGGGGGTCAAACAGATAGACGATGTTGGTGTGATCGACGAGGTATCCGCCGTTATCGGTCACCTCGCCTTTCTTGTAATAGACGCGGAACGCATCGGCGGCGGCCTTGACCGCTTCGGGGCTGCCGGTGAGCCCGATGAGATCGTCGGAGAACGCGGCGGTAAATTCGCCCACAACAGCGGGCGTGTCACGTTCGGGATCGATGGTGATGAACGCAGCCTGCACCTTGTCGGCGCGCGCGGCATCGATCTCGGCAAATTCACGCAAGCCCTGCGCGGTGCGCTGCATGTCGGTTGGGCAGACATCGGGGCAATAGGCGTAACCGAAATAGATGACCGCGTATTTCCCGCGAAAGTCTTCCCACGTCACGGTGTCGCCCTGCGCGTTGGTGAGGGTGAAGGGCCCGCCAATATCGGCGCCTGCCAGCGGGGCTTGCGATGGATCGGGCGATCCGGGCGCGCAGGCGGCAAGGCTCACGGCGCACATGGCGGTGAAGAAAGCGGCGAAAATGGCGCGAAAGGGGGACTTGGCGGGGATATTCATGCTCTGCTAACTGACGGACAAGCAAAGACCCTTTGTTGGGGGCGTTCGCTTTAAGGGGGGCTTGTCCACTCTCCTAATGACAACGATATGTGGCAGGAAATGCGAAAGGATCAATGCGTGTCAGGCTCTAAAATCCGCACATTAGGAATTGGCGGCGCGATTGCCAGCGCGGTTTTTACCGCCGCGCTTCTCGGCGTCGCTCCCGCAGCGTTCACCGCACCGGCGGCTGCGCAATTGTTCTCGCAAGGGTACGAATTCCTCGAAGCGGTGGATGAACGCGATGGCGATGCGGTGACCGAAATGCTCAACAAACCGGGCACGCAGGTCGTCAACACGCGCGATATCACGAATGGGCGCACGGGGCTTCATATCGTCGTGCAACGCCGCGATGCGCTGTGGGTGCGATTTTTGATCCAGCGCGGCGCTGACCCCAATATCAAGGATAAAAAAGGCATCTACCCGATCCAGATCGCCTCGGCGCTCGGCGACATCGACAGCGTTGAGGCGCTGCTTAAAGGCGGAGCGCTCGTCGACGTAGCGGACCAGCAGGGCGAAACCCCGCTGATCGCCGCCGTGCATAAGCGCGACACAGCACTCGTCGCGCGCTTGCTCAAAGAGGGCGCCAACCCCGACCGCAACGACAATTCGGGCCGTTCGGCGCGCGTTTACGCGGAACTTATGGCGGGTAACGAGCGTCTTATGCAGGAGTTCGCTGCGGCCGACGAAGATCGCAAATCAAGCGGACCGACCAAGCAATACGGGCCGACTTTCTAAATGACCGACACGCCAACCGACTTCGCTGACATGACCCTTGATGAGCTGCGCGTGGCGTTGGCTCCCGACATTGCGGCTTCCGCCATTTTCGATGGCTGGAATGAAACCGCGCTGATCGCGGCGGCGGAAATGAGCGGTTGCGATGTCGATGTGGCAAAGCTCGCCTTTCCGCAAAAGCCGCTGAATGGCCGCGCGATGGACATGATCGAGGCGTGGATCACCAGCGTCGATCAGGCGATGGAAGCGGAATGGCCACACGAGCGCCTGGCTGAGCTCAAGATCCGCGAACGGATCCGCGAACTCGTGACCTTCCGCCTGAAAGCGGTCGAGGACATCGACGAAGCGGTGCGGCGCGCCATGTCGGTTATGGCGATGCCGCAAAACGCGCCGCGCGCGCTCCAGATCGGCTGGCGCAGCGCGGACATCATGTGGCGCCTCGCGGGCGACACCTCGACCGATTACAACCACTATACCAAACGCACCATTCTGGCCGGGATCTATTCCGCGACGCTCGCCTACTTCATCAACGATGACAGCGACGGCAAGGAAAAGACCTACGCTTTTCTCGATCGCCGGATCGACGGCGTGATGCGGTTTGAAAAGGTCAAAGCCAAATTCACCAACCGTGATGTGGAATTGCCCAGCCTGACGCGGTTTTTGGGCCGCCTTCGCTACCCTTCTAGGTAGTTTCCACCAGATCGGAGGGGGAAAAGGCCGCGCATGGCTCGCATCAGCACGCCAACCTGTCCTAATGTCGTGTCAGAGAATCACCTGCGCCCTATGGCGCGGGCACACGGATATTTGATGGGAAGGACACGAATTCATGGCGGGCTCGCTTAACAAGGTGATGCTGATCGGTAACCTGGGGGCAGACCCCGAAATCCGCAGTTTTCAGAACGGCGGCAAGGTTGCAAACCTGCGCATCGCGACCAGCGAACAATGGAAAGACCGTAACAGCGGGGAGCGTCAAGAACGCACCGAATGGCACACGGTCGCCATCTTTTCCGAGGGGTTGGTCAACGTCGTTGAACGCTTTTTGAAGAAGGGTTCGAAAGTCTTCGTCGAAGGCCAGCTGCAAACGCGCAAATGGCAGGATCAAAACGGTCAGGATCGCTATTCCACCGAAGTGGTGCTGCGCGGCTATAACGGCACGCTGACCATGCTCGACGGCCGCGGCGAAGGCGGCGGCGGTGGTGGAGGCGGCTATGGCGGCGGCCAGAGCTCAGGCGGCGGCTATGGTGGCGGCGTTGGCCAAGGCGGCGGCGGCTGGAACCAGGGCGGAGGCGGCTCTGGCGGCGGTTCGGGCGGCGGCGCGGGCGGCGGCGCGGGCGCTGGCGCTGGTGGCGGCGCAGGCGGCTATGACGATCTCGACGATGACATTCCGTTCTAAACCCACCTGATCAATCGCCACGAGGCGCGTCCAAACTGATCGGAATACCCAATGCTCAAGCACCGCATCGCCAGCGCTGTCGCGAATATGGGCGCCAGCCTCGGCATGGCGTCGGACAGCGATGCGGTGCGCGCGCTTATCGCCTCGCTGCATCCGGTGAAGGGCGGGTACACCATGATCCGGCTCGGCGCGCCCGATGATGGCGGTTACGTTCTGCCTGATGATTTCGATGGAATCGCCGCGTGTTATTCGCCCGGCGTCGACAACCGCGCGACCTTTGAGAAAGACCTGATTGAGCGCGGTGTGCCCTGTTATATGGCGGATGCGTCGTGCGAGACCTCACCGCTCGATCATCCGATGGCGCATTTCCTGCCCAAATATCTGGGTGTTATCAACGATGACACGCTGATCACACTCGAAGATTGGGTGGGCGCCAACACGCCGGGCGATGCGGACTTGCTGTTACAGATGGACATTGAGGGCGCGGAATGGCCGGTGTTGCTCAACGCGCCGGACGCTGTGCTCCGCCGGTTCCGCATCATCGTGCTCGAAGCGCACTTCATGGATCGCCTGTTCGACCGCGAGTGCTTCACGATCTATTCGGCGGTGTTCGCCCGGCTGCTGCGCGATTTTGCCATCGTCCACAACCACCCCAACAATTACGGCGGCGTCGTGACCAAAGGCGATATCGAAGTGCCGCGCGCGCTAGAGATCACGCTGCTGCGCAAGGACCGCGTCACCGACTGGGATAAGGCCACGCAGTTTCCGCATCTGCTCGACGTGCCGTGCGCGGCGCATCTCAAAGACGTGGTGCTGCCAAAGGCCTGGCACGGCTGAGCGGTTCGCATATCACCGCAGAGGTCAGCAGGAACCGCTAACGGCTCCTCTTGCGCTTTGGCTGTTGGTCAACGCCCGCCTCGCCATGGGCCAGCACGCGCTTGAAAGGTTCCAGCATATCGCCGCGTTGGCGACCCGCGCTCACATTGCCGCGCGCGGAATAGAGCGAGACGAGCAGCGCGAGATCCACTCGGGTGAGCGAGGGGTGATGCTCCTGCGGCTTCACGCCATCGTCGAACAGGTTGAGGATCGAATCCGCCTGTTTCGACGTGTCTTGTTTCAGCTGGATCTGCATCATCCCGCGCATCAAACCATAGTCGGCCAATTGGGTCGCGCTGACCCCGTCGAGCGCGTCGCGTTCGACCAGCACAAACCCGGTGTAGATCACCTCAGGCACGCCGATCTGCATATGCGGGTTGGAGGGGTTCGCCAGCACCGGATTGGCCAGCGCGCCATCAAGCGATCCGGCACCAGCCAGAAGGCTGCTGGAACCCGACGCGTTGCTGAGCCGCGAACCGCCGCGATCAACGATGTGCCATGCGTAAGCGGGGCCATCGCTCCACATCACCGTGTTGCGCGCGTGCGGCGGCATCCAGCCGAAGGTTTGGCGATTGTATTCGCGCCGCCAACGCTTGATCGTGGCGGGGCCATCATCGACGAGCGCGATGACCAGATTGAAGTTGCAATCCTCCTCTTCGCTGACGTCGATGCCGGCGCTCTTGGCAACCTTGCGCATGCGCTCGATTACGAATTGCTTGGAAGCGGGCGCGAGGCCCATCACGGTCGGACACAAGGGAGCGCCCTGCCGCGCGTAGAATTTGACCGCGCCGACGCGCTCGGGGAACAGGATCTCACCGATATAATCGCGCACTTCATCGTCGGGGATGCGGTTGCCGATCACCACGATTTCGGACTGCGCAGCGGTGTTGGTTTCGGCGTCGGCCACAGGCTTTTCGTCGCCAATTTGGTCGCTAGGTCCGACCGGACCGGGCGGTTCATCCATGGCCAAAGCCGAAGCGGGAGACAGCATTGACAGCGCTGCGGCCAACCGGGTGAAAGATCTGCGCACGCTGTCCTCCTAAACCGTTGAATGTTGGGCAAACCCTTACGCAGGCCCGGTTTACCGCATGTGAATGCCGGGCCTGAGTTCAGGCGTAATGTCGAAACCCTTCGAAATTACGGCAAGCCTTCGGTGTGCCTGCGGTGTGGATCGCGTAGCGAGCCCGCGAGGAAAGGCGGTCGGATCAGCGAGCTTGGGACTTGCCCTTCAGCGCGGCAAGGGCCTGCGCCAACGGGCCATCTTGCTGGCCCTCTTCGACAATACCGGCTTTCTTTCGCACGGCGTTGGCGTTAGGCCCTTCGGCGTAGGGATCGATCGCGAGGCCGAGCGTTTGCGCCACCGCTTCGCCCAGATCGAAGCTTTCGCCGTCATATTCGATCTCTTCGCAATCCTCGGTGGTGAGGTCGAAATCGATGTCATCATCGTCGCTGGGTGTGAGCGCCGCGCTGCCGTGTTCGATGAAACGCAGCGTGATGGGCTCTTCAATCGCGACGCGAAAGGGGTCGCCTGACACCGCGCATATTTGCGTGATTTGCGCCTGCAAAGCCCCTTGGGCGCGCACGCCCTTCTGGCATTGCTCGAGCTCGACCTGCGCGCTCAGCGCCTCGATAGAGACGATGCCAAACCGGTCCGCCAAAGCCGCGCGTTCACGCTCATCCGCTTCGACGAGCACGGCGCTCGCCGGCAACAGCCGCGCCTTGACCATTCGGGTCAGTTCAGGCGCTTCATTTTTCGATCCCAACATAACATTCACCAGATCCCATTGGCTTTTAGTAATTCATCATCGCTGCGCGCGGCAAGCCGTTCGCTCAGGTTGAGCAATTTGTCGGCGACCTGGGCTGCCTTCGCGGCTTCATCGGCGTCTTCAGTAAAAGTGACGTTTCGCGTCACGGCGGCGATCATGCGGTCGCGGTCACGCTCGACCAAGGCGCCGCGATAAGCGCCGAGACGGCCGCCCAAAACGCTCATCAATTTGCCCACGCGCTTGCCCACGACAACATCGTTGACACCGAACTCGCGCAATTGGCCGTCCATATCCTCGACGAAAAGCTCGGCGAGCAGCGCGCTTTCCCCGCGCATCTCGGCCGCCTCCAGACGGACCATGACCACGCACAAAACGGCGGTGATGAGGTCAAACCGGCCCCCGACGGAATCGGCCACGAGGCAATCGGAATAATAGGATTTCTCGCGCGCCAATTCGACAACGCGGTGCCACAGCGGGCGGATGGCCTCGCGCGGATCGGGAGCGGTCCCGAGCAGGCGGGAGAGAAATGACATGGCGTTACAGCGGATCCCATTGCGCCGCACGATCATGCGCGCGGCAGTTATTATGTGGAAGAACACCGCAGATACGCTGATGTTCCGCGCGCGCATGGGATTATGGCGCAATCGCGCGCGTGTTCATTAGCAATTCAAGCCCGCCGCGTCATCGGTTGCCCGCGCGATGGCGGGGTTCGCCGCGCCAGTCCCACACAAAGCGCCCGGCGGCGTTGCAAGCGGGCGGGCTTGCTCGTAAAGCCGGGCCTCAGATAAGATCTCACTGCCGCATCACACGCGCAGCGATACGAAAGCGACACAGAGGAATTGACGGGTAGAATGCAGATCAACCGATCGACAGCGACCAATGCGGACACGACGCAGACGCGCGCTCACACATTCTCGAAAGCGGGCAAAATCGCCCTGATGGCCGGCGCGCTTGCCGCTCTGGGCGCGTGTTCCTCGATCCGCGAAACGCGCGGCTATGTGGCCGACAACGTGCTGCTGCGCAGCGTGAAGCCGGGCATCGACAATCTGCGCTCGGTCGAAGGGACGCTGGGCCGTCCGACCTTTGCCAGCGAATATGGCGATCCGACCTGGTATTACGTCTCCAGCGTGACCGGCCGCCGCCCGTTTGTGCGGCCCCGGATCAAGACCCACGGCGTTCTCGCGGTCAAGTTTGACGAGGTTGGCAATGTTGTCTCGGTCGAACGCTCAGGGATCGACAAGGTCGTCTATCTGCGCCCCGAAGGCGACAAGACGCCGACCCTTGGCCGGGAGCGCGGCTTTCTCGAAGATTTGTTCGGCAATATCGGCTCGGTCGGCGCGGGCGGTCCGGGCGGCGCTGGGCCGGGACCGGGTGGTCCGTAAGGCGGACCTCAAGAGGGCTGACGGAGACACTTCGGCTTGAAGCGGTGGCCTTCGCGCCATATCTGAGCTTCCATGACACAAGAACAGGCGAGCCACGGCCTTATTCAGTGGCACGGCACCACTATCGTCGGCGTGAAGCGCGGCGATAAAACCGTCATCGCGGGTGATGGCCAGGTCTCGATGGGCAACACAGTGATGAAGCCCAACGCGCGCAAGGTCCGCCGGATCGGTGCAGATGGAAAGGTGGTCGCCGGTTTTGCGGGCGCTACCGCCGATGCGTTCACCTTGTTCGAACGGCTCGAGGCCAAGCTGGAGCAATATTCCGGGCAATTGCTGCGCGCCGCCGTCGAGCTCGCCAAGGATTGGCGCACCGACAAATATCTGCGCAATCTCGAAGCGCTCATGATCGTCGCGGATGACGAAACGCTGCTGGTGCTCACCGGGAACGGCGATGTGCTCGAACCCGAAGCGGGGATCGCCGCAATCGGATCGGGCGGTAACTACGCGCTCGCCGCCGCGCGCGCGCTCGCCGAATACGAGAGCGACGCGGAAATGATTGCGCGCAAGGCTATGGCGGTCGCCGCGGATATCTGCGTCTTCACCAACGGCGAAGTCACGCTCGAAACCGTTTAACACTCCCGAAAGACATTATGGACAACCTCACCCCCAAGGCGATTGTCGCCGCACTTGACGATCACATTATCGGCCAGAAAGATGCGAAACGCGCGGTCGCTGTGGCGCTGCGCAACCGTTGGCGCCGCCAGCGTCTAAACGCGGATCTGCGCGATGAAGTGACGCCCAAGAACATCCTGATGATCGGGCCGACCGGCTGCGGTAAGACCGAAATCAGCCGCCGCCTCGCCAAGCTCGCCGAAGCGCCGTTTGTAAAGGTCGAGGCGACCAAGTTTACCGAAGTCGGCTATGTCGGGCGCGACGTAGAACAGATCGCGCGCGACCTGGTCGAAGAGGCAATCCGTTTGGAAAAAGAGCGCCGCCGCGAAAGCGTGCGCGAAGCTGCTTCCGAAGCGGCAATGGAGCGCCTGCTCGACGCACTGGTCGGCACCAACGCCAGCGAAGCCACGCGCGAAAGCTTCAAGGCGCGCATCATCGACAATTCGATGAACGACACCGAGGTCGAAATCGAGGTGTCCGAAGAACGCTCCATGCCCTTCGATATGGGCAATATGGGCGGCAATATGGGCATGATCGATCTCTCCGACATGATGGGCAAGGCGCTTGGCAAGAAACCGACCAAGCGGCAAAAGCTGCGCGTGCCTGACGCTTGGGATCGGCTGGTCGATGAAGAGGCGGACAAGCGCCTCGACGATGACGACGTGAACCAGGCCGCGCTGCAAAACGCCGAGACCAACGGGATCGTCTTCCTTGATGAGATCGACAAGATCGCCGTCTCCGACGTGCGCGGCGGTAGCGTCAGCCGCGAAGGCGTGCAGCGCGATCTGCTCCCTCTGATCGAAGGTACGACGGTGGCGACCAAATACGGCCCGATGAAAACGGACCATGTGCTGTTCATCGCGAGCGGCGCGTTCCATGTCGCGAAACCCTCGGACATGCTGCCTGAACTGCAAGGTCGCTTGCCTATACGCGTCGAGCTTCGCGCGCTGACCGAAGAGGATTTCGTGCGCATCCTGTCAGAAACACGCGCTAATCTGGTCGAGCAATACCGCGCGCTGATCGGCACCGAAGACGTTGAACTCGATATCACTGAGGACGCCGTGGCGCAGGTCGCCAAGATCGCCGCTCAGGTGAACGAGAGCGTGGAAAATATCGGCGCGCGACGCTTGCAGACGGTGATGGAAAAACTGCTCGAAGAAATCAGTTTCGCCGCTGAAGATCACGCAGGCGAGACGATCACCATCGACGCGGCCTATGTCAAAGAGCGCCTCGCGAACCTTGCCGGCAACACCGATCTGTCGAAATACATCCTGTAATGGCGGAGCCCGTCAGCGACCTGCACGGCATGCTCGCGGGGATGGAGCCCACGCTTCGCGACGGGCGCTACCGCTTTGTCCCGCATGGGCCTGACGAGGATTTCATTGATCTTCTCCACCGCACCTTTGCCATGGTGCGCGAGGATGAGGGCATGACACTGGTCATCCGCGCGCGCCGCGATGATCCCGGCCCGTTCTTTGCGGGCATCACGCTGCAAGTGCATTCCGCGCTCGAAGGCGTGGGGCTGACCGCCGCTGTGGCAAACGCGTTGGCCAAGGTCGGGATGCCGTGCAACGTGATCGCGGCCTATCACCATGATCACCTGTTCGTGCCCTGGGACCGGCGCAAGGAAGCCTTGGCGATCCTTAGGCAAGTCAGCCTCGACGCGCGTTGACAATCTATGCCATTGGTTTCGCGGATCATGGCGCGGCCCCCTTGGTACAGGCGGGACTGTGCGCTTACCAGCAAGGCACAGAATTGAAGACAGGGAACAAGACATATGATGCGGGCACTTCTTTTGAGCGGCGCGGCGGCGTTGACCTTGGGCGCGGGCACGGCTGCCATGGCTGACGGCCATTTGGAGAGCACGAGCGCTGAAACGCCAACCTTGTCCGCGCCGAAAATCGAATACACCCGCTGGGTGCTCGATAACGGGCTTGAAGTGATCGCGCTGCCTGACAATTCGACCGCAAATGTCACCACGTCTTTGTGGTACAAGGTCGGATCCAAACACGACCCCGAAGGACGCGCCGGTTTCAGCCATCTCTTCGAACACATCCTGAGCCGTAAGACGGTCAATATGCCCTACAACATGGTCAACAAACTGACCGAGGATGTGGGCGGCCAGCGCAACGCGTCGAACTGGATCGACCGCACCAATTATTATGAGACGGTGCCCGCGCAATATCTCGAAACCATGCTGTGGACCCACCGCGAACGCATGGCTTTTCCGGTGGTCGATGACGAAGTGTTCGAAAAAGAGCGCTCCATCGTGAAAGAGGAATTGCGCCAGCGGGTGCTTGCGCCGCCCTATGGTCGGTTCCAGCGCTTCGTCATTCCCGAGAACGCCTTTGACGTGCTGCCGATGCGCCGCCCCGGCATTGGCTCGATCGAAGAACTTGATGACGCCTCGCTCGAAGACGCGCGCGCGTTTCATCAGGCCTATTACGGTCCCGATACGGCGACGCTGATCGTGGCGGGGAACTTCGAAATTGCGCAGCTAAGAGAGCTCGTCGATCAGTATTTCGCCGATATCCCGCGCCGGGAAAATCCGGTGAGCCTGGAAATCACCGCCGAGGAACCGCAGCGCACGCAGCCGCGCAGCGTCAGCGCGGCCGCACCCAATGTCCCGCTTCCCGTGATCGGCGATATCTGGAAAGCCCCCTCGGTGATGCATCCGGACGCCGCCGCGATCGAGGTGCTCTCGGTGATCCTGTCCGGTGGGGAAAACAGCCGCCTCAACAACGCGCTGGTGCGCAGCGGCAAGGCGGTGAACGCGGCGCATTTTGAATCAATGACGATGGATGGCGGATATATTGCCAGTTACGCGGTGCTGAGCCCTTCGGCGAAACCCGAAGACGCGCGCGCCATTCTCGATGCTGAACTGGAAAAAGTGCGCAGCGAGCCCGTCACCATGGACGAGCTGACCGAGGCCAAGAACGAGATCTTCTCAAGCGCGCTTTCTTCGCGCCAGACCGTGCGCGGGCGGGCCTTTGAACTGGGTGAGGCTCTGGTCGCCACTGGCAATCCGGACGCCGCCGATTTGCGGCTGGAGCGCATCGCGGCTGTCACGCCGCAGGATCTGCAACGAGTCGCGCAAACCTGGCTCGATCCCGACGCCAAGGTTTCGATGAGCTATTCGCGCGGCGAGGATGAGCCCGCCGATTACGCCAATCCTTATCCGCGCCCGACCTATGGCACCGTCGCGCCAGCCACCGGATCCCCGCGCAAAGTGCTGCCTGAAGGCGAGCGCATGGCGCCTCCGCCTCCCGGTGAAACCCCGCCGGTCGTGCGCGCCGAGTTTGTCGAAACGAAGCTGTCCAACGGCATACCGTTGGTGAGCACGCAAACCAGCAATGTGCCTATCGCCACCATCACGCTGGTTATGCCGGGCGGCGATGCGACCGATCCGCTGGACAAAGCGGGCCTCGCGACCATGGCAGCGGACCTCGCGGATAACGGCACGCCGACGCGCAGCGCG
Source organism: Pseudomonadota bacterium (assembly GCA_039033515.1). Lineage (GTDB taxonomy): Bacteria > Pseudomonadota > Alphaproteobacteria > Sphingomonadales > Sphingomonadaceae > Erythrobacter. The sequence goes on from JBCCCM010000017.1 coordinate 73,007, forward strand.
ACGCAGATCGCGTCCACCCTGGAGGCGCTGGGCGCGAGCGTGGGCCTGTCGAGCGGGCGCGATGGTCTCTACGCCAGCGTAACCGCACCGGCGGTCAATCTGGAGGCGGCGGGCAAGGTGCTGGTCGATATTATCCAGAACGCCAATTACCCCTACGAAGAAGTCGAGCGCGAGCGCAAGCGCACGCTTGATGGCTTTTCGGCGACGATGAAGGATCCCGGCGCGCTCGCCAGCATGGTCGCGACCCGCGTCATGTATGGCGATGCGCCTTATGGACGCGTCGGCAACATGACGAGCATGGCTGCGATCACGCGCGAAGATCTGATCGCGCATCGCGAGACATGGTGGACACCGGCGCGCGCGAAGCTGGTCATCAGCGGCGGGATCGCAGCGGATGAAGCCGCGCGGCTGGGCGAGGTGTTGTTCGGTGACTGGACTTCGGATGCGCCAGCGCCTGAATTGGTCATGGACCCGGCGGGCGAAGTGGCCCCACCGCGAACGGTTGTGATCGATATGCCCGATGCAGGCCAGGCGGCGGTCGTCGCGGGCGTGCGCGCGACGGCGCGTTCGGATGGCGATTTCTACCCGCTCTGGCTTGCCAACACGGTTCTGGGTTCGGGATCGAATGGCCGCCTGTTCGAAGAGGTCCGCACCAAGCGCGGCCTGTCCTATGGGGCCTATTCGAGCCTCGGTCAGAGCCTGGACGCGGCGCTGCTAACGGCGCGCGCGCAGACCAAGAACGAAACGGCGGACGAGGTCGCGGCGGTCTTTTTCGAGCAGTTCAAACAACTGGGCGCTGAGCCGCTGGACGAGGACAGCTTGCAGAAGCGTCGGCTTTATTTGTCAGGGGCGCTGGCGCGCAGTCTTGAGACGAGCGGCGGGTTCAACGGGCAGGTTGCCAATCTGATGCTGCGCGGGATTGAGCCGCGCGAGGCCTTTGCCATCGCGGAGCGTTTGTCGATGGTCTCGCCAGCAGAGGCTGCGGCGATGGCGCGTAAATATTTAGACGCTGAGCGCGCGTCCTTGGTCATCGTGGGCGACGCCAAGCAGTTTCTTGAACCGCTTCAGGAGCTGCGCGGCGAGGTCGAAGTGATCCCGGCGGACGAGCTTGATCTGGGCGCGAGCGATCTGCGCAAACCGGCGGACAAGGTCGCGGCGAAATAGCCCTTGCACGTCCCCGTCTACGCGGGGGCTCGAACGGTCATTCGGCGGCTTCGGCCGAAGGGGCGTCCTCGTCGAGCGTGTCCTGCTCGCTCGCCTGCCGGTTCCACATGTCCGCGTAGAGCCCTTGCCGGGCGAGAAGCTCGGCGTGCGTTCCCTGTTCGACCAACTGGCCGCCTTCGAGAACCAAGATCCGATCCGCATCCGCAATCGTGGACAGCCGGTGCGCAATTGCAATGGTGGTGCGCCCGCGCGCAAGGCGTTTGAGTGTGCCCAGGATCTCCTGTTCGGTGCGGGTGTCGAGGGCGCTTGTTGCCTCATCCAGCAGCAGGATCGGCGGGTCTTTCACCAGCGTGCGCGCGATGGCGACCCGCTGTTTTTCGCCGCCCGACAGTTTGAGCCCGCGCTCGCCCACGGTGGTTTCAAAGCGATCCGGCAGCCGTTCGATCAGCGGCATCAGCGCGGCGTCGCGCGCCGCCTGTTCGACCGTCTCCGCATCGGCGTCCTGCGCACCATAGGCGATGTTGTAGCCCAGCGTGTCGTTGAACAGAACGCTGTCTTGCGGGACAATGCCGATTGCGGCGCGCACGCTTTCCTGCTGGACCTGCGTCAAATCCTGCCCGTCGATCAGAATGCGACCCGATTGCGGGTCGTAGAAGCGGAACAGAAGGCGCCCTAACGTGCTCTTACCCGCGCCTGACGGGCCGACAATGGCGACCGTTTCACCCGCAGCGACTTCAAAACTGAGGCCATGCAGGATCGTGCGTTCGGGCTCGTAACCGAAGGTCACGTTGTCGAATGTGATCGAGGGCTTGCCAATCGCCAGAGCGGGCGCGCCGGGTGTGTCTTCGACCTCGACCGCCGTGTCGATCAACGCAAACATCTGCGCCATATCCACCAGCCCCTGGCGGATGGTGCGGTAAACCCAGCCGAGCAAATCCAGCGGGCGGAACAGCTGCATCAGGAACGTGTTGACGAGCACCAGATCGCCGACGCTCAATTGCCCCCGGCTCCAGCCCCACACGGTGTAAGCCATCGCGCCCGCCATCAACGCGTTGGTGATGCCCGATTGCGCAATATTCAAAAGGCCCAGCGAGCTTTCCGACTTGATCGCCGCCTCGGCGTAAGCGCGCGCCGCGCCCGAATAGCGCTTTTCCTCGCGTTTTTCGGCGCCGAAATATTTGACCGTCTCAAAATTCAGCAGCGAATCCACCGCGCGGTGCAGCGCTTGTCCGTCGAGATCGTTCATCTCGCGCCGCAATTTGGTGCGCCATTCGGTGATCGCGCGCGTGACCCATATATAGGCCACCACTGTCAGCGCGGTGGCCGCGACCAGCTCGATCCCGAATTTAACGTAGAAAATCACACCAACCGCGATCAGTTCGATGGCGGTGGGCGCGATGTTGAACAGCAGAAAATAGAGCATCATGCCGATGCTTTTCGTGCCGCGCTCGATGACCTTGGTCACCTCGCCCGTACGGCGCGAGAGGTGAAAGCGCAGCGACAGGCGGTGCAGGCGGTGAAAGACGTCTTGCGACAGGCTCAGGATTGCTTCTTGTTCGACGCGTTCGAAGGCCATGTTGCGGATGTTGTCGAAGGCGACCTGCGTAAACCGGCCCAGCCCATAGGCCGCGACCAGCGCAAAGGCGACCAGCGCGCCTTCTTCGACCGCGCCGGTTTCCGACATCGCGTCAACCGCGCCCGAATAAGCGAACGGCAGCGTCAGCGTCACCCCTTTGGCAAACAGCACAAAGGTCAGCGCGACAATGATCCGCCGGCGCAGCGGCCAGTTTCCAGCTGGCCACAGGTAAGGCAGGAAACGCCTGAGCGTCTCCCACCCTTCGGCCTCTGGAGGGGAGGTCTTGTCGGGCGGGGAGGCAAGGTCAGCGGTCATGGCACCGCTCCATGTGGGCGCGCGCCCGCGCTATAACAAGCCAGCTCCGCTTGGCCGCGGTCTAGTTGAACTTCGCGCGAAAGCCCGATTGCCGCATCCGGCGCATTTCACGCGCGATGCCGCGCGGCACGTCAAACAGGATGCGCTGGTTGGCAAAATCAATCGCCACCCGGTCGAACATCTTGAGATGCTGCATGCCCAGGGAGAGCACCGGCTTGTCCTTGAGACCCAGCGCTTCGAAGGCGGGCGCGTCGGCAAAAGCAAGCGGCACATTGCTCAGCGTCAGCCCCTCAATCGTGAGCGAGCGCACATAGGACAGCGAGCCGATGAGCTCGGCCCCGTTCACATCGGTGGTGACGACTTCCTGAGCGCGCTTGGCCCTGATCCGTTCCTTGAGCGCGTTGTTGGCAAGGCTCGCCTGCGCGCCGGTGTCGATGATGACGGTGGCGCGCACCCCTTCGACCACCGCGTCGGTGATCAGCAGCTGGCCCAGTTGCGGGCGGGCGCGCACGACGATTTCAAAGCCGCGCCGCTGGTGCTTGATCTGGCTGACATCTTCCACCGCGATGGTGTCTTCGCGAAAATCGATCAGGACGCGGAAATCTTGCAAACTGTCGAGCCCGATGATCCCATCCGCGCCGACATTGACCTTGCTGAGCACCGGGGCGACCAGATCGAAAACCTCGTGGCGGCCCACTTTGAGCGATTGCACCTCGACGATGTCGACAGCGCGGGTGCTGGCCATGCCGACCAGCGTCGCGGTGCCCAGCGGGCTGAGGCTTAGCGAGTTGTTGATCTCATGCGTGACCGCGGTCGCCTGGCTGCCGGTGTCGATCATGAAATTATACGGGCCCGCCCCGTCGATCAGCACGGGCACGGTCAAACGCTGGTTGCGCTCTTCCTCAACCGCCAGAATGTCGGTCGCCTCGCCGGTGATGTTGGGGGCGATCGCTTGCTCTTTGATGGTTTCGTCCGGTTCGACGAGGGTCGCAGCGGCGCTGTCGGTCGCAAGCGTGGGTGAAAGGCTGAGAAAAAGAGCGCTGGCGGCCCATGATGCAAACATAAAAGTTCCGATCCCGTCTGAAGTTTTGTTGTCGTTGTCGCCCCTGCCTGAGCTACGACCCTATCAGACAAGCGGATGATGCCCAAACGCTACGCGGGAAGGGTCAGCTTTGCGAAGCGGGGCGCAGTATGCGCCAGGCGTCTTTCACAATGTGCGGCCACACCAGCCAGAAGACCCCAGCGTAAACGGCTGCGCCCACGCCCGCATTCCAGAACAGGTCCATGAACGGCGTGCCGATTGGAGCCACGCGCTGGACGCTCAGGACCGCCAAGGCCATCGCCGCGCAGGCAAGCGCAACCGGCGCAAGTTCGCGCAACAGGGTCAGCGCGCTCACCCCGATACGTGGCAAGGTCGCCGCCAGAGTGATCGCGCACAGCAGGGGCGCGGCCACCCACCACGCATGGACCAGCCCCATGGCGGCGCTGTCTTCCAATTGGATCGCGATCAGAAAAGCGCTGGGCATAAGGATCGCGCCGCACACGTTGGTGAACAGGTAAACGCGCGGGCGGCCCATCGCGTTGGTCACCGGCGCGCAGATGATCTGCAAGGCGAACGCGGGCATAACCAGCGCAAGACCCCCGACAATCGGCGCCATCCCGGCCCATTTCTCGCCGAACAGAGTGAGCACCGCGTCCTCGCTGGTGAGGGCGAGGCCGATATAGATCGGCGCGGTGACGGTCATCACCAGCCTCGCGGTCTTTACAAAGTAAGAGCCCAGCGCCGCGCCATCGCGGTGAAGCTCGGAATAGGCGGCGAAGGCGACTTCGTTGATGGGCGGGAGAAAACGCGCGGTTACGATCAAAGTGAGGAACAAGGCCTCGGCGTAGAGGCCCAGTTCGTAGGTCGGTAGCAAGCGCCCGGCGATGACGATGTCGCTTTGGCTCTGGATGATCCAGAACAGCTGGCACAGGGTCAGCGTGCCGCCATAGGTAACCAGATCCCATGCGCCGCGCGGATCGAAGATGGGTTTGACCAGAAGGCGGGCCGCAATCGACAGGCCCACGGCCCGGGTACCGAACATACATAGTGGCGCATAGACAAGCGCCCACACGCCCCAACCCTGCCATGCCAGCGCCAGCGCGGTGACCGCTCCGACAATCGCCGCAACCATGTTGACCTGAGCCTGTTTGCGAAACTCCAGCCTGCGCGCGAGCAATCCTGTGGGGAGGGCCGTGAACGGCACCGCTATATAAAGAAGCGCCTGCACGCGCAGCATGTCGGCGACCAGTGGCTCGCTGAAATAGGCCGCTGCGTAAGGCGCGATGGCCAGCTGGGTCAGCGCCATCGCTCCGTTAAAGAGTAAGAGCAGACCAAAGATCTGCCCGATCCGGCGATCATCGACATGGCCGGTCTGGATGAGAGAGGTCGCAAAGCTCTGCCCGTTGAGAAAGGCGAGGGCGGTCAGCACCACCTGTGACATGGCGAACAGGCCGTAGTCGCTTGGGTCAAGCAGACGCACGACAAGAATGGTTGAGGTCCAGGTGATGATTTGCATCGCCACCTGAGACCCCCAACGCCAAGCGACGGCGCTGCGCACGCGCGAGGCGAATCCGTCCGTGTGAGGGCGCGCGCTCGAATCACCGGGGTTAGCGGCGAACGAATCATCGCCGCCCCATTGTGACGGGGAATTGGGGTGTGAATCGGCCTTGGAAGCGTAGGATGGGGGCTGATCGCTCATCGCATCGGGCGCTCTAGGGCCAAAAAGTGAAGAATCTGGTCCTAACGAAGAGCGTGAATCAGTCTTTAGAAGGCTCGTTTCGCGGGGATGCGGCGCTGGGAATGGGAGCGCGGCCTTGAAAAGCAGGGGCGGGACACCCATTTCTGGGGAGCTGAAGGAGCCCAAACCCGCAGAAAACTGCGATTTGTGCGCGGCGTTGAAACAAAAATTCAAAAAAGTTTCAAAAAGCCGTTGACCGAATCTCGGACCGCGCCTAGATGAGCTCCACCGACGCGGCGCTGACGGCTTCAACCGCTCCACTGCTTCGGTCGCCAACATAATCGGATAGCCGGTCCCCCGGTGTAAATCGGGGAAACA
>JBCCCM010000018.1:0-73595 GCA_039033515.1 Pseudomonadota bacterium
CCCGAACCCGTACCGCCCGAGATAACGACGTTCATCCGGCACGCCCCCGCGATTTTCAGCGCGGTGCACATCTTGTCCGACATCGAGCCGAATTCCTTGAGCATGTCCAAGGTGATCGGCTTCTCGGAGAATTTACGAATGGAGATCGCCGTGCCGCGCAGCGAGAGCGGGGGTACGATGACGTTGACACGAGAGCCGTCTTTCAAACGGGCGTCAGCGAGCGGCGTGGTCTGGTCAACGCGGCGACCCACCTGGTTCACGATGCGTTGGGCGATGCCGAAAAGGTGTTGTTCATCGCGGAACCGGATCGGTGCGATGATCAGCTTACCCTTTTTCTCGATGTAAGTCTGGTCGGGGCCGTTGACCATGATATCGGACACGTCCGGATCGTTCAGCAGCTCTTCGAGCGGACCGAAACCGAGCAGTTCGTCAATCAGAACTTTCTCGAGCGCAAATTGCTCGCGGCGGTTCAGTGTGACCTTGAGTTCGGCCAGCACTTCCATGATGATCGGGCGGAACTCTTCCGACAGTTCTTCTTTGGAAAGCGTCGCGGCGGCTTCCGGATCAACGCGTTCGAGCAGACGGGGAAGCACCTGTTCCTTGATCTTGTGAACGCTGGCCTCGAACCCTTCGGGTCCGGTGTTGGCGCTCTGAACCGCAGCGGCGCGTTCGGCGAGGCGGTCCATCGCCTCGGCGGTGCTGCCCTTGGCGGGCGCGGCGGGCGCGGCCGAGGGTGCCGGGGTCGATTTGGGAGAGCCGCCTTCGGTCGGAAGGGGAGGGAATTGTTCGCCGCCTTCGGGCTGTTCAGCCGGTTTGGCGCTGCCCTTCATCGGACGCGCCACGCCGAAAGCGGGTCGTCCGCCTGGCTTCATTCCGCCAGCGTTCCCCTTTTTCCCGAATGCGCTCATGCCAAGCCCCCAAGGCTCCTGTAATCCATCCGTGCCACCTCAACCGTATAATGGCGAAGAGGGCCTCTCGAAATTTGGTGAATAATTCGGAAAGCTTATTTTTTTCCTAAGTCACCGGCGAAGATTGGTTTTTGTTGCCGTCGCCTTGCGGCACTGGGTCCGCTTTGCGGCCGAGGACCGCGTTTGCCAGCGGTTTGGTGGCGAACCAGATAATTCCAACCATAATCAAGCTGACATAACCATCGACTGCGTAATGATAGGCGAGATGGACAGAGCCAAGCATGATCAGCACCAGATAGACGGTGAAAACAACACCGAGCCGCTTGTCCAAATCCCACATCGCGAAGGCGTAAAGCGCTGCGAGCGCCACGTGCATGGAAGGCATCGCTGTGATGCCGCGGCCAATACCGTAATTCTCTGCGGCATACCATTCGAGCAGCATCTGCTGCACTTCGATAACGGGATTTGTGATGACCGCGTTCGCAGATTTGAGATACGCCATTTGCTCGGCGAAATAGGGATCGCCAATCAGAGGCTCGAGGAAAACCGGGCCAACCGACGCCAGCGCCACCGCTGACACCATTCCCGCCAGCGACCAGATCAGAAAATACCCGGCAAAGAAACGCAGTTTCAGATGCTTATCGGAAACATACATCGCGATGCAGATGGGTGCCAGATGGATCAGGGCAAACCATACATGATACAAATGCCCCATCATTGCGGTGACGACCGGGAAACCCAGAACCGGTTGAATAATACGCCACGGATCCGCCCCGTGCAGAGTTCGGTCCCACGCAATGAAGGTCGCATCCCATGTGTAATCCGTGAGGATCGGGATGGCGCTTTTTACCTGGCTAAAGGTCGGCATGAACAGCGCCAAACACAGCGCAATGACCACGCCTGGCACCACGCGAGACAGCAAGGTGCGAAAGGCCGGATGAGATGATAGGAACGCTAACGGACTTGAAGGGCGATATCGCACCATCAGAAACGTGAAATCGCAGATCACGACCAAAGCGAGGATCGTGAGGAGGAATTTGCCATTAAGGGTTAACGCCAGATACAAATAGGACGTGATGTTGTTGTAGTAGAGAACGCTCTGTGCAGCGATGAGCAAAACGCAAACGAGCGCGAGGACAACGAATTCCGCCCGCCCCACATTCGCCGTTAACGCCGCGCGAAAGCTTTGCCACGTCAGTTTGCTCTCGGTAACTCTCGAACGTTCTGGAGAGGGGGAGGTCGCTGAGACATCGCCTTCTTGAAAGTCAGCTGTGATGGAAGCGTCGTGCGCCATCGCCATGCTCGGTTCGATGTTCTCAGCATCAAATTCGGTATTGAGGCGAGCGGTATCAACCATGACGCTTGCGCTTTCGTCGTTTCGTAAACTTGTCGGAAAGCGCTACGAAAATATGCTTAAAGTTTCGTAAATGTTTCGCCGTTTCAGATGTTTGCGATTGAGATTTGCCAAAGCGGGAAACTCTTCTTCCGCGAGGTGGATTTAGGCGCCTAACATGCCTGTCGTGGTTGGCTGTGAGGTTGTCTTAAGCGCGCAATCCTCGTGTCCGAGTTGCGCGGCGCGGTGGCTTGGTCCTATCCCCAGTCCAATATGAGCGCACCGGACATCGCCCAAGCAGACGAAAACACGCCGCATATCCTCGCTTTCGGGGCTTACGACACGCGCAAACCGCGCGTACGCCTGCTGTTGCGAGCGATCCGGGATGCTGGCGCGCTGCACGCGGCCATCCATGTGCGCGCGTGGGAGAGTGTTCCGCAAACCAATATCCCTTCGCGCTGGAGCCTGGTGAAGGTCGCCGCGCGCATGGCGGTGGGTTATCCCGCAGCCCTGTGGCGTTTGGTCCGCGAAGGCCGTCGGCTGGCACGGCAGCGTCCCGGAAGCGCTCTCCTGCTGCCTTATCCCGGCATCATGGAAATCCTGCTGATCGCGCCGATTGCAAAGGCTCTGGGCCTGAAGGTTATTCTCGACGCCTTTCTGCCCATCTACGATACGGTTGTAGGGGACCGATCCTTGGTTGGACCGGGTCTGATGGCGAAGACAATCTGGCTGATGGAACGCGCGATGCTGCGCTTGGCGGACATCATCGTTGTCGATACCGACAGCCACGGCGCCTATTTTGCGGACGAGTTTGGCATACCGGTCGACCGCATCGAAACGGTGCTGGTCGGGGCGGAGCCGCTTTTTTCGCCTGCAGCAAAACTCCTCCCCGTCGAGGATATTCTGGGGCCGGACGACGGGCGGCCCATCGTTTTGTTCTATGGCCAGCTTATCCCGCTTCACGGCGTTCCCACGATCATTGAGGCGGCGCGCCTTTCGGACGATAGCGCCCGGTGGATCATCATCGGACGCGGGCAGTTGCAGCCGTTGGTCGAAGGGCGCGTGCGCGAGGGCGGCGAAGCGCTGGCTCGCAAGCTGACCTGGATCCCTTGGGTCGACTATGAAAAGCTGCCCAGTGTCATCGCCCGGGCTGATTTGTGTCTCGGAGTGTTCGGCGCCTCAGATAAGTCTGCACGGGTAATCCCGAACAAGCTGTTTCAACAGGCGGCCATGGGCAAGCCGGTGCTCACCCGCTCCAGCCCCGCCGTAGATCCCTTGGCGCGCGCCTTTCCGCAAGCCATCCTGACCGTGCCAGCGGACGATCCGCAGGCCTTGGCGGATGCGGTGGCAGGGTGGATCGAAGGACGATCCGATGTCGATCAGATGCCCTCGGTCGCGGTATCGGGTCTCAGCCCCTCGGCTGGCGTTGCGCATGTGCTAGATCGTTTGGCTCAGCGCGAATAAGCAGCGCGGCCCCGCCCAATGCGAAATCAGCAATCGTCATCAGCAATCGGGCGAGAAGCGCGATGACCAGCGCCTCGCTTAAAGGCATATGCGCAAGCAGCAATGTCACCATCGTTCCCTCGCGGGCTCCTATCCCTGCCGGAGCGATGATAACCAGCAAGCCCACCACCCAGGCCGCAGCGAACACCGCGCTCAGCTCCAGTATGGTCATCACCGCTGTGTAAGTGTCAGAAGCGAGTGCGGCGCTCCCGGCCAGGCCCAAGTTGAGACCGGCGCTCAAAGCAAAAAGGTGAAGCCCGCTCATAACAAAGGTCAGCAATGAGGCAGCGACCGAGGCTGTAAGACGGGACATCTGCGGCAAAACCACGCTGCCGCGGCTGAGCCCGAAGCTCGGGAGCCTGCTTTTCAGCATCAAGGCGCCAAGGACAATCGTGCTCAATCCAACCAGCCAAATCGTTCCATCGCTTTGGGGAAGGGCATCGACCAGAACGGCGGGCAGAAAAATCACAGTCAGTATTAAGCCAGCCAATGTCGCCCCGCCCAGTGCAACCAGTGATGAACTCACGGCCGTGCGCGAGGAGATGCCGGCGTCCTGGCCGTAATCAGCGACAGCGACGAACTGCCAGATTCCACCCGGCAAATATTTCCCCATTTGCGATAAGAAGAAAACGCGCATGGCCGTTTTTTCGTGGCCCGGTTCAGTCGTGACTAGGACTCGCCAGCTTACAAAGGAACTGGCGGCAAAACCCAGCGCGGCCAGAAAGGCCCACGGCAGAACAACGGGGTCCAACCGTGCAAACGCCATGGCGATCTGCTCGCGTTGGTCCACGAAAAGGAACAGCGCCGCGATCGCGACGCCAATGATGAACAAGGCGCGCGCGGGCTTTCGGTAGTTGGCGAGCGCTTTTGGCGTCATAGCTTTGCGTCTCAGACCGGTCGCCGAGCCACGGCGACCAGACCCACGCCGCGGTTCGGAAAAAGGCGCTGACCCCACACTAATGGACGCGCGGCCAAGGTCGTTGCCAATCCGCTGAGACCTTGGCTTGGCTGGAACAAACGCCCGGAACCCGCAGTGCGTTCGGCTATATCCATGTTTTTCGCCTCACCTTTGAGCAGCTTGCGCGCGGCGTAGTTGCGGAACGCCTCAAGCAAGTGGCCGGCCGGAAAACCATAAAGTTCAGTCTGGATATCGACGAAACCCGCCTCTTCCAATCGTGATCGCAAATGCTCAGGATTGTAGCGGCGAAAGTGGCCAGCGATTGTGTCGGCGGCGGCAAATCGGTCCTGCCATGCGGGGACGCTTATCACCAGAGTCCCACCAGGCACCATCTTTTCGCTCCACTCCTTTAGGGCTGCGACGTCGTCTTCGATATGCTCGAGCACTTCAAAGGCGCAGATTGTGTCGAAGGTTTCGGCTCCTGGCAGTTCGAAGCTCATGCAATTGTATACTGTGGCTGCATCACGCAGGTTTTCGCAGGCAACGGCGTAGCTCTGCGTGTCAGGTTCCACGGCAACCATTCGGTCGGCGCGGCGGGCTATGCGCGCAGCGGCGGCTCCACGACCGCATCCCACTTCCAAGGCCTTGCCAACGCGGTCTGGCAGTAGGCGCGATACCACGTCCCAGCGAAGGGAGGCGTTGGGCGTCAACGGTGGCAAGCTGGAGATATCTCGCTTCGGCTTCGAAGCGATTTTGGACTCGCTGATCGTGTGGGTCATGGGCTTTTCTCTGTTGCTAATCGGCTTTGCTGGCTCGGGTGAAGACACTTTGCGGTGTTTACCAATATGGCTTGTGAGGTCTTTCAGGAGCGGGGTAAGCTGGGGGTTTGAGTCTGTCGCCCCACAGCAAGTAAGTCTCGCCCTCGCGTGCGCCCGCGACCTGATAGTCGCCGCGTTCGAGTTCGATGACGTCGCCGCCTTTCAATTGGCGTCCGCGAATGGAAACGCCTGAACCTGTGACGGTGTAAGGGCCGGGCACGCGGATCGTAAAGCTGTGGGGTCGCTCGCCGGCGGGAATGATTTCGCCGGCGATCATGAAGGGGCCCCAGAAGCCGATATAGGTGTCGACCAGAGCGTGCGCGTCCTGCTCTGTAAAAATGGGGACACCGTTCGGCAGGCTCGGCGGATTGGCGGGATCGTAAAACAGCGCGTCAAACTGGCGATCGTTGCGGATCAAGAGCGGAACCGGTTGTTTGGCCATCGCCTCGACATAGATCGAGCGCCCCTCGGCGTTTTGCCGTTTAATGTTGAGCTTGGTGACGAAACCGTTGGCTTTTGGATATTGCGCGATCATTCCCATGAAATCGAAATAGGCGACGCCGTTTGGAAAGGTCTCATAGGCCGCCTTGATGATCGTTCGCTGTTTATCGATCGGGCTTTCGCTTTGAAGAGCGTAAGTCAGTACGCCGCAAACAGTGAGAAGCGCGCCGATCACAATTGGACTGTATCGGGCCGTTAGCCAACGCATCGGAACCGAGCACGCGATCAGCACCCACGGCATCAAGAACACATAGTAGTACGGAGCCGTATTATGGTAATAGATCAGCGTGGTAAGCGTGAAAAAGAGGCTGATTAGCGCCACTTTTTCAGGCCGCGTGTGATTGCTGATTGAGAGGCAATAGCCGAACAAAATGATCAGAGCGGTGACCAGCGGCGCCTTGACGGCGACAGCTGCTGCTTTGCTCCAATAGGGTTTGGCTTCGAGCGCGAACATGATGGAGCCTACACCGCCCGCTGTGCTTGTGGAGTTGGCTACCGCATCCTCGCCTAGGGCCAGCGTCTGCAGCACAAAGATCACACCCGCCACAGTGACTGAGAGAGCAGCGATCAGCGCGACCTTCAGCGCAAAGGCGGGTGAAAAGCGATCCTCGCTCCATCGCAGCCACAACACACCAGCGAAGGCGGGGATCAGCAGCACGATCTTTAACGTGACCATTAGGCCGGTCCCGATACACAGGCTGGCGACTGCGATTGTCTTCCAATCCAGTGGACGCACGCATAGCACCCACAAGGCGCAGATCATCAGCGCAGTAGAGGGCGGGTCAAACCGGAACGAATAACCATGCCCGAACACGAAGGGGAACGTGATGTAGGCTAGCGCGCACAACAGGCCGGTCGTGCGGTCGGTGAAGCGCTGCGTGATGCCGACAATGGCGCATAGTGTGACCAATTCGCACGCATACATGAACAGGCGCACGACGATGATGTGATCGACCGCCGATCCCGGCAGATCTTTGACCCATCCAAATGCGTGGATATAGAGCGTGTTGATCGCTCGCGTTACGTTCCCGCGCTCATATTCCCAAAGCTGGTTATAGTGCGCAAACTCGTCCCAGTTGATCCCACGGCGGAAGACCTCACCGAATTGTAGCGCGAGGATCAGGCCGATGCCCGCCATGATCCAGGTGTCTGGGCGAACGTCTTGAAGCCGACCGGGTAAAGCGCTCTTGGGCGCTGCGGGCCGGGCGAGCGAAGCCGTCATGGCGCCGCTCGCGTCAGGCCCACTTGGGGCTGCGTCGTTTCAGAGGTCGGCGCTTGCGCTTGCTCGCTTTCGAGCTTCTCTTCGAGCTTGCGCAATTTATGCAGGCTCGCCTCAAGCAGCTTGCGATTGGTCGCGATGAGGTCCGCCAGAATGCCCAAGGTGGTCACCAGCACGCCGACGGTCAGCAAGGCGCCGCCGATCACCAGCGATTGGATATGGCCATCCCCGTCTCCGGTCGCAAAAAACCACAAAAACCGGCCAATCGGGAACAGGCCGATGAGTGTCGCAAGCAAGCCAAGGCCCACAAACACGCGCAAGGAATTGAACGTGGTGTAGGCCCGCAGGATCGTGACGCCGGTTTGCTGAATGAATTTGGGGATCGACTTGAACAGTCGCGAAGGACGAGTGGCCGCGTGCGTGCGGATCGGGACCGAGGTAATCGCCATGCGCTTGCGCCCGGCCTGGATCAGCATGTCGGTGGTGTAGCTGAACTCGGTCGTGATGTTGATGCGCTGCGCGGCCTCGCGGCTGATGGCGCGAAAGCCTGATACGGCGTCAGTGATATCGGTCGCTGACAAAGCGCGCACGACGGCGCTGCCAAAGCGTTGGAGCAAGCGTTTGCCAGGCCCGAAATGCGCGTTTTGCGCCACCGAGCGGTCACCAATGCAAATGTCAGCTTCGCCCGCTGCGACAGGCGCAACGATCGTTGCGATATCCGCGCCTTCATATTGGCCATCGGCGTCAGTGTTGACAATGATGTCCGCGCTTTCCTTGAGGCATCTGTCGATGCCGGAACGGAACGCTTCCGCAAGGCCGCGATTGCGACGGTGGCGCACGATGTGATGCACGCCCCAGCGTTTTGCGACGCCCGACGTGTCATCGTCGCTGCCATCATCGATGATCAGATATTCAATCACATCCACGCCCGGTATTTGGCGCGGCAGCTTGGCCAGAGTTTCCGGCAAGACTTCCGCCTCGTTCAGGCATGGGATCTGGATGATCAATTTGGTCATGGTAACGCGTTTGGCCCCCGTCTGGCGCCGTAAAGCGCCCTTTGGTTCGGTGTTACCCAGAGGGGTTTAAGCAAACGTAAACTATGTCTTTAGGCGAAGAATTAACGCGGCCTTGAGGCTTGTAACCGGGGCGATCCCGCCCGTGCTGCACGGCTATCAAGAGACGCTGCTTGTCACGCGCGGCGCTCTGGCCCAAGGGGAGCCATGGCGAGCGTACCCCACCCCTCTCAAAGCGACGCGACCGTTGGTTTCACGTATGCCGTGTTGGGATTTGCCATCCTGTCGGTCGGCGATGCGGTGATCAAAAGCATGGCGGGTGCGTGGCCGCCTTATGCGGTGGCAGCGTTGCGCTTTTCGATGGGAGCGGCGGGGCTGGCGGTCCTGCTGTGGCGCTCGGAAGGGGCGAAGGCGTTTGTCCCCACCAACCCATGGGTTCAGGTGGCGCGCGGGGTGTGCGTGGCGACCGCGTCTTTGTGCTTCTTCTCCGCGATTTACATCATGCCACTGGCCGAAGCCTTGGCGATTGGTTTCCTGTCGCCGATCCTTGTTCAGGTGTTTGCAGGCGTGTTTCTAGGCGAACGCGTGTCGGGACGGGTCTATGGCGTTTCTGTGATTGCTTTGGCGGGTGTTGTGATTATCTTGCGCCCCAATCTGGAGCTGCTGGGATGGGCCGCGTTGCTGCCGCTTATCTCGGCGGTGTTCTTTGCGTTGTTGATGGTACTGAACCGGGTGAGCGCGGGGCACGGGAGCGCTTTGGCCGCGCAGGTCTTTGTCGCGGCGGCCTCCGCGCCGGTTCTGATCCTCGCGAGCGTGGCTGCGAAGGTGTCTGGCGTCCCGGAGCTCAATTTCGACTGGCCGAGCTGGGATGTGATCGGACGCTGCGCCATCGTGGCCGTTACCGCCAGCACCGCCCATTGGCTCGCCTATATCGGCACCGCAAAGGCAGGCGCGGCCCGCGTGGCGCCGGCGATCTACGTTCAGATGTTGGTCGCGGTCATTCTGGGCTGGATCGTGTTTGACGATGTGCCCGATGCCTGGACACTACTGGGCGCGGCGCTGATCATTATGGCGGGCCTGATCGTGTGGCGCGAAGGGATGCGCGATGCGGGCCATGCCATACCGGAAAGCGACTTAAGCGCGCAGCGCCGCTAGAAATTCAAGGCTATGTTCATCGCCCTGTGCCAAAGGCCTCGGCGATCACATTAATGAGTTAACACTTACAGGGGCACGCAAAGAACAATGTGCGGTATTATCGGGATTGTGAGCGAGACGGCGGTGACCGATCGTCTGGTCGATGGACTACGCCGGATGGAATATCGCGGCTACGATTCCTCCGGCGTCTGCGTCATCACTGATGGCGAGTTGGTGCGTCGCCGCGCTGAGGGCAAGCTTAGCAATCTGGTCGAGGTCTTGCGCGCCGATCCCGCCGATGGATCCATCGGCATCGCGCACACCCGCTGGGCCACGCACGGCGCGCCAACCGCGTCCAACGCGCACCCCCACGCCACGAGCGAAGTTGCGATCGTGCACAATGGGATCATCGAAAACTTCAAGGAATTGCGCGCCGAGCTGGCGCAGCAGGGCCGCGTCTTCGAAAGCGAGACCGACAGCGAGGTGGTTGCGCACCTGATCTCCAGCCAGATCGAAGCCGGCAAAAGCCCCGAAGAGGCCGTGCGCGAGGTTTTGCCTCGGCTGCGCGGCGCGTTTGCGCTCGCCATCACCGTTCGCTCGCATCCCGATCTGTTGATCGGCGCGCGGCTGGGCTCTCCGTTGGTCGTGGGTCATGGCGAAGGGGAGATGTTCCTGGGCTCGGACGCGTTGGCGCTCGCCCCGTTGACGCAGCGCATCACCTATCTCGAAGAAGGCGACTGGGTGATCGTGCGCCGCGACCGCGCGCAGATCTTCGATGCAGAGGGGCGCGAAACCTTTCGCCCGGTGCAACCCTCTGGCGCTTCGGCGGCGGCAGTCGAGAAGGGCAACTACCGCCACTTCATGCAGAAAGAGATTTTCGAGCAGCCCACCGTCGTCGCGCAAACACTGAGCTCTTATATCCATCGCCAGAATGTCGCGGTGGCCCTACCACAATTCGATTTTGATCTGTCCAGCGTAAAGCGCCTCACCATCGTCGCCTGCGGGACATCATTCTACGCAGGGATGGTCGCCAAATACTGGTTCGAAAAATTCGCCCGCGTCCCCGTCGATATCGATGTCGCGAGCGAGTTTCGTTACCGCGAACCGGTGCTCGAGGAAGGCGGCCTTGCGCTGTTTATCTCGCAATCGGGCGAAACCGCGGACACACTCGCGGCGCTGCGCCATTGCAAGGCGCATGGCCAAGTGATCGGCGTTGTCGTCAACGTCCCGACCAGCACCATGGCGCGCGAGGCGGACCTGCTCTTGCCGACCCACGCTGGCCCTGAGATCGGCGTTGCCTCGACCAAGGCGTTTACGTGTCAGCTTGCTGTTCTGGCCGCGCTTGCCGCGCATCTGGCTGTCGCCAAGGGACGTATGACGCGCGAGGAAGAAACCGAAGTGGTCAAGCACCTCCTCGAAGCGCCCGCCGCGCTGAACGCCGCGCTCGATCACGATGACGATATTGCGGCCATGGCTCCGCTGATCGCGCCCGCGCGCGATGTGCTCTATCTGGGGCGCGGAGCCGACTTTCCCCTCGCGCTCGAAGGCGCGCTAAAGCTTAAGGAAATCAGCTATATCCACGCCGAAGGCTACGCCAGCGGCGAAATGAAGCACGGACCCATCGCCTTGATCGATGACGACGTGCCGGTCGTCGTTATCGCGCCGTCGGGCCCGTTGTTCGAAAAGACCGTCTCCAACATGGAGGAAGTGCGCGCGCGCGGCGGGCAAGTGGTGCTTATTTCCGACGCTTATGGCCTCGAACAAGCGGGCGAGGGGTGCCTCGCCACCATTGAAATGCCCATCGTTCACCCGCTGATCGCGCCGCTGGTCTACGCGATCCCGGTGCAACTGCTCGCTTATCATGTGGCGGTGGTGAAGGGCACGGACGTCGATCAGCCGCGCAATCTGGCGAAGTCGGTCACGGTGGAGTGAGCGACCTCGTCAAGGTCAGCGGTGGGTGCCATTGCGGCGCGGTGCGGTTCGAAGCGCTCAGCGAGCGAGCCCCGCACATGCTTGATTGCAATTGCTCGATTTGCTCTGCGTCAGGCTATCTGCACCTGTTCGTTCCCCATGATCGCTTCATGCTTGTGTCAGGTCGCGATCATCTGACCAGCTATCGTTTCGGCAGCGGTCAAGCGGATCATCTGTTCTGCAGAATCTGCGGCGTTAAGAGCTTTTACCAGCCAAAATCGCACCCGGACTGCTGGAGCGTGCACCTCAAACGCCTCGATGATCCGACACTTATCGATCCCGTCATAAGGCCTTTTGACGGGCGTAATTGGGAAAAGGCGGCTCAGGACAAGGGCCTGCGCTGATTTCGATACGCCCATTCGGCGCGCCGTTAAGCATGACATCTCGCCGTTAAGCGACCTCGTTGGGCAAGCGGACTACTTTACCGCACCCTAACCTTTACGGATTATTGCCGCGCGGGTGAACACGCCCGCTGCCCCGCCACAGGAAGAGCCTTTGCGCCTTTCCTATTCCGCTGTGCTTGGCCTATCGGGCGAGAGCGACAGCGAGTGGGCAAAATTGCGCGGAATGCAATACGCCGCTTTGTCGAGCGTCACCTTTTTTCGGGTCTACGCCCACGCGATCCTCGCCGTGTTTGTGGCGCAAATCTTCATGGCGTATGTCCCCACAGCGCTGCTGGCGGTTTGGATGATCGCGCTTGCGGCGGTGCATATTGCGGGCGCGAGGTTTGACTCCACGCTGGCCGATGTCGACCGGCGAAAGATTACCCGTAGCGAATTTCATCGCCAGGCCGTGACTTCTTTGATCTCGGGCCTGCTATGGGGCAGCGCCGCGCTTTTGTTTGGCCCAATGGGATCGATGCTCAGCCTCATGGCGCTGGTGTTGATCATCGCCATTATCGCTTCGGGTGCGATCTATTTTCGCACGTCGCCCCCTTTGGGCGCGGTGCTGTTCACGACGGCGTCTGGCCTGCTGGTCATGGCGCATCTGGCGATTTCCGGGCTTTGGTTTGCCGTCGCGGCCTATGGCGTGTTCACCGTGACCACGGTGCTGGGCGCGTTGCAGGCCGGGCAGACCTATCTCGAAGGGCGCTTATCCAAAAACGCCATTGCGGAGAAGGAAGAGGTCGTCTCGCTGCTTCTGCGCGAGTTCGAGGAAAACGAGGCTGACTGGCTGTGGGAAATTGATCCTAACCGCAAATTGCGCCGGGTCAGCCCGCGATTTGCCTACGCCCTTGGCGGCGCGCAGAGCGATTTTGAGGGCAAACCTTTCATCGACTGCATCACCAGCCAGTCGTGGAGCGAGGGCAGCTATCCCGACACGCTTCATGAATTCGCCAACAAGCTCAAAGATCGTGTGAGCTTTTCAACCACGCTGGTCGAAGTTTTGATCAAGGATGACACGCGCTGGTGGGAATTGTCGGGCACGCCCATGCTTGACGAGCGCGGGCGCTTTGTCGGCTTTCGCGGCGTCGGATCCGACGTGACGGAGCGCCGCGAGTCCGATGAAAAGATCGCCTACCTGGCGCGGTTTGACACCCTGACCTCGCTGCCCAACCGGCTGCAATTGACCGAAGCGCTGGGCGATGCTCTGCGATACGCGGCGCAATGGCGCACACGTTGCGCGTTGCTGATGGTCGATCTGGACCGGTTCAAGGCGGTGAACGATTCGCTGGGTCACATGACCGGCGACAAGCTGCTCGCGCAGGTTTCCTCTCGCTTGCAGGCGTTGATGGGAAGCAACGCGATTTGCGGTCGCCTTGGCGGCGATGAATTCGCCATCGTCATCCGCGACGCCAAAGACGCGGACGAAGTTCGCGTGTTGGCGCGCCGTGTGATCGACAGTCTCTCGCAACCCTATCGCGTTGAACCGCACACGCTCTATGTCGGCGCAAGCATCGGCTCCGCCTTTGGCCCGCGCGACGGGGAAACGGTCGAAGAATTGATGCGCAGCGCGGATCTCGCGCTCTACCGGGCGAAAGATGAGGGCGGAGGCGAGTACCGCCGGTTCGAGCCGACCTTGCACGCCTCAGCCGAGGAGCGCCGCCAGCTTGAAGCGGCGCTGCGTCAAGCGCTGAGCCGCGACGAATTGATCCTGCACTACCAACCCGTCGTTGACGCGCGCAGCGAGAAGATCGTCAGCTTTGAAGCGCTGGTCCGCTGGAACAGCGAAGAACACGGTTTCGTCAGTCCGGGCAAATTCATCCCGCTCGCTGAAGACACGCGATTGATCGTCCCCATCGGCATCTGGGTGCTGCGTCAGTCATGCCTCGAAGCGCGCCATTGGCCCGAGGATGTAAAGGTCAACGTCAACGTCTCGCCGGAACAGTTGCTCGAACCCGACTTCCCGCAGCAGGTAATTGACGCTCTGGCATCGAGCGGCTTGCGCCCCGAGCGCCTTGAAATCGAAGTCACCGAAAGCATCTTCGTTCGCGATGCGGCGGTGGCGCGCAACGCGCTCGAACAGGCGATGGCGCTGGGTTGTTCGGTTGCGCTTGACGATTTCGGGACCGGCTATTCCTCGCTCGGCTATTTGCGCAAATTGCGCTTTTCAACCATCAAGGTGGACCGCACCTTTGTCCAAGGGGCCTCGCAAGGCAGCAATGAAAGCTTTGCGATTATCAACGCGGTGGTCGCGATGGCCAAAAGCCTCGATATGACCACGACCGCGGAAGGCGTGGAGAGCGCGGAAGAAGCCGAACTCATCCGTAATCTGGGCTGCGACAAGATCCAGGGCTTTTACTTCGGACGCCCGATGAGCTGCGAGGATGCGCGCCGCCTGTTCCACACGAAGCAAAGACGCCGCGCGTGATGCCTCGCCCCTTGGGGGCTCAGCGTCGTTAGGCGTTCCCGCTCTTATGCGTTGACCAGGCTCTCGATCACATTGCGAAAAACGCGCGCGCCGTCATCCCCGCCAAGGCTCGGATGCGCGGCGGGCTCCATCGCGCGTTCGGGGTGCGGCATCATGCCAAGCACACGGCCATTGGAACTGAGCACACCGGCGATATCGCGCTGCGACCCGTTGCACGGCTCTGCATAGCGGAAAGCCACGCGGCCTTCGCTCTCGAGTGTGTTTAGCGTCCCCTCGTCAGCGTAATAATTGCCGTCGTGATGCGCGACCGGGATGCGGAGCGTTTCACGCTTGGCAAAGCCGCTGGTGAAGGGCGACTTGGCGTTCTCGACCGTCAGCTTGACCGTGCGGCACACGAAAAGCTGATTGGCGTTGCGCATCAGCACGCCGGGCAGCAATCCGCTTTCGCACAGCACTTGGAAACCGTTGCACACGCCGAGTACTGGAATACCGCGCTGGGCTGCGGCTACAATCGCGCTCATGATCGGGCTGTTGGCCGCCATCGCGCCCGCGCGCAGATAGTCGCCATACGAAAACCCACCGGGCAGCGCGATAAAGTCGAGGCCTGAGGGCAGGTCCGCCTCGCCATGCCACACGCGCTGCGGCGCAACGCCTGTGACCTTTTCCAATGCAACCGCCATATCGCGGTCGCAATTGGAGCCGGGAAAGGTGATGACCGCGCTGGTAAAGCTGGGACGGCCCGCCGACATCACGCGTTCTCCGGCGCACTGGACGTGTCGATCGCTTCGATCGTGAAGTCTTCAATCACGGTGTTTGCCAGCAGCTTTTCGCACATGGCCGTCAGCGTCTCGTGCGAAGTGCCTTCAGCGACATCCATCTCGATCAGCCGACCGATGCGCACATCCTCGACCCCGTCAAAGCCAAGCCCTTCCAGGGAGTGGTGGACGGCGCGCCCTTGCGGATCGAGCACGCCGGGCTTGAGACGAACGAGGATGCGAGCTTTCATGAGTCTGTAGGCTTTCTCAAAAGGCGACGAGGCGGGTTGGATCAGCGTTTAGGGGGCATTTAACGCCATTTCCAGCACAAGGCACCCTGCATTCGGGCGGTTTTGCGCAAGCGAATGGTGTCGTAAGAGTGTCGTAAAGGCGAAAACTGTCACCGCACTGCAACATTGCGGGCGAGAACGACACCCAAAACCCCCGATCCCGGCTAGTTTACGCCCCTTCATCTCGCTCGAATCGCGCATTTCTGGCAGCGGCATCCTTGCATTCGGCGTCGCATCGGGTGTGCTATCACAAACTACGAGGGGCCTCTCTTCCATGCTTAATCGTATTCCCGCTGCTCGCGCTCTTTGGGCCAGCACCACCGCCATCACCGTCGCCGCGCTCGCAGTGGCCGCTCCCGCCGCTGCTCAAGAGGGCGGTTCCGAGGAAGCCGAAGAGGGCAAACTGCCTTCGATCATCGTCACCGCGAACCGCCGCGAAGAGAACGTGCAGGACGTGCCGATCTCCGCCGAGACCCTCGACAAGGTGCGCGTTGGCGCGCTTTTCTCAGCCGCCGCCGACAACACCGCGCTCGCCGGATCGGTGCCGGGCCTGAACGTCGAAAGCTCGAACGGACGCGTCGCCCCGCGCTTTTACATTCGCGGTCTTGGCAACACCGATTTCGATCTCGCTGCCTCGCAGCCCGTTTCGGTGCTGCTCGACGAGGTTGTGCTTGAGAATGTCACGCTCAAATCTTTCCCGATCTTCGATGTCGAACGCGTCGAAGTGCTGCGCGGTCCGCAAGGCACTCTGTTTGGCCGCAACACGCCCGCCGGTATCGTCGCGATCAGCTCGGTCAAACCGAGCTCCGAAGACGACATCCAACTCGGCCTCAGCTTCGGCTCGTTTGACACAATCACCGCCAACGGCGTCATCGGCGGGGCGATTGTCGATGAAAAGCTGGCCTTCCGCGTGTCGACCCAGTTCCAGCGCCGCGGAGACTGGATCGATAACGGCTTCACCGGCGAAGAGGACGCGCTGGGCGGCTTCAGGGACTTCGCCATTCGAGGCCAACTGCTCCTGACCCCGGACGAAGACGACCGGTTTTCGATGTTGGCGTCGATCAATTTCCGCGATCTTGACGGCAGCTCGACCTTCTTCCGCGCCAACGCGATCGGACCGGGCAACAATGACCTCAACGAAAACTATGACCGCGACACTGTCTTTTACGACGCGGGCGGCGGCAACCCGGCGGAGTATCAGCAGTTCGGCGCCACGGTGACCACGAAGTACGAAGGCGACGTGGCTGAGCTCACCTCGATCACCAGCTATTGGGAAAGCGAAGGCTTCTCACGCGGCGATATCGATGGCGGCTTTGGCGCGGCGTTTTTGCCGGAATCCGGCCCGGGCTTCATCCCGTTCCCCTCGGACACGCAGGACTCGATTGATCTGCAACAGTTTACGCAGGAACTGCGCCTGGCTTCGACCAGCGAAGGCCCGTTCACCTGGCAGGTCGGCGGGTATTTCTTCACCAGCGACTTTGACGTCACCACGGTGGGCTTCACCTTCCCGCCGCCTGTCACCGTGAACCACACTAACGAAGCGTGGGCGGTGTTCGGCCAGCTTTCCTATCAATTGACCGATATGCTGCGTGTGACCGGCGGCCTGCGCTACACAGACGATAAGAAAGACTTCTTCGTCGTGTCTGGCGCCGCGCCGCAGCCGGTTGAGGTTGAGGACGACAACATTGACTGGGATGTCAGCCTGTTCGCTGATCTCTCCGAGGATGCCAGCGTCTACGCCCGTGTCGCCAACGCCTTCCGCGCACCGACCATTCAAGGCCGCGATGTCGCCTTTTTCTCGGCACCCAGCGTCGCACAATCAGAAAACATTACGAGCTACGAGGTCGGCTTTAAAAGCGAGCTCGCGGATAACGCGATCCGCCTGAACGCCGCTGCTTTTTACTACACCGTGGAAGACCCGCAATTCACCGCTGTCGGCGGAGCGGCGAACCTCGTTCAGTTGATCAACGCCAACGAAGGCGAGGCCTACGGCTTTGAGCTCGACACCGCGTTTCAGGTGAGCCCCGAACTGCTCTTCACGGTCGGCCTGTCTTACAACGACACGCAGATCAACGATGACAGCCTCGCCGTGGGCATCTGCGCGCAGTGCACCGTGACCAACCCGACCGTCGAGATCGCCGGTTCCACCCGCGCACTGGTGGATGGCAACCCGTTCCCCAACGCGCCGGAATGGAGCGGGGACTTCACGGCGAGCTACACCGTGCCGGTGGGTGAGCGCGATGAATTCTTCATCTTCACCGACTGGTTCTACCTCGGCGACACCAACTTCCTGCTTTACGAAAGCCTTGAATTCAACGCCGACAGCCGCATCGAAGGGGGCTTGCGCATGGGCTATCGGGGCGATGATGGCCAATACGAAGTCGCGCTGTTCGTCCGCAACATCACAGGCGAAGACAACGTGCAGGGCGTGGTCGACTTCAACAACAACACCGTGTTCGTCAACGAACCGCGCGTGATCGGTGTTTCGGTTGGCTTTAATTACTAAAGCGGTCTAACGGCTTTTGCGTCGCCGCCACGGCTCGAAAGGGTCACGTGGCGGCGCAAAAGAAAAGGGCTGACAGGAGGCGACCTGTCAGCCCTTTTTTGTGCGTTTCACTGAAGCGGGATCAGACCCGGCCTACTCTGCCACCGCCTCTTCCTCACCCGCAGCATCGTCAGCTTTGGCCTTGGCTGTGGCGCTGGGCACGACCAGGAAGGTGACCGCGTCTTCGGGTTGCAGGTACTTGATCGCCGCCGCTTTGAGATCATCGACAGTCACCGCTTCCAACACTTGCGGATAGGTGAAGAAGCGGTCGATGCGTTCCGGCTCAGTCTGCGCGCGCGCGGTGAGCGAGGTGTACCCGCCGAGCCCTTTGAGCGCGTTTTCATGCCGTTCCAGAAGCGGTTTTCGAGCGCGATCAATCAAGTCCTCGGTGATCCCATCGCTAGTCAGATCGTCCAGCAAGGTGTTGATTGCCTCACGCGCGGCCTCGATTTGCGTGTCTTCGAGCGACACGTTGATCGTGATCGTGCCGTAATCCTTATAGATGCGGCTCAGACTGACCCCGGCGCTCGGAGAATAGGCCTGGCCCAGTTCCTCGCGGATCCGGTCGGTCAGTTCGAGCCGCATGATGCGGCCCAACACTTGCAGCGTGACCACTTCGTCGTAGTCGCTGTCATCGCGCGCAGGCCACACCATGCGCAGGATCGATTGATCCGCCTCGCCGTCATGCTCGATAATGCGGGTTGAACGATCCGCTGTGAATGTGCGCAGACGGTTGGCTTTGCGGGGATTGAATTTGTCTTCGCGCTGCGTCAGCGCGCCAAAGGTGGATGCGACCGCTGCAATAGCGGCGTCTTCTTCAACATCGCCGACAATCGCGATTTCGATGGCCCCGCGCTCAAGCCGATCGCTGATGACCGATTTAAGCTGGTCGTAATCCAGCGCTTCGAACGCGTCTTGCGATTGCAGGGTGAAGCGCGGATCGCCGTCAGACAATTCGGCGCCTTGCACCGCTTGCAGCGCGCGGCCCGGCGTTGAATTGAGCGTTTCGAAGAAGTTTTGAATACCCTTGCGAAATTGTTCGACGCCTTCGGGACGGTAGCCGGGATCGGTGATCAGCGCGGCGAAGACCTTCATCTGAAGGTCAAGATCGCGCGGCGTCGTGGTGCTCGACATGACAAAGCTGTCGGGCGAAGATCCGAGCCCAAATCCCACGCTCTTGCCAGCCAGAATGGTTGAAAGATCATCGAGCTTGTGCTCGCCCAGCCCGCCTGCGCTCAGCGAGCCGGTAAGATAGACCGCCAGCGGGTCGTCCTTCGTCGCCATCAGGCCGCCGCCATCCAGAGCGACGCGCACCGCGATGCGGTCTTCGCGCACATCGGTCGCCTTGATGTTCAGTTTAACTCCGTTGTCGAAGATGATCTGGCGAATGCCAAGCTCGCTGCCGACCATGTCCGATACGATGGTGCCCGGATCGCCAAAGTCGGTGTAAGCGAATTCGAGCGCGCCGCTGTCTTCAGGCGGCGAAATTGGCAGCGCCATCCCCTCGGCAAAGGCGGCGCGCAACGCCTCTTCGCCGCCTTCGGGCGCTAAACGGCCCTGGAACCGGATCAGCGGATCATCAAGCGGTATGGCGTGCGCCTTGAACGCGGCGAACACCGACTCCGGTGTAATTTCCGGCGCGATCTGTTCGAAAAACGCCAGCCTGTATTCCGGCGTCGTCGGGACGCGCTCGCCCGCGACAAGGCTCAGAGCCGCGCCGACGAACGCGCTGTTGGTGCGTGTATCCTTGGCCTTCACCGCGTTTTCGAGTGCGCTGCGCTGGCGCGCCAACTGCTCGTCCACTTCGGCTTGGGTAAAGCCATAGGTCATCGCTTGATTGTATTCGCGCACAGCGGCCAGCAGACCTTTGCGCCATTCGCCATCGACGCTGCCGATGTTGAGACCGGTTGAGCGCGCGTCTTCGAAAAAGTCGCCCCGGCCAAGGCTCGCGCCCAGAAACGGCGCGTCCCCTTGCCGGGCAAGGCGGGCCAGACGGCGGTTGACGATCGCGTAGCCGATCGACCGAATGCCCGAAGCGCGCCGGTTGGCGAGCGTATCGGGTTCGTCAATCCATTCGCCGAAACGCGTGATGTTCACGCTCTCAGAGAGCGAAGGATCGATGTAGATATCGGTCTTGCCCTTCTGGGTGATGTCGATGGGTCCGGTGACCGGGTCTGGCGGCGCTTCCCCGCCGGTCCAGTCTTCGAACTTGGCGCGCAGAGCCGCTTCCATCACCTCGACCGGATAGTCGCCGACGATGATGAGGACGGTGTTCTTGGGCACATAGGTGCGCTCGTACAGGCCTCGAATGGTCTCTGCGTCGGCCGCGTTAAGTGTTTCGAGCACACCGATCGGCAGGCGCTCGGCAAATCGGGCGTCGGGCGCGAAGAATTCAAAGCTGTCTTCCTGCGCGCGCTGTGCAAAATTGCGCCGGTCGCGGCGCTCGGCGAGGATGACGCCGCGCTCGCGCTCCACCGCGTCTTGCGCGATGGTCAGCTCGCTCGCGGTCTCGCGCATCAGCATAAGCGCGGTGTCGAGCAGATCCTCATCGTTGCGCGGCAGGTTGAGCATGTAGGTGATCGCTTCAAACCCCGTCGAGGCGTTGGTGTCCGCGCCAAAGGCGAGCCCTTCGCGTTCGAGCAGCTTGATCATCTCGCCTTCGGGAATGCCTTTCGACCCATTAAACGCCATATGCTCCAAATAGTGCGAGAGGCCGCGCTCTTTCTCGGTTTCATCGAGCGATCCGCTGTCGATCCGCATGCGCACCAAGGCGGTGCCTTCGGGCGTCGAGTTTCGGCGCAGAACATAGCGCATGCCGTTATCGAGCTGGCCGAATGTGTATCCCGTGTCGACATCCACATCGCTCTCTTCAAAGGCCCATACGGGCTCCTTTGGAGGCGCTTCAGTGGCCTCTGTGTGCCCTTCTGCGGCGAGCGCTTGGACCAGTGCGGTGTTGGAAATGGTGAGGAGAAGCCCCGAAGCGAGGGCGGCGCGCAGCGTCTTACTGTTCATGAGCCGAACGCTGCCCGATAGCGCACGCGATCACAAGGGCTTCAAGCGATTTTCCGCGCTCAGCGCGCCGGAAACGCTTCCGGATCGTCAAGCCCTTCACGATAGAGGACGAATTTGGCGGGGAATGGGAACAGCGCGACGGTCACATCAAGATCGCCATCCTCGCGCAGGGTCAGCACCGCATCGCCATTCAGCAGGATATCGCGCCCCAGATAGCGCCCGGCTTCCTCTTCGCGCAGATTGGTCATCGTGACCTGATCGGGCTTTACCTTGAACAAGAGCACATGGTTCCAGCCATCCACCGCAAAGGCGCGGCCACGCTCAATCCGCAAGCGTTTGTCATTGGTTGAAATGCGCCAGATGCCGTCAATGGGCAGGGGTTCACCGTAGTCCACCGCGTAGCGATCGGGCAGCGCTGCGCCCAGCGAGATGATCCACGGCTTATCACTGTTGAGCTCTCCGCCGGTCGCGGTGGGGTCGAGCAGCTGGTCGATATTGGTTTTGGCAAACGGGGCGTAAAGGCCATCTGGAAACTGTTTGAGATAGGCCTGATAGGCGGGGATTGTGTCGGCCTGAAGCGTTTCGAGCCAGGTCTGCTCATCAAGCCATTTTGGATCGATCCGCGCCGCTTGGCGTGACTTATCGAGATTGTCGGCCACTTTGACGAAATCGATCGTGGAGCGCGTCTTCTTCTTGGCGAGAGACGCGCTGGTTCCGAACAGGGTTCCCATCAAACCGTCTGGGCGAGCTTCCTTGGCGGGTTCCGGACCTTGCGAATAAAGCTTCGTCAGCCATTCCATGACCTGATCGCTTTCCGGCCCATTGACCAGAAACAGCGGTCGGCCTTGCATCGAGGCGGAGATAAAGGGGCGCTGGTCGCCATCGGTGGCTCGCAGCACGTCGTCGCGCACAAACCCGCCGAGCATTTGCACCGGAAGGCCCGGCTGAACAATACGCCGCGCCAAAGCGAGCGCGAAGGGCGAATTACCCTCGGCCCCGTCATACGCAACCGCGCCCGGGGCCGCCGCGTAAAGCACAAGCATGTTGTCCACTTCGAACGGAGCGAGACCGCGCGTGATGCTGCGGCTTTGGCTGGTCCAGCGATTGGCGTAAGGGTTGTTGCGACACGCATCGAGAATTGCGATCCGCAATTTGGCCCCGTCCAGCGTATCAAGCAGCAGCTGCAGTTCGACCGCTTCGAAGGGCAAGTCCTTTTCCGCATCCAGCGCGGCGTCGGTGGGCAGCAGCCAGTTGCGCCCGTCGCTTTCGATCCCGTGCCCCGCGAAATAGACGAGCGCGGCTTCGGCTCCGTCCGCCGCGCTTCGGAAGGCGCGCAGGCGCTCCATGAACTGCACACGGGTGAGATTGGTGCCCAGTTCCACTATGTCGAACCCGGCTTCTTGCAAGGCGGCCGAGACGAGGCTTGCATCCTTCAAAGGGTTGGCGAGTTTCGAGGTGTTTTGATACTCGGCGTTGGCCACGACCAGAGCGACCTGTTTGGCCTGAGCGCCCGCTGCCAAGGCGAAAGCCAGCAGCGTTATGAACGCGCTCATAAATCTGGTGAGTTTCAAAGCGCCGCCTCCCGCCTAAAGGTCTTTGAAGTGATAGCGCATTGACGCAGTAACGTCCAAGCCCGCGTTTAAGGGGCCGGGTCAAGGCGGTGGAAGAAGTGCCCTATTTTTTGGGCGGCGTTCCGCGCAGGCGCGAGCGGTGGGTGGACAGGTCCAGCACTTCGCCCGGCTGGTTGTCTTCGCCCTGCAGCAGGCCAAGTCGCCGCGCGACCTCGCGATAGGCCTCTTCCTCACCGCCCAGATCGCGGCGGAACCGGTCCTTGTCGAGCTTTTCGCCGGTGGCCATGTCCCAAAGGCGGCAGCCATCCGGGCTGATCTCATCCGCGAGGATCACGCGGCTGTAATCGCCGTCATAAAGCCGCCCGAACTCCAGTTTGAAGTCCACAAGGCGAATGTCGATCGCCGCAAACATACCGCACAAGAAATCGTTGATCCGGATCGCCATCGAGGAGATGTCCTGCATTTCCTCCTGGCTTGCCCAGTTGAAGCAGGCGATGTGTTCCTCAGCAATCAGCGGATCGCCCAGTGCATCGTCTTTATAATAGTATTCGATCAGGGTGTGCGGCAGCGGCTCGCCCTCTTCGAGGCCCAGACGCTTGCAGATCGAGCCCGCCGCGACATTGCGCAGCACCACTTCGATAGGCACGATCTCTACCTGGCGAACCAATTGCTCGCGCATGTTGAGGCGGCGGATGAAGTGGGTCGGGATGCCGATGTGCGAGAGGCGGGTGAAGACGTGTTCGCTGATGCGATTGTTGATCACGCCTTTACCGTTGATCGTGCCCTGCTTTTCCGCGTTGAACGCGGTCGCGTCGTCCTTGAAATACTGAATCAGCGTGCCGGGCTCGGGGCCTTCGTAAAGAATCTTGGCCTTGCCTTCGTAGATCTGACGGCGACGGGACATGTGTGAGCACCCTCTTGACAGCGAGTGGTGCCCGGGGGCGGAATCGAACCACCGACACGCGGATTTTCAATCCGCTGCTCTACCCCTGAGCTACCCGGGCATTCGCTGCAGCGGCGACTGGTCAAAAAGCCCAATCGGCGAGCAAATGAGAGCGCGCCTATGACGCGGCTTGACGCCCTTGGCAAGCGCTAATTCAGTCTTGTTCAGGCCAATTGGTCGACGCGATGTCGTCCGGCCCAGCCGGAGGGCCGGGCACGGCGTAGCCATCGCCAAACCACTGCGCTAGATCGCGGTCCTTGCAGCGCTGAGAACAGAACGGGCTAAAGTCTTCCTTACGCGGTTTGCGACAGATCGGGCACGGTTTTGCGGGCTTGCCAGTCATAGGTCGAGAATTTGGGCTTGCGGGGCTTCAAGCGCAAGGCCCGGATTGGTCTCAATCCGCACCTGTTTGCCGGTTCTGCGCGCAAGTTCTTCGATCCATTCCTGCTTGAGCTTGGCCTTGAGCGCCGGGTGAACGCTGAGAACCAGCGTCGGTCCCGTCCCTTGCGCGCGTTCGCCGATGCGCAGGGCGAGGCGCGTGCAAAGCCCCACGCGCGAGGTGGCAAAGCGGTGAAGAAGCGAGGGCCCTTCCAGCCGCGCGACAATCTGGACAAACCCAAAACCGTTCATCGCAGTGCGCTCATGCCGCCAATCGCCTAGCGCCGTGGCCAGCGCGTCGTCGACCGCATGGCGATCAGACTTGGCGCTAGGCGTGGGAAAGTCGATGCCGATATTGCCGCCAATGTCGAACCAGCGCAGCGCGCGCGCGATGGCGGGCGATGCGCTTTGCCCAACGCCGCGGGCATCGCCTGCGCCGTCGATATCGATCACCGTCATAGCGGGTGTCGCGCTGCACAGGATATCGCCGCCCGCAAAGGGGATCGAGCCCGATGAGGCCGCGTGCCAGACCTCTTCCCATAGCCCGGCTTCGAACTTGGCGATCTCGCGCGCATCGGGAAAATCTTGGCGGGACTGAGAAGGGGCAGAGGAGGGCGCATCGGTGACGCAGCGCCCCTGAGGATGCTTGAACCGCTCGCGTTCCGCGATACCCGCGCGTGTGATGCGCACGCTCAGGCTCTGCCCCTCGGTCACATCGGCGGGCAGGTGATCGACGAAGATCTCGCGTCCCGTCTCCAACGCGGCCACGCCTCGTCTGGCGCCCTTGGGTTTGGAGATCAGCCGAGCGTTCAAGAGATCGCCCGCGCGCAATTCACCGGGCCAGAAAAGTTTGGCCGCGACAACCGTGTCGTTTTCGATCAGCAGCGCGCGCGTCTCGCCGATTCCGCGTTCAATCAGCCATTGGCCTGGCTGTTCAGGCAAGGGGAAATCCTGAGGATTTGAGCAGCGCGCGCGTTTCGTAAAGCGGCAGGCCCATGACGCTCGAATGGCTTCCGCGCATCCATTGGATCAACGCTTCGGCGGAACCTTGGATGGCGTAGCCGCCCGCTTTACCGCGCCATTCATCGCCCGCCAGATAGGCCTCGATCTCCTCGCCCGAGAGCGATTTGAACCGCACGATGTTCTCCGACAGCCGCGCTTTGGTCGATCCATCAGGCGCCCGCAGCACGACGCTGGAGAGCACGGTGTGGCGTCGCCCGGAAAGCAATTCCAGGCATTGGCGCGCTTCTTCGGCCTGTTCGGTCTTGGGTAAGATCCGGCGACCCGCGGCAACGACGGTGTCCCCCGCCAACACAAAACCGGACGCGTCCACCGCGCGCGCCTTTTCCTCGCCCATGCGCAGCGCGTAGTCGCGCGGGCGCTCAGCTGAAAGCGGAGTTTCGTCAATATCGGCGGGTTCGACCGCGTCCGGTGTGACGCCCAGACGGGCCAGAAGGTCGCGTCGACGCGGTGATGCCGAAGCCAGCGTAAGGTGAAGGGCGCCCAAAAAAAACCGGCCCCGTGGGCCTATTGCGGGCCGGGTCCGCCACGGCCCGGCATAAAGCGATACGTAATGCGCGCCTTGGTCAGGTCGTACGGCGTCAACTCGCACAACACTTCATCGCCAACCAGCACGCGGATGCGGTTCTTGCGCATCTTGCCCGCAGTGTGACCCAACACTTCGTGACCGTTTTCAAGCTCCACCCGGAACATCGCATTAGGCAGCAGCTCGACGACGCGCCCGCGCATTTCGAGAAGTTCTTCTTTGGCCATGTAATCCCTTAAATTGGTTGCGACGCGAAACAACGCATCGGTCTGGGCGCGCCATGTAGCGACGCAGAGAACAAAATGGAAGCCTCGTGCGTTGAGGGAACAAACCTCCCCGGCCTCGAGCGGCTTTCCCTGACGCGCTCATGGCTCCCTTGTTGCAAACCGATACACGCCAAGCGCTTGTTTGCGCCCACGCGTTGCTGAAAAGGCCGAACGATGAATTCGATCCCCTTTACGCGTCTTTCGCTGCTGGCTGGCGTGTGCCTTTCGTCTGTTTGCGCTTTCGCCAATGCCGGTCCGGCGTTTGCGGCTGATAACGGCGCAGCGAAGACCACCGCCAGCGGCCAGCCCGACCCCGCTGATGAAACCGACGTCCAACAACCGCGCGATGACGCGCCGGAGAAGACCGAATTCGGCACTGACACCGGCGGGGGCGAGGGCACCAACGCAACGGGCCTGAGCGGTGGCCAAATCATCGTCAGCGGAAAGCGGCTGCGCGGGCAATTGGACGTGGAACAGGCCCCGCTGCTCGAACTGGGCGAAGAGGATATTGCGGCCGAAGGCGTGGCCTCGATCGCCGATCTCGTCACGCAGATCCAGAACCAGACCGGCTCGGCCCGCGGGCGCGGTGGCAGTCGCCCGGTGATCCTTGTGAACGGCATTCGCCCCGGCAATTTTCGCGAGCTTTTCCAATACCCGCCCGAAGCGCTCGCCAAGGTTGAGGTCTTCCCCGAAGAGGTCGCGCAGCGCTTCGGCTTTCCGCCTGATCGCCGCGTCATCAACCTGATCCTCAAAGAAAACTATTCGAGCCGCGAAATCGAGATGGAATTCGAAGGCCCCGCGCGCGGTGGGCAATTCATCAATGAGCAGGAATTCGGCTATCTCAAGATCGCCGATGGCGGGCGGATCAATTTCAACTTTACCGCGAACGATACCTCGCTTCTGACCGAGGATGAGCGCAATATCATTCAGACACCCGGTTCGGTTTCAGACTTGGCCAGCGATCCCGGACAGGCAGAATTCCGATCGCTGCGGGCTGATACGCGCAACCTCGAAACCAATTTAAGCTGGGCAAAGGCTTATCTCGACAGCGGCGTCACTGTTTCCGCCAACGTGGCTTATGATCGCAGTGACAGCCGCTCGTTCAACGGGCTTAACATCGTCACGCTGACCGATGCCTCGGGTGAAAGCCTGACGCGCACCTTTGGTGAAGAGAGCCCGCTGACCGTGACCAGCGCGCAGGATTTTGGTCAGGCGTCGGGCTCTTTCAGTAAGCGGGTCAACGCCTTTCGCCTGACCAGCACGTTCAACACGGGCTATTCCGAGCTGGAACAGCGCATTGACCGCCGGTTCGTCACCGACGCTTTGCAGCAACAGGCGCTTGACGGAACGCTAGCGATTGATGGGGCGTTGCCGAGCTCGGTGAACGCCGGGTTCGACACCGCCAACACCCGCGCCATCGACGCGACGACGCTCAACACGCTGCGCGGCCCGGTCGCCAATTTGCCGGGCGGCGAGGTTCTGGCGACCTTCGACATCGGTTACGAATGGTCTGACTTGGCCGTGCGCGACACGCGCGGCGGCGCTCCGGTGGATTTGACGCGCGGCGATCTGACCTCCGGCGCGAACCTTGTTATTCCGATAACCAGCCGCCGCAACGGATTCGCTGACGCGCTCGGCAGTTTCACACTGAACGGCCAGATCGGCATTCAGGAATTGTCCGATTTCGGCACTCTGGGCGATTACAACGCCTCGCTGAACTGGGCGCCGGTTGACGGACTTGACCTCTCAGCGACCTATGTATTTCGCGAAGTCGCGCCCGGCCTGCGCCAGCTTGGCGATCCGCTGGTTGAGCAGCTCAACGTGCCGGTGTTCGACTTCGTAAATGGCGAGACGGTGCTGGCCGATGTGACGACGGGCGGCAATCCGGACCTGCGCGCGCAAACGCAGCGCGACTGGAAGTTTGCGGTCAATTGGCAGTTGCCCTTTATCGACGGGACGCGCTTTACGGTTGAGTATATCCGGAACCGCTCCGATGATGTCACCAGCAGCTTTCCCCAGATCACCCAAGCCATCGAAGCCGCGTTTCCCGATCGGATCACGCGCGATGAATTCGGCACACTGATCGCGATTGATCAGCGCTCGGTGAACTTTGCGCAAACGCGCGCGGACCGCTTGCAGTTTCGCCTGTCGGCGCGCGGCGGTTTTGGCCAGCCCAGCCGTGGTGGCGGGCGCGGCGGCCCGCCCTCTGGCGCGAGCGGTCGCGGCGGTCCTGCGCCAGCGGCGGCCACGGCGGGCTCGGGACGCCCACAAGCGGGCGCGGGTGGTCCACCGGGAGCGAGCGCGCCTCCCTCGGGCACGGAGACGCAAAGAGGCGGTGGTCGGCGCGCGGCCTTCATGGCTCTGCGCGAGAACGTGTGCGCCGGTGATGGCCTCGATTTCCTCAAGCGTCTGGTCAGCGCTGCCCGAACCGGCGAAGACATCTCGCAGATCGCGCCGGGCCTTCCCCCGCAGATGATCGAACGCATTCTTTCACGCATGAACAGCGCCGAAGGCGACGTGACTGACGAGCAATTGGCGGCGACGCGCGAGCGTATCTGTTCGCGCGATCCGACGACGATGCGCGGGCGCGGGGGGCCTGAAGGGCGTCAGGGTGATCGAGACGGTCGCCCCGCTGGCCCGAGCTCTGAACAGATGCAAGCCATGCAGGCGCGCTTGTGCGGCGAGAATGGGCTGGCTGAGATGCGCCGATTGGTCGGCATGATCGAGCGCGGCGAGGATGTCTCCGCCGTTCTGCCCGGCATGGACCCGCAATTCCTCAAATTCGGCCTCGACAGCTTGCGCGGCGACGATGGGACCATTTCGGACGAAGGGCTGGAGCGGATCCGGACCCGCATCTGCGAACGCGCCAACGCGCAAGGGGGCGCTGCGAGCAATCAGCCAAACGGTCAATCGGGCGGTCAATCAGGCGGTCGTCCCGGTGGAAGGCCAGGCGCGGGCGGTCCGGCGTTTAACCCTCTGGCGCGCGGGCGCGGCGGCGGCTGGCGTTATTTTGCCAATCTGACCCACACGATTGAGCTGCAAAACGAAATTCTGATCGCGCCCGGCGTCGCCGTGCTCGACCAGCTGGATGGCGAAGCAACCAGCGCGTTTGGCCTGCCGCGCCATTCTTCGCGGCTCGAAGCGGGCCTGTTTGGTAACGGCATCGGATTTCGCCTCTCAGGCCGCTATACGGGCGAAACGCGCCTTGACGGCTCGGGCTTGCCGGGCAGCAGCGACCTGTTCTTTGGCGATCTCGTCACGTTTGACCTGCGCACCTTCGTCAATCTCGATCAGCTGACGGGCAGCACGAGCCCCGCGCTCAAGAATGTGCGTGTCTCGCTGAGGATGGACAATGTGTTCGATGGACAGCGCGCGGTGCGCGATCAGAACGGGGACACGCCGATCAATTTCCAGCCCTTTGTGATCGATCCGATTGGACGGTTTGTCGGGGTCGATATCCGCAAGCTGTTCTGACGAAAAAGGGCGCCGCTCAAAGTCGAGAAGCGCCCTTTTCTAAGGTCAATAAAGCTAGGTTCAGGCGTCCAGGCGCGGATACATCCAGCTCTGCGTGGGCGTCGGCTCAAACGGTTCCCATTCGCCTTCGGGCTGCGCCAGACGATCAGCCATGGCGATCATCACCGAAGGGTTGACTCCCAGGCCAAGATGGCTGGCGAAGACGCGAATATTCTCCGTTGGCGCGCCGCTCGCCTTGGTGGCTTCCTGCACGCTGCCGCGCCAGTGGACGACGCCGTCGGTCTTGGTCAGGATCGACGTGGTGGGCACCGGCGGAGCGATATCGAGACCACGGAACTGGCCGTCACGGATTTCTTCGGGCTCTTCGCCGTTGAAAAACTTGAACAAGCGCGCTGCGTTGGTGTGCGCGCGGTCATCGCTGATCGGGCTGCCGAGGCTCATGACGAGGCGCACTTTTTCCGGACGCAGCTTTGCCAATTCGCGCGCCAGCACGCCGCCAAGGCTCCAGCCGATCAGCGAAACCTTGCCTCCGCTTTCATCATTAAGCCGGTCGAGCTGGTCTTCGAGTTTGGAGATAAGCTCTTCGTTGACGCGCACATTGCGGCCCGAATCCCAGCCGTGCGCGTCATAGCCAAGGCTGCGCAACAAGCTGCGCATGGGTATGGTTGAGCTGTTCGTGGCCATAAAGCCGGGCAGGGTCATCACTGCGTGGCCATCGCCCTTTGGCAGCCCAGCCATAAACGGACGCATCGCGTAGAACGCGCCAAATTCGAACATCGCCCGGCCTTCGGAAAGCGTCCAGATCGGGCGCGGTGGCCGGGGCAGCTTGGTCGGCATCTCGCGCGCCAGCTTTCCATCGTTGACGATGATGCTGCCAGGCATGGGCGCCATGGGCGGTGTCATAGTTGGCATTGTGGCCATTATTTACTCTCCTCGGTGATGCGAGCCGCCGTTGCTTTGGCAGGCTTGCGTTTGGCCGTGGATCCCACCCCTTTTGATCGGGGCTTGGCCGGTGTCTTCGTGGTCTTGCGCGCATCGGTCTTGCGCGCATTGGTCTTGCGCGCGGTTGTCTTGCGCGCGGTTGTCTTGGGCACTGGGGTCGCCCCCTTAGCAGAAGTTTTGCGCGTTGCAGCCTTTTTCGCGGCCGGTTTTGCAGCGGGCTTTGCCGCCGGCTCAGCAGGAGCCGCCTTGGCCGCAGTCAGCAGCTCATCAAAACTGTCTTGCAGGCATTGCGCGTAAAATTCCGGGTCCGGCATGAGATCGCGGCACGCGGTGAAACTGATATAGGCGTCGTCGCAATAGGATTGGACGACATGCGCGAGGCCCAAACCATCGCTCAGACAGATCAGCGATAGCGCCATCGCCTCCATCTTTGCACCGCTTGAATAGATCGGCACAGGCGGGCCCGGCACGTTGGTCACCACGGTGTTGAACGGCATAGCTAGGCGGTGCGCGACGCTGACGCGGCTGAACAATTGCGCGCCCAATGCCATGTAGAGCAGCGGGTTCACCTTGCTCACTTCGGTCATGGTGCGCGCGCCGATGGCGTTGGTCATCGCTTTGGAATTTTTCGTCTGCGAGAAAACGTAATCCAGCCGCTCGGCCGGATCGGCCAAGTGCGATCCGAGCGGTGCGATCATGGCAGAGACTTGGTTGCCCATATCGCCCTTTTCGTCTGAAGAGCGTACCGATATCGGCGCCATCGCGGTCATCGTGGATTTGGGCAGATCGTCCTTTGCGGTGAGATATTTGTTGAGCGCGCCGCCGATAATAGCGAGCGCCACGTCGTTGACTTTCGCTTCGGGTAAGAGCGCGCGGATCGCTTTCACATCTTTGAGCGGGAATGTGCGACCTTCGACAACGCGATGGGCGGATATGCTGCGGTTGAACCGGGTGCGCGGCGGCACAAGGTCGCTGGTCAGCTTGAAATCGCGAGTGACGAGGCCCTTGATTGCACTCGCCACGCCCGGAATACTTTGCGCAGCAACCTGCGCCTGGCGGAACGGGTTGACGATGCCATTGACGTAGGATTTGCCGAGAAGCTCGACCGGGCCGGGTATTTTCTCCGGTTTCCATTCGTCAGGCTCGTTGGGCGGCGCTGTGTTGGGCGTAATCGTGTGGAGCGCTTCCATCAGATCGATCCCGCTCATCCCGTCGATCGCCGCGTGGTGCACCTTGGTCACCATGGCAAAGCAGCCTTTGGGATAGTCGCGCACATTGTCGAGCCCTTCGACAACCGTGAACTCCCACGGCGGACGCGTCAGATCCATCGGGCGCGCGTGGATGCGGGCGGTCTGGATGCACAGCTGGCGCCAGTCCCCCGGCTTTGGCAGCGCAACGTGGCGCACGTGGTATTCCAGATCGAAATTGGGATCCTCGACCCAGTACGGATAGTCGAGGTCAAAGGGCACGCGCACCAATCGCTGACGGATCGTGGTCGAAAGCTGCATCCGGCTTTCAATGAAGTTGAGGATGTCCTTAAAGCGGACAAATCCGCCCGGCGCGGTTTCCGGGTTATAGATCAAAAGATTGCCAATATGCATCGGTGAATTGGGCGATTCCATCGCCACAAATGACGAATCCATGCCTTGCAGTTGGCGCAAAATTCTCTCCTATCCCCTGATCAGCCCGTTAGGGGTCTGACCTTTGAGGGTAGAGCCCTTTATGGGGCGAAACAAGCTTACGCAGGCGGAAAGGCTTGTCGCGGAGACGCCGGGATGCGGGGCGCAGCGCGCCGATCGGCCCCACAGGGCGCCCCCAATGGGCAGGATGGGCTCAGGCCCTGTTTGCGGCCGCAAGCGCCTCGGCGCAGGCCACACCGCTCGCCCAGGCCCATTGGAAATTGTATCCGCCCAGCCACCCGGTCACATCCACCGCTTCGCCGATGGCGTAAAGCCCTGAGACTTTTTTGGCTTCCATCGTTTGCGAGGAGAGCTCGTTGGTGGAAATGCCGCCAATAGTCACTTCCGCCTTGGCAAAGCCTTCGGTGCCGTTGGGTGCAAAGGTCCAGTGATCGAGCCGCTGAGCGGCGGCGCGCAAGGCCTTGTCCGGCGTGTTGCCAAGCTCGGTCGGTATCGCAAGCCTGTCGCTCAAGGCGTCGGCCAGCCGGTCGGGCAAATGTTCGCGCAGTACGGTTCTGAGCGTCGCGCGCGGGCGGTCGCGTTTGGCCGCGAGCAGCCAATCGGTCTGCGCTGCGGGCAGGAACGCGATCGCGACCTCTTCGCCGTGCCGCCAGTAGGATGAGATTTGGAGGATGGCGGGGCCCGAAAGTCCCTTATGTGTGAACAGCGCCGCTTCGTCGAAACGGGTCGCTTTTTTGCCCGCGCCAGCCGAGGCGGTGACCGGGGCCGACACGCCGGAGAGTTCGCGAAACAGAGCATCCTCCCCGCCCAGCGTCAGCGGGACGAGGGCAGGGCGCGGCTCGACCACCTTCAGCCCGAATTGCCGCGCCAGATCATAGGCAAAGCCCGTCGCGCCCATTTTGGGAATCGAGGGCCCACCCGTAGCGATAACCAGAGCGGGGGCACAAAAGGACTGAGAGCCCGCTGAAACCGCGAAAAGGCCGTCTTCGTGGGCCACAGCGGTGACTCCGGCCTCGCAGATGACATCGACCCGGTCGCCCGCGCATTCATCCAGCAGCATCTGCACGATCTGTTTGGCCGAGCCATCGCAGAACAGCTGGCCCAGCGTTTTTTCGTGCCAGGCGATGCCATGGCGATCGACCATCGCGATAAAATCCGCTGGCGTGTAGCGCGCGAGCGCTGACTTGGCGAAATGCGGGTTGGCGGAAAGGAAGTTCGCAGGCCCCGCTCCCAGATTGGTGAAATTGCAGCGGCCACCGCCTGAAATCAGGATTTTCTTGCCCGGCTTTTCAGCCTTTTCGAGGACGGCGACGCGCAGGCCTTCCTGGCTGGCCTTGGCGGCGCACATCAGGCCCGCCGCGCCCGCTCCCAGTATGATGACGTCGTAAGACTGCATGGCCGCGCGATAGGCAGGCGCGGGCCGCTTGCCAAGGCGCACGGCCGGCCTCTTGATCGGCAAAGCTCCTGCAAAAGAAAAGGCGGAGCGCGCTCCCGGGGCAAGATTGGGAATACGCGCTCCGCCAGGGTCAGACCCGAACCGCTCAACCGGGGACAGAGCGATGGCCGGGTCTTCGAGGGCAACCGATGGGCTGTCTACGGCAGCGTGGGCTGCGCCGCCGTGACCAATTTGCCCAAAGTGTTCCATTCTTCGCGCGGGGCCCAGTTGCGGTTCGCGCCGAGATAGGAATGGTCATCAAGTTCAAGCAGGCCGATCATCACCTCGGCGACGATGGTTGCGCCCACCGGGCCAAGAGCCTCGCCCTCCGTGGTGCTGCCATCGCTTTCCGCGCGTCCGATCACTTCGGCCTCAGCCAGCAGATAGAGCCACAAAGGGATGCCATCCGCGCCCAGATCGCCGTTCACCTTGGCCACCGCCTTGATGACTTTGTCGATCTGGTCTTGCGGGCAGCCGATAGCCTCCGCGATCTTTTCACCGCCCGGCAAAAGGAAGGTGTTGCCGCGCAGCAAATTGCGCGTGGCGAGCGATTTTTCCGCCGCGGTGCCATTGATGAAGGGCAGGTTGAGCAAATCGCCCGCCAGTTTCGTGTCCAGCTTTTGCGTGCGCTCAACCTTGCGATTTTCCGGCGTGAAGAGCAATTCGTGCCAATCGACCACACCCAGCGGATCGGTGACCGGATCAAAGCCGACGCCCAAAGTTGTGCCGAACAATTCCAGTTTCGCCCCACCGGTGCGGGTCTGGATCTTCATTGGGATCATCGAGTGGCCAAAGCGATAGGCCGCAACCGAAAACTCCACTGGGATAAAGGGTACATTACCGCAATAATGCTGGCGCCCGCAGCCCAGGATTTCCTCAACCACGGGGCGTCCACACATGTCGGTGAGAAAGTCGTTCACCAGCGCCCATTGGTAATGCCAAGTCGTCGTTCGCCGCGCCTCTTCGTACAGGTCGTGGCCCTCCAGTCCGTCTTCCGCGTTCAGCGTGTCGCACACCAGATTGTGAAAGCGGATGATGGCGAGTTGGATTTGGCTGATGATCCGGTTTTCATCGTTGCGCGGATCGCCGATGATCGCGCGACCATTGGGTGCGCGCAGCAGATCGTGATCGTTGAGCCCCGTTTGGCCGGGATTATCCGCGCCCGTTAGTAGTTTCGCCCCGCCAAACGCGCCGCCTTGCACAAAAAGGTAGGGCTGAGCCTCAGGCCCGAGGCCGTAAATGCAATCGAGATCGAGCGTGGGCGTGCGCACATTGGCGATTTCACCCGGATTATCGACCACGCTGTCGAACGTTGTGGATGCGTCGAGCGTCACGTCGTGGTCCACAAACTGACCAAAGAAGACCATCCCCACCGGCACGCTGTCAGTGCGGTCGTTGGCGGATTTGCCGTCCATCGGCCCACCGACCGCGCCAATCGCTTCGAGAATGTCGGGGCGGGTGTAAGCCGGACTTAGTTCAGGGAAGAGCCGCCCAAAACGATCGTCGCGTTGATCCCCAAACTCCTCCCGACCGTAGTTTTTCGCGCTG
Source organism: Pseudomonadota bacterium (assembly GCA_039033515.1). Classification (GTDB taxonomy): domain Bacteria; phylum Pseudomonadota; class Alphaproteobacteria; order Sphingomonadales; family Sphingomonadaceae; genus Erythrobacter. The sequence continues at coordinate 34,455 of JBCCCM010000018.1, forward strand.
CAATAAGGATTTAGGCCCTCTAGCGTTTTCATCCCATGATGGTCGTGACTACTCATATATTGCCTCCGTTAGTTAAAAGTTAGGCAACCCACTGTTTATATTTTCGAGTCGATTACTTCTAACACGGAATCAAATTATGAAAAATGCTGTAATATGAAGGAGTCTTTTCTTAACTTTAAATGAGTTTCAACCATGCTCGATGTTTGCGCCCGCGAAAGGCGATGGGTTTAGCTTATTTTTCAAAGCGCGTTGGCAGCCGCGCTTACGTCGCTTGCGCCTGATCCGCCCAGCGCGCCACTTTCAGTGACACAGCCCCATGGTCCCCGCTTATTGCGCGGCGGCCTGCCCTGTGAGCAAGGCGCGCGCAAGCTTTGCCAAAGCGCGCTGGCGCACCTATCTGATGGCGCATGTCGAAGTCTGAGGCTGGCTCCCCCAACGATCCCAGAGGCGCTGAGCGGTTCAACGAAGCCAGCGCGGCGCAAACGGTCGCGTCCGCGCAGCCCAATCTTGAAGCCGGGATCGAGGCGATCCGCAACACGGTCGCAACGCTGAAACCCACGCCCGGTGTCTACCGCATGCTCGATACGCGCGGCGATGTTCTGTATGTCGGCAAGGCGCGCAGTCTCAAAGCGCGCGTGGCGAATTACACGCAGGTCAACGGGCTGACGACGCGGCTGATGCGGATGGTTTCGCAGTGTCGCGGCATGGAGATCGTCACCACCAATTCCGAGGCCGAGGCGCTGCTGCTCGAAGCGCAATTGATCAAGCGCTTTCGCCCGCCTTTCAACGTGCTGCTGCGCGATGATAAGAGCTTTCCCTTCATCCTGCTGCGCGCCGATCACGATTTTCCGCGCATCCACAAACATCGCGGCGCGCGCCGAGCAAAAGGAAACTATTACGGACCCTTTGCGAGCGCGGGCAGCGTGAACACGACGCTCAACGCGCTGCAAAAGCTGTTTTTGCTGAGGAGTTGCACCGACAGCTTTTTCCACAATCGCGACCGTCCGTGCCTGCTGTACCAGATCAAGCGGTGTTCGGCCCCGTGCGTCGGGCGGATCGACGAGGAAGGCTATGACGCGCTGGTCAAGCAGGCGAAGGACTTCCTCGCGGGCAAATCGAGCCAGGTGCAGGCCGATCTGGAAAAGCAGATGGCGAAGGCGGCTGAGGATCTCGATTTTGAAACCGCCGCGATCCTGCGCGACCGTTTGCGCGCGGCAACCTTTATCCAGGGCTCGCAAGCGATCAACGCGCGCACGGTGGGTGACGCCGATGTCTTCGCGTTGGCGAGCAAGGGCGGTCATGTCGGCGTGCAGGCCTTCTTCATTCGCGGCGGGCAGAACTGGGGCCACCGCGCCTTCTTTCCAAGCCACACAAAAGATGTCGAAGAAGCGCAGGTGCTCGCCAACGTCATGCTGCAATTCTACGAAGAAGTGCCGCCGCCGCCCAACGTGCTGGTCGACCGTGACCTGCCCGAAGCTGCGCTGATGGAAGCCGCACTCAGCGAAGTGGCGCAAAAGAAGGTCACGATTGCCATTCCTCAACGCGGCGATCGGCGCAAATTGCTGAGCCAGGCGCAGCGCAACGCGGTCGAAGCGCTGGAACGGCGGCTGGCCGAAAAAGGCACCAAGGCCAAGGTTCACCGTGAGCTGGCCGAATTCCTTGAGCTGGACGAGCCGCCAGAGCGGATCGAAGTCTACGACAACAGCCACATTCAGGGCGCGAAGGCCGTTGGCGCGATGGTGGTCGCGAGCCCGGAAGGCTTTGAAAAGTCACAATATCGCAAGTTCAACATCCGCGAAGCGCAGACCAACGACGATTTTGGCATGATGCGCGAAGTGATGCAGCGCCGCTTTCGCGCCTTTGCCGAGGGCGCTGAGCCTTCCGAGGCCAAATCGGGCAAGAAGGGCCACGAAAATGTGCTCCCTGACCTGCTCCTGATCGACGGAGGGAAGGGCCAGATGTCGAGCGTCATGAGCGTGCTCGAAGAATACGGCTTGGCGGACGAATTCGCTGTCATCGGCATCGCCAAGGGCCCGCATCACGGGCGCGAAGGGCGTGAAGTGTTCCACTTTCCCGACGGACGTGAGAAGACGCTGCCGACCAACTCACCGGTCCTGTTTTACGCCCAGCGGCTGCGCGACGAGGTCCACCGTTACGTCATCGGCGCGCACCGGGCCAAGCGCTCCAAAGCGATCACCGCATCGCCGCTGGACGAGATCCCGGGCATCGGCCCCTCTCGCAAACGCGCGTTGTTGCTGCATTTCGGAACCGCCAGCAAAGTGCGCGCCGCGGCTCTCGAAGACCTGCAACGCGCGCCTGGCGTAAGCGCGAAAGTCGCTCAGCAGATTTACGATTTTTACCATGCGGGAAGTTAGCCTGAAAGCCGCGAATTTCCGCCGTTCTGCGTAAAAATCCCGCGATTTGAGCGGCCTGTTTGCTCACGAGATATTTACCTTATTTCCCTATTCCTGAAGCGTGTTGAGGAACGCGCATTGTTGAATAGTGTCAAAAACCTGATGGCGTCGCCCCGAACGCGGCAAAGCGCGATAGCGATCGCGCTGGCCGTGGTGATCGCCTTCATGACGCTGCTGCGACCGCTCGACATCACGTTCTGGGCGCTTCAATCCAAGCTGCCGGGACACGACCCAAGCGGCGATATCGTGTTGATAAGCGATGACACAGCGACCTCGACTAAATCTGTCGCTGCGGCCAACGGTTTGCTTCTGCGCGCGCTGGAAACGCTTAACAAAGCCGAGCCGCGCCGGATCGTGATCGATACCCCGCTGCGCGCCAGTAACGACCTCGTCATCGATGGGCGCCTGCGCAACGCAATCAGCGCCGGGGCCGATCGCACGTTGATCGCCGCTCCGGTGGACCCCGATCCTTATGTGTCGGGCCTGCGCCAGCCCAACGCCGCGATGTTTGCTGATGCCGCTCCGCTGGTGAGCAGCGATCTGGAAACCGATTTCCTCGATTTCGCGTGGTCGGTGCGACCTACCTACGCTTCTGGTCAAAAGCGCTATCCCGCTTTGTGGGCGGTGCTGGCGGGATCTGAAAACGCCACACGCGAGATCCATCCCGACTACCGAACGGCCGCGCATGACTTGCCTCGCGTCCAGATCAGCGATTTGGCTGCCGGGGGTGTTCAGGCGATCGAAAGGGTGCGCGGCAAGCAGGTGGTGATCGCCGCGTTGGGCGGAGATGAGCGGGTGGTGAAGGCACCCGGCGACGCCGTCGGTAGCATCACTTCGGCGCATGTTCATGTCATTGCCGCTGAGACGTTAATGAGTGGGGGCGGACAGTTTGTGTCTGTCTTTTACACGATTCCGATTTTTGGGCTTACTCTGATGATCTTGGCCCTGGCTCCGTTGCCGGCCTTGTGGCGGCGGCTCGGATACGCAGTCTGGGCTCTGATGTTTCCGGCGAGCTTTGCCTACTCAGCGACCTTTGGTCACCATGTGGAGCTGGCTGATCCACTGGTCATCGCCTTAGCCTACGGCGCGATGCGTGCGAGCGCGAATTACCGCCGCCGCCACCTGTTTATCGACGCGCAAAGCCGCCTGCCCAATTTTACCGCCTTTCGCCGTTTCCTCGAAGCGCAAGGATCGCTTGACGACCACGTTCTTGTGATCGTGAAAATCGCGCGCCTTGATGCGATCTTTGCGACGTTGAAGGGTAACGAACAGGGCGAATATCTCCGACAGGTCGCCAGCCGCCTGTCGCTGGGCGAAGCAAGTGCGCTGGTCTATCATGATGGTGGGAAATACCTCGGCATGGTGTCGCGGCGTTCGGACTACGCTGATCTGCAAGGGCACCTCGAAGGGCTTCGCGCGATCGCGTCGCAAGCGGTCATGGTCGATGGCACGCCGATCGATGTCGCGATCACCATCGGGGTCGACCAATCAATGGATGGCGACGCGGCCAATCGCATCAGTTCTGCCATTGCCGCCGCTGATCAGGCGCGCGAGGCCTATCGACCTGTCTTTATCATCTCCGATTTTCAGGCCGACAGCGAGGAATGGGACCATTCGCTGCAATCGCGGCTTGAGAGCGCATTGTCGGAAAACCGCATTTCGGTAAAGCTGCAGCCCAAGGTCGATATGCAATCGGGTCTGTTCGTGGGCGCAGAAGCGCTCGCGCGCTGGACGGACCAGCAGCGCGGGGAGATCCCGCCGGTGCGCTTCATCCTGCAGTGCGAGCGCGCCGGGCGGCTCGACGATCTGACCAAGCGTGTGATGGAAAAGAGCATGCAGGCCTCTAATGAGCTGTCGGCGAAGAATCTGCCATGCAAGGTTTCGCTCAACGTCTCCGCGATCCAATTCGTGGATAGCCGCGTTGTCGACCTGGTCGAAATGGCGCTCAGCGCGACTGGCGCGGACCCGCGCAACATCATGATCGAGATCACCGAAACCGCGCGCGTCGAAAACTTGGTGCGCGCGCGTTCGATCATGGACGAGATCAAGCGCATGGGCATCGAATTTTCAATCGATGACTTCGGCGTGGGCAGTGGGAATTTCGACGCGCTTTACGGGCTGCCTTTCGATGAGTTGAAGATTGATCGGATGTTCTCCAATCAAGTCGCCCGCTGCGACCGCGCCCGAGCGGTCGTGGCTTCGCTGCTTGAGCTGTCGCGCGCGTTCGGCATCCGCAGTGTTGTGGAAGGAATCGATCATCTCGACACGTTTGAGGTGCTTCGCGACATGGGAGGCGATCTGGCGCAGGGCTTTTGCATCGCGCGTCCGCAAACGCTTCCGCTTTTGTCTGAGACACTTAGGCTGCAAGCGACGACGCAGCTGAGGAGATCGACCTAGGGTTAATCCTTTACAAACGGCGTTGGTTAATCTATTCATAATGGGTGTTTCATTCATTAGGAGTATTACAATGCGCCGTTCTATCTGGGACTGGATCTTCAACTAAGTTGAACCAGCATAACAAATTAAGGGGCTCTGCTTTGCAGGGCCCTTTTTTGTTTTAGCGTTGCTTTTCAAGGGGTTTTGAGCGCTTTTGGCGTCATCTTCCGAGCCGTTAAACCTCTTGAGGATCAAGACTTACGTATCCCTCCTAGCTTGATGATCGAGCCTCTTGATGGTGATTCGCCTGCATGTCCGAATCGGCTCAAAATCAACTCGTTAACGCGATCCGCAGCCTTCAAACTGCACTGGAACAGCACGACGCCGCCGTCAGCGCATCGTGCGCGCTCGGACGCAGCGACTGGCGATGTCTCGATTGGCTGGTAGAAGAAGGCCCGCGTTCGCCCAGAACGATCCGGCGCAGGCTCGGCCTGACCAGCGGCAGCGTTACGGCGTTGCTCGACCGGCTGGAGCGGCGCGGCCTTATCGTGCGGCGCGCGGACCCCGTAGACCGCCGCGGGTTAAGTATCGAAGCCTCAGCCGAGGCGCACCAATTGGTGCGGGACGCGAATGTATCTCTCGATCATGTCATGGGAAAGCTGAGCGCACGCTGGGGCGCGGCGCGCAGCGCTTCGACCAGGCAAGCGTGTCTCGACCTTGCCAAGCTGATCGAGTGGGCGGCGCAAAGGGCTTAGCTTCATTGCGTCGACGCGATGCAAGGAAACAGGACGCTTCGCTACTCATCCGCGCAAACAAAAGCCCCACAAACGCGCGATGCGTTGCGGGGCTTTGTTGATCACCCTTGCGGGCAAAAGACGGTCAATCAGTTCGGGTAGGTCCAAGCCGCGCCGCGTTCGAGGTTTTCGCTTGCGAAGGCCCAGTTCAGCTTTCCGTCCACAACCGCGTCCAGATAGGCCGGGCGCTTGTTCTGGTGGTCGAGATAATAGGCATGCTCCCAGACATCGACGACCAGCAGCGGGTTGAAGCCGCTATCCGCCAGCGTGTCGCCGTCATGCGTTTCTTCGATTGAAAGCTTGCCGTCTTTCTCGGCAAGCCACACCCAACCGCTGGCGAAGTGGCCGGCGCCGCGCGCTTTGAGCTGCTCTTTAAGCTCATCCATCGAGCCAAACGCCTCGTCGATCTCGGCGGCAAGCGTGGCCGAGGGCGCGGTTTCTTCGTTGGTGAGCGAGAGCCAGTAAAAACCGTGGTTCCACGTTTGCGCGGCGTTGTTGAACAGTCCCTGGTTGCTCCCCCGCGCGGCGGCCACGATCGCTTCGAGCTCAGCGTTGGCGTGGTCGGTGCCGTCAATCGCGGTGTTCATTTTGTCGACATAGGTCTGGTGGTGCTTGCCATGGTGAAACGACAGGGTTTCAGCCGAAACCGCCGGAGCGAGATCTTTGTAGGGAAGGTCGATTAGAGTGAAAGCCATGAGGCCGCCTTTCTGGTTGGGAAAACTGGTTGTGTCATAGCAATGCGCAGCCCAAACAAAAGTTGCATTTTTTCAGCCCCCGCGCGCTATGCCGCGACCGATACGCCGAGGGCGCGCGCGACCGGGGAAAGTCTTGCAGAAAGCAAGATGGTTAAAAACGGGCCCTTGCGAGGCATATTCTCGTTAGTTAACACTCACGGCCAATGCGGGGGCTTTACTTGAAACGATTAACGGACCGCGGGATGGCGCCTTTGCTCCCGTTTCGAAGTGTCGCGCTTTTTCACGCGGTTAAACGTGTGAAGCGCGGCGATATCGTTCTGGTTGATACAGCGGAATACGGACGAATCGTGCGCAAGGTGCGCGCCGTCAGCGTGAAGGGCCGGGTTTCGCTCCACCGCTTGTCGCGCATCGATGGTGAAGTGATCAGGCTTGATAATGTCGATCCGGATCGTATTTTGGGCAAACTGGCGCTGCGTATGCGCTGGGCGCGCTTCCTGCCCTATTTCGGACCGCCGCCCATGTTTGCCCTACGGCCCGTTTCACCGCCCGACACGGCCAGCAAGGCCGCCGACGACGCGGCCACAGAACCGGCCATAAAGCCTCAGTCAGACTGGGCCGAAGAAGCGGCCTAAAGTGCCTATTGCCTAGGACGTGCCCTAGGCGGCGGCTTCCAATCTTGAGCGCTTGAACGACGCATCGGCGCGCAACTGGTCGTGTTCGACCCAGGTCGAATGCACCCCGCTCGAAATCTTGTGCGGCAGGGCGGCGCGGCAGATGGGGCCTTTTGTCACATCGCTCGCATCAAGGATCGCCAATTGCGAGGTGCCGGTGTTTTCATCGATCAGGAAAGTGATCAGATAGCCGTCATCTTCGTCTCTTTTCTGTCCTACCGCTTCGCTACTTGAGGACGCAGCGTTGGCGCGCGGTACCATCGGGCTTTCGCTGGCGAAAACGCCTTCGGGCAATTCATACACCTGTTCCTCTCCTGTTTGCGTGTCGTGGCGGACATAGCCGTTGAACAGGAACCAGCCCGGCTTACTCGTTGTGTGCCAAGTGTAGCGATTAGGCCGCATCAGGTGGTTGGGGTTGATCATTCCGAATTCGACGATCCGGTCGGACAGGCGCTCTTCGCGGGTTTCACCGGTCTTCAGGTTAAAGCGCCAGCGGTGGAAGCGGCATTGGAACGAATGCTCGTCCACGTAGGCCATCATGTGGCTGTACTGCCCCGCCTCCTCTAGTGGGTCGGGCATCGGCTTATCCTGAAAATACCCTTCGAGGATGACTTCATCGCCGTTTGGCCCGTGGGTCTCGTAGGCGTTGGTCCAGTGCAGGACATAGGTGGGCGAGGCTTCGAACCAGCGGATCTCCTCGGGCGAACCGTGGCGCGGGATCAGTGCAAAGCGCGTTGGCACGCCATCGTGAATGCGCGCGGCGTGAATGTTGCGCTCCAGCAGGGATGCGTCCCAATAAAGCGGCATGTCGTTGAGGATCGACCAGTTTTTCGTGATCGCCATATCGTGCGGCAGGCGCGGGCCGGGCAGGGCGATGGGCACATAATGCGCCAACGCGCCCGTGCGGTCGACGACGCCGTAATGCATGTAGGGAGCGTGCTTTGAGTAGTTGAAAAACATCATCTCACCGGTCGCCTCATCAACCTTGGGATGGGCGGAGACGCCATCGAGCGGCCCCCACGGCGCTTTTCCCAGAGTCTCCAGCGTCAACGGGTCCACCATCCACGCTTCGCCGCATTGGTAGAGCGTCGCGTAGGCGACACCCGCGTGCACGATGATGTCGGTCGACCCTGTGTCCTTCAGCGAACCGTGCGCGCCGAATCCGGGGCGCTTTGATGTGCCATGCGGGTCCATCAAGCCGCCCCACAGACTTTCGCCTGCGATCTGTTCGGCTTCGAAGCATTGCGTGCGCACAAAGCGGTTGCGGTAGCTCGCCTTGCCGCCGGAGATGCTGAGTTGGTGGATCATCGCATCGCCGTCGAAGGGGTGGTGACGGCCCAGCGGCTGGTGCACCGGATTTTCGGTGTTACGCAGATAGACGCCGTCGATATCGGCGGGGATTTCGCCTTCGATCACCTTCAGTTCCTCAACATCGACCTCTTCGTGCAGAGGCGTCCAGGCGCCCGAAAGATACGGATGGTTGCTCGGCTGAAGGCTGGTCTTGACCGGCGGTTGGCGTGTGATCGTCATGGCGTTTCCCTCTCGTATGTTAGAATACTAATTGGAAGGACAAAGGCAAAGCCCCAGGTAAATTTGACAAGCGTCAAAGACGCCCGCCTCGCCTTGGCCTAACGTTGTTCGCATCAAGAGGCCGCCAAACAGGCGTTCCTCCACGCGATTGGCAAGACGAGGGAGGTCAACGCCATGAAATCGATACTGCTCCACGTCAACGGTGACACCTGTCTTGAGGCGCGCTTGCAGGTCGCGTTTGACCTTGCGCGGGCTTATGATGGGCACGTCACCTGCCTGCAACCGGTCAATTTTGAAGTGTTCGCGCCCGGCGATTTCTACGGATCAGCGATGGCGGCGGCGATCCCGCGGATCAAGGAAGCGGCAGAGGAACTGAGAGCCCGGATCGAAGGGCGCCTCGCCCATGAGGATGTCTCGTGGGAGTGGGAATTTTGCAGCGGGCAAGCCGAGCTCAAACTCCTTGAGCGCGCGGCCTTGCACGACATTATCCTGATCGGCCCGCACGATGTGGGGCAGGATGGAACGCGGACCCCGTCAAGCCTGGCGGGCACCTTGGCCTTGCGCGCGCCGATCCCTGTGCTGGTGGTGCCAAAGGATACGAAGAGCTTAGATATCCACGCGCCTATCCTGGTCGCGTGGAACGGCTCGGCGGAGGCTTGCGTTGCGCTGCGCCAAGCGCTTCCGCTGCTGGTAAAGGCCGACGCGGTCTATCTGGCGAGCGTCGAAGAAGCGCTAAAACGCAAGCGCCACGATGTGCCCTCGCTCGACGGTGCGCGCTATCTCAGTCGTTACGGGATCGAGGCCGAGCTGGTGGAGATCCCTAAGGGCCAGGCCAAGGTTTCTGACACGCTCTTTTCAGCCGCCGCGATGCGCGAATGCGGGATGGTGGTCATGGGCGCCTACGGCCATTCGCGGCTTGCGGAAATGCTGCTGGGCGGCGTGACGCGGCGTTCGCTGACCGATCCGCAGCTACCGATTTTTCTTGCACATTAAGCGCGCTTGGCGGGCGGGTCAGGCCTTGCGCTTGCGCTTTCGCATCATGCCTTCCTGCGCGACGCTCGCGACCAACTGGCCGCCCGCGTTGAAGATGCGGCCCCGGTTGTAGCCGCGCCCGCCGCCGGTCCACGGGCTGTCAGTGACATAGAGCAGCCATTCATCGGCGCGCGCGGGGGCGTGGAACCACAACGCGTGGTCAAGGCTGGCCCCGACCAACTCGCCGCGCATCCAGGACAGGCCGTGGGGCAGGGCGCTGGTGCCCAGCAGCGTGTAATCGCTCGCGTAAGTGATGAGCGCGCGGTGGAGCGCAGGGGTGTCCGCTTCGCCCGTAATCGGCGCGCATGTGCGAAACCAGCTGTGCGCGTGCGGCGGCTTGGGTTCGGAATTCATCCAGTGCAGCCGGTCCACTGTGCGCATTTCAATCGGACGCGGGCGCAGCATGAGCGCGCGCTGCGCATCGGTTAGTTTATCAGCCGATTTCGCGACCATCATCCGGCGCACTTCCATATCGGACTTCAGGTCTTCGGGAGCTGTCACCTCGGGCATCGGCGCATCGAGATGTTCGAGCCCCTCTTCGGGGGTCTGAAAGCTGGCGGTGAGGTTGAGGATCGGCTGGAAACTGCCATCTTCGGCCTCTTGCGCAGCGACCACCCGGCGGTTGGCGAAACTGCGCCCGTCAAAATCGCGCTCAATCCGGTATTCGATTGGTGGGCCTTCGACCCCGCCGCGCAGGAAATAGGCATGCAGCGAATGCGCTTCCTTCCCTTCGGGAACGCTGGCCTGCGCGGCTTGCAAAGCCTGCGCGAGCACTTGCCCGCCGAACACGCGGCCCATCCCGCCTTTTTGCGGGTGGCCCCGATACACATCAGAGGCGCGCTTTTCGACGGTGAGCAGCTGGACGAGGTCGTCAACGAGTTGCTCGGGAGTGGGATTTTCGCTCATGATCGAGGTCTTTGCGAGCGAGGTGGCCGCGCGTCAAGCCGGGCTTATCGTTCCCAAAGCGGGCGCAGCGCGCGCGCCATCAGCGGGCTTTTGACGAACATTAGATCGACGAACGCGCCGATCTGCTCAGCGCCCATATCGCTTTTGTAGCCTGCATCGCCGAGGCCCAGGTCCATCATGGCGATGCCGCGTTCGGCTGCCTTGAGGAAATCGTCGTAGATCAGGATCTTGCCCGGCGAATCTTTCTTGAAATTCATGTCGAAATTGTTCGCGATCAGCAGGCGCGTGTCACCGCAATCCAGCCCGAACGTAAACGCGACCGGGTCATCGCCGATCCAGAAAAGGCTGCCTGTCATCATGCTGGCAAGCGCTGCGTCCTTGGCCGCGTCTTCCCATGTGGCGCGCAGGGCCGGGTCGCGAAATTTGGTGTCGCCACCGTCTTCGAGTGTGCCGAGCCAGCTGTTGGTTTCGATCTGCGCAATCGCGTCGCGCGTGGCGTCGGTCCAGTCGGCGCCGGTGAAGTACTCGGTGCGGACCGGAGCGATCTTTTCCATATGGCGCACATGCCAGCGCCGCTTGCGCGCCCCGCGGGTGGACGGCCAATTGCCGCTCGCGATCTTGGTCGCGAGATCGACCGCGAAATGCTGCCCGACGGGTTTGGTGAGTAAGCTCCAACCCGCTTTCGCAAAAGCATCGCTTACCAAGCGGATCGAAGCGTGGTCGCGCACAACCGGACCAAGTCGGAAGGCGGGGCCGAGCGTCTTGGTGACGGACGGGTCGGCAAGCGCGCTGGCAAGCTCATCCGGCGAGGTTTCCGCGCTCACAGGCACGCTGCGCATCGGCCAATAGGGGCCGGCAATCTCATTGACCTTGAGGCCCAGCGCGCCAGGCCCAATCGCCTTGGGACGCAGCGCAAAACCGGCCAGCGGCTGACCCGAAGCACCGCGTGCGACAGCAAAGGTTGTGGCGGGTTCCGGGCCACTCTGGAACCATTGTGCGCGCATATAGACACGGTCGGGCTGATCGGCCTCGGCCAGCGCGTCAAACGCGGCGAGGTCGCTCATGGTTTCGGGTTTGAACGGAGCGTTCACGGCGGCCTTAATCCCTCAACTCTCGCGCGCATCGGCGCAATTGGGGAAGAGGGTTAACAGACAGGTCTTAACAAAAGCCCCGCCAAACCCATGGTCCGGCGGGGCGTTTTCGTGTTCTACCGCTTCGCTACTTGAGAACGAAGGGCAAGTCCCAAAGGGCGGGAGACTCGCTTAATGCCCGCCCGCCAAAGCCGCGAGCAGCAGCAGCGCGACAATGTTGGTGATCTTGATCATCGGGTTCACCGCCGGACCCGCGGTGTCCTTGTAGGGATCACCCACCGTGTCGCCCGTCACCGCGGCTTTGTGAGCTTCGGAGCCCTTGCCGCCGTGATTACCGTCTTCGATGTATTTCTTCGCGTTATCCCACGCGCCGCCACCGGCGGTCATGGAAAGCGCAACGAACAGACCGCCCACGATCACACCCAGCAACAGCGCACCAAGCGCGGCGAAGGCCTCGTCCTGACCCGCGATCATCAGGATCACGAAATAGGTGACGATGGGCGCGAGGACCGGCAGCAGCGACGGGACGATCATTTCCTTGATCGCGGCCTTGGTCACAAGATCCACAGTGCGCGCGTAGTTGGGACGGCTCGTCCCGGCCATGATGCCCGGATCGCTGGCGAACTGATCGCGCACGTCCACGACCACATCGCCCGCCGCGCGGCCCACGGCGGTCATGCCCATCGCGCCGAACAGATAGGGTAGCAGTGCGCCCAGCAAGAGGCCCACGATCACATAGGGGTTCTCAAGGCTGAAGTTCACCGTCGCATCCGGGAAAAACTCCCGCAGGTCAGCGGTGTAGGCGGCGAACAGCACCAGCGCGGCAAGGCCGGCTGAACCGATTGCGTACCCCTTGGTCACCGCTTTGGTGGTGTTGCCGACCGCATCGAGCAGGTCGGTCTTTTCACGCACGCTTTCATCAAGCTCCGCCATTTCCGCGATGCCGCCCGCGTTGTCCGTGACCGGACCATAAGCGTCGAGCGCGACGACCATGCCCGCCAGCGCCAGCATCGCGGTCGCCCCATAGGCGAGACCAATGAGGCCGGCGAGCTGATACGCGCCGATGATCGCCGCGATAATGACGATGGTCGGCAAGGCGGTCGATTCAAGGCTGATTGCCAAACCCTGGATCACGTTGGTGCCGTGGCCCGTCTCGGAAGCCTTGGCGATGGAGCGCACAGGGCGAAAATTGGTGCCCGTGTAATACTCGGTGATCCAGATGATGACGCCGGTCAGCACAAGGCCGATCAGCGAGCAGTAAAACAGATCACGGCCATGAAACTCAACCGACCCGCCCGGATTAAGAACCGTGCTCATGCCCACGCCCTGTGTTCCCAGCGCGTATTGCGTGACAAGGTAGATCAGCGGCACCGCCAGAACGGCGGTAACGATGAAGCCTTTATACATGGCGCCCATCACATTCGTGCCGCCGCCCAGACGCACGAAATAGGTGCCGATGATCGAGGTGACGATACACGCGCCGCCGATCAGCAGCGGCAGGCTCATCATAGGCAGCAGCAGGTCGCCCAATTGCTCGGAAAAGAGCAGCGAGGTCAGAACCATGGTTGCCCCGACGGTGACGACATAGGTTTCGAACAAGTCCGCCGCCATGCCGGCGCAATCGCCGACATTGTCGCCGACGTTATCGGCGATGGTGGCTGGGTTGCGGGGGTCGTCCTCTGGGATGCTGGCTTCGACTTTACCGACGAGGTCAGCGCCGACATCGGCCGCTTTGGTAAAGATACCGCCGCCAAGCCGGGCAAAGATCGAGATCAGCGATGCGCCAAAGGCGAGACCGACCAAGCCGTCAATCACCGCGCGGCTGCTTGGATCAAGGCCCAGTGTGGGACCGACGAGCACATAAAAAAACACAGCGATCGCCAAAAGCGCCAGACCAGCGACAAGCATGCCGGTGATAGCGCCCGCGCGAAACGCGATGGTCAGGCCCTGTTGCAGACCCTGTTCAGCCGCCGCCGCCGTGCGCACGTTTGAGCGCACCGAGATGTTCATCCCGATATAGCCGGCAACGCCGGAGAGCACCGCGCCGATCACAAAGCCGACCGCCGGGATCATGCCCAGCGCGACGCCGACGATGATCGCGGCGACAACGCCGACAATCGCAATCGCGGTGTATTGGCGGTTAAGGTAAGCCTGCGCGCCCTCTTGAATGGCGCCGGCTATTTCCTGCATTTTGGCGTGCCCGGCGCTCGCGCCGAGCACTTGTCGGCTGGTAACGATGCCATACACGATGGCAAGCAGTCCCAGACCGATCGAAATCAGTATAAGATTCACAGATGATCCCCTCTCTCACAATTATTGTTTTTGTTGTGAAAGCGTCCCGATTTCCCGCGCCTGACCTCCCAATCAGTTTCGATCCCTCGGAGCGCGTCAAGGGCAGCTTAGGGGCTCGCGAGAGGGTGGCAAGGGCCAATAAGGCGCGGAAACACGCTTTTCCGCGGGTTTTGGAGCGGTTATGCGCCGCGCGAGCGCGCTATCCGTGGCGATAGCCCAGCGATTCAGGCTCGGCCAAAGCGGTGCCGCCCAGATACAGCGGCGCGTTGGCCTCGGGCTCGACCTTGCCAATTTGGGTCGCGGGGATGGGCAGATCGATCGCTGGGTCCGCCGTGAACAAGAGCTCGTAATCATCGCCCCACCGGATGCAGTCATGCATGCGCGCGTCGTTCGCGACCGGCAGGAGTTCGGGGTTGAGACGGAAACATACCCGGCTTGCGCGCGCCATGCGCCACGCGTCGAGCAGCAGACCGTCCGAGATATCCATCATCGCGCTGACAAGCGGCCCCAAGGCCTGCCCTTCTGATACTAGCGGTTGGGGGCGGTTGAAGGCGTCGAAATGCTGCCTTTGCCCTTCAAAGCCGAGCATCGCGCTGCCGATGACGCCGGTGACGTAGATCGCATCGCCCGCTTTCGATCCCTTGCGCGAGGGGACAGGCGTGTGCGTCGCGCGGCCAATCGCGGTCATCCCAAACGTGCTGGGCCCCATCGCCGAGATCGTGTCGCCGCCGAGAAGTGGGACATCGTACACTTTAAGCGCGTCACGCAGTCCGCTTAGAAACCCGGCGTCATCGCGGCCCAGCGAAACGCCCGCCAGAACGCCGATGGGCGCGGCGGCTTTCGAGGCCAGATCCGACAGGTTCATTGCGACCAGTTTCCACGCGACATCCGCCATTGATGCCTCGGGTTGGTAGTGCGTGCCCTCGGCCATCATGTCATGCGTGAGGATCAGCGTCTCCGAGCCGAATTCCAGTATCGCGCAGTCGTCTTCAAGGCCGCGTGCACCCGGATGCAGCGGCATGTCCCGCAGCCCTGCGAGAAACTCAAGCTCGTTCATGATGTCCCATCATCCCTTTATCCCGCCCACGGCTTTAGAGGGCTAAGGGACTGAATGAAAGGGTTTGTGCGGGCGCGCCGCGCGCGATGGCGGCTGGACTAGGCGCGAACCTGTTTCGCCACCGCGTCCAGAATGCCGTTGACAAATTTGGCTTCGCGGTCGTCGAAAAAGGCTTTAGCAACATCGACATATTCGCTGATCGCGGCGGCTTTCGGGACGTCGGCGCGAGCGAGCAATTCGTAGGCGCCCGCGCGCAAGACCTGTAGCATGGTCTTGTCGAGCCGGGTCAGCGTCCAGCCATCGGAGAGGCGCGCGAGCAGCAATTCGTCGATTTCACCGCGCCGCGCTTCGACGCCGCGCACGAGGTCGTCGAAGAACTCAACCTCCGCATCCGCGTAGGTGGCGTCGCCGTGATCTTCGTCGTCGATCTCGCGGCCGAGGCGATGCTGGTGAAACTCGTCGAGCAGCTTGTTGAGCGCGGTGCCCTCCATCTGCATCTGGTAAAGCGCCTGGACGGCGGCGAGACGCGCGGTGGAACGAGCTTGCGAGCGCGGCGGCGTTTTGTTGGGCGTGTTCATTTGAGGCGCACCTCGACCGATTTGGCGTGAGCGGGCAGACCTTCGGCGTGCGCCAGCGCGGCGGCGGCAGGGCCGATGGCGTTCAGCGAGGCTTGATCAAGTTGAATGAAACTGGTGCGCTTCATGAAGTCGAGCACGGAAAGACCGCTGGAAAAGCGCGCACGGCGTCCGGTGGGAAGCACGTGGTTAGGTCCGGCGACATAATCACCCACCGCTTCGGGCGTCATGCGGCCAAGGAAGACCGACCCGGAGTGGCGAATAGCTTTAAGCAATCGCTCCGCCAGCGCGTCGTCAACGGCGAGTTCGACATGCTCGGCGGCCAGCCGATCCGCAAGAGCGGGCGCTTCGGCGGCGAGGTCGTTGACGACAATGATCGCCCCGTGCTTGTCCCAGCTTTCCTTGGCGCGTTTGCCGGTGTCGAGCGAGGCGAGCAGGACATCGACGCTGTCTTCGACCTGCCGTGCATAGCTTTCGTCATCGGTGATCAGAATGCTTTGCGAAGTCGGGTCGTGTTCGGCCTGACTCAACAAATCAGCGGCGGTCCAGTCAGGGTCGTTCTGTGCATCCGCGATGACGAGGATCTCCGAAGGCCCGGCGACCATGTCGATCCCGACCACACCGTAAAGTTGCCTCTTGGCCTCCGCCACATAAGCGTTGCCCGGCCCGGTGATGACATCGACGGGTTTGATCTTTTCCGTGCCATAAGCGAGCGCCCCGATCGCTTGCGCGCCGCCCACGCGCCACATCTCGTCAATGCCCGCGATATGCGCCGCGGCGAGGACGAGCGGGGTGGAATTGCCCTTGGGCGTCGGCGTCACGACCACCACGCGCTCAACCCCTGCGACCCGCGCGGGGATCGCGTTCATCAGCAAGGATGACGGATAGGCCGCGCGGCCCCCGGGCACATACAGCCCCGCCGCATCCACCGGCCGCCAGATCGCGCCCAAGCGCACGCCGACATCATCGGTGTAGTCGCGATTTTCGGGCAATTGCGCTTCGTGATAGGCGCGGATGCGCGAGGCTGCGAGCTCCAGCGCGTCGCGCAGATCGGTGTCGAGCGCGTCATACGCCTCTTTCATCCGCTCTTTGGTGACGACCCAGTCAGCCTCTTCGCTCAGAGCGTAGCCATCAAAGCGCTGCGTCAGGTCGACCAGCGCCTTGTCCCCGGTGCCCTTCACATCAGCCAGGATGGACGAAACCTGTCCAGCGACGCCGCTATCGGTTTCGCGGCGCGAATTGACGAGCCGGGTGAAGCGGATTTCGAAATCGGGATCGAGGGTCGAGAGGGTCTTCACTCGGCGGCCTCCTTCAAGCGCTGTTCCGCGTCCTCACGGAACGCGGCGACCAGCGCGCCGATACGCGGATCGGTCTTGAGCGCGGCGCGGTTGACGATCAAGCGCGCAGAAATGTCGAGAATGCGGCTCGTTTCGACCAGCCCGTTCTGTTTCAACGTCGCGCCGGTTGAAACCAGATCCACGATCTGGCGGGCCAGACCCAGCAACGGGGCGAGTTCCATCGCGCCGTTCAGCTTCACGCATTCCGCCTGTACGCCGCGTTGTTCAAAATGGCGGCGGGTGAGGTTGGGGTATTTGGTTGCAACGCGCAGGTGGCTGGCCTGCCCTTCATCCACCTCGTCGCCCGCGAGCCGCGCGACCGACAGGCGGCAATGGCCGATATCAAGGTCAACCGGCGCGTAGAGATCGGCGTAATCGAACTCCTCGACCACGTCCGAACCCACGATGCCGACCTGCGCCGCGCCGTGCGCGACAAAGGTCGCCACATCGAACGCGCGCACGCGGATCAGGCGCATGTCGGGCCTAGTGGTGTCGAACGAAAGCGAGCGGTTGGCCTTGTCGAAGAAGCCATCGTCGGGCACCACACCACTGCGCGCCATGACGGGCAGCGCTTCATCAAGGATGCGCCCCTTAGGCACAGCGAAGGTGAGCTGGCCGGGATTGGTGTCGGAAAATGCGGAAGTCATTGCGGGAGCGCACTTAAGGGCTGGGGCCTCAAAGGGCAATGGACCTTGATGGGCAAAGAACCGCGCAATTGGGGAGGGTGTTGGTGCCGAAAACCGGGATTATGGCGATCAAGGAGTTTGACGCGGCGATCGCTTGGCAGGCCGACCACGCGGAAGAGGCGGGCGCGCCATGCACCGCGCGGGTTATCCGCAGCCTTGCGAAAGTTCGCGAGACCGACACCTATCTTGGCCGCCGTATGCGCGAGTGGGTCGGGCTGACGCTGAAGGATGCGATGCCGCTGCGCGTGACGGGAGGGCTGCACCATCTGGCGCTGACCGGCGCGAATAAACGGCTGGTGCCTGTCTACGCGGGCGAAATCACCGATCAGGACGCTGTAGACGCGCTGGTTCTGGACATGGTGGCGCAGCACGACGCAGCGCTCAGCCCATGGCTCGACGGTCCGCCGCAGACCAACGAAGCGGGGCGTTCGGCCAGCATCATGGCGGGGCTTTTATGGCTGGCGCAGCGCGTGGTGCCGCGGTTTGAGCTGTTCGAACTGGGCGCGAGCGCGGGCGTCAACACGATGCTTGATCGCTACGCCTACGATCTGGGCGGGACGCGGGTCGGGCCGGCGGGATCTCCCATGCAGATTGCGCCCGACTGGCGCGGCGAGGGTATGCCCCCGGCACCGTCTGGCGCGTTCGAGATCGTAAGCGTGCGCGGCTGCGATATCGCGCCGATTGATCTGTCCGATCCCGACGCGGCCTTGCGGCTCAAAGCCTATGTCTGGCCCGACGCCGCCGCGCGCATGCAGCGCATCGACGCCGCGATCCAGCTGGCGAGCGAAAAAGCGCCCGATGTCATCGAGCAGGACGCGCAAGATTTTGTCGCTGCGATGATGGCTACCCCTCAGGATAAAGGCACGACCCGCGCGCTGTTCCATTCGATCATGTGGCAATACATGCCGCGCGAGGCTCTGGAGGCGATCACGCAGATGATGGAGGAGCAGGGCGCCAAAGCGACCCGCGAGCGCCCGCTCGCCTGGGTTAGCCTGGAGACCAACCCAAAAACCTTCCGGCACGAATTGCGCGTGCGGTACTGGGACGGCGATGCCGGGGATGGCACGCCCGTGATGCTTGCCCACGCTCACCCCCACGGCGCGTGGGTGGAATGGGTCGAGGCTTAGGCGCTTATGAAAAGCGGAGGCTTACGAGCAGCCCGTGCAACCGCAATCGCAGCATCCGCTGCCTGATTTGCAATCGGTGCAGCCGCATTCGCAGGCGTCCGGAGCGATATGATATACCATGGCAAAACTCCTTTTCTTTCAGTAGTTTACCCTACTTCTCATCAGAGCGCCAGCGAAACTGAAATTCGAGCTCATGCATGGGGCCTTCCTGCTCGTGCTCGATGGAAAACTCGGTGCCGGCGGGGATGTAGAGGCGCTGGTTGTCGACCTGGATTTCGAACGCTTTGCCCTCGCGCAGGGCCTCGACCAGCCGCTCAAGCTTGGCGATATTCTGGTCGGTCGAATAGGTTTTGGTTACGTCGCGGCTGTCTTCGGTCATCGGTGCGGCTCCTTGTCCGTTGGAGGGGAGAGCCCCTTTAACAGCCTAAGATTGCAGGAATTGGTCCATCGCAGCGTTCACCGCATCAGGCGCTTCCCATGGCACAAAGTGACCGCAATCGGGCACCTTCACCACAGTGAGCGGATCGATCAGCTCGTCCATTCCTTCAAGGTTCTCAGGCAGCAGCGCCAGATCATCCAGCGCCCAGATCACCAGCGTTGGAATGGTTAGATTGGGCAGATCCGGCGGCGAATAATCGGCGGGCACTTCGAACGGTTCGTCCATCGTCGGCACCACCATCGCGCTCGCCCGGTAATAGTTGAGCATGCCAAAGGCCGCGTCGCGGTTCTGGCGGTCGCGCATTAATTGCGCGCGTTCGTCCGGCTCCATTGCACCCGGATTGTCCCACGTGACCACCTTTTCAAGCAGTCCGCCAAGCCCTTCATCCTTGATCAGCGGATCGTAGGCGGTGTCGCGAAAGTCGCGAATATACTGGCTCGATTCGCGCTGATGGGGATTGGTGTACAGAAGCTTTTGAAAGATCGCGGGATGCGGCGCGTTGGCGATAATCGCGCGGCTGACACGCGCGTGCTGCCCCGCCAGCGCCACGCCCCAAGCGATTGCGCCGCCCCAATCGTGGCCGACAATCGTGAAACTCGCGATGCCCAGCGCGTCGGCGAGCAGGAAGACATCGCCGATGATCTTGCTGGTTTCGTACGCCTCGACCTCTCGCGGTTTGGAGGATTGGCGATAGCCGCGCTGGTCGGGCGCGATGCAGCGATATCGGTCTTTGAAGTGCCGGATCTGATGGCGCCAGGTGCGGTGGCTTTCGGGAAAGCCGTGCAGGAAGATCAGGACCGGCGCGTCGACAGGCCCTTCGTCAACGCACATAAGGTGGATGCCATTGGCAAGGTGAACGCGTTTCTGCTCCATCATGTCGGGCCCCTTGGGTCTCAGCTCTGCGCTTCCATCTTTTCCATATAACCGCTCGCCACCATGGCGCCGACCTGATCGAACAAAGCATCCGGCGTGCGTCGCATATCGCCCATGGCAAGCTCCAAGCCTTGCGCGACAATGATCTCGCGCTCGCCTTTGGCCATGCCGTCAAGCATCGTCTTGGCCGCGTCGTCAGCGTTGATGCCTTCATCGATGGCCTTATCGGAAACACCGCGGCGGCTGCCATCGGGGTTGAGCGCGTTGCGGCTGACATTGGTGGCTACCGATCCGGGGTAGATGACGTGGACGTTGACGCCGTTCACCGTCAGCTCGCCGCGCAGCGCGTCGGCGTAGCCCGCAAGCCCGAACTTCGCCGCGCAATAGGCTGTGCGCATCGGCACGCCGACTTTGCCCGCGATCGATGAGATGAAGGCCAGCGCTCCTTCGCCGCGCTTCGCCATGTGGCCGATGATGCCTTGCGAAAAGGCAATCTGCGCGGTGAGGTCGATGTCGATGATGTCGCGATAGACTTGCATGTCGGTCTTGAGCGCGCGACCGCGCTGCGAAACGCCGGCGTTAGCGACGGCGAGGTCGATATGACCCTTCCACGCGATGGCTTTCTGCGTGGCGTCGGAAAGCGCTGCCTCGTCGCGCACATCGAACGGAAGGATAAGCGTCTCGCCGCAATCCTCGGCCACCTCGGCAAGGCGCGCTTCATCGCGGCCTGAGAGCACCACATGCCCACCGCGCGCTGCAATTCCGCGCGCCAGCGAAGCGCCAATGCCCGAGGAAGCCCCGGTGATCCACGCCACCTTGTCGTTGTAATCCATGATCGTCTCTCCTGTCTCTCTCAGCGCCCAGCGATATCAGAGAGAGGGGCCAGAGCAATCAGAATTGGAATGATCAGGATCGCAGAGCGTCGCTCAGAATATCGGTCAGCGTTTCGGGAAAGATTGCCTCGGGCCAGTCGCCGATTTCGTCCATCATGAACCAGCGGTGCCGGGTCATGACCTTTTGTTCCAGCGCGGTGTGGTGCGCGGTGGTGATGCTCTCATCCTCGACCCGCACAAGGAAATAGCGTTCGTCGGCCTGGATCGGCTCGCCCTCGACGGTGATGAATTGCGGTATGGTGCGCGCGATTTGCTCGCCCGGATCAACAGTTAGGCCGGTTTCCTCAAACAATTCGCGCCGCGCGGCTTGTTCAAAGCTTTCGCCCGGTTCGCATTCGCCGCCCGGCGTCACCCAAAACGGCGGTCGATCCGCGACGTCGAAGCGGAACAGCAGCACGCGGCCCGCCGGGCTCACGACCAAACTGCGCGCGGCGCGGCGGATGCGAAGGGTGGATGTCTGGGATGTCACTCCGGCGCGCTGGCCTTGATCGCCACCGCGTGGACCCGCTCGCCCACAATGTCGCCCAGCGCCGCGATCACCGCGCGTTGGCGCGCCAGACGGTTCATGTCCGCAAAGGCTGGGGCTTCGATCACCAGCGTGAAGTGGGATTCGCCCGAACCATCGTCACCCGCATGGCCCGCGTGATGCCCGCTGTCGTTGATGATCTCCAGCGCGCTGGGCGAAAACGCCGCCTCAAGCAATTCGCGCATTTCGTCGGCGACCGGTCGGCTCATGGCAGGGGTTTCCTTCTTTGCAACATGGGATGGGTTGGAATCTGGGGCACGAAACGCCATTCTCAAGGGCTTATGGCTTCAAGCAAGTTTCATGGGCGCTATGAGAGCGAAGATCGGCAATGCGAACGGCCCGGCTGCACCAGATCGGGCGAATTTCGCGCGCCGGGCTATCGCCCTAACGGGTTTGATGGTCCGGGTGAATGGCGCTGGTTCTGTCTGGAGCATGTGCGCGAGTTCAATTCGGGCTATGACTGGTTTGAAGGCATGAGCGCGGACGAAATTTTCAACGCGCAATCGCCTGTATCGGGCTGGCGCACCGAAAGCGCGGCTTTCAGCCCGCGCGCCGCCGTGGACGGCATGCCGCGTTGGTCGGACTTTGACGATCCGCTCGACGCGATCAGCGCGCGCGCCGGCGGCATCCGCAGCCGCGCCGAACGCACCGCCAAAATGGCGATGTCAGGCCAGTGGAGCAAAGCCGAGGCGGACGCGCTGGAGGTTATGGGGCTGGGCTCCGACACCGATAAACGTCGCCTGCGTCGCCGATACTCTGAGCTGGTGCGCCGCTATCATCCCGACCGCAACGGCGGGGATCGCAGCTATGAAACACGGCTTAATGCGGTGGTCGACGCGTATCAGACGCTGCGGAAAAGCGCGGGGCTGGCCTGAGCGGTCGGGTCGCGGGATCAGCCGTCCTTGGCGATGCGGTAAATCTGGTCAAAGCTTCCCAGAATCATGCGCTTGCCATCCATGACTTCGGGGAATGTCATGTTCTTCATGCGCTCGTCTTCCATCATGCGAACGGTGCCATCATCGCATGTCGCTTTGTCGGGCCATACGATCCATGAAAAGACGATCTTCTCCCCGGGCTCAGCAGCGACCGCTTTGCGAAAATCGGTGACTTCGCCGTCGGGCACATCCGCTTCCCAATTCTCAGTCGCTTCGATTGCGCCGTAGTCGATGAACATGTCACCCATGGCGCGCGCGACCTTGAGGTATTCCTCTTTTCCATCCTCTTTGACGCCCAACACAAACCCCTGAACATACATATTTGTTCTCCCGATCCTGCCTATGGTCCGGGCGGAACAGTGATCGCAGAATATGGCGTCAATGCGTCAGGACTTGCGGTAGGCGTCCTGCTTGAAGGCCCAGCGCAAAGTACGTCCCACACCCCAAGTCGCCGCGCGCGCTGGGATTGCGGCGAGGACGGGGCGTTGCAGGCGCAGCATGCGGCTCGCCCAGTCGGGAAGCATCGCAACCGCCTCGGCGCCGATCACCGCCTGGACGCCGGGCGGAGTGCCCGACGGTTTGGCGTTCAGCACCAATTGCGCGACCTCGCGCGCTTCGGCGCTGGTTTTCAGGTCATGGCGAAGCTCGCGAAAGATCGCGTCCGCTTCGCGCCGTGTTTCGGGCACCGGATCCGCGCCTAGCGCGTGGGCAATGACGGCGAACTGACGGTAATACTCGTCCTGTTCCGATCCCGGCATATCGGGGCGCACATGGCGCAGATAGCCCGCTAAAAAGCTCTGCGCTTCGACCACGTGCACCCAGGCGAGGGTGCGTGGATTGTTGGCGGTGTAGGGTGTGCCATCGGGCAAAGTGCCGCCGATGCGCGCGTGGATGTTGTTCACCGCCTTGATCGAGGCCATCGCCCGGTCGCGGTGGCCAAAGGTCGTGACCGCGATAAAGCGCGCGGTGCGTTGCAGGCGCCCATGCATGTCCTCACGAAAGTTCGAGTGATCCAGCACACCTTGCAGCGCATGCGGATGGAGCATTTGCAACAGCAGCCCGCGCACCCCGCCGGTCATCATGCCGATCAGGTCGGCGTGGACCATGCGGATCGGCGAATCGGGTTCGAACAACGCCTCATCCGAAGGCGGTACGGGTTGCTGGCCGCTCGCAGAATCGTTGAACACGCCGCGCACTTGATCAACGACGCGCAGACGCAAGGATTCGATCGGGCTGGCCATTAAAGCCAAGGTAATCACTCTGATCGCAATTTTCGAGCCGCTTGAGGGGTTTCCTCACCCGGCATGCCTCTCCATGATGTTCGGCATGGAAATCAACGCCGACTTTTCCGCCGCCGTCTTCACCCACACCGACACGCTTGATTGGGTGCCATCGCCCATGGCAGGCGTGGATCGCCGCATGCTCGACCGCGTCGGCGGCGAAGTGGCGCGCGCGACCAGCATCGTGCGTTATGCCGAGGGCAGCGCTTTTCCCGAACACACGCATAGCGGCGGAGAAGAGTTCATCGTCCTCGAGGGCGTTTTTCAAGATGAACACGGCGACTATCCGGCGGGCACCTACGTGCGCAATCCGGTGGGCACGCACCACATCCCGCGCTCCGATCCCGGGTGCACGATCTTTGTAAAACTGTGGCAGTTCGATCCGGACGATCAGAAGCAATACGCGATTGATCTCAACACGGCGAAGCTATCGCCTGACCCCGACCGGCCCGGTGTCTCTCACGCATCGCTGGCGCTGCGCGATTACGAGCGGGTGAATCTGGAGCAATGGGGGCCGGACACTTTTTCGCTTACCATGGATGCGGGCGGGGTCGAAATCCTCGTTCTGGAAGGCGCGCTCAGCACGCTGGGCGAAACCTATGGCCGCCACGATTGGCTGCGAATTCCGCCGGCGCAGGCCGCTGATCTGACCGCCGGTCCGCAAGGCGCGCGGCTGTGGATCAAGCGCAATCACCTGCGCACAATTCGCGATCCCGCTCAGGTTGCTTAAAGCAACTCTTGCAGCGCGCTCCAACGCGTTCTAACCGAGGCGCGTAATGAACTCACCCGCTACTCCCAACACCGCCGGCGCCGAAGCGCTTCCTACCGAGCCTGATCACACGGTCGATGTGCGCGAGACCTTTGGTGTCGATGTCGACTGGCAAGTGCCCGCTTTCGCAGCGCCGAGCGAGCATGTGCCCGAGCTCGACGAATCCTACGTCTTCGATCCGGACACCACGCTCGCGATCCTGGCGGGGTTCGCGCACAACCGGCGCGTGATGGTTCAGGGCTATCACGGCACGGGTAAATCGACTCACATCGAACAGGTGGCCGCGCGCCTTAATTGGCCCAGCGTGCGCGTGAACCTGGACGCGCATATCAGCCGCATCGACCTGATCGGGCGCGATGCGATTGTGCTCAAAGACGGCCTTCAGGTTACCGAGTTCAAGGAAGGCATTCTGCCGTGGGCGCTTCAACATCCGGTGGCGCTGACCTTCGACGAATACGACGCGGGCCGTCCGGACGTGATGTTCGTGATCCAGCGCATTCTGGAATTTGATGGCCGCCTGACGCTGCTCGATCAGAACCGCGTCATCACGCCCAACCCCTATTTCCGCTTGTTCGCGACCACCAACACGGTCGGGCTCGGCGATACGAGCGGGCTGTACCACGGCACGCAGGCTATCAACCAGGCGCAGATGGACCGCTGGAACGTGGTGGTTGCGCTCAATTACCTGCCTGCGGAAACCGAGCAAGCGATCGTCAAATCCAAGACGCCCGACACCGAAGACGCGGTGACTGCCAATATGATCAAGGTCGCCGAACTCACCCGTCAGGGCTTCATGAACGGGGATATTTCGACCGTGATGAGCCCGCGCACCGTCATCACCTGGGCCCAGAACGCGGCAATCTTCAATTCGATGGGCTTCGCCTTCCGTCTGTCGTTCCTCAACAAATGCGACGAAGCCGAGCGCACGTTGGTGAGCGAGTATTATCAACGCGTCATGGGCGAAGATCTACCCGAGAGCGCAGCGCAGGGCGCCTGATGCATTGCGTCAGGCCGTGTTAGACTGCTAACACACCCTTGATGACGCTCCTGAATCGAATCCTAGGCCGCAAATCGCACGCGTCTGACGAGCGTTCGGGAAACGATTACTACGCGCTCTACGAAAGCCAGCGCCCGCTTGATATTGACGACGATTTCAACGAACGCCCGGTTCGCGGGCTAAGCGGCGGTAGCCCCGATTTTGCCTCGTGGGACCAGCGTCTTGGGCAGCTCGACGGCGCGCTTTCTCACGTTGAGCGGCAGCGCCAACCCTGGTGGAAACCTGCTTTCTGGCGTGGGCGACGCAAGCGGTGGTGGGCGGTCCGCTTGGTAGCCGCGATGCTGTTCGCCTTTGCCGTCATGGTGGGCTGGCTCGCCTACACCGCGCCGCTTTCCAAGAGTCTTGAGCCGATTGCGCCGCCGCAAATTACTCTGCTTGCGAGCGACGGCACCCCGATTGCGCGCTCGGGCGCGATGGTCGCCGAACCCGTCGATCTGTCCAAACTGCCCGACCATGTGCCGCAAGCCTTCATGGCGATTGAGGATCGGCGGTTCTATTCGCATTGGGGCGTGGACCCGCGCGGCGTCGCTCGCGCGGCCTGGACGGGCGTGGGCGGGGGCAGCACGATTACCCAGCAGCTCGCCAAATTCACGTTCCTCACGCCCGAACAAAGCCTCAGCCGCAAGGCGCGCGAGGCGTTGATCGCGTTCTGGTTGGAGACATGGCTGACGAAGGAGGAAATCCTCGAGCGCTATTTATCCAACGCCTATTTTGGCGACAACCAATACGGCCTGCGCGCCGCCTCGCTGCATTACTTTTACCGCCAGCCCGAAAATCTGCTGCCGCATCAGGCGGCGATGCTCGCCGGGCTGCTCCAAGCGCCCTCGCGCTACGCACCGACCCGCCATTACGAACGCGCGAAAAAGCGCATGGATCTGGTGGTCGGCGCGATGGTGCAGGAAGGGTATCTTACGCAGGCTGAGGCCGATGCGCTGCCCAATCCGCGGATCGACTCGCGCACGCGCAACGATCTGCCGACGGGCACCTATTTCGCTGATTGGGCCTTGCCGATCGCTCGCGCCGAAACCGAAACCGGCTACGCCAGCCAGGTGTTCACCACGACGCTCGACGCGCGGCTGCAAGCGCTCGCCAGCCGCGTCGTGGGGCGGGCTGGGTTGGGCGATGCACAGGTCGGGCTGGTCGCGATGCGGCCCACGGGCGAGGTGGTCGCCATGGTGGGCGGCAAGAGCTACGCGGACAGCCCCTTCAACCGCGTGACGCAGGCGCGCCGCCAACCCGGCTCCACCTTCAAAATGTTCGTCTATCTCGCCGCGCTCGAAGCGGGTTGGGAGCCCGATGACGTCATACCCAACACGCCGATCGAGACGGGCAGCTACCGGCCCAAGAATTATGGTGCAAAGTACTCCGAAGAGATCACGCTTGAAGAGGCGCTGGCGAGTTCCAGCAATGTCGCCGCTGTGCGCTTGTTCAACGAACTGGGCAGCGAACGCGTGATCGCGACCGCGCGTTCGATGGGGATCACCTCAGCCATGCCGGTGGGTGATCCCAGCCTTGCGCTCGGCACCTCGACGATGACGCTGCTGGAGCTGACCAGCGCCTATGCGGGCCTCGCCGCGAACGAATTTCCGGTCAGACCCTACGCTTTCGAACCCGAGGAAGAGAGCTTTGGTGAGTGGCTGTGGAGCGTCTTTAGCGGCGAAGAGGACAGCGTCTCCTCCTCCTCACATAGCGAAATGCAGCAAATGCTGCGCCGCGCGGTGAACAAGGGCACAGGCCGCGCGGCGACACTTCCGATTGCCAATTACGGCAAAACCGGCACCACGCAGGATTCGCGCGACGCCTTGTTCGTGGGCTATGCGGGCGAGGAAGACGATCAGCTGGTCGTCGGGGTCTGGGTCGGCAATGACGACAATTCCTCGCTCGGCAGCGTCACGGGCGGCGGGTTGCCGGCGCGCATCTGGAAGGATTTCATGCGCGGCGCGCTCTCGCTCAAGGCTGCGCCTCGTCCCAAGTCCACGAGCTCGCCCGATCCGCAAGGGCCGGTGCAGCCCTTCGACCTTGAAGACGGCGCGATCGTCCCGCTGGATGACAAGGGTTCGCAAATCCGCATCAATGAGGACGGCATCTCCATCAACGCCGAGATTGAAGGCATGCCGTTTGAATTGCGCCTCGATGAGAATGGCGAAGTTGTTGACCTGCGTAATCGGCGAGACGACGACAACTGAGCGGGCACGACCCGCGCGGCGCTTACGCCATCAGGATGTTCATCACAGCCGAGGCGATGGGCCGGTCGCGATTGTCCTGCCATGCCTCAACGGAAAGGTTGGCGTTGCGCCGACCCAGCCGGGTGATGCGCGCCATCGCGTAGGTTGTCTTGGGCTTGCCAGCGGAGAGATATTGCACGGTGATGTTGATCGGTTTGAGCACCGGATCGCGCCCTTCGGCAAGCAGCTTTGTGCGCAAAGCCGCATAGCCCGCCGCCTCCAGCAGGCCCGCCGTGGCGCCGCCGTGAAACGCGCCGGGCCGCCCTTCGACATTCGAGCCGAATTCAACCGTCAGGACGGGCCGATCGCTGTCCAAACGGTCCACGGTGATGCCCAGCGATTGCGCGTAAGCGGGCAGCGCGAGGGCGGGGGATGGGGGGGAAGCGTCAACCATTTTTGACCTCCTTTTGGCGCGGGTCGCTGGTGATCTTCATGAAGACCCCGGCGACATGCGCGACCGGATCATCGATGTTGCCATCATGCGCGACGCCGCGAACAAAGGCGGCAGAGCGGGTGGTCTGATAGCATTCGACGCGGCCGAAGACGTTGCCTCGCTCGCGGGCGGGGCGTTGGCAATCCACGCGCAGGTCCAGGGTGACAACAGGCGTGAATTCGGTGGTGGCCTGCCAAATCGACATGCCGCTGGCCATATCCATCAGGCTGATGATGGGGCCGGAGGCGAGCACGTTGCTGCGCGGATCTCCCAGCAAATCCTCGCGCCACGGCAGCTCCAATTCAACCCAATTGTCTCCGTGGTCATGGTAACGCATGCCCAGCCAGCCCGGATGGCCGCGCTTGAAGAAGAACTTACCCGCCTGCGATGCATCAAACGGAGGCAGAGGCTTGCTGGTGGGCGGGGTGGCGGATTGCGAGGCGGGCGTATCACTCATAATGCGTTCGCCTTGGCGCGCGTGAAACTTTATTACAATATCTTAATTTCACGGCCACGCTTGGGCTCGTCAGGTTTCCCGGTGTCGCTGCGGCATTTTCCGCGGCGTTTGACCAAGGGGACCACCCATGAATACACCGAAAATTGATCTCAGCTCCGTGCCCGGACTTGAAACGGCGCAAGGCCTGTTCGGATCCCTCTCGCAATCGAACGCTGGCTATGACGACGGCGTCGTCGCGGTGATGGTCTATGTCTACGACATCATGCCGCCGCCCCCTCCTGAGGCTGCGAGCCTGTTCTTCTAAGCCGTTTAGCGGGAGGGACTGAGGCGAAATGCACGTTCATCCAGCCATCGCGGCGCTGCGGGACGCTTGTGTCTCGCAGCGCCACCATGGCACCCAAGGTCCGGCGAGCGCGGCGGTGAATAACGCTTCCGCTGTCCAAACGGCGCACGAGGCGTGGTTCGCTTCGCCGCGCGTGCAGGCCGTTATCGAGGCCCTCGGGCGGTACGGCGCGGGGGCTTCGCTTGAGGCCTGCCCCGCGCTTGGTCGATGCCTTTGCGATTATGGCGCGGCGCGCGAGCTTGTCGCGCCGATGATTGAAGGCTTGGTGCGCGCGCTCACGCGCGATCCGCTGAGCGAAGCGCCGTTTCGTTTCAAGGTTTCACACGGTCTGGCTACCATTCAATTGCTGGCCGCTCGCGGCGCGACCCTAGGCCTGAGCGCCTATGAGCCCATCGCTAACACGCAGACCGCTGACACGGCGCTGTTCAGTGATCGCGAGGTGCATGAAATCGTGTTGAGCCGCGTGGCAAGGGGAGTAGTTCACACACGCATTGGTGCGGGGCGTATCGCGACGCAAAAGCGCGTGTGGCGAGCGGGGGAAACCCTCTCTGTCAACGCTTCCACTCAGGCTCGTCAAATCCATAAGGTCGAGCGCTCCGCGCTGCTCTTGCAGCTCACCCGCGAGCCTGCGCGGCCTCGGCCCACGCGGCTTGTCTCGCTGACCAGCGGCGAAACCTTGCGCACCGCGAGCGGCGATAAGTCTGCAAGCCAAGCCGTCATGGCGCTCGGCGTTCTGGGCGCTTTGGGTGAGCGCGGCGCGATCAGTGTTATGCAGGAGACTGCGCTTAACCGAGAAGAAGACCCCGATGTGCGGTGGGAGGCAGCGCGTCAGACGCTTGGTCTTGAGCCGGAACGGGGGCTCAAGGTGCTTGAAAGGCTCTCAGAGTGGTCTGAGGATCCTTTGGCAGAGCCTGCGCGTGCCCTTCGATCCCAATTGCTGGAGGCTCAACCAGAACTGCGCGTTTTGCTGCGCGAGGAGGCGGTCTGATGCCTTTGGTAATCGACAATCCATCGGACGAAAGCTGTACGCTTCCCGAAGCGGTTGAGGCGCTCGCCGACCTCGGTTTTGACCCGCGCGATCAGGACAATTGCGAGGAAGCGGCTGTGTGGCTGCGGCGGTTGACCAACAACCGCACCTTTCTGGCGGAGCGGCTGATCGACCAACTCGCGGGTCGGGCAAAGGGTGGCGGGATCGCGCCGGTCGACAGCGGCTATGGACCGCAGGCCATCGTTTTGTCACCTTTGCGCGGCGGGATGTTTGTGCGCGCCAACATCTGGCCCGCCGAGCGCGATCTGTGTTTCCAGACCAGCGGCGCGAAGAACTTCGTCTACGGCGTGCCGCACGATCACAATTTCAGCTTTTTGACGAGCGGCTATTGCGGCCCCGGTTATCGCAGCGACTATTACGAATACGATTACGACGCGGTGGTCGGCTATCCCGGAGAGAAGGCGGGCCTGCGCTTCATCGAACGCAGCGCGCTCCATGAGGGGAAGCTGATGCTGTACCGCGCGCATGTCGATGTGCATTCGCAATTGCCGCCTGAGGCGCTGTCGGTCTCGCTTAACATCATGCATGTAGACCCGGCGCAGGGGTGGTTCGACCAATATGGGTTCGACCTCGAGCGCGGCGAGATCACCCGCGTGCTCAGCCCCAACGCGACCGAGGCGTTTTTGCGCGTGGCGGTCGCAAGCGGGTCGGACGAGGCGCTGGATTATGCGCAACGGGTCGGGCGGTCTCACCCCAGCGAGCGGCTGCGCCTTGCCAGTTTCGAAGCGCGCGCGGGCCTTGCCGGGGAAGAGGATCGCGACGCGCTATGGCGTGAGGGCGAGATGTGCGGCAGCCGGATGGTCGCAGCGGTGGCCAAGCGGCATCGCGCCGCGAGCGGGACGATCAGATAAGGTTGGCTAACACGATAAGGCCAAGCACGAGCGCCCAGAATATCCCGAAGAGCCACCAGCACCCTTTGCGGTTTCGCTTGGGCGCGCCATCCGGATCAGCGGCCAAGAGTTCGAATATGGCGTCCCACATCGCGGTTTAGATAACGCCGCCCGCCAGCCGATCAATTGCGCCTTGAAGGATCACCGCCGCCGCGTGGCTGTCGATCGCCACGGCGCGTTTGGCGCGGCTCATATCTTGGGCGATCATCGCGCCTTGCGCGCTCGCGGTGGACCAGCGTTCGTCCCATAACAGAACGGGCAATCCAAAAGCTTCGTCAAGGTTTCGAGCAAAGGCGCGGCTGCTTTGGGCGCGCGGGCCTTCGCTGCCGTCCATATTGCGCGGCAGACCCAGGACCAGACCCTCAACCGCGCGCTCGGCGATCAGCGCTGCGATGCGCTCCTTGTCACGGCCCCATTTGCCCCGGCCCAGCGTCTTACCCGCCGTCGCAAAGCGCCAACCCGCATCGCAAAGCGCGGTGCCGATCGTCTTGGTTCCCAGATCAAGGCCCAGCAACACGCCGCCATCAGGCAGGGCCTCGCCGAACTCCGGGGCGCTGTCGGTAATCAGGAGACGGCTTCCGGTTCGGTAGCGGGCGCGGTTTCGGACGGCGCGCTCGCCTCACCGCCCACCATGGCCTTAACCCGGCGCACGACATCGGCCTGCGTGTTCGCCCAGAACAGCGGGTAATCGTAGACGTGGTAATTGTTGCCCGGCAGCACATAGGATCCAAGCTCGGGCGGGTCGCCGATCATCAGAATGCCGCGTTCATCGCAGCGCGCAGGCACGGCAGCGGGCACCAATTCGCCGTTTGAGATGCTGTCGTCGGGCACCAGAGTACCCAGATTGGCGCTCGCCTCGGCCGCGCCGCCAAAGGTGCCGGTGATCGGGTTGGTGCACAGGATCTGGCTGTCGCCGCGCTTGGTGCCGTCAAAGCCGACCGAATTGGCGTAGGTCTCGATCACGTCCGACGGATCAGCGGGCTCGGCAAAGCTGGACCATGAAATGAGGCAGCCCGTCTGCGATGGGGTAGCGCAGGCGGGAATGCCCATGGCGGGCAGGTCATTTTCGACCGAAACGGGCCACCCCACCGCATAGGCCGCGACAAGACGCTCAGCTTGCGGCCCTTGCATCACCTCTTCGCGCAGAAGGCGCAGCAAATGAAGCGAGCCCTGGCTGTGTCCCGCGAGCACGATTGGCGTGTCATCGTCGAGTGAGCTGATGAAGAAGCGATAGGCCTCGCGCACATCGGCATAGGCGGCTTCGATGGCTTGGCGCGCTTCGTCCTGATCGGTCAGAAACGCGCCCATCGTCGCTTGGCGATAGCGCGGCGCCCAGATTTGCGAGGCCGCATTGAACGGGCTGGCCATGCCGCGCACATAGATCCGGGCGATCCGATCCGCTTCCGCGTCCGTGGTCTCGCCGATGGGCGCGTTCCAATTGTCGCGGCTGAGATAGCTGGTGGGATGAATGAAGAAGACCGCGAAATCGGGCGCGTCGGGGGCTTGGCCGGGTTGGCCTGCTGCCGGGGTGTTGGCTTCGCCCTCATTAGCCGTCGGCGCGAAGGCCGGTTGCCAGCGGGCTGGATCGTTCACTCCGATGCCCGGACGCGAAATCCACAAGGTGGGATCTTCATAAGCGTTCACTTCGAGCGGTTCCTGCGGCGTGAACTCGGTACTGGGGACCAGCGCTAATTGCGCGATTTCTTTTTGGAAAAGCTGGTAAGCGATGCCCGCCAGCAGAACGCCGACGATGCAGATCGCGATGAAGTAGAGAAACTTCTTAGCCATGGGCGCGCCGGTCCGTGTGTTCAGCGTCAATCAGCGGGTTGAGCGGTCGCATACCCGGCGGTTTCCGAGATCGCTGGACGCAAGGTGGTCCAAGCGCGGTCACCTCGCAGGCTGGTGAACCAGGTGACCGGGTTCCACGTCGTCGACCCATCAAGGCTGAAGGTGATGAATTCCGCGCGCCCGCCCACATTTTCAAGCGGGATCGCATCGCCAAGCCCGCGCGATTCGGCGCGCGCGCGGCTGTCGGCGCTTTCATCGCGGTTGTCGCCCATCACGAACACCGCATCATCGGGCACCGTATAGGGGCCGTAATTGTCAAGCGGCTGGTTGGTGTGATCAATCGTCAGATAAGACGCGCCATTGGGCAGCGTCTCGCGATAGGTTGGCGGCTCGTAGAATTGCTGACCCGACGCATCGCGTTGCAGGAAGCGCGAGAAGTTCGACAGGCACGGCGATCCGTTGCACAGCAGGTCCGGCTCGAACGGGATGCGCACCGGCGGCACCACTTCGCGTTTCACCATGGTCCCGTTCAAGATGATGCGCCCATCGACCACTTCGATGGTGTCACCAGGCAGGGCCACAACGCGCTTGATGTAGTCCTCATCGCGAAAGGGGTGCACAGGAATGACGATGTCGCCGTATTTGGGCGTTTCGGGTAATATGCGCCAATCGCCGCGCGGCAGCAGGTGGAAGCTCGCCGAGGCCCACGACCAACCATAAGGGTATTTGCTCACCACCAAACGGTCGCCGACATGCAGCGTGGGCACCATTGATGTGGAGGGGATATAGAACGGCTTGGCCACCAGCGCGTGGAACGCCAGCACCGCCAGCAGCATCAGCGCCAATCCGCGCAGCTCCGCGAACCAGTTGATGCTCTCGCTTTCGCTCGCCTTTTCATCGCGCGTGTCCTTGGCGGCAGAATCGGATGCCTCTGTGAGAGAGTGGTTGGCCTGCGCGGGCGTCGAGGGGGTGTTGGTATGGCTCAAAGCATTCTTTTCGTTAGGATTTACAGCACTCTCATCGCACCTTAGGAATGGCTTCGATGATCACGAAGGCCTGCGCCCATGGGTGATCATCGGTTAGGGTGAGATGAACAGCCGCCTCATGCCCGGCAGGGATCATTTCTTCAAGCCGCTTTGCCGCCCCGCCGGTCAGCGCGAGCGTCGGCGCGCCGCTGGGCGCGTTCACGACGCCAATATCTTTCATGTAAACGCCGCGCTTGAACCCGGTGCCCACGGCCTTGGAAAAGGCCTCTTTCGCAGCAAAGCGTTTCGCGTAGGTTCCCGCGATCGTGTAGGGGCGACGCCGGGCTTTGGCGCGTTCCAGATCGGTGAAGACGCGGGTTTCGAACCGCTCGCCAAACCGCTCGAGCGAATTGGCGACGCGTTCGATATTGCACAGGTCTGAACCAAGGCCGATGATCATGAATTTCCCTCCGGTCAGCCGCGAAACAGCAGCCCTATCAGCAATAAAAGCGCGATGGCGTGCAGCATCACCTGGCTCTTGAACAGAGGGTGAGCGAGATCACCATTGGCAAAGCGCAGCGCACCAACATAGCCGAACATCTGCAACACCACCCAGCCGACGGCAAAGGGGCGAAACAGCCCGCTTGCGAAGGAATAGCCCAACAGACCAATCGCGGCGAGGAACAGCAAAGCCGCCGCCCCCGCCCAGCGCGTTTGCGCCTTGGTAAGTTCGCCTGACGTGTCGTTCATCGCGCGTCGTCCATCAGATCGCGCATCCGGCGGATCGCTTCTTCAAGGCCGATAAACACCGCTTCGCCGATCAGGTAATGGCCGATATTGAGCTCGGCGATCTGCGGGATGGCGGCGATGGGCTGGACGTTTTCAAAGGTCAGGCCATGGCCCGCATGCGGCTCGATCCCGTTCTTCGCGGCGAGCGCGGCCATGTCAGCGATGCGCTTCACCTCGCTTGCAACCCGCTCCTGATCGCCGTCGAGAAAGGCGTGGGCGTATTCACCGGTGTGAAATTCCACCACAGGTGCGCCCAGACGTAAGGCGGCGTCCAACTGGCGCTCGCTCGCTTCGATGAACAGCGACACGCGGATGCCCGCTTCGCGCAATTGCTCGACAATCGGCGCAAGGGTGTTGTCGAGACCGGTGGCGTCCAGCCCGCCCTCGGTGGTGCGTTCCTCGCGTTTTTCCGGGACGATGCAGGCCGCGTGTGGTTTGTGGCGCAGCGCGATCTCCAGCATCTCTTGGGTCGCGGCCATCTCCAGATTGAGCGGCAGATCGATCGATTCCTGAATGCGCGCGAGGTCTTCATCGCGGATGTGGCGGCGGTCTTCGCGTAGATGCGCGGTGATGCCGTCGCCGCCCACGCTCGCCACGATCTGTGCCGCGCGGACTGGATCGGGGTGATCGCCGCCGCGCGCGTTGCGGATGGTGGCGACATGGTCGATGTTCACGCCCAAACGCAAATTGGGCCTAAGGGGAGCAAGGGGCGTCCCATTCATGACTTATCTCCGCACGCGAGCGTTCCGATCGCATCGTAGAGCGCGCCTTTTTCCGTCCAGATTTCGCCGAAATCGAAGCCGGATTGGGCGGTGGCGAAAACCATTGAGCGTTTGAGTTCAGGCAGCATGATATTTTCCAATTGATAGCGGCCAATCTCGCCCTTGCGCTGCGAGACGACGATCGGGGCGGGGCAAGCGGGATGCTCGACCTCGAACACCCAATGGCCCAGCGCCATGAAGCCGAGCGCTGGATCGCCTTGCCAGAACGCCGCCTTGGACCCGCCGCTGGCGAGGTCGTCTTCGTAGCGTTTCATCCGATCCCAGTTGAAAAAGGTGAGGTTTTCCAGCGTTCCGCCCAACGCAGCGGAGGCGCCGTAGCCGGGGATTACTCTCACTTCGGGGCCGGAGAGTTTGTAAAATTGGCTCGCATTGCCCGGCGTGATAACCACTTGTGCGACGTTTTTGCCCTCAGCGCCGCCGCCGATCAGATAGGACCAGTCCTCAAAGCTCAATTCGTCAAACGCCGCGCCCAATGCCATGTAATCGCAATTGTTGTAGCTCCAGCCGGTCGAGGGCGGCGCGGTGCGGCCCTTCAGGCACCATTCAACGCCGTACTTTGCACCGCCATTGTAAAAAGCGGGCCAGCCGTTCGCGCCCTCGGGCGTTTCGTCGGGATTGCGCAGGCCGCTGCGGTGCTGGAGCAATTGCCGGATGGTTGGCGCAGGCGCTTCGCTTGCGTCGATCCCGTCGACAAACTCGGTGATCGGCGTGTCGAGCGAATAGTCGCCCGCATCGAGTTCATCGACCATCTTGGCCGCCAGAATTTGCTTCGTGACGGAGGCGTAGGGCCACATGAGCTTGGGCGCGTCGAAAGCGCTGTGACCTTCTTCGGCAAGATCCGCGCTCATCGCGTTGACCATCAACAGCCCGCCCATATCGATCACGATCTCGCCGGAGAAGCCGGCGGCAAAGGCCGCGTCAGTGATGGCGCGCGCGGCGGCGATGCGCTGCGCGACGCGCTCGGCCCCGGTGGGCGTGGAAATGGTTCCGTTCAGGCCGCTCGCCGTCTCAACGTCGAGATTGACGGGCGCGGTGCTGTCATCGGTATCCTGCGCGGCCGCTGGTGATACGGGCAGTACAGCGGAGCAGGCGAGCGCCAACGCCGCGATAGCGGGCGTTACGATAGGGGCGACGTGCGCGCGCATGATCGAGCGACTATTCCTTCCGACTGCCGGGTTTGGTCACAGCTACGGATGCGAGCTCGGCGGGGATGTTGTTTTCGTCATAGGTGGGGAAATCAAACGCGGCGAGGGGATAGAATGGCACGCCCAGATCTGCGCTGCCCAGCGAACGGTCGATCAGCGCGCATTCCGCGATCACTTCGCCGCCTTCGCGCGCGACCGCAGCAATCGCTTCGCGGCTGGAAAGGCCGGTGGTGACCACATCCTCGACCATCAAAACGCGCGCGCCCGGCTCAAGCGCGAATCCCCGGCGCAGATGAAATGTGCCCTCGGGCCGTTCAAGGAACATCGCGTCTTTGCCCAAGGCGCGGCCCACTTCGTGCCCGATAATCAGACCGCCCATGGCCGGGCTGACCACGATATCCACGCTTGCGATAACGGCGTCGGGGATATTGGCGACCACCGCACGCGCCAGCCGAGCGGCACGCTCAGCGTTCATCAGAACGCGCGCGCATTGCAGGTAATGACCGCTATGTTTGCCCGAAGAAAGCTTGAAATGCCCTTCGAGTAAGGCCCCACTGGCGCGGAATTCCGCGAGCACATCGTCCATGGTCATGGCGGTTTTGGAGGGAGAGTTCATGCTTGACTGTCATCCAAGATTGGCGTGCGTTCGTATAAGTAAGAGAAGCCAAATTGCGCTTGCAACATGGCGGCTTGCATAAATTTCTCCCTAGAAGCGCTTGAGAGCACGAGCAAGCGCGGCTAATGGAGACAACAACATCGGCCAAAAGTGTCGGTGCGCGCCACCCGAATGGGTCTGGCTTTTCGAAGGCCAAGCGGGGCGTGATGGGATTAAAACTGGATAAAACTGGACGCATGAACATGGGTCATCAATTCGGCCGTTTTCGGCTTACGCTTACAGCGCTGCTTGCGGCGCTCGCCACTTTTTTGTCACCTGCTGCTTTTGCGCAGGTGGATCAGCGCGCGCTTGTCGATGCTGATGACAGCGCTGCGGTGGCTGCCGATGTCCCGATGGCTGAAGATGTGCAGGACGCTGCGGGCTATTCGCCAATGGCGCCGACCATCGACAAGGGGATGCCGACCGATCCGACCGATGGTCGTGATGGCTCGGTGCTAAAATCGATGACGTTCCAGGATCAGTACACCGATAACGGCGAATACGCTTTGTGGATGCACGACGCGTTCCTGATGCCGGTCATCACCGGGATCAGCCTGCTGGTGCTCGGGCTGCTGATCTACACGATCATGCGTTTTAACCGCAAAGCGAACCCGGAACCTTCCCGCACCACGCACAACACTGCGATCGAAGTGATCTGGACGATCCTGCCCGCTGCCATCCTGGTGGTTCTCGCGGTGCCGTCGATGACGCTACTGGCGCGCCAATATGAGACTCCGCCTGAAGATGCGGTGACGATCAAGGCGATCGGCTATCAATGGTATTGGGGTTACGAATATCCCGACCATGGCGGTTTTGAAGTCATTTCGAACATGAAGAAAAAAGCCGACGCGCTGGCGGATGGTGAGCCCTACCAGATGGCCGTGGACAACCGTATGGTCGTGCCCGCCGGCGTTCCGCTGCGCATCCAAACGACGGGCGCGGACGTGATCCACGCTTTTGCGGTGCCGTCTTTGTGGTTCAAGCAGGACGCGATCCCCGGACGCCTGAACGAAAAAATGCTGACGATCAAAGAACCGGGCGTTTATTACGGCCAGTGCTCGGAACTGTGCGGCACGCTGCATGGTTTTATGCCGATCACGGTTGAAGCTCTCCCGATGGAAGAGTTCGAAGCCTGGGTTCTGGAGCAGGGCGGCGAAATTCCTACGCAGGTCGAGCTTGAAGACAAGGACACGATCCCGGCCGCCGAAACGCGTCCGGACAACCTTGGCCCCAACGAAACCGAGGCCGGTGAGCCCGCGACCTGATCGGCGCGCTCCTCGACTGACACTTGACACACGAATTACGCGAAACTGAGAGAAACTGAACCATGGCAACCACCGCTGAAGGCTTTCAGGCACACCACGACGATCACGCGCATGAGGATCACAAGCCGAGCTTCTTTGCTCGCTGGTTCATGTCGACCAACCACAAAGATATCGGCACGCTCTACCTGATCTTTGCGATTATCGCAGGGATCGTGGGCGGCGCGATTTCGGGCATCATGCGCCTGGAATTGGCAGAGCCTGGTATTCAGTGGCTGTGGTGGTTTGCGGGCTCTTCGCCCACGGATCTCGCGGCGGCGGGTCACATGTGGAACGTGTTCATCACTGCGCATGGCCTGATCATGGTCTTCTTCATGGTCATGCCAGCGATGATTGGCGGGTTTGGTAACTGGTTCGTGCCGCTGATGATCGGCGCGCCGGACATGGCCTTCCCGCGCATGAACAATGTGTCGTTCTGGCTGACCGTGGTTGGCTTCCTGAGCCTGCTGTTCTCGATGTTTGTCCCCGGTGGGGGCGGCCAAGGCGCGGGCGTGGGGTGGACGGTCTATGCACCGCTCTCGACGACGGGCTCAGTTGGTCCGGCTGTCGACTTCGCGATCTTCTCGCTGCACCTTGCGGGCGCTGGTTCGATCCTCGGCGCGACCAACTTCATCACGACCATCTTCAACATGCGCGCGCCGGGTATGACCCTGCACAAGATGCCGCTGTTCGTGTGGTCGGTTCTGGTCACCGCCTTCCTGCTGCTGCTCGCGCTGCCCGTTTTGGCCGCTGCGATCACCATGCTGCTGACCGACCGTAACTTCGGCACAACCTTCTTCGACCCCGCTGGTGGCGGCGATCCGGTCCTGTATCAGCATCTGTTCTGGTTCTTCGGTCACCCCGAGGTCTACATCATGATTCTGCCGGGCTTCGGCATGATCTCGCAGATTGTCGCGACCTTCAGCCGCAAGCCTGTGTTCGGCTATCTCGGCATGGCCTACGCC
>JBCCCM010000019.1:0-73053 GCA_039033515.1 Pseudomonadota bacterium
AGTCAATACACCAATCAATCGTCATATATCTGCCATCAAATTACGGCTGACCGACCAGAAGTATAGATTGCGATTCGCCACTCAGCCGAGCGGTTGGAAAAATGCGACAAGCGGATCATGCAAAGAAGGCAACAAAAGGGGAAAAATAGCCTTAACCCACGGAATTTATGATCAATTATGCAGTCTCTTAGGGTACTTCTAAGTTGAACAAAAATGGTTATCGTAGTGGTCATCGCAGGGCATTTAGGCGAGCGAATCACCAAGAACTATACTTTTTTCGCAGAAAAACAGGGTCTTAGTCATATTTGGCTTCCATCGTGTCTATTCGCGAAGTTGTTCACGCGCGCATGCTGCTCTGTATCGAGTAGGAGGAGTGCATCTTGCGGGCCTTTATTTACATTGGTGTTAGTATTTCGTGTCTCACGATATTAAATAGCGCCGCCATAGAACCGGCCTCAGCAAAAGAGCGCCCTCCGGAGCCAATAGAAAATCCAGGCGAATGCCCGATCGACGCTCCGCTTCGTGTGGCGAACGTGCATTCGCTCAAGCATTTCGGGGGGCTGATCGGGCATTGTCCTGAAACGGCGGTGATTGAATCGCCGGCGTTTCGCGCGAACGGTCCGGCAGCAGCGCCGATCAACGACGCGACTGCCCCTTCGTGGCAAATCCCCACCGACCGCCGCATGTTGGACACCGATCTGGAGACAGCCCAAGGGCGTGACCGGCGCACGCGCTCCATCGCATCACGCGATCGCACTCAAGTGGCGATCGTTCCGGGCGCTCAGGTCTTCGACCGCACGCATTACGGCCACACGGTCGCGACCACGTCAGCCTCTTACACCGACGCGCAGAACGCCGCGCCCGACACGTCTGGCGATGACGAAGCCATTCTGGCCCTACGCCCTCAAACCTACGCGACCGCGTTTGATCAGACGATATCCATTGCTGCACGCAACCACCGGGTCGATCCACTTCTTCTTCACGCCGTCATCAAGCAGGAATCCGCCTACAAGCCGCGCGCGACAAGTCACGACGGAGCGCGCGGTCTGATGCAGGTGATGCCGGGCACAGGACGCACGCTCGGAGTGCGCAACGTTCAGCATCTCTATGATCCGCAAACCAATATTGACGCGGGCGCAAAGTTGCTCAGTCAGCTGTGGGATCGCTTTGACGGCAACATCGATCTTGTCCTCGCGGCTTACAACGCTGGCGAAGGGGCCGTGCGCAAATACGGCAACGCCGTGCCGCCCTATCGCGAGACGCGCGACTATGTCGTCAAGGTCAAGGCAAACTACCAGAAACTGGCGGCTGAAAGCGGGATCGCGGTCAACTTCTGATGGCCTTGGCGCAAACCCTCAGACGCGGCGCAGCTCAAGTGCC
Source organism: Pseudomonadota bacterium (assembly GCA_039033515.1). Classification (GTDB taxonomy): domain Bacteria; phylum Pseudomonadota; class Alphaproteobacteria; order Sphingomonadales; family Sphingomonadaceae; genus Erythrobacter. Next base: position 1,381 of record JBCCCM010000019.1, read on the forward strand.
GATAGCCCAACTGGCGATAATTGTCGGGCTGTTGGCCGTCTTTGCGATGTTCATTCTGCCAATGCCGCCCGCGTTGCTGGATGTGTTCATCGCCATCAACCTGACAATTGCCGCGCTGTTGGTGATCGCTGTCATTGGCGTTCGCCAGCCGCTCGACTTTTCAACCTTTCCATCAATCCTGTTGTTCACCACCGTGACGCGGCTTGCGATCAGCATCGCAACTACGCGCATGATCTTGAGCGAAATGAACGGCGGCAAGATCATTGCCGAGTTCGGAGAGACTGCGGCTGCGGGCAATATCGTGATCGGTCTTGTCGTGTTTCTGATCATCACGGTTGTGCAATTTATCGTCATTTCGAAAGGGTCTGAACGCGTCGCGGAAGTGTGCGCTCGCTTCAGCCTCGATGCGATGCCGGGCAAGCAATTGTCGATCGACAGCGATCTGCGATCCGGGCTGCTGACCAAAGAGGAAGCGCGCGAAAAACGAGCGGTGCTCGAACGGGAAAGCAAGCTCTACGGCAGCCTTGATGGTGCGATGAAGTTTGTGAAGGGCGATGCGATGGCGGGGATCGTCATCGTTCTGATCAATCTGATCGGCGGGATCGCCGTGGGCATGTTTACCCACGGCCTGTCCCTTTCCGAAGCCGCGGCCACGTTTTCAATCCTGACGATCGGCGACGGGTTAGTCGCGCAGATCCCGGCTTTCCTATGCGCCCTCGCAGCAGGCTTGCTTGTGACGCGCAGCAACGATCCCGAAACGAAACCCGATCTCGCGCCAGCGATCTTTGCCGAGGCGGGCGCTAAGCCAGGCACGCTCATCGCCGCTGGTCTGATCGCGGCATTGCTGGGCCTGATACCCGGCTTTCCAGCGGCGGTTTTCCTCGTATTAGGCGCGCTGCTTATCGGCGCCGGACTGTGGCGACACGAGGCGGCCGGAAACTATTTGCGAGGAATGATAACACGCGGACGCGACGGCGATGAGGCGGCGCCCGATGAGATCGTGCTGACGGCCAAACCCGCTCCCAAGGCGGAACCGCTCGTGCTGTATCTGGCTCTGGACGAAGCTTCGGGCGCGCAGATGAAGCGTTTGGCGGGCAAGCTGGAAGAAGCGCGTTGGGCAGTGCAGGTGCGCTCGGGCGTGACACTGCCTGCGTTGCGCATCGCCCGTTTTGACGCGCCGCGCGAACCCGGCACCTGGGAACTTTCGGCCTTTGACGCGCCGCTCGCGCAGTCGCGTGAGGAACTGGACAGTCTTGAGGAGCGTTTGCCGGCGCTGGTTCGAGAGCTTCTGCGCCGCAATGTGCCCGTTTTCCTCGGCCTTCAAGAAACCACGGATATGCTCGACCGGCTTGGTGAGACTTACCCTGAGGTCGTCAAGGAAGCGGTGCGAGCGGTGGCCGTGCCGACAATTCGTGAGGTTCTTCGCCTCTTGGCCGAGGAGCAAGTGCCCCTGCGTAACTTGCGCGATTGCATCGAAGCGATCTGCGAAGCGGGACAGACGGAGCGAGAGCCGGCCGCCATCGCGGCGCGCACCCGGGCGCGCCTGCGTCGTAATCTCATCGCGCCGCTATGCGATGACGGCCAGCTCAAGGTTCTGATGATCGGTCAGCGCGCTGAAGAGGCGATCCGCAACACCCTTACGCAGATCGAGGGGCAATCACGCCTCGCCATTGATCCGATGCGAATGCGCGAATTTGTCCGCCTGATACAAAGCGAAGTGGAGAAGAGCAACGCTCGGGCCATTCTGACCGCGCAAGACCTGCGGCGGCCCTTGCGGCTGGTAACGGCGGCCGACCTGTTTGATGTCCCCATCCTTAGCTTCAACGAGTTGAACCCCGCCGTACCGCTTGATGTGGTCGGACAGCTCGACATTGAACCCAACCTTGTGTCGATCCCCGGCGCACACACCCAAGAAATGGAGGCCGCCGAGTGACCCCCCAAGCTCTGGCAAGACCCCGCCATCTGACTGTTCGACGCTGTGTTGCGTTGGCGGTAAGCGCCACTCTGGCGCTCGCTGCCGTTATCAGCCCAGCTCCAGCCCAAGCCAAAGATCCGCCCTTCGCCGACAAGAAAATCATGCTGAGCGCGCGTGGTCAGTTTGTCCGCGATTTCGTGGCCGATCTGATGGGCGAAGCGGACCTCAACGTGAAGGTCAGCACAGGGATCAAGAAAGAGAAGGTTCAGGGCGTGTTTTCTGGCACTCCCGAAGAAATCTGGGGCGAAATCTCGCGCGCTTATGGCCTTGTCGCTTACTACGATGGGTCCGTTGTAAGGGTGTACTCACAGGAGGAGATCGGGCGGCGATCCATCGCGACTTACGCGCCGCAACAGCTTTTATCCCAACTTCAAAAGCTTGATATCGGCGGCGGTGTTAACACCGCCAAGGCTGGCGACGGGCTGGTGCTTGCAATGGGCGTTCCGGCCTATCTCGACAGCGTGGAACAGCTGGCCGGTCAGATGCGAATGGCGCAAGCCAACCCGACCCCGCGCCTTGGCGCGTTGGCGTCGCGCGCACGGCCCATCGCGTCGCCCCTCGTGCGCGCCAGCGTCAGTTCGAAAGTGCTGCGCCCCGCCGGTGGTCGCGATCCTTTCGAAGTGCGCATATTCTATCTCAAGTACCGCGACGCAGCCGATCGTGAGGTATCCTCAAGCACGCGCGTGGAGATCATCCCCGGTGTCGCCAGCCTCTTGCAGGAACAAATGGGCGATGGGCGTCAGGTTGGCGGCGTTACGACCAACGGCACCAATGTGCGCCAGGGCAATGGTGGGATCCGTCAGGTTGGACCAGACACCGCCTACGATCCTTTGCTGGGCGCCCTGGGCCGCGGTGATCCGCAACCCGCCGCCGAGGCCGCGCCGTTGGATCTGAATGGTCCGCGGATCTCCGCCGACCGCACCGTGAACGCGGTGATTGTGCGCGATCGACCAGAGATCATGCCGGTTTATGAAGCGCTTATCGCGAACCTCGATATTGAACCGCTGATTGTTGAAACGCAGGTCACCATCCTCGAATTGGATGTGACGCGGCTGAAGGAGCTTTCGGCGTCTTTAGGCGGCGTCATTGCCGATCTGGGTCTCGGTGCGCTGATCGGAAACCCCACCGCTTCGGCTGACGTGACCGGCGGCTTTGTGACCAACGATGGCTCCTTCTTCCTTGGCCGGCTGCGCCTGCTCGAAGAAAAAGGCGCGGTTCGCGTGGTCACCCGTCCCACTCTCTCGAGCACCAACAATGAGGTCGCGACCTTCGACATCACCGCCGAACAGGTGATCCGCAACCAGTCCGAGCGCGTCGCTAACGCCTTCGCGATCAATTACGGACTGGCGATGCGCATTCGGCCCTCCGCGATTGAGGATGGCGGCGACATGCGTATCCGAATGCAGATCGAGATCAGCGACACGTCGCTCAACGGTCTCGTGGTCGACGGTGTCCCGACCGCTGCCGGTCCCCGCATCACCACCACCGCGATCGTCCGCCATGGCGAGAGCGCTATGTTGGCCGGTCTGGCGCGCACACGCTCCTATGATCTCAAGCGCAAGACGCCGGGGCTCGGCGATATTCCGTTGCTCGGTGAGATTTTCAAAGGTCGGCGCAAAGGCGAACAGCGGATTGAGCGGCTCATCCTGCTCACGCCGCGCGTTCGCAATCTGGAGACCGCCGCCGTCGCGGCCCAGCGCCAGGGTTTGCATTCCACATCGCAGATGGCCGACACGGCGGGGCTGCACGCGACCGAGGCGCGCCTCCAATGAACGCTGTCTCGGCCTTAACTCCCTCTCCAGACACGCCGTCGCCGGCGACCGGCGCCGTGCAAGTCGATAGGACAAAGCGGCTGCGACTGCGGGTTCTGGCCGGACGCGGCAAAGGCGCTGAGCATTGCTTGCCCCCTGATCGCCGGATCATGGTGGGGCATTCCTATGAAAACGATGTGGTTCTGCGCGACGCGACTTCCGCTGGTGTGTCGCTGAGCCTGACGCCGCATGGACGCCTCGCCATGATCGAGGTGATAGCCGGAGAAATCACCGTGCTGGGCCGCACCCTGGCGAAAGGCGAACGGATCACCCTGGAACCCTATGTCCCAGTGCGATTGTCGGGCTTTGTCTTTGCGATTGGCGATGGGCAGGACGAACAGCGATGGTCCGAGGCGGCGGAGATAGCCGAGCAGGCTGAAGTGTGCTCGCATGATGGGATTGAACCCGGAAGCGAACTTCCCGCTACCAATCTGGTGGAGCGGATCGACCTGCGCACGCAGCCAGTCCGCAATCGGCACGCCAACAAGTTCACTTCCCCGCTTGTACTGCTCGTGGCTGCGGCCACGATATTAGTAGTGGCAGGCGCCGCATGGTTTGCAACCGCGCGTCTTGCTGGAAACGGGCCGTCCCGCGCCGATCTTGGCGTCGAGCTGGCCAACATGGGTTACCCCACGCTCTCGGTGGAACGCGCGCGGTATGGCGGCGGTTTGTCCGTGGTTGGCCTCGTTTCAAGCGAAGACGATATCGCACGCCTGAAAGATTGGACCGAGGCAGAGCATCCCGATGTCACTTTAGGCGTTGCCACACTTCAAAGCGCGGCAGAGGCTGCCGATAACCTCCTCGCGGCTCATAACGTCGATGCCGATGTCGTTCCCGATGGAACGCGCGGTCTGCTGATCGAGAGCGAGTTTCTCCCGCAAGATCGCAAGGTCGAACTCGAAGCTTTGCTTATGCGCGACTTGCCGCGCGTCAGGACGTTCACGTTCGCCAACTCAGCCGAACGAGGCGAATCCGATCTCGCCTATTTCTTCAACGCGCCCGGCTACGGCGCAGCCAGCTTCGTGTCCGGCGATCCCAGCTACATCGTCACCGAAGACGGCACGCGGTGGTTTGAAGGGGCCAACCTGCCCACCGGACACACGATCATCGAAATCCTGGGCAACCGAGTAACCGTGGAGCGCGACGGACTGCGCGACACACTGATTATGTAGGGCCTGAAACCACCATCGCCTCAAACCACCGCACCACGACCAACACCAAAAAGGATGAATGCCATGAACACGATCGACACACGCCTCCTTGCTGACCTTACCGGTACAGCCAACGCGTTTCAGACAACGGGCCAGGGCCGCTCACGAAATTGGTTCGAAGCCTTCGCTGGTGCCTGGGGCGCTGCGCTCGATAATCAGGCGCTTCAGATTGAGCAGCGGTCGAACGGCATAGCTAACAACGGCAGCGATAGCCCCGGGGCCATTACCGAACTGACCGCGGAATCGATGCGCATGAGCTTTATGGCGCAAAGCAGCCACACTTCGCTCGACAGCGTATCCAAGGCGCTTGAAACCATGGCACGCAAGGGCTGATCGGATGAGCATGGACGCCATTATCAGCGCGCTCGCCGCCGCTGGCTCCAACACCGCAAGCGAACGCATCGTGGCGCTCGGCCCCAGCGGCGCAGGCGCCGTCGGATCGGCCAACGCCGCCGGATCACCCGAAGCCAACAAGTTTGCGGCGGCGATTGAGCAGGCGCAGGCCGCGAGTGGACCGACCCCGGCCGAGCTGCCCGCACCGCTTGGCAATATGCTTCGCGCCCTGGATGGAATTGACGTGCAGGCTCGCTCGGTCACCGACTACGCGCAGGCGGCGCAATTAAGCGGCGGTGAGATGACCCCGGGCGAGATCGTGCAACTCACGATGCAGTGCCAAGAATTCATGTTCCAGTGCCAACTCACATCCAACATAGCGAACCGCAGCGCCGATGGGGTGCAGCAATTGTTCCGCCAGCAAAGCTAAGGGCCTGTCCATGATGTCGTCCCCCTTACCGGCGCTGCCGTGTCCCGCGCGATCACATTTCAAGCGTTGGATTGCAGGCCTGCTGCTGGCCGTGGCGCTCACAGCGTGCAGCGGTCAGGAACTGTATCGCGACATCGAAGAGCGCGAGGCAAACGAAATGATCTCGGTCCTGATGCGAGCCGGGATCGACGCTACAAAAGGCACAGGCGAAAAGGGCACGTTCACGGTCAAGGTTGCCACCAGCGACTTTCCTCAAGCTGTCGAAGTGCTGCGCCAGAACGGACTGCCACGCGAAGACTTTGAGACGCTAGGCACCGTGTTTGAAAAGGAAGGCTTCACCTCGACCACGCTTGCCGAGCAGGCGCGATTTGTCTTTGCGACCAGCCAAGAGCTGTCCAACACGATCAGCCAGTTCGATGGCGTCATCGAAGCGCGTGTTCACCTCGCCTTGCCGAAAGCCGACGCGCTGACCGGGCTCAGCAATCCGCCATCGGCTTCGGTGTTCGTCAAATATCGCGAAGGGATGGATCTGCCCGCGCAAACGGCTGCGATCAAATCGCTTGTGACTAACAGCATCGAAGGGCTCGACTACAACAAGGTCTCGGTGGCGATGACGGAAGCCAAGCCCTTGCCCGCTATACCCGAAGATCCTGTGGGCGACATGCTGGTCGCAACCCTCATACCTGTCTCCTTGGCGCTGGGTGTGCTTTTGCTTCTGGCGGCGGGCTGGCGTTTCTACTCGCTGCGCAGCGCAGCCAAGCGTCGCAAGGACAGCGAGCCGCGATCCTCTCAGGCTAGCCATCCCGCGAACTCGGGCGCGGTCACACCGACGACGATGTATGGTTCATCAAATGATGCGAGCGACTACGCCGAAACCGCATCGCAGCCGGCGGAGTGATTGGGGACATGGCAGCGCATATCTCCAGTAAGTCTGCGTCTCCATCTTCCGAGCCAATGACCCGGCGGGCGATGCGGTTCGGGCGGCGGCTGGCAGGAGAGCGTGAGCCCACCTTTGCCGACTTGGTGCGTCAGAGAAAGACCGCTCAAGCCGCCGACAAAGACGGCGAAAGACTGGCCATGGTGCTAGCCCTGCTTCACGCAAAGCCTGCCTTGGACCGGGCGCTAGATGGAGCGCGCTTAGCGCGCCTGGCTGACGCGATTGGCGAAGATGCGCTGGACGCTGTGCGCAATCTCGACACGGCGGTTCTGCCACAAGAAGCGCTAGTCGCCACACTGCCTCAGGCCTCCGAGCTGCGCGCCACGGGCCAGCGGCTCCTCGACAAAGCGACAGACACGCCAGACCTAGCCGCCTTGACGCAACGGGCCGTCGTAATAGTGCAACATCTTGATAGTGAACGGCACGCCGAAGCCAATTCTTCGGCCGCAGCGGAAACCGCGCCGTGAGCCGCCCAATCCTGTTCGGAGAAACCGTTGTGCAATTGCCGTCTGCGCGGATTGCGGCGCGCGATGTCAGCGTGTTGTGCGAAGCCTCCGATCTTCTCGCCCGCGCAAAGCTGATCCGAGATGAGGCCGCTGCCGCCAGCGAGGCCGCGTGCGCTAAGGGTTACGAAGACGGCCGAAAGGCCGCGCGCGATGAGATGGCGCAGGCAATGGGCGAAGCGCTAAAGGAACTGACCGAACGATTCTCGGCTGAGAACACGCGCCGAAATGAAGAGCTTGGTCGAGCGGCTATCGAAGTGGTCGCTCAGCTGATTGGCCAGCGCGATCCCATCGAAACCGTGACGGGCCTCGCCGCGCAAACTCTGGCCCGGCTAGGCGTTGGCGAAACAGGCTGCGTGGTAGAGTTGGCCCCTAATATCGCCGGGCCAGTGGCCGAGCGATTGCTTAAAGAGGGACACACCGCCAAGGTCGTCGAGAACGAGGGGCTGAGCGCGTATGGCTGCCGCGTTCGGACGCAGGACGGCGTCATCGTCGCCGATCTTGAAACCCAACTTCAAACGCTGCGCGAGAGATGGGGCCTCGACCAAAACGAGGCGCCTCTTGCTGCACCAGACCAGGCCGAGGCGGGGCCTGAGCGATGAGCTTATCCCACCTCAATCTCGCGCAGCAAAGCGAGCCATACGGCGCGGTAAACGCCAACCTGCTTGAGGCGCTACGCACGCCCCTATTTGAGCAACGCGGGCGCTTGATCGGCGCGGTCGGCACCACACTTCGTGTTCGCGGCGTCCGGGCACGGATTGGCGATCTGGTGGAGATTTTGGACGCCTCCGATCACGGCTCCAAAGACAATCTCGGCGCGGAGGTCGTGGGTTTCGAAGGCGATGATCTGCTGCTCACTCCCCTAGGCGATCTGCGCGGGCTTAGCAGTAATGTGGACGTCGTGTTGCGCGAAATGGCGGACCGTGTGCCTGCGCATGAAGGGCTGCTGGGCCGCGTGCTCAACGCACGAGGCCTGCCGATTGACGGGCTAGGCCGTGTGGCTCCCGGGCCCGAAAGCCCGCTGGTCGCGCCCCCTCCCTCCCCAATGGACCGCCGTGCGATCTCGCAACCTCTGGAGAGCGGGATACGCGCGTTGGATGGATTGCTGACGCTCGGTGAGGGGCAGCGCATGGGAATCTTCGCGGCGGCGGGCGGAGGGAAATCCACTCTGCTCGCCATGCTGGCCCGTCGTGCAAAAGCCGACGCCATCGTCATCGGTATGATCGGCGAGCGCGGTCGCGAAGTGCCCGAATTCATCGAAGACGCGTTGGGCGAGGAAGGCTTGTCTCGCTCGGTCGTCGTGGTCGCCACATCCGACCAGCCCGCCATGGAGCGCGTGCGCGCAGCCCGCGCAGCCACCGCGATCGCTGAAGGGTTTCGATCACAAGGCAAGCACGTTCTGCTCCTCATGGACAGCGTCACTCGATACGCGCGGGCCTTGCGAGAGATCGGGCTGGCTGCGGGTGAACCGGCGGTGCGGCGCGGTCTGCCTCCATCGGTTTTTGCCGAACTGCCGCGCTTGTTTGAACGGGCCGGATCGGACGCGAACGGAGCGATTACGGCGCTCTACACCGTGCTGACCGAAGGCGAAGAGGAAGACCCGGTGGCTGAGGAAGTGCGCTCGCTCCTCGATGGGCATATCATCCTGTCGCGCAGTCTGGGCGCGCGGGGGCACTACCCCGCCATTGATGTGGCGCGCAGCCAGTCGCGCCTGTTTCGCAAACTGGCCGGAACAGGACAGATCGCTGCGGCGGAAGCCGTGCGCGCCATGTTAGCCAAGCTGGAAGATATCGAAATGCTTGTGCAGATGGGCGAATATCAACGCGGCTCCGACCCCTTGGCGGATGCAGCCTTGGACCAGCGCGAAGCGATCGAGAGATTCCTGCGCCAAAAGCCCAATGAAGCCAGCGACAGCGCGACGACACTCGCGCGCCTGAGGGCAATCGGGGAGACAATCCTTTGACCTCTTCAAGCGACAAACGGCGCCTTGCCCAAGCGCATCGGATCACCCAGTTCAAGGAACGCCGATGCGAGCGCGAGAGGATGGAGGCCGCGCGCGCTCAGCGCGAAGCGACGCACAAGGCCGAAGCGGCTCGCAAGCGGCATAAGACAGCGCATAGCAACAACGCGACAGCGCGCTTAGCCTTCTTCGAAGAGGGCGGGAAAGATCAGGCCGAAGTCTGGATGATCGCCAGCCAGATGCGCGAGGAACAAGCGGCTAACGAGGCGCAGATCGCTGAGGAAAAAGCGGATTCGGCGCGTAAAGCGGCTCTTCAGGCGCACCAGGAGCACGAACGTCTGCGCGAGCGCAGCGCGCATCTTGAAGACCATCTTGTCAGAATTAGTCGGACACATGCGGCTCGGTCCGAGGCCCGCGAGGACGACGCTATGCAGGAGCGCTTTTCATGAGCGCTTCCCCATCCGCATCCAGCCAGAGGTCTTCCTCACCCACTCCCGCGCCGCGAAAGGCAGAGCCTGTGCGCGAGGCCTCCAAGCCAACGCCGCGAAACCAGGCGGAGGCGCGTTCCGCACGCGAACGCTTTGCCGCGCGGCTAGACAACAACGCAGACCGTAGCTCTGGTGCGAGCGGGAGCGAGAAAGCGTCCTCCTCACCAACCAGCGAACGCGCAAGGGTGGAAGCCAACGGCGAACGCGGACGCGAAGGCCAAAGCGGCTCAGGCGGCGAACAAGGCAACGATGACCGAGGTGGTTCGACACCCGACAATTTTGCCGCCAACGGATTGTCGGGCCTGGCCTTGCAAGCCACCTCCGGCATGGCCCATCCCACGCTCACCGGTCCTGCGATCATTGATCCGGCGATGCTTGAACGCATGGCCGCGCAGATTGCAGAAAACTGGCCCACCGCGCTTTTGAGCTCCGGCCCGCAAAGCGCAAGTGTCGCGTTTCCGGCCGGGGCTATAGCCCAAGGGGCGCAGATCACGCGCGGTTCAGATGGCGCTCTCGCCGTACTGATTACCGGGCTGGATCCCAGATTCTCCGCCGTCCAGCACGCACGACTGCAAGCGCAGCTCACCGGAATGCTGGCTCGCCAGCGGCTTAAGGTGAAGTCGGTGCGGTTGGAGACCGCGGATCAACGCGGGCGGCGGATTGAAGCAGGGCCTGGCGACGCTTTGGCGATACCACGCGTTGTCTGATCAATCTGCTGAACAGAAACATCCAGCGTCTCGCCCTCCCGGCTTCCTTCGTTTTCCATGATCACCCGCGCAATCGCGTCAAGCGAGGCCGCGCCGGGCCGCGCCGCGAGCAACGCCGCACTTTCCTGCACAAACCCATCGAGCGAGCGGGCAAGGATCCCTTCATCGAGCGGGCGCGCGTTCAACTCGCTCGCCAACTCAGACGCGGTGGCGGTGATGTCGTACAGATCTTCCCCCTCGCGATAATGGTCCGGGCGATCATCCGAAGCGTCCTCCCCTTTTCCCAAAAGGCGAAATTCGCGCGCGACGCGCCCGGCCACTTTGCCCGCCAGTTTGCGCAGCGCGCCGCCGGTGCGGTTGCCAGACGACGCCCCCGCGGCCCGGCGAATCGCGGACGCGCCTGTGACGCCGGTGGGGCGGATCGGGCCAACCATGGCTGGCCCTACCGCTTCGAACGCTGCGAAGCGGCCACCTGATTCATGCTCTTCATAGCGCCGGACGAGGCGACGAAACCCGCCTGCTGCATCGCTTGAGTCGGCCATTCACCCGAGGTGAATTTTGCAACGATCTCATCCGTCGAAGGCGGGGGCCACGTAGGCGCCTTCGCCCTCACTTCTTCAAGAAGAGCCTGTCGCACGGGCTCTTGCTCGGCATCTTTGGCCGGGTTCATCAACCGCGCCGCTGGAAGCGAACCCTTATTCGAAACCAGCCACGGGTTGGCTCCCCCTTGTATCAAGGCTTTCGCCGAAGCGTAATCGCCAAACCGGATTGCGGAAAGAAGCGGCGTGGTGCCGATCGCATCAGCGTGGTTCACATCCGCGCCCGCCTGCACCAGCAGCGCGACCGCATCAGCGCGTTGATAATACAGCACTTCGCGCAAAGGTGTGGTGCCATCGCGCGCGTGCGCGTCGGGCGACGCTCCCGCCTGCAACAGCATCGTCGCCATCACCATATCGTCCGCCAATAAGGCGTATGTCAGCGCGTTGCCCGGCGGAACGCCATCGGGATCGACGCCCAATTCCAACAGCGCGCCCACCATCTGCGCGTTGCATTGCGCGATAGCAAAAGTCAGCAACCCGCCCGTGTTCCCATTAGAAGGCCGCTCCCCATCCGCCAGCACCCGGTGCGTGCCAAGAAGCTTGGGATTGGCGCGCACCAAGGTTTCGACCGATGCAATGTCGCCTTCGCTGACCGCATCATAGATGCGCCGTCCCTCTTCTCCGTTCGTGAGATAGGGGCGCACTTTCTGCGCCGTCGGCAGCACTGGCTTTGAACGTTGGAAACAAGACGATCCAGCTGTCACAGGGCTACAACTCCCACACACGACCATACTGAACGCGCAGAGCGAGACCGCGGCAGTACGAACAGGTCTAAACATAGCGTAGGATCATAGGGACGCGGACGCTTTGCGCCAAGCCGTCAGTTGCCTTGCAAGCTAGAGATGACGTAATCCATCCCATGCCGCGCAACCGGGTGGTCGCCGAAGAAGCCAACTCCGTCGGGGCGAACGGGATCAAGTTGAATGCGGTTACCGTAGGCTTCGGGCGCATCGGCCAATTGACGGCCAGCCAGGCCTCCGGCCGCTCCACCAAGCGGGCCACCCAGCCAGCTGCCCAATCCGCGTCCGATCAAGCCGCCGATCATCTGGTCGCCGCCATCCTGAAGCATGGAAAGCACGTCGCCGCGTACGTAGACGGCGCTGATATCCGGTGCATCAATTCGCCCGTCAGCGGCTGCGATCTCTTGAGCCGCGCTGATCGTGGTCGAATGGAGGCCAGCCGCGTTAAACGTTGTCGCATCAAGCTCCGCCGCGATGGCCGCAGCCGAAGCGAGCCCGCCGCCTAGCGAGTGACCCGTAACGCTCACCCGCGATCCTTCTGGCACCACGAGGCTTTCACCAATTTCGAGTGCGCGATTGTAGTGATCGGTTTCCAAACCAACCGCCTGCCTTCCGTTAGCTGCCCAATCACTCTGGGTCGGGGTCGATCCCCGGAAAGCGACGGTGTAGCTCGTTTGGCCGTTGATCTCTTGCACATACACTTCGGCGCGGAATTCCGATGTGGGCGAAGACAGCATGTCAGGCGTCAGGCCGATTTCCGCCAATTGGGCGGCGTTCGCCTCGGTCCAACCCTGCGGCGGCCCGACCTCGCCATACGCTGCCTGCGCCATTTGGGCGAGTTCAAGCGTCGATGGCGGCGGCGGTGCGACATTGTTCAGCTGCGCGAGTTCGACCTGCGGCTGACCGACGGCAGGCACTTCACCTTGAACGGGTGTAATCTGCGCCATCTGAGCGCCGAAAGTGCCGCCTGCCGCAGCACCCGCGTCCAAAGCCCGCTGCGCGGCCTCCACACGGTTGTTACCGGCAGCGGCGAGGCTCGAAGAGGCAGATTGTTGGGAAGCCGTGTCTTCAGAACGGCCTATACTGCTTGTATCTTGACTACGGGAAGTCTCGTTTGAACCGCCTACGGACATGACATTCTCCGGACCTGACTAAACACGCTTAGAAATGTGCCATAGCCCCGGCGTCCATGTCTCTATGCGTTCTGTATAGAGCAGCGGCGTAATGGCCGAGCGTGCAGCGACCCGGCGCTTCATTCGGGTATCAGAAGCGCTCCCAGATCGTTGAAAGCAAACGATCATCAAGAACGATTTCCTCAAGGCGCGGAAACCCGCTTTCGAGCGCGCATTGACCAGCGGCTCGCGCAAGTCCCTGCGGCTCAACCACAGCGGCGCGGCCCGCAATGGATAATAAAGGCTCACTGACAGCAATCAACGGCGGCGCGGCGCGGCGACGGCGGCGCTTTGGCCGTTCGGGCGCGAAGCCAATCAACGCGCGTTCGACATCGTAGGCGAGGCCATCCTGCTCGAAATAGCAACCGTCAATCGCGACGCCTTTTGCGGCAAGCCCCCCCTTCCCATCGCTTTTCACAATCACAGCCGCCGCCGCCTGGTCGAGAAGCACGGGCAGCACCCGGCCATACAGACCCGGCGCGCTGGAATTGGTCGGGAAGGCCGCCTCGCGCGAAAGGAATAATCGGTATCCTCGGTCCTGCAGCCATTGCGGTTTTCCCATGGCCTTTCGCAACATGATTTGCCGGGTCCGATAAGCCTCCGTCACACACGTCACGCGGGTTTCGGTGTCGGGCAGGTCAAGGCAGGTGTCACGGTTCGCGATCCAGGTGCGGCGCGTTTCTGTGTAGTCGGGCGTACTTTGCGCCCCCTGTTCAAGCTGCGCCACCGATTGCAGCAGCGCACGCATCGCGCTTCCGGGAACGTCGCAAGCGAGCGAGAGCGCCGACGGCGTCTGAGAGGTTTGTGTTGGGCTTTGGACAGGCTCACTCGCAGGCATGTCGTCCGCGCACACCGTAACGCTTTCCTCCTGCGCCTGAGCCGCCTTGCTCAGTTGCGCCACCTCGGTCGGAAACAACATAACCGCCCGGCGCGCCGAACGCAGCACGATCGGACCGACAAGTTTTGCCTGATCCAAAAGCCTCAAATGATCGAGCGAGAGCTCGGTTTGATCAATTCGCGCATCCGCAAGGTCGAGCGTATCGGTGTAAAAGGAATGCAAGCTGGCGCGGCGCAAATCCGCGCCGCGCATTAAAAGCCCTTCTCGCTTAAGCGCGCACCCGTCCTGGCTTGTAGAGCCGCACACGATGCGAAAATCGGTAAGGTCCGCTCCGCTGAGATCGAGGTTGGCGAGCGAGCCCTTCCATCCTCCATCAAGCCGCCCCTGCATCCAACGCGCGCTTTTGGCGCTGACCAGTTCAAGGTTCGTATTGCGGATCAACACCGAAGGCAGGTGCGAGCCCTGCATATCCGCACCCGTCAGGTCCGAATTGATGAAGCCCAGCCCGGATTTCGAACTGCCGGACCAAACGGTCTGGCTCAGATTGGTGTCGAAGAAACACATGTCGTACAGATTGGCGCGGCGAAAGTCGGCTCCGGTGAAATCGCCACCCGAGACGAAGATGGTGCCCGCGCGGGTCTTGCGCCTGATGCGTTCGAGCTGGCGCACCTTGGTCAGGCCTGCGGCGTTGATGGTAAAACCAGGCTCTGGCTGTCCCAACGCTGGCGCGTTGGCAAGGCAACTATCCGCGGGCTGGACCACAGGTTCAAACAAGTTGCTGTCACCAAGGCGCGTCGCCGTGACAATAATGGCCCCGGTGTCGCGCGCGAAATCGTCGCTCAGGACCCCGTCGCTGCGACCATTCTGCGTCGAGCTCGACGACGTGTCGCTTTGCTGCGCGAAAATCGGCGCCGATGCCGCCGCCGCGACAAACGCGATCGCGAGCGTGATGAAGCCGAGCCCTCGGAAAAATCGCCTGTATCGGGGTGCAAGCTGGAGCAAAAAGGTGAGTCCCGTGCATACCTGAAGCGACGTATTTGGATTCTTAGAATCGATAGGGGAATCGCTAAAGGTTTCGTTGCAACTTTTGCGCAGACGCCAATGGTAAGCAAGAACCAATCGATGCCGTCGACCTTACGCGAACTCGCCTCTGATTATCGCAAATCACACTACCCTAGTGTGCGGTGCAGTCTCGGGATGTCCGCATCGGGGCACGCCCAAGAAACACGCGGGTGGACCGCTACTGGCCTGAAAACAGTCTCAGAGGCCAACTTGGCAGGCACAGGCGGGAGCTGTGCCAGCCAGACGCCCGGTTTTCCAGGCACACTCCACGGGCGAGTGGCGTCTCGCTAAACTATTGAAAAGCTGGCGCACCCGAGAGGATTCGAACCTCTGGCCTCTGCCTTCGGAGGGCAGCGCTCTATCCAGCTGAGCTACGGGTGCTGACGCGCGTATGTTCTCCCGCGAGGGCGCGCGCTTAGCAAGCGAAATCCTTTGCCGCCAGCCAAAATCGCGCCGGTCGCCCTTATGCCGCGTGGCCACAGGCGTTAACGCCTCGGTAAGACACCGGGCGTAGCCATGACGTCATGTCAGCGCTTCCGCCAGAGCAAGCGCGCACTATGCGCACCGCCGCCCGCGATCCCGAGCCGGGCGAAGGCGCGTGGTCGCCCGCTTCCTTCACCGATCAGTGGCACCACCTGCACGCCGAGGCGGCGCAGGTGGCGAGGCTCGCGCAGCTTTCGCCCGAGCCGATCGTGGGCCCCCTCGCGCAATTTCCCAGCGAGCTGAACCGCGCGCCGCAATGGCAACGCGCGCTCGCGCAACAAGGCGTTGAGGACATTGAGGCGATGATACGTCCGGGGCTCGCGGCCCTGGAAATCGTCACTCAGCGCAAAGGGGCGGCGACGGCACCCGCCCTTGCTCTATGGCGCGAGTTTTACAACGCGCGCCGCGCGATCATGGCGATTACGCACCCTTGAACGAACCCTTATACGGCTTGACGGTGTTCTCTTTGTGTTCCAATCAGGGGGCATGACGGGGCCCATCGCACACACGCTTGATTCGGACACTCTCACTCCTTCGCCCGCAGCGAGGGCGTCGGCGGTGCAGGTCGCGCGCGGGATCGGGCGCTTATTTGCGCGCAACAATATCTGGTGCCTGTCGGAGGTTTCACTCAAGAATGGACGCCGCGCGGACCTGATGGGGATCGACGCCAAGGGGCTGATCACGATTGTCGAGATCAAGGTGGCGCGCGGCGATTTGCTGGGCGACACTAAATGGCCGGACTATTTGGATTTTTGCGACCGGTTTTACTGGGCTGTGCCGCCGGAAGTGGACCGCGCGCCGCTGGATACGCAAGCCTACCAGCCAGAGGAAACCGGCGTGATCGTGGCGGATGAGTATGACGCGGAAATTGTCCGCCAGGCCTCGCTGACACGGCTGGCGCCGGCGCGTCGCAAGGCGCAGGTGGAGCATCTGGCGCGGCTCGCCATGCGGCGGCACACCGCCTTGGTTGACCCGCACTGCGCCAATGTCGATACGCTCGGGTGATTGCGGGCCTCGGATGCAGCGGACGAGGCGACATTCGCGTTGGCGTTTTGCCCGCGCGCATCGCATAGAAGGGGCTGTGACGGGAAAGCACCGATGATACCGGGCGATACGCCCCTCTGGCTCGCCGCGCTGGTTGGCGGGATCGCCATGACCTTTATGGTGGCGGTGCGTTATTTCCTCTCCAGCGGCGCATTCGCCATGGCGACGCACCGTTTGCGTCCGGGGCTGTATGCCGGGCTCACCCCTCAGATCCGGCGCGAGATTGGCTGGTCGATGATCGCCGCCTTTATCTATGGCGCGCCGACGGGTCTGATCATCTGGGGATGGCGGCACCACGGCTGGACCCAGATCTACAGCGACTGGAGCGCTTTTCCGCTGTGGTATTTGCCGCTGTCGGTCTTTCTCTATCTGTTTGTGCAGGACAGCTGGTTTTACTGGAGCCACCGCGCGATGCACGCCCCGCGCCTGTTCAAGCTGGCCCATGCCGTCCACCACGCCAGCCGTCCGCCGACCGCTTGGACCGCGATGAGCTTTCACCCGATCGAATCGCTCACCGGCGCGATCGTGCTGCCTGTCTTGGTGTTTATCCTGCCCATTCATATCGCGATGATCGGCGTAGTCCTGACCGTCGCCACTGTTATGGGCGTCACCAATCACATGGGCTGGGAGATCTTTCCACGCGCGCTCGTTCATTCGCCGTTGGGACAATGGCTGATAACCGCGAGCCATCACGAACGCCACCACGAGGAATATCGATGCAATTACGGGCTGTATTTTCGCTTTTGGGACCGGGTCTGCGGAACCGATCGCGGCCTCTCCAAGCGCATCGTAGCGGACGCCGAGACGCACCGCGCGCGGCGGGCCAAGCGGGAACGGGCTCAGCTGTGATGCGGGCCGGGTTTGTCGGCGCCGGGCTGATGGCCGCCGCCTTGGCCGCACCTGCGAGCGCCGGCGATGTCGTGATCACCATCACCGATATGCGCTCCACCGAAGGGGTTGTGCGCGCCTGCATGACGACCAAAGAAAAGATCTTTCCCAAATGCCGCAAGGATCCCACCTCGCACCGCACGGTTGTAAAAGCGGGCGAGAGCGTCACCATCCGCTTTACCGATGTCGAACCCGGCGCCTACGCGGTCGCTCTGCTGCACGATGAAAACAACGATGGCAAAGCAAACCGCGCGCTCGGCATGATGCCAAAGGAAGGCTACGGCTTTTCGCGTGACGCCAAAGTGCGCATGGCCCCGCCCAAATTCGGCGACGCTGTGTTCGAACATACAGGCGAAGATCAGGCGCTAACGATCAAGATGCGCTACTTCTTGTAACGCCCTTTCGCCCGCCCTGTCGGCGCGCCGCCACGCGGGGATGACACCGGCGAAAAGTTGCGACAATTCCGGCGCAACTTAACAATATGTTTACCATGCACCGCGAAAACTGCCCTCGATTGACGCTTAACAAGGGGCACGCTTCGCCATGGATACGCTTCGGGGGACTTTTGAGTCGGATGGACACGGGGATCGCCCGGATCTGGACGACATCCATGACCTGACCACCGGGCTCGATGACAGCCACGAAGAGGGCGAAGCGGCGCGCGATCTGCCCCCCGCCGGCATTGGCCAGGACGAACGCCGCATGCAAGTGCGCGCCTACAACCACTGGGCAAGCCTGCTGGGTGAGCGCACCTTCCCCTCCATTGAAGATCTTGAACCCACTGAGCTGCCTGACTTTGGCCCGCATTCGGTGCTGCTTGATTTCTCCGTCGGCATTGATGATCCGATCATTCAGTATCTGGGCGCAGCGCTTGCGCATGAATGCAGCGCTTCGACGCATATTCAGCGTTTGTCCGACGTCCCACCGCGCTCGCTGTTAAGCCGGATCACGGACCACTATTTGCAGATCATGGCCAACCAGGCCCCGATCGGTTTCGAAGCCGAATTCGTGAACCAGCGCGGCGCTTCGATCCTGTATCGCGGAATCCTGCTGCCGTTTTCCAGCGACGATGAAAGCATCGATTTCATTTACGGCGTCATCAACTGGAAAGAGATGGCCGACGCAGCGACCGCCGACGAATTGCTGCTGGAAATTGATCAAGCGCTTGATGCCGATGAAGGCGATGTCGAAGCCGAGCCCACGCGCCACCACGCGGACCCGATTGGCGACTGGGCCGATTCGCCTGCGCACGAGGCCGGCGAAAGCGACGAGCTGATGGTGCCCGCCTCCGATTTTCTGGCCGACATGATCGACGAGGATGCCGACCAGAACGTCCTCGACCTCGGTGTCAGCGGCGAGGAACTGGGCGATCCGGATATCGGCGGCGAGCATGAGGGCGATCTACCCATGCCCGATTTCGGGCAATACACGCTCGATGATCCGGAGGAAGACCCCGAAGAGGACGACCCCGCCGCGCCCTACAGCTTTGCCTCGCTCGCCGATTACATCGAGGCGCCGAGCAAAAAGGCGGTCGACCTGGACGCAGAGAAATTCGATCCGGAAGACTATCAGGCGGATTACGCGGCTTCTGAGGCAGCCCTGCCTGAAGAATCACATCCGGCGGCCCCGGTCGCATTCGAGCCAGAGGCCGATTTTCCGCCGCAAGTCCCGCCCTCACCCAATGTGAGCGTCTTCGGACAAACGAGCGGTCAAGAAGGCACGCCGACTGAGCCGTCGCCCGAAGAGGCCCCGCTCGATGAGGACGCCAGCATCCACGATTGCCTCGCCTCGGCGCGCGAACTCGCTCGCAGCGCGCGCGTTTCGGAGGATCGCAGCCGCCACGCGCTCTACGCCGCGGTGGGCCGCGCCTACGATTTCTCGCTCGCCGCAAAAGACGCGCCGAAAGATTACGACACGCTAATCGAAGAAAGCGGCCTGACGGTTCAGGACCGCGCGCCGATGACCCCGGTGGTGAAACTCGTCTTTGGCAGCGATTACGACAAAACCCGCCTAACCGAATACGCCGCGGTTCTGAACCACGCGCATCGCCTTGAACTGGAACGCGGCGCGCTCGCCGACTTCCTCTCGCAGGCCGATGGCGGGCTCAAAGGCGTCGTCACCGCCGAACGCCGCCTGCGCCGCGAGGAAAGCGGCAAGCCGGTGGAGCCGGAACACGCGATCCGCGAAGCTTTGGCCAAGAAGCTGCGCGAGCTCGAAGCGCTCACTATGGAGGCGATTTCGGCCCAAGGACCGGAGTTTTCGCTCGTCATGGTGCGCCGAGATGGCCAAGGGTCGCTCGATGTGATTGGCGAGATTGCCGATGATACGGGCCTGATCGAACGCGCCGCGCGCAAACTGGTTGGCTAAACGCGGTCGCGACGCCTAAAGCCCGGAGCCCATCACAAGCTCAGGGCTTTTCAACTTTGCGTATCTTTCTGTGGGCGCTGGCGGCGCTGGTCATTCTTGTCGTTGTCGGCGGGGTCGCGGTGCAGTTTGCGATTTCGCGCAACGGTCCGGCGGTTCTGAACGCGGTTGATCGGCTGACCGGCGGGTCGCGAGGCACCACGGTGCTCGCGCGCGTTTCGACCGGCGATCACCCTTCGCAAAAAGTCATCATCTGGGGTCCGGAAGGTCGCGCGGCGGACGCTGAACCGCTGCCCGTCTTGCTGTTTTCGCATGGCGGCAGCTGGCGCTCGGGCGATCCGGAGGATTACGGCTTTTTGGCGCGCGCCTTTGTGCCAGAAGGGTTCGTCGTTGCTCTTGCAGGATACCGTTTGGTGAAGGAGGGCGCCAAGGACGGCGTCTATCCCGCCATGCTCGAAGACACCGCCAGCGCCATCGCGGAAACGCGCAAGGTCGCGGCGCAATATGGCGGCGATCCCGACCGAATCATGGTCATGGGCCACTCGGCGGGTGCCTATAATGTCGTGATGGCCGCGTTGGAGCGCGAATGGCTGGCCGAGAGCGGCGACAGCGCAGACGCCTTGCGCGGCGTGGTCGCGATGTCGGGGCCGTATGATTTCTTCCCGTTCGACAGCGAATCGACCATTGCCGCCTTTGGCCCCGCCGGCGATCCCGAAGCCACGCAGACCTTCAACCACGTGCGCGGTGATGCCCCGCCCATCCTGTTGATTCACGGCGAGAAAGACACGCTGGTGCGCCCGCGCAACTCGCGCGGGCTGGCGAAGCTGGTGGAAGCCGCAGGCGGATCGGCCACGCTGACACTTTACGCGGAGATGGATCACAACGCCCCGCTGATATCGCTCGCCTCACCCTGGCGATCCAACCGCGACGTCGTGCAAACCATCAGCGCCTTCGCGAAATCGGCGACTCAGCCCCGATCAGCGCCCCGCTGACCGCTTTCAGTTTCCGTTCAGGCCGAATGGCGCTACACGGGCGATAATGTATGCCCCCCGATCACTGAAGTTCGGTCCCCGACCCGCGCGGCTGATCGCCTACGCGACGACGGCGGCGTTCGTTCTTGCGTTCGCCCTCGCCTTCGCCGCCGCGCCCTTGAACGCGCAATCGCGCCTGCGCGACGCGGAAACCGAGGAATTGCTCGAAGACATGATCGCGCCGCTCGTCGAAGCGAGCGAGCTGGAGCCGGGCAATGTCGAAGTTATCCTGATCAACGACCCCTCGATCAACGCCTTCGTCGCGGGCGGCCAGATCGTCTACGTGCACAGCGGGCTGCTCAACGCGGCGGAAACCGCCAACGAAGTGCAAGGGGTGCTCGCGCACGAACTTGGCCATATCACCGGCGGCCACGTCGCCCGGTTCGAAGAACGCACGGCGGGCATGCAATCGATGACCCTGCTCTCGCTGCTGGCGGGCGCGGCGGCGGTTCTGGCGGGCGCACCACCCGAAGCGGGTTTTGGTCTGTTCGGCGCCGGTTTGCAGGCGGGGCAGGCGAACTTTTTGAGTTTCAACCGCAATCAGGAGGCCTCCACCGATCTGGCGGGCGCGCGTTATCTTTCCGGCGCCGAGATTTCCGGGGCCGGTATGCTCAAATTCTTTGAGCGGCTGCGCAATATGGAAATCCGCCGCGGTTTCAGCCAGCGCGACGACGCCGCTTATGGCCGCACACACCCGCTCTCGGGTGATCGCATCGCCACCTTGCGCGAGCTGCTGGAAAGCGACGCCGCTTGGGACACGCCGCCGGACCCGGTGCTGCAAGAGCGTTTCGTGCAAGCGCGCGCGAAGCTGTATGGCTATCTGGCTGAGCCGGTGAAAACCTTCCGCCTCTATCCGGAAAGCGACCAGTCGCTGGCGGGCCATTACGCGCGCGCTTACGGTTATCACAAGGACGCGGAGATCGAGAAGGCGCTGGAAGAGGCCGAAGTCCTCTTGGCGAGCAATCCCGACAACCCTTACTATCTTGAATTGCAAGGGCAAATCCTGCTCGAATCGGGCAAGGTCGAAGAGGCGCTGATCCCCCTTCGCCGCGCCACGCAGCTCACCCGCAACCAACCGCTGATCGCAGCGATGTTTGGCCACGCGCTGATCGCGACCGAAGATCCTTCCAATTACGACGAAGCTGAACGCGTCCTTCGCGGAGCGGTGGGGCGCGACCGGATCAATCCGTTTGCCTGGTATCAGTTGGGCGTGGTTTATGCCGCGCGCGGCGATATTCCGCGCGCGCAATTGGCAAGCGCCGAACAGCAAGTGATGAGCCGCCGCTATCCCGCCGCCTTGCGCAACGCCAAGGCCGCCGAAGCGTCCCTGCCGCGCGGTTCGCCCGACTGGATCCGCGCGCAGGACATCGCGCTCGAAGCGCGCTCGGCGCTCGAACGCCTACGTGACCGATAACGCGTGATCGTTAATGCGTGACCGTTGACGGCTGGCGCTCGCAAGCGCAGCCCGTTAAGGCTTCCCACGATGACAAACGCAACTCAACCCCAACCCACCAGCGCTCGCTCCGCCATCATGACCGCGCTCACCGCGCTTGTGTTCGGCTTTTTGGGAGCGGCGATCTGGTCGATCTCCGGCCTCGCCGACAACCGCACGCGCGCGTTTCTCATAGAGAACCCGGAAATGCTGCCCGAAATGGCCGAAGCCTTGCAGCAGCGCGAAACCTCCGACCGCCTTGCGGATGCGGGAGACGCGCTGTTTGACGAATTTCCGGGCGCGGTGCTGGGGAACCCGAATGGTTCAAAAGTGCTGGTCGAGTTTACCGATTACAACTGCCCCTATTGCGAATCGAGCCTTGAGGATGTCACGCGTCTGGTCGCCGACGACCCGGATCTCAAGGTTATCGTGCGCGAATGGCCGATCTTTGAAGGCAGCGACGTCGCCTCGCGCATGGCGCTCGCGGCGGCGCGCCAAGGCAAATATGAAGAATTTCACGAGAAGATGTTCGCGCTTGGCCCCGCAACGCCCGAGACGGTTGAGCAGACCGCGCGTCTGATCGGGCTCGACATGGAACAGGCGACCGCCGACGCCGTCAGCGATGAAATCACCGCCGAGCTTGCCCGCAATCAGGCGCTGGCACGGCAGATCGGTTTCACCGGCACGCCGGCTTGGGTCACAGGCGACACCGCCATCGGCGGCGCCGTGGGATACGATAGCTTGAAAGAAGCGCTCGACAAAGCAGGCCCCTCGGCCGCGAGCTAATGTTGGGCGCATCACGTCCGGCGCTGGCAGTCTTTGGCGCGCTACTCGCGGCCGCTTTCGCTGCGGGACAGGCGCAGGCCAAACCGCCGCAAGCCCCCGATGCCAGCGCCACCCGCGCGGCCCTAACCCAGTATCAGGAGCGCGACCAGCGCTTGCAGAATATCGGCTGGCGGCTGGTGCGCGGGAACGCGGAGTTTTGCGATACAGTGATCCCGTCAATCGGGCTGCAACTGCTCGACGCGGCGGGCTATGGTGGCCCTGATACCGTGCGCGAGGCGCTGGGGCTCCAAGGCCATTTCGCAGTGCAGAGCGTCGCCAACGGTTCGCCCGCCGCGCTCTCCGACGCGTTTCGCGTAAAGCGTGAAGTGGCGCGGATCGGCGAGGAGAACCCGAACCAATGGCCCGCGCAAAAGCGCCTCGATTGGGAACGCCTTACTCGCGCGCATGATGCGATCGATGCGGCCTTGGCGCAGAACGGACAGGTCGCGATCGGCTTTGCCGATGGCGCCGCAGCCATGCTCGAGCCTGTCTCCACCTGCGCAACCCGGTTCGAGGTGATGAGCGGCAGCAAACGCGCGGTCGCGGAAGGATCACGCGTCATTATCGGCGCACGCTTTGCGGGATTTGAATGGGGAGAGGACGAGATTTTCGCAGGCGTGGTCGCGCACGAATTGGCGCACAATCTCCTTCACCACCGCAAGTGGTTGGAGCGCAACGGGCGCAAACGGCGCCATGTGCGCCTGACCGAGCGTGAGGCGGACCGGATGATACCGTGGCTGCTGGCGAACGCGGGCTACGATCCGACGGCGGCCTATCGCTTCATGGAGCGCTGGGGCAAGCGCCACGATCTGGGCCTGTTCCGGGCGCGCACGCATGATGGCTGGGACGAACGCGCCGAGTTCATCGCCGCCGAGCTCCCCATCATCGCCGACCTTATGGAGCGCGAGGGCCGCGCCGATTGGTCGGTGCATTTCCGGCGCGAAATCGACCCAGACAAAGGCCTTGCCCAATCGCAAGAAGCCGCGCGTGGGGAGTAATCAAGCAGCCCGGTGGTGGCGGCCCCTTAGCCACAACCACTAAACCGCTCAACGATTGGGCGCGCCCGAAGCTCGCCCGCCCGCCTAATCGGCTTAAAACCCCTGCCATTTGCGCGCGGATAAGCTACACACACGAGGCCATGGCCAAGACGAAGCCACCAACACCGCCACAATCCCTGCCGATACTGCCATTCCAGCCGGCGCCCTTCTTCGCGAGCAAGAACCGGGCGTTCTGGATCCTCCAGCTGGCCGGATGGGGCGGCGCTTTTCTGCTGCGAGCGGTTACGGCTTTTACCAACGGCCTCCCGCTCAATTACCTGCTGCTTATTCTGGTGACGACGATCACCGGCTTTTCAATCAGCGTTATTCTCTCGGTCGTGTACCGCCAGCTGATCGGGCGCAAGCCGCTGTTCACTTGGGGGATGAGCGCCCTCGTGCTGGCGTTGGCGGTGATCGTTTACGGCTCGGTCGATGTCTGGGCGCAGAGCATTTATCGCGGCGACACGGGCGAGGCCGGGTTTGCTCAGCGGTTTCTGGGCCTGTCCTACATTCCGCTGACCATGCTGGGTGGGTGGAGCGCGCTCTATTACGCGATCAATTTCTTTCTCACCTTGGAGCGCCAGGCCGACCGGCTCGAACGGCTCGAAGCGCAGACGACCTCGGCTCAGCTCGCGATGCTGCGTTATCAGCTCAACCCGCATTTTCTGTTTAACACATTGAATTCGATCAGCACGCTGGTGCTACTCAAACAGACCGAGCCCGCCAACGCGATGCTGACGCGGCTCTCGGGCTTTTTGCGCCATACGCTGATCACCGAACCGGGCAGCCAGGTGACGCTGGAGCAAGAGGTCGAGACGCTGCAACTCTACCTCGATATCGAACGCATGCGGTTCGAAGAGCGCCTGCGCACCGATTTCCAGATCGAAGACGCCGCGCTGAGCGCGCAATTGCCCTCAATGCTGCTCCAGCCGCTGATCGAGAACTCGATCAAATACGCGGTCAGCGCCCGCGAGGAAGGCGCGCGCATTTCGCTGAGCGCGCGGGTCGTCGGCCAGCATCTGCGCATCACCGTTGAAGATACGGGGCCGGGTGCCGACGCCTCCGATCGCGCGCCGGTCAACGAACCGGGATCGCCGGTCTCCACCGGGGTGGGCATCGCCAACATCCGCAACCGGCTGATGCAGGCCTATGGATCGGCCCATCTGTTCGAAACGCGCTCTCCACCCGGCGGAGGTTTCACAGTGTTGATCGAAATTCCCTTCACCTCAGCGCACGA
This sequence comes from Pseudomonadota bacterium, assembly GCA_039033515.1. Taxonomy (GTDB): domain Bacteria; phylum Pseudomonadota; class Alphaproteobacteria; order Sphingomonadales; family Sphingomonadaceae; genus Erythrobacter. The sequence continues at coordinate 26,488 of JBCCCM010000019.1, forward strand.
AACCGCTCCATTTGGCGCATCTGTCAGCCAGAGTTCACAAAGGCGCCCACAAACCCAACCCTCGGCCAACGTTTTGGCCAACCCTGAAACAAGCGCGGGGCCCCCACACCCCGCTGACCCAACCCCGGCGCCCGGTGGCGCCTCCACCAACCCCTACCCTACCATGGGCTTTCGCAACGGGATCGTAAAATCATGACCATTCGCACCATCCTCGTAGACGATGAAAAGCTCGCCATCCAGGGCCTGCAAGTGCGCCTCCAGCCGCACGAGGACGTGGAGATTATCGACACCTGCTCCAACGGGCGCGAGGCGATCCGCAAGATCAAGACGCTCAAACCCGACCTCGTCTTTCTCGACATTCAAATGCCGGGCTTTGACGGGTTTAGCGTCGTCAAAGGCGTGATGGAGATTGAACCTCCGCTGTTCGTTTTCGTCACCGCCTACGCCGAACACGCAATCCGCGCGTTTGAAGCGAACGCGGTCAATTACCTGATGAAGCCGGTCGACGAGGATCGCCTCGCCGACACGATTGAGCGCGTGCGCCAGCGTCTGGCGGAGAAGAAATCCACCGACGATGCGGAACAATTGCTCGACGTGCTGGCCGAGGTTGCGCCCGACCGCGCGGCGCAATTCAACGACACCGAGGGCGAGACCGACGCCGCCGACCGCTTTGAAAAGCTGATTAACGTCAAGGATCGCGGCAAGATATTCCGCGTCGAGGTCGATTCGATCGAACGGATCGAGGCGGCGGGCGATTATATGATCATCTCCACCGCCGACAATTCGCTGGTTTTGCGCGAGACGATGAAGGATCTCGAACGCCGGCTTGATCCGCGCAAGTTCCAGCGCGTGCACCGCTCGACCATCGTCAACCTCGACCAGGTGCGTCAGGTGAAACCGCACACTAATGGGGAGTGCTTCCTCGTGCTCGACAGCGGGCAAGAGGTGAAGGTGTCGCGCTCATATCGCGATGTGGTTGCGCGCTTCGTGCATTGATGTGTTGCGAGCGCCCATCCGGGCGCTCGTCCTCGCTAGACGCGCAGCTAAGCTGCGCCCGCTGCGGGCGGCCGGTCGGCCTTGCGGACCCCGTGGGTCCGTCTATTGAGAGCGCATGACCTTTACGCTTCCCGGCTTCGACCTTGATCGCTTTGTCCGCGAGACCCTTGATGAAGATCTTGGCGTCGGCCTTGAGGGTGGCGGCACGGACGTCACATCTGAGAGTGTCATCCCGGCGAACGCGCGCTTTTCGGGCGTGATGGACAGCCGCGACGCGGTGGTGGTCGTGGGCCTCCCGCTGGCCGAAGCGTTCTTTCGCGCGCTCGACCCCGAGGTCGAAATCGAAGCGCTGGTGGCCGACGGCGACGCCGTGACGCCGGGCACCGATCTCATGCGGATGGCGGGCAACGCGCGCGCGCTGCTGACAGCGGAGCGCAGCGCGCTCAACATCGTCCAGCACCTCTCCGGCATCGCCACGATGACGCGCGATTACGTCGCCGCGATGAATGTGGGCAGCGGCACGTGCACCTTGCTCGACACGCGCAAAACGCTTCCCGGCCTGCGTCACCTTGAGAAATACGCCACCCGAATGGGCGGCGCGCAAAATCACCGCATGGGCCTCTGGGACGCCGCCATGATCAAGGACAACCACGTCGCGGTCGCCGGAAGCGTAGGCGAAGCGGTGCGTCGCGCGGTCGAAGCGGGCGTGAAGGACATCATCTGCGAGGTCGACCGCATCGACCAGATCGTACCCGCGCTGGAGGCGGGCGCGACCCACATCCTGCTCGACAATATGTCGCCGGCCGTCCTGAAAGAGGCCGTCGCGCTGATTGATGGCAGGGCCAAGACCGAGGCGAGCGGCGGCATCAACCTCGACACCATCGCCGACAAGGCGGCGAGCGGGGTCGACTATTGCTCGGTTGGCCGCCTGACGCAAAGCGCACCCGCGGCGGATGTGGGCTTGGATTTTACGCCGCTGTGAGAATCAAAGCGGGTCCACGTCCGTGGTCGATTCATCTGTTTGCCGCCGGGTTATTGGCCGTCGCTTTGATCGGGCCGAGCCTCGCGCTTGCCGATCCGATGCTTGAGTGGTTCAAGTGGTCCAAGCGGCTTCCGCTAATCTCATGGAGCCAGGATGGCGCAATCATCGCCGCCTTCAGCGTTTTTACAATGGCGCTTTTCCCTCTCGTTTGGATCTACGGATACGGATCGCTTCGGGCACGCTGGATTGTGCTTGCATTTGCCATCGTGAAAGTGGGCCTATGGTGGCATGGTATGATGGTAACGGCGCTGGCGGGATGGAGCCAATCGCTTCGTTGGCTGGAACCCGTGCTGACGACGCTAGCTGTCTCGATGATGTTCGCACCGACCTCATTGCGCTGGCTTGAAAAGGATCGGGAGGTGGGGTGTGATGAAGCGGCTTAGGATGCGCGGGTTTGCCCTTGTTTCAGCGGCACTCGCCCTCCCCACCACCGCCCATGCGCAGGCCTATCAATGCCGCACGCCCGCTGTCTCCAGCGTCCCGGTCATCACGCCTGACAGCAAACCGCGCAGCGTCCCCACCACTGGCTACACCCTCGCGCTCAGCTGGAGCCCGGAATTTTGCAAACCGCGCGAAAGCTCGCCCGCGCACCGGGTCCAGTGTTCGGGATCAAACGGGCGCTTTGGCATGGTCGTGCACGGCCTGTGGCCGCAGGGCCAGCGAACGTGGCCGCAATGGTGCCGCCAGCAAAACCGCCTCACCCCCGCCGAGCTGCGCAAGGCGATGTGCATGATGCCCTCGGCCCGCCTGATCGCGCGCCAATGGGCCAAGCACGGCAGCTGCATGACCAAAGCGCCATCGACCTATTTCGGTGTCACCCGGGTGCTGTGGGAAAGCCTTCGTATTCCAGAGTACGACCGGATAAGCCGCGAAGATGGCCTCACCGCCGGGCGCATCCGCGCCGCTTTCGCCGAGGCCAATCCCGGCATTCCAGCGAGCGCGGTGGGCGTCAAGCTCAACGCGCGCGGTTGGCTGCAAGAACTGCGGCTGTGTTATTCCAAGCGCTTCCGCCCGACACGCTGCGATGATCGCCGCTTCGGGGCGAAGGATAGCGTACGGGCGAAGATCTGGCGCGGGCTCTAGCTTCAATAGGTCGGGGAACCGGTCAGCGGGCCAAGCGCTGTACCATGTGACAACATCTCATAGTCTGGTAAAGCGAGCCTCATGGCCACTCTTCTCGAACCCACCGCGCGCTTATCTGAGTCGCCCCAGATCCTCGCTGCCATCCGCAAGCCCGATTGCAATCTGGCGGTGTGGGAGCGCGCCACCAGCCCTGCGCTTGGCGCGCTCGTAAAAGCGCCGCGCGAAGACGTCCGCTTTGAAGCGCGCTTGTCCGGGTTGGCCACCCGCCTCGAAAACGAGCTGGACCAAGCGGGCTACGCCGCCTCGACCGAACGCGCCGCGCTGATCGCTGACATTGTCGACCTCGCGCAGCGTTATGGCGCAATTATGGAAGAAAGCATTCTCAGCGTGCGCCTGGCCGTCGTCACCACCGACAGCTGCCGCAAATTCCACGCGGACTACGTCAAAGCGCGCCTGATCACGACTTATGTCGGCACCGGCACGCAATGGATCGACGGCGAAGACGCCGCCTGCGTTGCACGCGATGAGCCGCCGCAGCGCATCCAGACGCTCAAAGCGGGCGATGTCGGCCTATTCAAAGGCAAGATGTGGACGCAAAGCCCCGCCATCCACCGCTCGCCACCGATCGCTGACACCGGTGAGACACGGCTGATGCTGGTGCTCGATCCACCACGCGGCCCGTAAGCGTGGGTCCGCTTAACGCCGCGCCCGAAAAAACGCGCGCAGCATTTCCGCCGCCTCGTCCTCGCCCATGCCAGTGTAGACCTCAGGCCGATGCAAACATTGCTCTTGCTCGAACACACGGCTGCCGTGTTCGACGCCGCCGCCTTTCGGGTCGCTCGCGCCGTAGTACAGCCGGGCAATGCGCGCGTGGCTGATCGCGCCGGCGCACATGACGCACGGTTCCAGCGTGACATAGAGGTCGCAGCCCGCCAGCCGATCATCGCCCAAAGCTTCGCACGCCATGCGGATCGCGCGCATCTCGGCGTGGCCCGTTGGGTCTGGGGGAGAGCGGGTCGCGTTACCTGCGACAGCAATCACCTCGCCCTCTTTCACCACCACGGCGCCCACAGGCACCTCGCCGCCCGCGCCCGCCGTGCGGGCGGCTTGCAAGGCGAGCGCCATGGGTTCAGGGAGGGGCCAACGGCTGGGCATGAGGCGGAGCTAGGCCCTGAGGCACCACGAATCAATTGACGATTCGCGAGAGCCCCGCTATGCGCCGCGCTTTCCGGGAGAACCTCTGGTTCGGCCACGCGTTTTTCGCGGTGATCCCGTCACAGTAACAAGAAACGAGATTTATCATGTCGCGCATTTGCGAACTGACCGGCAAAGGTCGCCAGACGGGCCATAATGTGAGCCACGCCAACAACAAGACCAAGCGCGTCTTCCTGCCCAACCTCCAGCACGTCACGCTGCTGAGCGAAAAGCTGGACCGCAGCTTCAAGTTTCGCGTGTCGACCCACGGCCTGCGCTCGGTTGAGCACAATGGTGGCCTCGACAACTGGCTGCTCAAGACCAAGGACGACAAGCTTTCGACCCGCGCTCTCAAAGTGAAGCGCGAGCTTAAGAAAGCGGCGGCTGCGGCCTAAAACTGGCGAATTGGTGCGAGGCCTTGTGCCTTGCGCACACTGACAACACAAAGGCGTGCGATTTACTCGCGCGCCTTTTGTTTTGGGCGCTTCGATGGAGGGTTGGCTTCCGGCGCTCCTCCTGATGGCACCGCCGCCGGATCGAACCTCAGCTTCGCCACCAAAGTGCGCTGCATGACCGACAGATTGTCATCAGCAATCACCCATAGATTGAGCGTGCCGTCCGCGTGCTCACGCAGAGCCAGTCCCTCGTAATTGTCGGGCGGCAAGACCGCCTTCAGGTCGAGCACGATCCGAGGGGCAATTACGAGGTCTGCGTCGCCACTGGCGTCCGGCCAATCCGCAATCGCGATCAGCGCCTCAAATGGCGGCACGCCCCAGGCCACACGGCGAAGCAGCAGCGCGAGGCGTCCATCGGGCAATTGCGCCGCGTCGGTGACGCTGAAATCACCGGGCGGCGGCGTGTAGGCGACAGGCACCGGAGCCCCTCCGGCCACGGGGTCGCCCGAATACAAGAGCGCGCCATGACCGCCCTCGGGGATCACCAGAAAGCGCCCGTCTGCCAAGCGTACCATAGCCTCTGCGCCCGCGTTGCCAGGCCAATCGACCTCGTCTTCGATGATGCGGACGCCGCTGGTTTTGTCGCTACCCTCCCCGTCCAAGCTGTAGCGCGCGATGGCGTGCCGGAATTCAAACGCCAGCCAATAGTCGCCCGTCGCTGGGTCGCGAACGGCGGCTTCGATGTCGAACAATTGCATCTCGTAAGGCTCGTCCACCGGCTGAACTGCGATGCTACGGGCGCGCTGGGGAAAGGCCCCTTGGGACTGATCGGGCTGGAGGAAGGTAAAGCGCCCTCCGCGATCGGAAAACGCCTGCAAACGCGCGCCATCCAGCGCCAAAAGCGCCGAATAACCGCCGAACAGCAGGCCATCGCCGGAATATTCCCACACGCCTTGGACCGACCAGCCCGGCGGCGGATCAGCCCCCGGTTCGTCGATAACGCGCAACGTGATTGGCCGGTCCAGCCCCTGCACCACAGGCGTGCGCAGCCAGACACCCGGCGCAAGCGCCACAGCGAGACACAAAATGAGCACAAGGCGAGCGGTCACGGGCTCTGCCTGTCCGTCAGCGCTGGCCCCCCGTCAAGCGGGCACGCGCACGCCTGACGCGATTTTGCGATGCGCCGCGCTCAGCGTTGCATGGGGCCGGTGAAAAGGAGCGGGTCGAGCCGCGCGTCGTTCCACTTGAGGCTCCAGTGCAAATGCGGACCCGTAGCGCGGCCGGTTGATCCGACACGCCCAATGCGCTGCCCCTGCGTGACCGCTTCGCCCTCTTTGACAAGGATCGCAGAGGAATGGAGGAAGGCGCTATTCAACCCAGCGCCATGGTCGATGATGATCAGACCGCCTTCGAGGCTGAAGCCCGTACGCGCGAGCACCACCACCCCGTCCGCAGGCGCGACAAAGGGCACGCCATGCCCCGGCGCGATATCGATGCCCGAGTGGTAGGAGCCCGGCTCTCCGCGATAGATGCGCTGGCGTCCGAACAGCCCGGAAATGCGCCCTTTGACCGGCCAGACAAAATCCTGCCGCCACCCTTGCGCGCCGGTTTCTTGTGCGCGCGCGGCGACGATGGCTTCCCATTCGGGCTTGCGCTTTTTCCACCAGGCTTCGTTGGAGCCGCCCGCGCGCTTGGCAACGTTGACGCGGCTGATCTGCCAGTCGCGCGGGGTGATGGTGAGCGTTTCTGCGCTCGCCTGCGAAGGGGTGGAGAGCGTAAGTTCTGCCGGGCTATCACGGTCAAAAGCGGCGAAGAACACGCGGTCATCACCCACAGGGATGCGGACATCGCCCACGACCACAGCGCTTGCGCCCGTCGGCGCGAGTCCTCGAATATAGCCGCCTTGGGTGAGCTCGCCGCGATAGGTGAAGCCTTCTGAGACTGGCGGCGCGGTCTTGGGGGTGGCCTCAGACGCGAATTCAGCCGTGTTGGCTTCTGGGGCTGCGCCTTCCGGGTTGTCCGCAAGCGCCGCTTCCGCCGCGGAGCATCCGGCGAGCGCGAAGGCCGACAGTAAGGCGAGGGGCGCACCAGCGACTTGGCCCATCACGGCTAGCCCTGTTCGAGCAAGCGCCGCGTTGAAATCTCTGCGGTCGCGTAAGCTTCTTGCAATTCCGCGCTCCAATAGCGCAGCTCTTCGAGCGGGATGATATCGCCCGACACGGCGCACACCACGTGCTGACCGGGGCGCAGAACGCGAAAGGTCGAGGGACCGTAGTAAAGCTTGGCGGGCTTTTCGGAGGAATTCATGAGCATGACGGTGATTGTAGCAGCAAGCGGCCTGAGCGGCTAGCCGAACAAATCGTCTTGCGATGGATGGGGCGAGGCCGATTTGGGTTTGCGCGGTTTGGGCGCGGGTTTCTGTGCCGGTGCGGGCCCCGGGGTCGATAAATCCGTAGGCGCTACATCAAGCGATCCGTCCTTGAATTGCAGCGCCATCGCCGCCTCTTTCGCCGCCTGCGCGCGGCTGGTGAGAGCGTTCCCATCCGCATCGCGCGCGATCGCGTAGCCGCGCTCCAGCGGCTTTTCCGGGTGCAGTTGGCTAGCCAAACGGGCAAGCGCGTTGAGGCGGTCCTGGGCCACAGCGATCGGGCGCTGGACCAGATCAGCGTTCAGCCGAACGCGAGACAGACGATCCTTGCGACCAGCCATTGCCTGTTCGAGCAGCCGTGGCCGAAGCCGCGCGGCCACGCCCGCCAATTGCTCCCGGCCCGCGCCCGCTCGCAGCGTCAAACCCCGGCGCAACCGCTCGGACAGATCGTCCAGGCGCTGCATTTGGGGTTGCAGCAAAGCCTCAGGCTTGGGCATCCGGCGCGCGCGCGCTTCCAGCCGCTCGCGGCCCAGTTCGACGGGGCGATGCACAGCGCGGCGTTGGCGCGCAGCGTAATCCGCCAGCGTCGCTTCGAGATCCGCGCGCACCGGCACCGCCATCTCGGCGGCGGCGGTCGGCGTGGGCGCGCGGCGGTCGGCGGCGTAATCGGCAAGCGTCGTGTCGGTCTCGTGCCCGACCGCCGAAATAACCGGAATGGTACATTCAGCGATGGCGCGCACCACCACTTCTTCGTTAAAGCCCCACAGATCCTCAATCGACCCGCCCCCGCGTGCAACGATGACGACGTCGGGCCGCGCCACCGGGTCGCCGGTTTCAAGCCCTGAAAACCCTCGGATAGCCTGCGCCACCTGCTCCGCTGCGCCCTGCCCCTGAACCAGAACCGGCCAGACAATAACGTGGCTGGGAAAGCGATCCGCCAGCCGGTGAAGGATATCGCGAATAACCGATCCGGTTGGCGAAGTGACCACTCCGATCGTGCGTGGCAGATAAGGCAGACGCCTTTTGTGCCCCTCATCGAACAGCCCTTCCTGCGCCAGCCTTGCGCGGGTTTTCTCCAGCAGCGCGAGCAGCGCACCCTCGCCCGCAATTTCCAGACTGTCGATGACGATCTGATATTTCGAACGCCCCGCATAGGTCGTCAGCTTGCCCGTCGCGATCACTTCGAGGCCGTCTTCGGGCGCAAAGGCGAGGCGCTGGGCATTGCCGCGCCACATCACGCCGTCGAGCACCGATTTGTCGTCTTTCAGCGCGCAATAAAGATGCCCCGACGCGGCGCGCTTCACCCCGGACAACTCGCCGCGCAAACGCACATGGCCAAAGCGATCCTCGACCGTGCGCTTCAAAGCCTGCGAAATCTCGGTGATCGAGAGGGGTTCCGCGTTGTCGCCCGCGCGCGTCGAGGCTACGAGACGGTCGTTGGAATAGGATGGTCCGGAAGAGGAGACGCGCGCCATGAATGTCCTGCTGCTGGGCTCGGGAGGGCGCGAACATGCGCTAGCGTGGAAGCTGGCGCAATCCCCGAGTGTGACCACGCTTTACGCAGCCCCCGGAAATCCCGGCATCGCCGAAGAAGCGCAGATCGTCGCCTGCGATGTGAGCGATCACGCAGCTTGTGTGGAACAATGCCGGACGCTGGCGATCGATCTGGTGGTGGTTGGCCCGGAGCAACCGCTTGTCGAAGGGCTCGCCGACAGCCTGCGCGCAGCCGGGATCGCGGTGTTCGGCCCTTCCAAGGCCGCCGCGCAGCTGGAAGGCTCAAAAGGCTTCACAAAAGACCTGTGCGAGCGCGCGAGCATCCCGACCGGGGCCTATGTGCGCGCAACCTCGCTTGAAGCCGCGCGCGAAGCCCTCGCCTCGTTTGAACCGCCATACGTGCTTAAGGCCGACGGGCTCGCGGCGGGCAAGGGCGTGGTGATCGCGGACACCATCGAGGCAGCGGAACTCGCGCTCGCTGATATGTTTGGCGGCACCTTCGGCGAGGCGGGCGCCGAGGTTGTGATCGAGGAATTCCTGCGCGGCGAAGAGGCGAGCTTCTTCGCGCTTACCGATGGGACGAGCGTGCTCCCCTTTGGTACGGCGCAGGACCACAAACAGGTGGGCGAAGGCGATGTCGGCCCCAACACCGGCGGCATGGGCGCGTACTCGCCCGCGCCGGTGCTCACGCCCGCGCTGCAAACCCGCGTGATCGACGAGATCATCCGCCCCACGGTCGACACGATGCGCGCCGAGGGCATGCCCTATTCGGGCGTCCTCTACGCCGGGCTGATGCTGACCGCCGATGGGCCCAAGCTGATCGAATACAATTGCCGCTTTGGCGATCCGGAATGCCAGGTGCTGATGACGCGGCTGGAGAGCGATCTCGCCGCGATCATGATGGCCTGTGCGCGGGGGCAGTTGGCGGATGCCGAGGCGGACTTCGCCGAGGGCACGGCTCTGACCGTTGTAATGGCCGCGAAGGGTTATCCCGGCACGCCGGAAAAAGGCGGCGCGATTGATTTGGGCGAAGCGGAGACCAGCGGCGCCAAGGTCTTCCACGCGGGCACCAAAAGCGGCGAGGATGGCACCCTCATCGCCAATGGAGGCCGCGTGCTGAACGTGACGGCAAAAGGCGCGAATGTGACCGAGGCGAAGGCGGCGGCGTACGAAGCGGTCGCGCGCGTGGACTTTCCGACCGGTTTCTACCGCGGCGATATCGGCTGGAAAGAAGTCGCGCGCGAAATTTGATATCCGTCAAAGCGCCGCACCACCTATTGACGCACAAGAGCGGCATGCGGACTTTCATCGCCCTTTCGATACCTGCGCTTGCTCTCGCGGCCTGTCAGAACACCCCGCCCGCCGCGAGCGCTTCTAACGCGCCGCGTGTCCCTAATCTCGTGCAAGGGGTGTGCGGGGATTGCCATGGGGTTGAGCCGCCGTTCCTCTCGCCCAACCCGCAAGCGCCCAGCTTTGAGGCGATTGCCAACAGCGCCGGGCTGACGGGGCAGAGCCTGACGCGATGGCTGATCGACGCGCACAACTATCCCGAACTGATGGAGTTCGAACTGAGCGAGGCCGAGGCGCGCGAGGTCGCGGCCTATATGGTGACCTTGCAGCGCGAGGATTACGAGCCCGCGCCCTGAAGCACATCGCGCGAGAGCGTGGCGAAAGCTAGAGCTTGTCCGCCATCAGCGCCTTCATGTCCGCGTCGGGCCGAGGGCCGTAATGCGAGATCACTTCGGCTGCTGCGATGGCGCCGCGTTTGAGGCATTCCTCCAGCGGCGCGCCCTTGGCGTGGCCGGAGAGGAAACCGGCGGCGAATTGGTCGCCCGCGCCGGTCGTATCGATCACCGCGTCGACCGCTTCGGCGGCGACCTCGGCGCGCTGACCATTCGCGATGGCGATGGCGCCGTTCTCGCCCTTGGTCGCGACCAGCACCGGCACTTTGCCTTCGAGTTGCGCGACGCCTGCTTCGAAATCGGGCTCTCCGGTGAGCGTCGCCAACTCGCTTTCATTGACGAACAGGATGTCGATCACGCCGTCTTCGATCATGGCGCGAAAATCATCGCCATGGCGTTCGATCACAAAACTTTCGCTAGCGGTGAAGGCGACTTTGCGGCCCGCTTTGCGCGCAACCTCAATGGCGCGGCGCATGGCGCGGCGGGGTTCTTCGGGGTCCCACAGATAGCCTTCGAGATAGAGGATCGCCGCCGACGCGATCAACTCTTCGTCCAAGGCGCTCGCGGGCAGGAACTGGCCGGCTCCAAGGAACGTGTTCATCGTGCGCTCGCCATCGGGCGTCACGAAGATAAGGACGCGGCCCGTCGCGGGCTCACCATCGCGTGCGGGCGTGTCAAAATCGATGCCCGTTGCGCGCATATCGTGGCGAAACACCTTGCCCAGCTGATCGTCGCACACCTGCCCGATAAAAGCGCATTGCAGACCCAGTGTAGAAAGACCCGCCAAGGTGTTGGCCGCCGAACCGCCCGACAATTCGCGCGCCGGGGGCATGGCTTCGTAGAGCTCGTCAGCGCGGCGCTCGTCAATCAGGGTCATGCCGCCGCGGTTCAATTGAAGCTCTTCGATGAGCTCCTCCTGACAAGAGGCGATCACATCGACCACGGCGTTTCCAATGGCGATGACGTCGTAACGGGGCTCTGACACGGGCGGGTTCCTGAATTCGTGAAGGGGAATAGATGTGGGCACGCGCCTAGCGACCCGTGCGCTTGTCGCCAAGCGGTTTGAGCAAGCCGTATCAGTAATCGGTTTGACAGGGCCAAGGGCCTGCGTGCATTTCGCTCACGCTATGCCACAAGTGATCTCTGCCCTTGCAAAAGCCATCGGCCAATTGCTCGATCCCGCCGTGTTGCGCGTGGTGGTGAAGACGGTGGTGGTGACCGTCCTAGCGTTCATCGCCTTTGCCTGGGCGCTTTACGCGGCGTTCATCTGGGTCGGCACCGAGATGAGCTGGTCCGCCGGAGGATGGGGCGAAGCCGCTGCGGCAGTCATCGTCACCATCCTTGCGGCTTGGTTACTGTTCCGCGTGATCGCGCTCGCGGTGCTGCAATTTTTCGCAGACGAAATCGTCGAAGCCGTCGAAGCTAGGCACTATCCCGGCGCGGCGGCGCGGGCGACCAAGCTGCCCTTTCGCCGCGACCTTGCCAATTCGCTGCGCGGCGCAGGGCGAGCGCTTGCGTTCAACGCCTTGGCTTTGCCGGTGGCCGCCGTTCTGTTCTTCACCGCCATCGGGCCAGCGATTGTGTTTCTGCTCGTCAACGCCGTGCTGCTGGGCCGCGAGCTGACCGACATGGCGTGGCTGCGCCATTGCGAGGGCAATGTGGATGGCAATCCGGTCTCGAAGTTCGAGCGGCTGACGTTGGGCGGCGCGATTGCGGGGCTGATGCTGGTGCCCTTCGTCAACCTGATTGCGCCCGTACTTGGCGCGGCGGCGGGGACGCATCTGACGCAATCATGCCTTATCCGGCGCGAGACTGGAGAACTGGACCTTGCGTAAAGCGTTTGCCCTCCTCGCCGCGCTCAGTGTTTCGGCCTGTTCGACCGGGATCGGCGCTCTACCGGATGTGAACGCCCCCAGCCGGGGCGCACAGGTGCCCGCCCAAAGACCGGTCCAAAGGCCCGCACAGCCCGCGACGCCGCCCCCCGGCGCGTTTCGCAGCGCGCCCGTGCAAAACGCAGCGGGCCTCGCGGGCGTTATTGGCGAGCGCGCCGGATCGCTCACCCGGCGATTTGGAAAGGCTCGCATTGACCTCACCGAAGGCGACGCGCGCAAGCTGCAATTTCTCGGATCCGACTGCGTGCTCGACGTCTATCTCTACCCCCGCAGCGCGGGCGGCGAGCCCGTCGCAACCCATGTCGAGGCGCGCACCCGGTCCAATGGCGCCGACACCGACCGCGCCGCCTGCATCCGCGCGGTCGAACGCCAACGATAGGCCCCAAGACGTCCAGCGCGCGTGGTAACCCGGTTTTAAGCACAAGTGTGCAAGATGCTGCGTAAGGACACGAAACAGGGCCTCACACGCTATGACCACCCAATTCACCGACCTCGCCAAAGCCGCTGCGCAAGATGGCAGCGTCTCCCCCGAAGAAGTGCTCGCGCTGCGCCGCCAGGGCTGGGGCGACGGCGTCATCCACCGCAACGAGGCCGAAGCCCTGTTCGCGCTCAACGACGCCCTGGATGAGCGCGGTGAGGAATGGTGCGACTTCTTTGTCGAGGCGATCAGCGAATTTGTGCTCAACGGCACCGAGCCGCGCCGGCAATGCAGCGAAGACGAGGCGCGTTGGCTGATCGGCAAGATCGATCACGACGGCAAGGTCGAAAGCTTCGCCGAACTCGAAGCGCTGGTGCGCATCATCGAACGCGCGGAAAACACGCCGGTGACGCTCAAAGACTACGCGCTGCGCGTGGTCGAAGGCGAAGTGCTGAGCGGCGAAGGACCGACGCGCTGCGGGGGCGAATTGTCCTCAACCCATATCAGCGCCGCCGAATGCCGCATCCTGCGCCGCGTGATCTTTGCCAGCGGTGGCCACGGCCCCGCCGCGGTTTCGCGCTTCGACGCTGAAACGCTGTTCCGGCTGAAGGACGCAACCCTGGCCGAGGACAACGCCGCGGAATGGGACGATCTGTTCCTCGATGGGGTCGCCAACTACTTGAAAGGCTTCACCCTGCAAAACGCGCAGGTCGGCCACGAGCGCAAGCGTGAGCTTGAAGGTTTTATCACCGACAACAAAGCCAATGTCGGGCGCTTCTTTGGCCGGATGGTCAAGGAAACGCCCAATGTCGCCAATTCGATGGGCGTGGTGTTCGGCAAGAAAAAGAGCGGCCCAGATTACACCGCGCTCGAAGCGCAAGGCGCTGAGGTCACCGATCACGAGCAAGAGTGGCTTGAGGCGATGATCGACGCGGATGGCGAAGTGGACGAGTTGGAAAGCCGTCTGCTGGCGCGCATCGCCGCTGAAGGCTGAGCCACCCTACCGAAGCGCGGAAAAATCGGTGCGCGCCAGCTCGCGCCACCGTTTCTGCCGATGCGCGTAAAAGACCTTCGCGAAACCGGCAATCAAGGGGGTCAAAAGGCCCGCCTCAACCGTGACGCGGTCGCAGTAGTGCGTTTTTGACGGGTCGTCCGCCGGCTTGATTGCGATCCAATGGTCCCATGTCTTGATCAGCGGACCATAGCCGTTGTCGCGCAGGTAGCGCGTTTCGCCAGCCGGTTCCGGCTTGCTGATGACAATTGCCTGCCATCCGATGGGAAGGATGCCTCCGAAAAGCATCCACGCGCGGTATTCTCCATCGCGCCAGGTCGCCGGAAAGCCCTCGCCGCGCGGAACAAACCGAATAAGCGGCGCCGTGATGCGATGAAGGAGCGCCGAGGTGTTGACCCGCTCCCACGCCTCGTCAGGGGTGCAATCGAGGACGCACGCAATTTCAATGGTCTGGGCCACGAACAAACACCTGCTGTTGATAATCAGAAGAGAGAGCCGCCGCCGCTCCGCCTTGCTTAGGGCACGGGCCATTTGGCGGGACCGCTGGCACCGGAAGGCCGGCTTCGGGTGGTTTGCGTTGGGGTCGCCAACCCGTGTCACGGATCCGCGCGAGAATACGTTTCAGATGCGCAATCTCAGCCTTTAAGCCGATGCGTTCGTCCGGATCGGTTTCCTCACCCAGGCTTTGGACCAGAGCCTCCAACTCTTTGGTGACCACCGCGATCATCGCGGCGGAGCGCTTGAGCCCTTGGGAAGCGTCGCGTTTTTGCCGGGCTTGCTGCGCCAGCCGAAAGGCACGCTCGCGCTCGAACGCAGCGTCTCTTAAAGCGCGCTTCTTCGCGCCCGCGTTACGCATGATTTCTTCATAGCGTTCTTTGGCGGTGGGTTTGCGGTTAGCCATGGGAGGTGTCTTACCATACTAATACAGCTCGCACCAGCTACACCATAAAGCTTTCGCCGCAGCCGCATGCGCCCTTGGCGTTGGGGTTTTCGAACACGAAACCGGCGGTGAAGTCGTCTTCGACCCAGTCCATTGTCGAGCCCACAAGATAGAGCACCGAAGCGCCATCGATGTAGAGCACACCGCCCGGCGTTTCGATCTTTTCATCAAACTTGGCCTCTTCGGTGACGTAGTCGACCGAATAGGCGAGGCCTGAGCAGCCACGGCGCGGGGTCGACAGCTTGACGCCGATTGCGTCATCGGGCGCGCTTGCCATCAGGTGCGCAACGCGGTCCTCTGCGCCTTTGGTGAGCGCGACGGCGGCGGGGCGTTCTTTCAACGTGGTCATCACAGCATTCCCAGTTCAAGCCGCGCTTCGTCGGACATCTTCTCCGGCGACCACGGCGGATCCCACACAAGCTCTACCTCGGCGTCGCGAATACCGGGCACCGAGGACGCGCGCAGCTCGACCTCGCCGGGCATGGTTTCCGCGACGGGACAATGCGGCGTCGTCAGCGTCATCAGGATGGTGACATCGCTGTCCTCATCCACTTCGACGCCATAGATGAGGCCGAGATCGTAAATGTTAACCGGAATTTCCGGATCGTAGATTTCGCGCAACGCGTCCACCACGGCGCTTTGCAGCTCTCCGCCCGCGCCCGAAGTCGGCGTTTCGCCCGGCGTCGCGGCGAGAAACCCGTCGAGATAGTCGCGCTGACGCGGAGCCTCGGGCTCTGCCGCCGGAGCGTCATCCTCATCGATAACGTCGGACACGCGCGCGCGCGGCGGTTTTTGCGCGGTTTGAACCGCGATGTGCTCGGGCAGGTCGTGCGTGGCGGTCTGCGCCTCGTTTGTCGGCTCGCTCATAGCCTTATCCTTTTCCAAAGATCATGCGGGTGCGGGCGATCCCGGCCAGCAGCGCGTCGACATCGGCTTCGCTCGAATAGAGCCCGAAGCTGGCGCGCGCGGTGGCCGGGATACCCAGATAATCCATCATCGGCTGGGCGCAATGATGCCCGGCGCGGATCGCGACATTGGATTCATCCAGAATCGTGCCCAGATCGTGCGGGTGAATGCCGTCGATGGTGAAGCTGACGATCCCGGCGCTGTCGGCGGGACCATAGAGCGTCACATCGTTCATCGCTCCCAGCTCACGGCGCAGCTTGGCGACCAGCGCGGCCTCGATCTCGTGAATGCGCGCGAGGCCCACACTGTCGACATAGTCAGCGGCGGCGGCGAAGGTGATCGCTTCGGTGATGGCAGGTGTGCCCGCTTCGAAACGCTGGGGTGGGGGTGCAAAGGTCGTCTTTTCGAACGAAACCCGGTCAATCATAGCGCCGCCGCCTTCCCAAGGTGGCATAGCGTCTAGGATGTCGGGTTTCGCCCATAAAGCGCCGATCCCGGTGGGGCCGTACAGCTTGTGCGCGGAGAAAACGTAGAAATCGCAGTCGAGAGCGGACACGTCCACCTTCAGGCGCGGCGCGGCCTGGCACCCATCGAGCAGCAGCTTCGCGCCGACCGAATGGGCGAGATCCGCCGCGCGGTTGGCATCAAGGACACCGCCGGTGACGTTCGAGACATGGACCAGCGACACCAATTTGTGCGCCGGTGTGAGCATGCGCTCCGCCGCATCGAGGTCGATCTGCTGATCCTCGGCCAGCGGGCACACGTCGATCTCGGCACCCGTCGCCTCGGCCAAAAGCTGCCAAGGCACGATGTTTGAGTGGTGCTCGATCTGGCTCAGCAGGATGCGGTCGCCCGCTTTCAGATTGGCCCGGCCCCATGTGTTGGCGACAAGATTGATCGCCTCGGTCGCGCCGCGTGTGAAGACGAGCTCCTCTTCCCGGCCCCCGATAAACGCCGCAATCCGGCGACGCGCCGCCTCGTAAGCGAGCGTCATGTCCGCCGAGCGCGCGTAGACGCCGCGGTGGACAGTGGCGTAATCGGCGCCCATGGCGCGGCTCATCGCGTCGATCACCACTTGCGGCTTATGCGCGGTGGCGGCGGTGTCGAGGTAATGCCACGGCGCACCTTCGCGGGTTACAAGGCCCGGAAAATCGGCGCGCAAATCCGCTGGCAGATCGCGAGAGAGGGTCACAGGTGCGTTCACAGCGCCGCTCCCTCCAGGACTTCAAGCGCGGCTTCGAGCAGTTTTTCGCGCTCGGCATCGTCGCTGAGTTCCACAAACGCGTCGCCGATAAACGCCTGCACCAAAAGCCGCTGGGCCTGTTCAGGCGAGAGGCCGCGCGCGCCCATATAGTATCGCGCCGCCTCATCGAGCTCGCCCACGGTTGCGCCGTGCGCGCATTTCACGTCGTCGGCGAAGATTTCAAGCTGCGGCACCGCGTTGGCGCTCGCGCCCGCTTCAAGCAGCAAGCCCTTGAAATCCTGCGCCGCATCGGTCTTTTGCGCGTCGCGCACGACCTTGATCTCGCCGAGGAAATTGCCCGTGCCCGTGCCCCAATGGACGCTGCGCACGGTCTGATTGCTGGTCGCTTCAGGCTCAGCGTGGATGGTGGTGGTGACGAATTCGCGCACCGCCTCACCGCCGCCGATCGTCACGCCGCCGAATTCGAAATGCGCACCCTTGGCGAGTGTCACTTCGACCTCGACTCGGGTGTAATCGCCGCCGATATTGCTCAGGAACACTTCGGCGCGCGCCCCCTCGCCCAGCGTGAGCCGGATGCGTCGCAGTTCGGGCGTCTCCGCCGAGCCCACGACCGCCGCCGCGCGATAGGTCTCGCCCGGCGCGACCGTGATCTCTTCCCGCGCGCCCAGCGCATCGACGCCGAGGCGTTCAAGAGCGGACATATCCGCATAGCGCCACGCTTCGTCGCGCCGCGTAGGGAGGGTTGGAGCTTCCGTCATCAGGAGCCTTTCTTCATTTCTTTTTCGACCCGCTTCACCAGCTTCTTGCGGCTGGAGCGGATGCATTGGCTAACGGCGGCGTCATCGGATGCGCCTTTGCGCACGCATTTGGTGACGGCGCGGCAGAACTTGTCATCCAGCCAGGCGCGCCCGGTTGAGCCGTTCAGCGAACAATACCAATTCCCGTTCGGCCCCTGCCCGACATTCGCCTGCAGCGTGCGCAAGCGGCCCAGCACCACGATCTCGGGATCGGTGGCGGGAGTCGCCGTCGCCTGGGCGGCCAGTGCGAGAAGAGCGGATGCAAGGATCATGGCTTAGGCCGCCGCCTCCGCCATGACTGCATCGTAACCCTCGTCTTCGAGGCGCAGCGCAAGCTCGGGCCCGCCCGTCTGGACGATCCGGCCACCGGCGAGCACGCTGACGCGGTCCGGCTTCACCACGTCGAGCAGGCGCTGATAGTGCGTGATCAATAGCACGCCTTTATCGGCCCTCTCGTCTTCCTTGGGGCGCATGATCGAATTGATGCCTTCGCCCACGATCCGCAAAGCGTCGATATCGAGCCCGCTATCGGTTTCATCGAGCACGGCGAAGTGCGGGCTGAGAATGCCCATCTGGACCATTTCGGCGCGCTTTTTCTCACCGCCGGAAAAGCCGACATTCACCTGCCGCTTGAGCATTTCCATGTCCATTTTAAGGAGCGCCGCCTTCTCCTTGGCGAGTTTGAGGAATTCGCCGCCGGAAAGCGGCTCTTCCTCACGATATTTGCGCTGCGAATTGAGCGCTTCGCGCAGGAACTGAACGTTGGAGACGCCGGGGATCTCCACCGGATATTGGAAGCCCAGAAAAAGGCCGGTCGCGGCGCGTTCGTGCGGGTCGAGCGCGAACAGATCCTGACCCATGAAGGTTACCGATCCGGCGGTCACTTCGTAACCCGGCTTACCGCCCAGCACGTTGGAAAGTGTCGATTTGCCCGCGCCGTTGGGGCCCATGATGGCGTGCACTTCGCCCGCCGTCACTTCGAGGTTGAGGCCTTTGAGGATCGGCTTGTCCGCCACCTCGGCGTGGAGATTTTCAATTTTCAGCATCAGTCTTGAGCCTTATCTTGCGCGCCTGTTTGAGCCGGTTCTGAGAGCTCGGCGCGCGATTTCACAACCGATGCGTCGAACAATTCGAGCACCAGCCCCTTGGGTTTTTCATCGAAATATTGCGTCTGGGCGCGCTCGCTCGCGACCACGCGTTGGCGAAACTGGTCATCCAGATCGCGCCCGCGCGCGACGTGGATGAAGCCGACCGTGTCAAACACCGCGTCCAATTGCGCCGCGTTCAAGCGCGTCTTGGCCCCGGCCATTTCCGCCGCTGCGCCCATCATAACCTTCTCGCGTTGCTTCGCGCAGCGCGGGATATCGGTGCGATGTTGCTGTTCGAAATCGGCCTGACCCGTCACCCGGCGATCCGAGACGTTGAGGCATTGGCGATATTGCACCACGAACGGGCGAATGATGCGCGGATATTCGACCACCCAGGTTTCCGGGTCATCGTTCTTGACCGCAATGACGGTCTCAGCCGCCCCTTGGAGGGTTAGCGGCAGGCTCATCGCAAGGCCGAGGAAAGTCGAAAGCATTTCGTAAATCTCCGTGCGCGATCAAGCTTTGTTGAAGTGCTGCGCGCGCGCCGCGCGCTTGTCGCCGATGCGCATCCGCATCCCGGCGGTGATCCGTTGCAGGACCGCGTCCATATTCTCGAGAATATCGCTCGCCTTAATCCGCATCACGCGAATGC
This sequence comes from Pseudomonadota bacterium, assembly GCA_039033515.1. GTDB lineage: Bacteria > Pseudomonadota > Alphaproteobacteria > Sphingomonadales > Sphingomonadaceae > Erythrobacter. The sequence goes on from JBCCCM010000019.1 coordinate 45,651, forward strand.
CGACCGCCTCAAGACTTTTATCGCGGCGCTTGGCAAGGGTTTCGTCCTGGTCGTCCTCGTCGATCATGATCGCCATGCCCAGCGAGTGGCAATTGAAGTCGACGATCGCCGAGCCGACCACCGCAAAGCGTTTGAAGGTGTGACGCCCCAGATCAGCGGCGGCAAATTTGGCGGCGAGCACTTTGTTGGCCGGGCTGGCAAAGCGCCGCATTTCGCGCGCGCGGTCGTGCAGCTCATCAAGCCGCTTGTCCGAGATCTTCCAGCCGCGGCCCTTTTTGTTGAGCGCGGGCGCTTCGTCCCCGGTATCCTTGAGCCCCAGTGTCTTGCGATCAGCCATTTTCTTTCTCCGAAAGCTGGCCGATATTCAGAAAGCCAAGGTCGAGCGTTTCCACGAATTGCAGGCGCGTGCCGGCCGGTCCGTTCTGCGCGGTCTGGCGCGCGGCAGGAAAGGTGAGGCGTCCGTTGCGGCGGAAACGGCGATAGAGCAGGCGCAGGCTGGTTTTCTCGCTGTCCGAGATCACTTCACGCGCGGGCTCGATGGTCGATGTAAAGCAGGGCTCTTCAATATCGAGATAATTCACCGCGTCGGCGCGCGCGTAATCGGGCGTTGCCATCACGCCTTCGCCCATGCATTTCCAGTAATCGACCATGGCGGCGGGAACGAACTTGCCCTGATTGCGCACGATCTTGAGGTCCAACTCCATCTCGCGAAAACCCCGGCGCAGCGCACGTTCGACATCGTAGCGTTCGACCACGTGAAAGCGTTGGATCACATCCTCGCCTTCAGCGGTAAGCTGCGCCTTGAGCGGAGCGCACTTTTCCTTTTGCGCTTCAACCGTCGGTTGGCTGCCATCATAGAGGCACGCGGCGTAGCGGTAGAGCAGCGGCGTGGTTGTCGCGTAAATATCAAACGGACGCGCCAAAGTGGGCGAAGCCGCGAAAGCCGCAGCCGTCGTGGCAAGCGCAATCAAAAACGGACGCGTGCGTCTAGTCATTGGCGCCCTCGGGGCCGATATTTTGCAGGGTGCGCGGGTGAAAGCCTTCGGAGAGGCGCTTGTTGTTCTCGCCAAACCACGTGCACACGATGTTGTCGGCGTAGGTCGCCTGTTGGACGGTCATCAAGGGTCCGCCGGACTTGAGGCGCACGACGTCGCCGACTTCGAATTTGGGAGAGGTCATAGGTTGGGCTCCGCATTGGTTGCCATGGCCGACGCCGAAGCGTCTTCCATAGGACGAGCCAGATATTCGGTTTTGAGAACGGCAAATCGCTGCCCGGCGCATTGCGCCATAGCGTCTTTGGTTTGCGTGTTGAGTTCGCGGCGCTCGGCGCGCGGCAGCCCGCGAGCGTCGCGGCGGGTGATCAGATCGCTGTTCACCAAGACGCAGGCCTTGATCGCGTCGCACGCCAACACGTCGAGGTCGGCATCGCCTGTGCTGCGCTTGGGCTTACAGGTCGCGGTGCCGTCGTCTTTCAGATCCCAGCGCCCGCGAAAGTTGCTCAATTGCTGCGCGGTCACGTCAATACGGTTACGCTCAAGCTCCGCCAGAAGCTCGGCGTCCGTGGGCTCGGCTTGCGCCGCTAAAGTGAGGGCAAGCAGCAGGCTCACCCAACGCTCCCTTCGAGCGAGATCGCGAGCAATTTCTGCGCTTCGACGGCGAATTCCATGGGCAGCTCTTTGAGCACATCCTTGGCAAAGCCGTTGACGATCAGCGCCACCGCTTCCTCTTCATCAAGGCCGCGTTGCTGGGCGTAGAACATCTGTTCGTCGCTGATTTTGCTGGTGGTTGCCTCGTGCTCAATCTGCGCGCCGGGGTTCTTGACCTCGATATAGGGCACGGTGTGCGCGCCGCATTCATTGCCGAGCAGCAAGCTGTCGCACTGCGTAAAGTTGCGCACGCCGCTGGCCGTCGGACCCACGCGCACGAGGCCGCGATAGGTGTTGTTCGACTTGCCCGCCGAAATCCCTTTCGAGATGATCGTCGAGCGCGAGCCCTTGCCGTTATGGATCATCTTGGTGCCGGTGTCGGCCTGCTGGAAATTGTTGGTGACCGCGACCGAGTAAAACTCGCCCACGCTGTCTTCGCCGTTGAGGACGCAAGACGGGTATTTCCACGTCACAGCCGAGCCGGTTTCGACCTGCGTCCAGCTGATCTTGGAGCGATCACCCTGGCACAGCCCGCGCTTGGTCACGAAATTGTAGATGCCGCCCACGCCCTCGGAATTGCCCGGATACCAGTTCTGGACGGTCGAGTATTTGATCTCGGCGTCGTCCATCGCGACCAATTCGACCACAGCGGCGTGAAGCTGGTTTTCATCGCGCATCGGCGCGGTGCAGCCTTCGAGATAGCTGACGTAAGAGCCTTTTTCGGCCACGATCAGCGTGCGCTCAAACTGGCCGGTGTTCTCCGCGTTGATGCGGAAATAGGTCGAAAGCTCCATCGGGCAGCGCACGCCTTCGGGCACATAAACAAAGGTGCCGTCGGAAAAGACCGCGCAATTGAGCGCGGCGAAGTAATTGTCGCGCACCGGGACGACCCGGCCCAGCCACTTTTTGACGAGTTCGGGATATTCCTTGATCGCTTCGGAGATCGAAAGGAAGATCACGCCCGCTTTCTTGAGCTCTTCGCGGAAGGTGGTGGCCACGCTGACGCTGTCAAACACCGCATCGACCGCGACCTTGCGCGCGCCCTTCACCCCGGCGAGCACTTCCTGTTCGCCCAGGGGGATACCGAGCTTGTCATAGACGCGCTTGATCTCGGGATCGAGGTCGTCGAGCGAATCGAGCTCCACCTTCTTGGTGGGCGCGGCGTAGTAATAGGCGTCCTGATAATCGATCTTGGGATAGCCGACCTTGGCCCAATCGGGTTCTTCCATGTCCTGCCACAGGCGAAACGCTTTCAGACGCCAGTCGAGCATCCATTCCGGTTCGCCCTTCTTTGCGCTGATGAAGCGCACTGTGTCTTCGTTGAGGCCTTTTTCGGCGAATTCGGTGTCGATGTCGGAGGACCAGCCGTGCTCGTATTCGGCGGCGTTGGCGGCGGCTTCGCGCGCGTCCGCATCCATTTCAGGCGCATCCATTTCAGGCGCGTCCAACACGGCTTCATCCGTGTCAGCGGGGGTCAGGTCGACGTTGTCAGTCATGCCACTTCTTCTTTGCAAGAGAGGGTATCAGGGGTGCGCGCCGCTAACCGGGGCGGCGTGCGCAAGGTTTCCAGCGTCACGCTCGCCAAGGCGCCGCGCAGCGCGTCGTTGATGATCGGCCAATGCGGTTTCATCCGGCAGCCCGCTTCGTATTCGCAGCCGCTCGCGTGATCGATGCAGGCAGTAAGCGCGATGGGGCCCTCGACCGCTTCGACGATATCCGCGACCGTGATCGCGGCAGCGGGTCGGCCCAGCTGCAAACCGCCCTTTGCCCCGCGCACCGAGCGCAGCAGGCCCGCTGCGGTCAGTTTGGAGACGAGGCGCTGCACCGTGGGCACGGGAAGGCCCGTCTCGCTCGCCAACTCAGCCGCGCTCACCCGGCCATCCCCGCAATGAGTGGAGGCCTGGCTCATGGTGATGACCGCATAATCAGCGAGATTGGAGAGGCGCATAAGGGGTGCAGGATCGGTTTAGTTGCGAACGATTCTTAAATCGGACCAGATGAGTCGGATTTTAAATACGCACAAATTGGTCCGAATTCAACCCGGCAGAACCCCTCAGCCCGTCTGCCTGCTCGGAAACCCGCCCTTCAGTCGCCGCGCAGCTTGCGCCCGGATTCGCCGTGCCCCTCGGGATCGAGCATATCCTGCGCAAAGGCTTCCTTCGTCAGTCCCTTGGGCGTGCGCCCGGTGTAGCGGCGAATGTCGTGGATGAGGTGCGCCTGATCGAAATAGGCGCCCACCACCTCATCGCGCAATTCGTCCGACAAATCGTCATGCGCGAGCAGCATCGCGGCCCGGATCGCACGGTAGCGTTTGACCAATTGCGCCGGGGGAACCCCGAAATAGCGGCGGCACAAGCGCTGCACCTGCCGCTGGCCCAGATTGACCGAGGCGTAGAGCCGCTCAACCGGAGGGCTGAATTCGCTCTCCAGCCACTCGTCAATCGCGCTGACCAATTGCACGTGGTCCGGGCGAGGCGGCTTGTGAGCACTTGCGCACACCTGCCGCACCATATCTTCGAGCTCGCGGCTGTAATTCTCCAGCGACAGCGCGCCGCTGCGCGCTTTCTCCAGTGCAGCCATCAAGGGCGCAAGATGCGACTGCGAAACGACCGTTTCAGCGCCAAAAGCGGTGTCGTGCACCTTGTCGGCGGGCAGGCCGCAAAACATCGCCCAGCCAAGCGGCGTAAAGGAAGCGCCCACATTGAGCACGGGCCCCTCAAACACCAGCGGCGCGGCGCGCAGCATCGGGGCAGTCAGCGAAACGTCGCCGGAATGAAAGACGTCCTGGTCCGCGAAATGGATCGCGCCGGACCCTTGGACAAAGCTGAAAAGCTGCGCGGAATAGGCGGGCATGATCGATTCGGTCGGCCCTTCGCCGGTCCGCGTCACGAACAAGGTGTGCAAAATACCCGTCATGTCGGGCGATACCTCGACGTAATCGAGATGCGTTTCGAGAGGCGAAGGAGTATCCGACATACGCTGATGAATGCATTGAGCCTCGGCGCGCCCGCGCGAACGCGGCGGCGTTACAAAACCGGCCTCTGGCAGACGAATGCCGCCCGAAGAGGCGCGCGTGGAAGGCTTGGTTCCCCTAATGTCCTTATGCGACGGTTGCTGTGTTGCATGAAGGCGTGGACGCGCCCCCAAGCGTCTGATGCGAAAGCTACAGCCAATCGAGGGCGAATCACAATGCGAAACGTCACAAAGGGTTAGGATCGCGCGCATTTGTGGCACACAGGACGCAAAAAAAGGGCGGCCCACGAGGAGCCGCCCTTAAAGTTGAGGAACTCTTCGCAAGGATGCTCCGAGCCCTTCGGGTCGCACGAATCGTTTAGACAAGGCTCGTTTTTGAGAATTGTATGCAAGCGACAAGACCCGCAGAAAGGCACCAAGAACAAGCGTTTGCGAGCAATCCTCGCTTCTCCACGCGCAAGGTTTTGGCGTTCGCGCGCCGCATGCGTTAGGGGCGCGCCCATGCTCTTTCGTCTCGCACGCCCTGCCCTTTTCGCCCTTGATTCGGAAACCGGCCACCGTCTGGCCATCGCCGGGCTCAAAGCTCTACCGACACGCGGCGCGCGTTCCTCGCGGGCCAAAGCGGGCCCGGCGCGCATTGAGGTCGCAGGCTTGACCTTTCCCAACCCGGTTGGAGTCGCCGCCGGCTTCGACAAGGACGCCGAGGTGCCCGACGCGCTGTTGGGGCTGGGCTTTGGCTTTACCGAAGTCGGGTCGATCACACCCCGGCCCCAGGCAGGCAATCCCAAGCCGCGCCTGTTCCGGCTGGTTGAGGACGACGGCGTTATCAACCGCATGGGCTTCAACAATTCCGGAGCCGCCGCCGCACAGGCGCGGCTTAAGGCGCGAAGCGGCCATCCGGGCATTCTTGGCGTGAATATCGGGGCCAATAAAGATTCCGATGATCGCAGCACCGACTACGCGACCATGGCCCGTATCATGGCTCCTTACGCCACCTATCTGGCGGTCAATGTGTCGAGCCCCAACACGCCCGGCCTGCGCGCCTTGCAAGATGAAGGCGCGCTCGCCGATTTGATCGACGGCGTGATGGCCGCGCGCGATGAAGCGGTCGCGCAGAACCCCCCGCCGGTGTTCCTGAAGGTCGCGCCGGACCTTGAGCCCGCCGATATCGACGCCATCGCCCGGATCGCGCTCGATAAAAAGCTGGGCGCGCTGATTGTCTCCAACACAACGATTTCGCGGCCCGATCTGCGCTCGCACCACGCGGGCGAGGCCGGCGGACTGAGCGGCGCTCCCTTGCGCGCCCTGGCGCTGGAGCGTGTGCGCGATTTTCGCAAGGCCACGGGCGGCGAGATTGCGCTTGTCGGGGTGGGCGGCATCGCCACCGCCGAGCATGCGTGGGAACGGATCAAAGCGGGCGCGAGCCTCGTGCAGCTTTATTCGGCCATGGTCTATGAAGGCCCCGGCCTGGGCGCGAAGATCGCCAAGGGAATTGAGCGCCTGATGCGCCGCGATGGCTTCGCAAGCGTTGCAGAGGCGGTTGGAAGCGAATAGCGGTGGCGACTATGAAACTCATCACAGCTTTCGCATCGATCGCCCTTCTTGCCGGATGCACCGCTAACACATCTCAAAATGCCGTTCCGTTGGAAGGAGCCGAGAATATCGACTTCTCGGGCAACGGAGCGGTGAGCGCCGCCGATCCGCGCGCGCAGGCGGCGGGCGAAGAGATCCTCGCCAAGGGCGGTTCAGCAACCGACGCCGCAATTGCCGTGATGCTGGCGCTCACCGTGGTCGAACCGCAAAGCTCGGGCGTGGGCGGAGGCGGCTTTCTCGTTCGCGCGGGCGAAACGGGCGTCACCACTTTCGATGGCCGCGAAACCGCGCCCGCCGCCGCCACACCGACGCGGTTCCTGGACGCGGATGGCGAACGCCTGCCGCGCGACAAGCGCGTGATCTCAGGCCTGAGCGTCGGGGTGCCGGGCAACCTCGCGCTCGCGGCGAAGGCGCACGGCGAACACGGTCGGCTGAAATGGGCCGAACTGTTCCAACCCGCGATCCGCCTTGCGCGCGACGGGTTTCGGATGAACCGCCGCCTCAACGAATCGCTCACACGCTCAAAGGGCCGCGCGGACAAGACGGTGGCGGCCAAAGCGATCTTTTACGGCGCGGATGGCGAAGCGCGGCCGGTGGGCGCGACGATCACCAATCCCTCCCTTGCGCGCACGCTTGAAACGATCGCAGCGGCGGGCGCCGAGCAGTTCTACACCGAAATGGCGGATACGCTCGCAAGCTATGTCGCGCAGGAAACGCCGCAAGATGGCCGCATGACCTCCGCCGATATCAACGCCTACACCGCCAAGACGCGCGACGCGGTCTGCGCGCCCTATCGCACCTACAAAGTCTGCGGGATGGGCCCGCCCTCCTCTGGCGGCGTCGCGATGGCGCAGATGCTGGGCCAGCTTGAGCGCTTTGACCTCGCCGCCCTGGGCCCGGACAGTGCGACCTTCTGGCACCTGTTCCTGGAATCTCAACGCCTCGCTTACGCCGACCGCGCTCTGTATATCGGGGATGAGGACTTTGTGCCTGTGCCCACCACCGGGCTGGTCGATCCCGCTTATATGGCCAAGCGCAGCGCGCTTATCAGCGCCGACAAAGCCATCGCAGACCCGCAGGCCGGAACGCCCGAAGGTGTCAAAGTCGCGTTGTCAGCGGGCGACCGCCCGTTCGAACAGGGCACCACGCACTTTTCGGTCGTCGACAAGGACGGCAACGCGGTCAGCTACACCTCGACTATCGAGGGCGCGTTTGGATCGGGGCTGTTTTTCGAAGGATTCTACCTCAATAACGAACTCACCGATTTCAGCCTGACCCCGACACGCGACGGCAAACCCGTCGCCAACCGTGTCGAAGGCGGCAAACGCCCGCGTTCCTCCATGGCGCCCACCATCGTGTTCGATGCGAAAGGCGAGGTTGTCATGGTCGTGGGCGCGGCGGGCGGACCGACCATTCCAGTGCAAACCGCGCGCGCGATCATCGGCGTCGTCGACTTCGGCCTCAGCGCAAACGAAGCGCTCGCCCTGCCGCTCATCATGGCGTTTGGCCCCAGCGTGGTGTACGAACAGGACACCGCGCTCGATGAAATGGAAGCAACGCTCAAGGCGCTCGGCCACGAACGCATTCGCGGGTTCGGCGCGCCGTTAAAGGCCAACGCCCTGCGCCGCGTCACGGGCGAGGATGGGTCGGTCACATGGGAAGTCGCGCGCGATCCCAGAGTGGAACCCAAGCTTTCCTACGAATGATTTGGCAGGTCATTTGCGAACCACAACCCGCTGAATTGCCGGATAAAAGCGGGGAGCGCGGGCGCACAGGCCCGGTCCGCGCGCTTGCCGCTACGGCAAACTGCGCTTAATTCGGACCTTAGAACACCGCATCCAAACCCTGATAACACCTCCGGCGCCAAGACCGGGGAAGAGGAGCCCAGCCTAGTGCACGCCCTGCAAAATGTCTCTTCGCAGCGACCCGTTGTGAGCCCGAGCGATGATCGCATCCTGCAAGACATCGACCGCGCGAACAATCTGGTCGAGCTGTTCCTGACCCGCGCCGAGCAACTCGGCGATGCCCCGTTTCTGGGGCGAAAGGTCGATGGGCAATGGGCGACGATCAGCTGGGCCGAGGTCGCCGATCAGGTGTGCCTCCTCGCGCAATCCTTGCGCAAATTGGGCCTGAGCGAAGGGGATCGGGTTGCGCTGGTCTCCGAAAATCGCCCCGAATGGTGCATCGCCGATATCGCGATTATGGCCGCCGGGTGCATTTCGGTGCCGACCTACATCACCAACACCGAGCGCGACCACGCGCACATCCTCGACAATTCGGGCGCGCGCGCGGTGGTCGTCTCGACCGAGAAACTGCTGGGCCCGGTCGTCGGCGCGATCGGGCGCACCGGCATTGTCGACTATGTGATCGGCATCGATGATCTCAAACGCCAGCAATCGCCCGGCTTCGACTATCACGACTGGTCCGAAATGCTCAAAGGCGACGCCGCCGCCGCGCGCAAAGCCGTCAAAGAGCGGATCGCCGGGATCGCGCGCGAAGACACCGCGTGCCTGATCTACACCAGCGGCACCGGCGGCGCGCCGCGCGGCGTCAAACAGCACCACGGTGCGATCTTGTGCAACGTCGCGGGCGCGGCCGACATCGTCATCAGCGACTTTGGCGTCGACAACGAACGGTTCTTGTCCTTCCTCCCGCTCAGCCACGCTTACGAGCACACGGCGGGCCAGTATCTCCCCATCGCGCTCGAAGGCGAGATTTACTATTCCGAAGGGCTCGAAAAGCTCGCCTCGAATATCGAGGAAGTGCAACCGACCATCATGGTGGTGGTCCCGCGCCTGTTTGAGGTTCTGCGCACGCGGATCATGAAACAGATCGAAAAGCAGGGCAAAGTCGCCAATTTCCTGCTCGGCAACGCGATCAAGATCGCCGACAAAAGCACCGAGGGCAAAACGAGGCGGCGCGACAAACCGATGGACATGGTCGTCGAGAAACTCCTGCGCCCCAAAATTCGCGCCAAATTCGGCGGACGGATCAAGGCGATGGTTTCCGGCGGCGCGCCGCTGAACCCGGAGGTCGGCAATTTCTTCGACGCGATGGGCCTCACCATGCTGCAAGGCTATGGCCAAACCGAAAGCGGCCCGATCATGAGCTGCAACCGCCCCGCCGCCGGGCTCAAGATGGACACGGTCGGCCCGCCCATGCGCCATGTCGACGTGCGCATTGCCGAGGACGGCGAGATCCTGTGCCGCGGAGAGCTCGTCATGCACGGCTATTGGCGCAACGAGGCGGAAACCGCGCGCACGGTGAAGGATGGCTGGCTGCACACGGGCGATATCGGGCACTTGGACGACAAGGGCCGGATCGTCATCACCGACCGCAAGAAAGACATGATCGTCAACGACAAAGGCGACAACGTCGCGCCGCAAAAGATCGAGGGCATGCTGACCCTGCAACCCGAAATCGCGCAAGCCATGGTCAGCGGCGACAAGCGGCCCTACGTCGTCGGCCTGGTCGTGCCCGACGCGGAATGGGCGCTCGAATGGGCGCAGGCCAACGATGAAAAGTTCGACCTGAAGGCTCTGCAAGGTCTCCCCGCGTTCAAAAAGGCGGTCCGCGCGGCGGTGGATCGCACGAACAAGGATCTGTCCGTGATCGAAAAGGTCCGCAAATTCGACTTCGCCGACGAAGCCTTCGCGATCGAGAACGAGGAAATGACGCCGAGCATGAAGATCCGCCGTCACAAGATCCGCGACCGCTATCATGAGCGGATTGACGGGTTGTATTGAGAGCTGCGACTGTTTCGCGAGATAGGAAGCCAAGCCCCGTGTCAAGCACGGGGCGACGTTTAGCGTTTGGCGAGTTCAGCGGTTATTTACCGGCGCTTCGACGTTTTGATGCCAACGTGACGTTGATATCTCGGACCATGATTCCTCCAGCGTCGCCCCCTGCTTCGACACGGGGCTTGGCTACTTTTTCTCAACTGCATCCCCAAACCACTGGACAAACAGATCATTCCACTCCGGATTGTCCGCCTCCATGAGCGCGAATTTCCACTCGCGCTTCCATTTCTTGACGAGCTTTTCGCGCTTGATCGCCTGTTCGATTTCCTCATGGCGCTCGGCGTAGACGAGGCGGTGTTTGGCAAAGTCCGCAACATGCTTTGAGCCGGTGCCTTCGCGGTGTTCAGCAACACGTCGCGCGAGATCGGACGTCACACCGGCGTACATCCCGCCACGATAACGGATTGCCATGATGTAAACCCAGCCGCCTCTTTGCATTGGGTGATTATCGCGGTGACCGTCGTAGAAAGAAAGCCAAGCCCCGTGGCGGGGTACGGGGCGACGGTTAAAAGATGTGTAGCGAGGGTCGCGCCCTCGCGCTCCTCAAGCCGCCTCAACATCCTCGATGCACTCGGGATAGAACGCCGGCGCTCGCGATGACCAACCCGGAGCTGTGGCCGCCGCTTCGCTTAGGCTCTGCAGCAGCACCTTGCGCTGCGCGGGCGGGATTACGGGCAGGGCCGCTGCGGCGCAGAAGACCGCTGGCAGATAGGGCCGCGCCTCGGCGCCGAGCAGGCGTTCGTAGAGGAAACGAAACGCGGAAAAGCTGGCGAGGCTTTCTTGTTCGAGATCGAACACCGCGAGGCGCAGCAATTTGCTGGTGAAGCGCTCAACATCGCCGATGGCACCATCGTTCGGCACCAGGCGACGGGCGCTCTTCAATTCCTGATAGACAACATATTGGCGGCGGATCGAGGCGTATTCGTCTTCGCTGCGGCCCCACATCTTGAACGCGTCGCCGCGCGCAAGGCCGATGTCAAGGCTGCGCTTGATGTAGCGCTGCTCGCTAGGCTCGAAACCCGCAAATTCTCGCATTTCGCCGATAGTCGCTGTGGAAGTGCTCGCCAATGTCACCGTGTCGTCTCCTCTGAACGAAGACGACTTGTGAGGCCGTATGGTTAATACGAAGTAACCACAGGGTCGGCGTTAAGGTTTTCCTACACGACGCGATCACGGCATAAGCGGCGCTGGCTCTTTGAAAACCTCGATATTCTTCCGGCTAGGTGTCAAGCGACGGATTGGGTCGATCTTGCGCACAACCCTTTGATTGTAATGACGAAAAGGGGCTCAATGCGAAATTGACACGGTGTCAACTTCGTCACCTTCATCCGCAGCATCGTTCAGTTGGGAGCAGCCTGCGATGAACGCGCTAGATCAATCCGGCGAGAGGGCTGCGCCTTGGTTTAGATCAGCCCGGCAAGCGGACTGCTGGGATCGGCGTATTTGCGCCGCCCCATCCGGCCCGACAGATACGCCTCTCGCCCCGCTTCCACCGCCAGCTTCATGGCGCGCGCCATGCGGATGGGATCCTTGGCCTCGGCAATGGCGGTGTTCATCAGGATACCGTCGCAGCCCAGCTCCATGCCCACCGCCGCGTCCGACGCGGTGCCCACGCCCGCATCGACCAGCACCGGCACGCTTGCGCCTTCAACGATCAGGCGCACAGTCACCTGATTCTGGATACCCAGCCCCGATCCAATCGGCGCGCCCAGCGGCATGACGGCGACCGCGCCCGCATCCTCGAGCTGCTTGGCCGCGATTGGATCATCGACGCAATAGACCATCGGCTTGAAGCCTTCCTTGGCCAGCGTTTCGCACGCGGTCAGCGTCTCGCGCATATTGGGGTAAAGCGTGCGCGCCTCGCCGAGCACCTCGAGCTTGACGAGATCCCAGCCACCCGCCTCGCGCGCCAACCGCAAGGTGCGCACCGCGTCCTCACCAGTGAAGCAGCCCGCCGTGTTGGGCAGATAGGTGATTTTCTTGGGGTCGATGAAGTCGGTAAGCATCGGCGCCTTGGGATCGGTCACATTGACGCGGCGCACCGCGACGGTGACGATCTCGGCCCCACTTGCTTCCACGGCGGCGGCGTTCTGCTCGAAGTCGGCGTATTTGCCGGTGCCCACGATCAGGCGCGAAGTGAAGGTGTGGCCCGCAACGCTCCATGTGTCCGCTTTAGGCGTTTCGGCGTGATCGCCCCCGCCAACAAAATGCACGATCTCCAGCGTATCGCCGTCGCTCAGCGGCGCTTCGTACAGGGTGGAACGCGGCGCGATCTCGCCGTTGCGTTCCACCGCGACCTTTTCCGGTGCAAGCTCAAGCTCGCGAACGAGGTCAGCGATCGTGGCGGCGTTGGTGCGGCGAGTCTCGCCATTGAGGGTGATGGTCTTGCTCATGCCCATGGAAATAGCCGCCCTGCCTGATCGCGCAACCGGCAGTTTGAGGCGAGGCGCTCAATTTTGAGACCGGAAAGCGGCGTTTGCACGCGGTGCACAGCGGCTTGTTGCAAATGAGCTTGCGCTTGGGGGCGGCTGAGCACATCTATCAGCGCGATGGCCACCACCGCCCCCTCTTTCGCTGACACCGCCGTGCGCCCGGCGAAAGCGCGCCCCTTGGCGCTTGCGCGCTGGCTTGAGCTGACGGCGGCGTTTGTCGTGCTGATCGTTCTGGTCGGCGGGATCACGCGTCTCACCGAAAGCGGGCTGTCGATCACCGAGTGGAACGTGGCGACCGGCGTGCTGCTGCCCCTGAGCGAAGAGGCGTGGCTGGCCGAGTTTGCGAAATACAAGGCGACCCCGGAATACAGGCTCGAAGCGAGCCTTGGCGGAATGAGCTTAGCGGACTTTCAGTTCATCTATTTCTGGGAGTGGTTTCACCGCTTGCTGGCGCGCATGGTAGGGCTTGTTTACGCGCTTCCGCTGGTGTGGTTCTGGGTGCGCGGTTCTATTCCGGCGGGGTTCAAGCCGAGGCTGGTCGGATTGCTGGCGCTGGGCGGCTTGCAAGGGCTGTTTGGCTGGCTGATGGTTCAGTCAGGCCTGGTCGGCGATATGACCGATGTGAGCCATTTCCGCCTGTCGCTGCATCTGTTGACCGCGCTGACGCTCTTGGCGGGCCTCGTTTGGACCGCGCGCGATATGCGGCTGGTGGCGCGCAATCCTGATGCCGAGCCCGCGCCGCTTACGCTGGTGAGCGCAGGTGTGATCGCTGTGCTCTTTATCCAGCTGCTTCTGGGCGCTTGGGTAGCGGGGCTGAACGCGGGGCACGCGGCGAGCGACTGGCCGTTTATGAACGGGGTTCTGGTGCCCGAGGTCAATTGGTCGCAAGGTGTGCTGTGGACGCTGAGCCACGATCCCTATTTGCTGCACTGGATGCATCGCTGGTGGGCGTGGATGGCGGTCGCGGCGCTGGTCTATCTGGCGCGGCGGGTCCGACATTACGACCGACGCGCCTCAATCGCCCTGCACACGGCCTTTGGCACCATGGTGGTCCTTGGTATCGCAACCGTGATGAGCGGCGTCGAACTATGGCTAGCGGCAGCGCACCAACTGGTCGGCGCTTTGACGGTGGCGAGCACCGCCTGGGCTGCGCACGCCGAGGGTTTGGCCCAGCGCGCTGAGCGTGCAGCCTAGGCGCGGCATGGCGGAACCGCGCGGCGCTCTTATCTACACACCCCTGCCCGACGCGCAGAGTGCGCGCGATATCGCAGGCGCTTTGCTGGATGAAGGGTTGATCGCCTGCGCCAATATTCTTGGTCCGGTCGAATCGGTCTTCATGTGGCAGGGCAAGCGCGAGAGCGCCACGGAATGCGCTGTGCTGTTCAAGACCACCGCTGACCGCATGGTAAGGGCGGTTGGTCGACTGGGCGCTATGCATCCCTACGAAACACCAGCCATCGTCGCTTCGATGTGCGACGCGGCACATCCAGACACATTAGAGTGGCTTGCACAGCAGACACGCTGAGCCTCAGGGCTCGCTAGCAGAGGGGCATGGGGTCGGATTCATGACGCAAAGAGGGCTGACACGGCGGCGCATGGGCCTGCTCGCGACCGGCGCGTTTGCGGCCAGCGCTTGCAGCTTTGCAGTCTCGCCTCTTCTGGCTGCGGGCGTGGCGCTGCCGTCGGGCGCCTTCTCGCTAACGCGCCGCCTTTTGCGCGGGCTGCGCGATGGCAAGGCGATCATTGTCGAGCGCAGCTGGCATGTCGCTTTCGCTCAGCAAAGCCGGGGGATCGCCATTTCCGGCGAGCAGACATCCGTTAGCGTAGAAGCGCCAGAGCGCCTTGCCCCAATCGCCAAGATTGAACAGGACCGTTCAACTAAGGCGATGTTCCCCATCCTCCTGGCGCCCGATGGCACCATCATGGCGGCGGGCGAGAACACCTCTCAGACCAGCTTTGTCGCCTCGATTGCGTCCGCTCAGCGTCTCCTTGAAACGAGCGGCTTCACCAAAAGCGGCGCAGCTGAGCAGGCGGTCTATATGGCGCAGTTGCAGAAAGCCGGGTCTTCTCTGCTTGATCAATTGCCCGCCGATCTGTTCTTTCCTTCGACCGCGCCCCTTCGCGAGGCGCGCATAGTGGCGCTCCCCAACGGAGGATCGGGCGAGTTTGAATTGAACTGGGAGGCAAGCGTTCAGGACGGCACCGCGCTCCTCAACGCCGCCCGGCGCGAAGTTATCACGCGCATCGGATCGAGCGAGCGGCGCTCGAGCGAGGACTGGTCGCTGACCGCGCTTTGAGATGCTCGCGCCGCGTGCCAAGTTGAGCTTGTACATACGCCAAGCGCCTCTGGCACAGGGACTGAACAAAGCCGGCGTGAACCCCTCAAACGCTGCGGAGGTATTATTTTACCTCCCCGCAAACCCCCGCTTTCGCTTGACTTGAGAGCGCTTTGCCCACAAATGCGCGCCACTTCGTGACGGCGGCTGCGGCCTTCCCGACGCGATTCGTGAGCGCGGCGCCGGGAGGCTCTCGTTCGCGAACTTAGGAACACCACCCGCTTTAAGGAAAAGCACCCATGAAAGCGCTCAGCACGCAGACCCGGTCGATCAAACCGGCCGAGGTCGAAAAAGACTGGCACATTATCGACGCCGACGGCCTTGTGGTCGGTCGCCTTGCCTCGATCATTGCCAACATCCTGCGCGGCAAGACCAAGCCGACCTACACCCCGCACGTCGATTGCGGCGATCACGTGATCGTGATCAACGTCGACAAGGTGAAATTCACCGGCAAGAAAAACACCGACAAGATCTATTACAAGCACACCGGCCACCCCGGCGGTATCAAGGAAACCACTCCGGCAAAGGTTCTCGAAGGCCGTTTTCCCGAGCGTGTCCTTGAAAAAGCGGTTGTGCGCATGATCCCGCGCGGGCCGCTTGGACGGGCGCAGGTCAAGAACCTGCACCTCTACGCCGGAACTGAGCATCCGCATGACGGGCAATCGCCCAAGGTGCTCGACGTCGCTTCGATGAATCGCAAGAACAAGGTGTCTGCATAATGGCTGACAACAACGAAACCGTCACTGATCTCGCCGATCTCAAGGATATCGCGGGTGACGCGCCCGCCGCTGACGCCGCCGAGGTGGCTGAAGTCGCCGCTTCGACGATGCCGCTGCGCGAGCAAGAGCTCGACGCGCAGGGCCGCGCTTACGCCACCGGCCGTCGTAAAGACGCCACGGCGCGCGTATGGATCAAGCCGGGCACCGGCAAGGTCACGATCAACGGCCGCGATCAGGAAGTGTATTTCGCACGCCCGACGCTGCGTCTGATCATCGACCAGCCCTTCACGATCACGGATCGTCAGGGCCAGTATGATGTCATCGCCACCGTCAAGGGCGGCGGTCTTTCGGGCCAGGCCGGCGCAGTCAAGCACGGCATCAGCCAGGCGCTGACCCGTTATGAGCCGGAACTGCGCGCCACGGTGAAAGCCGCCGGTTTCCTCACCCGCGACAGCCGTGTGGTTGAGCGTAAGAAATATGGCCGCGCGAAAGCCCGTCGCAGCTTCCAGTTCTCGAAGCGCTAAAGCTCCACGAGACATTGCCTACACAAAAGGGCGGCCCTCCCTGCGAGTGGCCGCTCTTTTTGTTGGGTGCATCAGATCACGCCAAGGGAGGCAGTGCGAGAGCGCTGGCCGACCCCATGATGGGTGTAGGGCCGATGGCTTACGCATAACGCGTCATGGGCCGATGGCCCTATTTTTGGAGAAGGATGATGCCCCAGGACAGGCCTGACCCGGCGGCAAAGATCGGCCAGGACCAATAGAGATTGTAACCGCCGATCTTGAGCGCTTCGACCATTAACGGCCCCGCGCTGGACCCTT
The DNA here is from genome assembly GCA_039033515.1 of Pseudomonadota bacterium. Classification (GTDB taxonomy): domain Bacteria; phylum Pseudomonadota; class Alphaproteobacteria; order Sphingomonadales; family Sphingomonadaceae; genus Erythrobacter. The sequence continues at coordinate 61,971 of JBCCCM010000019.1, forward strand.
GCGAGCCGACGACCAGCGCGATCGAGCCGGTCAGGATCACCCCAAATCCCATCGCTTTAATCATAGCACACTCCACGATTGCCCCTGGATGCGGCGCGAACCCCTCACATCCTCATGCGGCGGCGAAAAATCCCGCCCCGCTGTCGAAGATTATCCCTTCGAAATCGTTAAAAGCCCTGCGCCAAAGGCAGTTAATCGAATTCGCTCTATGTTTACCGCGAGGGCAAAGAAGGGCGCGAGGCCCCGGCGCTCAGGGCAACGCGGGCTAGCCGACAATGCGCGTATCAACCGCGATGGCGTTGTCGCCGCGCTGGTAGGACAGCGCGTTATACGAAGCGGGCGCGCCGCGCAGACGCGTTGATAAGGTGCCCGCCCCGATCACCTGCGCGCTGCGAAAGCCGATCGCGCGGTGTTCGCTGAAGGGCACATGGGTGTGACCGCTCAAAACCGCCTGCGCGCCGCGCTCAATCAGGCGCTCCAAAGCTTCGGGCCCGCCGATTGTCGGGCTGGGCCGATCCGCATGGGGTCCGTGCAAAGGATGGTGCGCGGTGACGATGATTTTGCGCGGATCGCCTTCAAACCGATCAAGCGCCGCCAGTGTCGCTTCGAGCGCGCTGGGTGTCACCACACCGTCCGACCAAGGCCAGCGCTTTTGCGAGCGCACCGTGGTTTTGAGCGGGACGAGGATGATATCCTCGGTCTCGAACGAAGCCGCCGCCACGCCATCGCGCAAGGCGTTGTAACGGCGATAGGGCGCGGTGAAACGCTCCCACAGATTGTAATAGGGCATGTCATGGTTGCCCGGATCGACCCAGACCGGGATCGCAAATTGCGCAAACCAATCCGCAGCGGCCTTATATTGGGCATGGGTTGCGCGCTGCGTCAGATCGCCGGTGCACACCAGAATGTCGGGCGCTTCGTCGGCCACGGCGCGCTCCACCTGCGCAAGCGCTTCGCGGTTCTCGGCCCCGAAATGCACATCGCTGATATGGAAAAGCCGGGTTGCCATCACTCGCGCGCGCGTCGCTCTCCTGCCGTGCCCTCGAAAGCGCGGCGGTGTTACGCGCGCTTCTTCAATAGGAGCCACGCGGCCATAGCATTGAGCGCACTGTAAGCAAGATAGGCCCAGGCCATCTGCGGCCAGCCATTGGCCGCCAACAGCATCGCCGCCAGCAGCACGGCAAATTCGGCGATAAAGGTCAGCCGCCCGCCCAGCCGCGCGAGGAAATCGGGCATTTCGCCCGGTAAGGCCGCACCGCGTTCGAGCACCGCGCGGTGCAACGCGAAGTTGAAAACACCCAGAATTGCTACGAAAATCACAGCTTGCGTCATGCGTGACAGTATGGCGTAAACGCTCGTCGGGTCAAAAGGCGCGTTGGTCGGCGATTTTAAGCCCCTGATCCCAATCGCTTTCTTTCAGTCGAGCGGCAAACGCTCAAAGTCGAGCATGAGGTGATTGCCTACAAATGTAGGCGTATCTCAGTACTCGTGAGGCCGCTCGGTTACCCCGCTTCGACCCTCCCCCACCCCGAACACACGGTCGGAGGCTGGGCGGATCCTCACAGTAGGAGAGTTGAAATGAAAGCCTTTACCCTTGCCCTGACCCCCATTCTCGCCAGCGCCTCGATTGGCCTCGCCGGTATCACCGCCCCCGCTTTCGCTGGCGAAACCATCCGCAAAACGCAGACGGTCACCGCCAAAGGTCTCGATCTGAACACGGTGGAAGGCCAGAAAATGCTCGAACAGCGCGTCGAAATCGCCGCGCGCCGGGTGTGCGACTACAACGGACGCCCCACCGCCACACGTTTGCGCAAGGAAGAGCGCGCATGCCTCGCCCAAGCCCGCGCCAACGCGCGTCAACAAGTGGCGGCCCTTATCGAAGATCACCGGCGCGGCGGCTGAACCGCGCGCACACAAACGTCGCACGCTGTGGTTTAGCCCCTGCGGTGTGCAACTGATGCGGCCTGGATGCACTTAGTCCCTGCGATCCAGGCCGTATTTTTTTGGAGGGCCCTCAGGGCCTTTGTTTCGCAAGACTGTTTGCGAGCGGTCGCGAAAGAGCAATGGCGAGACGGGTGATCGCTCTTAAAGGAGCGCGGGTTACCGCCCAGCCATCTTCTTCACTTTGGAGAGGTAGGTGCGGCCAATGCGCAAGGCTTCGCCGTTCATCAACTCCGCGGACCACACGCCTAGGCCATCGTGGCGCAGGCCGCGAATATTGTCGCGGCGCAGGATGGTGGAGCGGTGGATGCGGATGAATTTGTCGGGATCCAGCCGCGCTTCGAGCCCGGCGATGGTCTGCAACAGCAGATAGGTCCGCCCCCCGCCATCGACCCCGCCCGCCTCTGACGTCTCTTCACCGGGCGCCGCGACATGCAGGCGCACGTAATCGCGCTCGGCATCGATCCGGTGCACTTCGCCCACGGCGACGCGCAACAGTTCTGAGCGGTGCGGAACCCACAATTCATCGAGCCATTCGCTGGCTTGCGCGGTGCGTTCGCCGCGCCGCGCGATGGCGCGGGTGATCGCGCGCGACAGGCGGTCGGCGGAGACCGGCTTGAGCACGTAATCGATTGCTTCCAGGTCGAAGGCTTCGACCGCAAAATGATCGTGCGCCGTCACGAAAATCACTGCGGGCGGGTTCTCGCTCTCCGCCAGCTTGCGCGCCACGCCCAGCCCATCAAGCTCGGGCATGGTCATGTCGAGCAGCACGAGGTCAAGGTCGAGCTTTTCCGCCAGCCGCAGGGCCGCCGCGCCGTCGCTCGCGGTGCCTACCACGCGGATCGTGTCGAGCTCAGCGCAGATTACCTGCGTGCGCTCAACAGCGAGGGGCTCGTCATCGACGATCAGAGTGCGCAGCGGCGCCTGGGTGGAGTGGTCAGTATCGGCCATGAGGTCTCGCTTGGTTAGCTCTGGACGCCCGCGCTCATCGGCTGACGCGTAAGGGGAATGCGCATCTCCGTCACATATCCGCCCGCATGCGGGGTCGAAGTGAGCACGATATCGGGTCCAAAGCGCGCTTCGAGCCGGTCGCGGACGTTGGCCAGCCCAATGCCGAAGCCATGCTTAACCCCCGCTGGCACGCCAGGCCCATCATCGCTGACGGTGATGACAAGGCGGTCAAATTCCTCGCGCGCTGCCACGCTAATCGTCACCGCGCGCGACACCGGAGACACCGCGTATTTGACCGAATTTTCAACCAGCGGTTGCAGGATCATGCCGGGCACGCGCGCATCGGCAAGGTCGGGCGGTATGTCGAAATGGGTGCGCAGCCGCTCTGGAAAGCGCACCGCTTCAATCTCGAGATATTGGCGCTGCATATCGAACTCGTCGGCCAGCATCACATCGCTGGTCGGATCGCCGGCGAGGCTGTGGCGGTAGAAGCGGCTGATCGACTGGATCATCTCTTCAGCGCGCTGCGGCTTGTTCGTCATCACCAGCGCGGAGAGCGAATTCAAGGTGTTGAACAGGAAATGCGGGTTTACCTGATAGCGCAGGCTGCGCAATTCCGCCGCCTTGGCCGCGGTGCGGAACTGCTCCTCGCGCCGCTGCGCTGCGGAGGCCTGATAGCCCGCCAGCAGCGCGAAATAGAGTGAGGCCCACGCGAGCAAGAGAAAGTAGCGCCCCAAGGCGATATCGACGACCGAGAGCCACCGGCTCGCATTATCCTCAGCCGGGACCACCACGATGCTTTCCCCGCGCTCCCCTGACGCGTCAGGCGGCGCGTCGTTTGACGCGTTCGCCTGCGCGGGCGAAGCGGGCACTTCGAACAATAGGTTGCCCGCCTCATCGCGGCGGAAATTGAGGTTGTTCTTCTCGTAATAGCGCTGCTCGCGCTCAAGCTGCATTTCCTCGAACACGATCTGATTCACCTGACCAATCGCCAACGCAATCGGCACAGCGAACACAATCGCGGCCGAGGTTTTGACCCACAGTGCGCGCGCATCGAACAACCGCATGAGGAACCAGAACACAACCGTCAGCGCCAGACCGCAGATCGCCACAAAAGCGCGCCGCATCGCAAGCTCAAGCTGCATGTCGAAATCAAGGACGTAAGAACGCACCGTGACGATCAGGAAATAGGTCGCCCACAAAACCACCATCGAAAACAGCACCGTGCGAAACGGCACCGTTACCGCGCCCGATGGCGCGCGCGAGGCAGCGGATTTAGGGGGTGGTACAGCGGCTTTGACTGGCGGCATCATAATCCCTTGCGAGATAGCGCTTGCGAGAGGGCGCTGCCATTGTCTGAGTCAACGCGTCATCGGACGAAGATGAACGTTGGTCGAACAGCGCCCCTCAAACAACACGCAACGCGCCGAAACGGGCCGAATTTGCACACAGCCCGGCCCAAACACGTCCGGTAGAACGCCCATCATGCCGGATCAGGGAAAAAAACGCCAATCGGCCGCGCCGACAGGACGCTAACGGAGAGCCGCCATGAGCGAAGTCAGGCGCGCGGCTTGATCATCTCGGACGGCACAATCCACTCGCCAAACTGCTCTTCGGTGAGAAGGCCCAGCTCCATCCCCGCCTCTTTCAAGGTGGTGCCATCCGCGTGCGCTTTCTTTGCGATCTTGGCCGCGTTGTCATAGCCGATATGCGGGTTCAGCGCGGTGACCAGCATCAGGCTCTCGTTCATCAGCTTGTCGATGCGCTGGGTGTTGGCTTCGATCCCGGTGACGCAATTGTCGGTGAAGCTGCGCGCGCTGTCCGAGAGCAGACGGATTGATTGCAGCGTGGCGTAGATCATCACCGGCTTAAACACGTTCAATTCCAGGTGGCCGTGCGATCCGGCGACGCTGACGGTCGTGTTGTTGCCCATCACCTGCGCGCACACCATGGTGAGCGCCTCGCACTGGGTGGGATTGACCTTGCCCGGCATGATCGAGGAGCCCGGCTCGTTCGCGGGCAGCGCGATTTCGCCCAGACCCGAACGCGGGCCCGATCCCAACAGGCGGATATCGTTGGCGATCTTCATCGCGGAGACCGCGACCGAATTGAGCGCGCCCGACAACTCCACCAGGGCGTCGTGCGCGGCGAGCGCTTCAAACTTGTTAGGGGCGGTGACAAAGGCGTGGCCGGTTGCATCGGCCACTTGCGCTGCAAATTTCTCGGCAAAGCCGACCTTCGAGTTGATCCCGGTGCCCACCGCCGTGCCGCCCTGAGCAAGCTCAAGCACGCGAGGCAGGGCGTTTTCGAGCCGCGCGATGCCGTATTCGATCTGTTTGGCGTAACCGGAAAATTCCTGACCCAGCGTCAGCGGGGTCGCGTCCTGCAAATGGGTCCGGCCGATCTTGACGATATCCGCGAACGCCTTCGCTTTTCCATCAAGCGCGCCGTGCAGATGCTGGAGAGCCGGGATCAGCTGCTCAATCGTCTCGCTCGCCGCGGCGATATGCATCGCGGTGGGAAAAGTATCGTTAGAGCTTTGCCCCATATTGCACATATCGTTGGGGTGGACCGGATCCTTACCGCCGTGCACGCCGATCAGGATTTCATTCGCGCGGCCCGCGATCACTTCGTTGGCGTTCATGTTGGACTGGGTGCCCGACCCGGTTTGCCACACGCTCAGCGGGAATTGCGCCGCCAGCGTCCCGTCGATCACTTCGCCCGCCGCCTGCACGATGGCCTCGCCCACTTTGGGATCAAGAACGCCCAGCTCCATGTTGGCCTTGGCCGCGCTCAGTTTCTGGATGCCAAGCGCTTTGACCAGCGGCTGCGGCATGGTTTCGACACCAATCGCGAAGTTCGCGAGGCTGCGCTGCGTTTGCGCGCCCCAATAGGCATCGACCGGCACCGCCACTTCGCCCAGCGAATCGGTTTCGATCCGCACTTTGCCGGTTGCGCCGAAGATGTCGCCGTTGTTGATCATGTCGCTCATCGAAGATCCCTTTATGCTGGTCGATTGCCGGGTGTTGGCGAAGCCCTGACCGCCCCCGGCCACTCGCCCTTCCCATGTGTTTCCCATAAGCACCGCGCGCGCGCCGCGTCAAAGGGCTTGACCTTAAAGGTCTTGGCGGGGGTGGCTGGCGAGTCTAGGGCAACCGTGCGGGGCGCTGCGCCATACTTCTTTGATTTTGGGCGGGGTTGACGCGCTGTATTACCACCGCAATACAGCATACAACGCAGGCAACGGGACCACGACGACGGCCTTTATGATGACCATGATGGACAATGACAGCGCGACCGCGCGCAAGGCGATGATTGATAGCCAGCTTCGCACCAGCGGCGTGAACGAAGAGTTCGCGCTCGCTCGCATGATGGCGGTCCCGCGCGAGGATTTCCTGCCGCGCGATAAAGCCTCGCTCGCCTATATCGACCGCTCCGTAGCGGTCGAAGGGGGCGCGCTCGCCTCGCCGCTGTTCTATGGTAAGGCGCTGTTGGAAGCCGAACCCACACGCGATGATTGGGTTCTCGTCGTCGAAGGGGGCACCGGCTATCTCGCCGCTTTGGTCGCGCCTCTGGCCGCGAGCGTTGAAACCGCGAGCGCGGCCGACGCGGCTGCGGGCAAGATCACCGGTTCCTACACGCTGATCATCGTCGATGGCGCGATTGAACAGCTTCCTACCGCCATGGCCGACGCTCTTGAGGAAGGCGGACGGATTGTCTCCGGGCTGTTGCTGCGGCAGGTCACGCGGCTCGCCACGGGGCGCAAGGTGGTCGGACAGGTTTCGCTGCAACCCGTCGAAGATCTCGGCATTCCGGTTCTGAGCGATTTCAACGCGCCCAAGACGTGGTCGTTTACGTGAGAGCGGCGGGTCGCTTTTCCTCGCGGCGTTTGTCGGCGCTGACGCTCAGCGCGGCGAGCCTTGCGCTGCTCACCGCTGGCCCGGCGCAGGCTGATACGCTGCGCGATGCGCTGGCGGCGGCCTATAACAACAACCCGACGTTACAAGGCGCGCGCGCCAACCAGCGCGCCACCGACGAAGACGTCCCCATTCGCAAAGCGGACGGGAAGCCCAACGCCGATGGTCAGTTCCAGTTTCTCGAAATCATACGCGCCAACGCGACGAACTTCTTCCAGCCTCAACGGTTTTTGACCTTCCGGGGCAATCTGGGCGTGCCGATTTACAGCGGCGGCGGTGTCAAAAACAGCGTGAAAGCCGCCAAGGAGCGCGTCGCGGCGGGCCAAGCGGGCTTGCGCGGCACCGAAAGCCAGATTTTCAGTCAGACGGTCGCTGCCTATCTCGACGTGCTGCGCACCGAAGCGTTGGCCAATCTCGCGTCCAACCAGGTCGATGTTTTGACCGTTAATCTTGAGGCGACCAGCGACCGGTTCGAAATCGGCGATGTGACCCGCACGGACGTGGCGCAATCGCAATCGCGCCTTGCCGTCGCGCAGGGCGATTTCGAAACCGCGAAAGCCAATCTGGTCTCCGCGCGCGAGACCTATATCCAGTTGGTCGGGCTTGCTCCGGTTGACCTTGCCGCCCCGCCTCCACTGCCGGGATTGCCGGGCGATGTGAGCGACGCGGTCACGATCGCGCTTAAGAACAACCCCGACCTCATCGCCGCGCAGGAACGCGCGGAGGCCGCTGGGTTCGACAGCAAGGCGGCGGGCTCCGGACGTTTGCCGACGCTGTCCGCGTTTGGCGGTTACGATTACAGCAACACGCTGGGCACTATTCCCGATTTTCCCGCCGATCCGACCGACCCCAACAGCCCAATTATCGAGAGCGACCAGACCGCGACGGGTATTCAAGCGGGCCTGACCTTGCGCATCCCGATCTTTCAAGGGGGCCGCGTCGCCGCGCAGCAACGCCAGGCCTATGCGCGCGAAACCGCCGCGATGGAACAGGTGATCGAGACCGAACGCGCAATCATCCAGCAGACCCGCGCCGCCTATGTGAACTGGCGCGCATCGATGGCGGTAATCGACAGCTCGCGCGTTGCCGTTGAATCCGCCGAGGTAGGCTTGGAAGGCGTGCGGGCGGAAAACTCGATCGGCAATCGCACGATCCTCGATGTGCTCAACGCCGAGCAGGAATTGGTGCAGGCCAAAGCGCAGCTCGTGACCGCGCAGCGCAACGCGTATGTCGCGGGCTTTTCGCTGCTCGCGGCGATGGGCCGCGCCGAGGCGCGCGATCTCAACCTCGATACGGGCGGGCCGCTCTACGATCCGGACGTCAATTACGAGCGCGTCAAAGGCAAGATCTGGGATTGGGACCGCGATCCCGAACCCGCTCCGAATTCGACGCGAACCGTTGACATTCCCGCCGCTACAGCGACTTATGGCCCTCTCGATATTGAGAACTAGACCAATCGTCTCGATTCGGGACAGGTTTGAGGCAAAAGACGAGAGGCGAAGGCGCTGGTGGGGCAGGGCCGACCGGGGAACGATCATGGCGCACAACAACGAAGCATCCGTCGAAGAAATCCTGGAATCGATCAAGAAGGTGATCGCACGCGACAACAACAGCGCGGGCCGCAGCGATGCGGGATCACCGCGCCAAACGCGCGAAGCGGCTGCGCAGGAAAGCCAACCGCACAGCGATGACGAGGCCGAAGAGGTGCTCGAACTCGCCGATATGCTGGTCGAAGACGATCAAGAAACCGAACTCGATGGGGCGAGTGAAGCGATGAGCGTATCCGATGATGATGGCGATGGCCGCGAAGAAACAAGCGAGGACACACCGCTTTTGGGGGCCGACGCGCATGGCGCGATGAAGGAAAACCTCGCCGCGCTGGCCATGCTCGCAGAACCGGGCGCGCGCCCGCAGATCGTGCGCTCGGGTGAGACATCGCTCGAAGGGCTGACGCGCGAATTGCTGCGCCCGATGCTGGCCGAATGGCTCGATAAAAACCTGCCAAGCATGGTCGAAAAGATGGTGCAGGCCGAAATCGCGCGCATCGCAGGCAAACGCCGCTGATCGATCACGCAAAGGCCCTTTCGCGGGCTTTTCCCAAAGCGCTGGAATTGGCCTGTGCCACGCGGTAACAGACGCGTCATGATTACTTCAGCAGCTTTGCGCGCCAATATTGTGCGCCTCACCCTTCCCTTTGCCGCGCTTTCCCTTGTGGCGAGCCCCGCGCCGCTTTTGGCCGACGGCCACACCGAAACGCCGCGCGCAATACCCGGCCTCAGCGCCGCACCCATGTCGGCCAAAGACCTCGTCACCATGCCACGCCTTGGCGCGCCGACAGTCGCGATGGACCGTTACGCGGTCTATTCGGTGACCACCACCGACGCGCAGGATTTGACCCGCGAGACGACGCATTATCGTCTCGACCTCGCTCAGCCGGGCTCGGACCCTGTCGAGCTTGACCTAGGCGTCGCCGCCTACGCGCTGGCCTTTGCCTCGGACGGTTTCCTCTATTTTCTGAGCGATGAGCACACGGACGAAACCGCCGAACCGCGCACGCGGCTGTGGCGAGCCAAGTTGGATGCGGATGGATCTTTCGGCGAGCCGATGGTCGTCGCGGATATTCCCGACAGCGCGATCACCGGCTTTCTGGTCGCGCCCAACGCAGGCTCTGACACGGCGAAAGTCGCGTTGATGGCCACCCTGCCTCGCGAATGCGGTACATTGAGCTGCGCGGCTGAGGCACCCGAGAACAAAACCATCGGCACTGGGCGCCTCTACGAAGGGGACGCCGGGTTCTATCGCCATTGGGACCAATGGGTTGAGCCGGGCGCATTCAATCGAGTCTTCGTCTTCGACTTGAAGGACGGCAAAGCGGTGGGGCAGGGCGTGCCCATCGACGGACGCGATCCCGAAACCGGCCTGACCGGCAACACGCCGACCATGCCGTTTGGCGGGCTCGAGGATCTCGCATGGGCGCCCGATGGCTCGGGGCTGTACTTCGTCGCGCGCGAATCAAACGCAGACGAGCCGATGTCGACCGACCTCGACATCTATTATTCCGACCTTTCCGGCGCTGCGCCCACGGTTCTGACCGGCGAAAACGAAGCGCACGATTCCGGGCCTGTCGTCTCTCCCGATGGCAAGAGCCTCGCCTATGTCGCGATGACCCGGCCGGGCTACGAATCGGACCGGTTGGTGGTCCACCTGCGCGATATCGCCAGCGGCACGACCCGCGCGTTGACGCAGGACACTGATCTCTCGTTTGGCGGCCTCACCTGGAGCGCGGACGGCTCTTATCTGCTCGCCACCGCAGCCGATGTCCTCGACACGCCTGTTTTTCGAATCAATCCGACTTCGGGCGAAGTCACCGAACTCGACCTGATGGCCGGGCACGAGGCGCATATCAGCGCGATCACCCCGCTGGCGGGCGACAGGCTGCTCTTCACCCGCGATTCGATCGGCGCGGCGAAGGAACTCTACCTCTCCGACGCGCTGGGCACCGCACGCCCGCTGACCAATATCGTCACCAGCCGCATGGGCCAGATGGCGAGCACGGTGACCACCCGGTTCAGCTTTGCCGGCGCGCGCGGCGACACGGTGTGGGGTCAGATCACGCGGCTTGAAAACCAGACCGGACCCATCCCGGCAATCCTCTACATCCACGGCGGCCCGCAAGGTTCGTTCAACGATGTCTGGTCGAGCCGCTGGAACGCGCGCGCCGTGGCGAGCCAAGGCTACGCCGTCATCTCGGTCGATTTCCACGGTAGCGCTGGATACGGGCAGGAATTCATGGACGCGATCAATCAGGATTGGGGCGGCAAACCTCTGATTGATCTGCAAAAAGGGCTGGAGGCTGCGCTCACGCTTGATCCGCAGATCGATGGCACCCGCGCCTGCGCGATGGGGGCGAGCTATGGCGGCTATATGGTCAACTGGATCGCGGGCAATTGGCCTGATCGTTTTAACTGCCTGGTCCAACACGATGGCCTGTTCGACATGCGCAGCTTCTATTATTCGACCGAGGAGTTGTGGTTCCCGCGCTGGGATTTTGGCGGCTCCTACGCCGAGCAATCCGAGGTTTACGAGCGCTGGAACCCGGTAAATCATGTCGAAAAATGGGAAACGCCGATGCTGGTGATCACGGGCGAGAAGGACTTCCGCGTCCCCTACACGCAAGGACTGCAAAGCTTCACCGCGTTGCAGGAACGCGGCATTCCGTCGCAAATGCTGGTCTTCCCCGATGAAAACCACTGGGTGCTGGGCGCGAAAAATTC
>JBCCCM010000020.1:0-66592 GCA_039033515.1 Pseudomonadota bacterium
GAAGTGCTTTGCGGCAATTGCGGCAGCCATCTGGGCCATGTCTTTCCCGATGGACCGCCCGAAGAAGGGGGCCTTCGCTATTGCATCAATTCCGCCGCGCTCACTTTCGTGCCCGAAGACTGAGCCCCCAAAACACACACTTGCAAAAGGGATGGGGACCGGCGTGGCCCATGTGTTCACTGCGGGTTACAACTCCCCTATGCATGGCCATTCTATGACCAATGGTGAACGGGCAAAACACGCGTAATGGCCAAACGCGGCAGGCAGCTGACAAACAAGGACAAGCGTGGGAGCCGCCGCTCCGCGAGTGACCGCGCGCGCGACACGTCGAGCAAAAAGCGCGTTGATCGCGGTGGGCCAAAGCGGCCCTCTGCCTTGTGGAAATGGACCAAGCGGCTGGTCATATTCGGGGTTGTGGCGAGCCTTTTGGGCGTCTTGTTCCTGACCTTTGCCGTGGGCTTTGCCGCGCGCGAAATTCCAAGCTTTTACCAGCTTAAGTCGACGCAAAACGCGCAGACCATTCTGGTGCGCGCGCGCGATGGGTCGGAGATTGTCGAGCTGGGGCCGAGTTTTGGCGAATGGCTCGATCACAGCGAAATCCCCGACACCATGAAAAACGCGATGATCGCGGTCGAGGATAAGCGTTTCAACGAGCATTACGGGATCGATCCGATCCGCCTGACCGGCGCCATGATTGAAGGGGTGACGGGCACGCGCGCGCGGGTCGGCGGCACCTCGACCATCACGCAGCAACTGGCGCGCAACATCTTCCTCAACAACAACCGCTCGCTCGATCGCAAGGCGCGCGAGGCGGTGCTAGCGATGGCGCTGGAGTGGAAGTTTTCCAAGGAGCAGATCCTCGAGCTTTATCTGAACAAGGTTTACTTCGGCGGCGGCGCCTATGGGATTGACAGCGCGAGCCGTAAATTCTTCAGCCACCCGGCCAAGGAATTGAGCGTCGCCGAGGCCGCGATTATTGCAGGGCTGGTCAAGGCGCCGAGCCGCTATTCCCCCACCGCCGATGTGCAGGCCGCGGTCAATCGCGCGCGCGTGGTGCTGCGGTTGATGCGGGAGCAGAACTACGTCACCGCCAGCCAAGCGAACGTCGATGTGGAGGCGGTGAAGCTAAAGCAGCAATCCGGGCAGAATTCGGTGCGGTATTTCACCGATTGGGCGCTGCCGCAGCTTGATATCCTGCTGCCTGAAACCAATGCGCCGATTGAAGTGTGGACCACGCTCGATGTCGGGATGCAGCGCGCCGCGACAACAGCGGTGAAAAGCAACGTGCCCGGCGGATCGCAAGGCGCGCTGGTCAGTCTCGACACAGACGGCGCGGTCCTCGCGCTGATTGGCGGGACGGACTATGTCGAGACCAATTTCAACCGCGCGACCAGCGCGATGCGGCAGCCGGGCTCTTCGTTTAAGCTGTTCGTGTATCTCGCCGCGCTTGAAGCGGGTTATAACCCGGAAAGCCGGGTGAAAGACGAGCCTGTGCGCTTCGATGGATGGAGCCCCAAGAATTCGAACGGGCGCAATATTGGCGAGACCAATTTGCGCACCGCCTTTGCCTATTCGATCAACACCGTCGCGGCGCAATTGGGCAACGAGGTCGGCTTTGGCACGGTCGCCTCGATGGCGCGGCGGTTTGGGGTGTCGTCCAGCGTGTCGACCTTCCCCTCCATGGTGCTGGGCACCTCCGAGGTACGCCTGATCGAGATGACGCGCGCCTTTGCCAGCGTATCCGCGCGGGGCCAAGCGGTAGAGCCCTATGGCATCACCAAGGTCGTCACCGCCGATGGCGAGATGCTGTATGAGCGCAAACCGTCGCGCGAGCGCGCCTTGATCCCCGATTATGTGGCCGCCGGCATCACCGACTTGCTGCAAACCGCTGTGCTGACCGGGACCGGCCGCGCGGCGCAGATCCAGGGCCGCCATGTTGCGGGCAAGACCGGCACGACCAGCTCGAACAAGGACGGGTATTTCGTCGGCTTTTCCTCCGGCATCACGACGGGCGTGTGGATGGGCCGCGACGATGCGAAACGCGTGCCGGGCCTGCAAGGCGGACGCGCGCCGGCGCAGGCCTTCGCGGCCTTTATGCGCTACGCGGTCAAGGACCGTGCCGACGTGCCGTTTGATACCGAGCTCAACCTGCCGGACTGGATGCTCGAACAGGACGAGGAATATCTCTACGGCGAGCCTGACGAATACTACTATATCGACGAACAGGGCAATCTGGTCGAACCGGGTCGCACTCAGTTTGAAGAGGCGTTTGACCTGCCGCCCGGATCAACCAGTGAGGATGCAGAAGCCGCCGAGCCGCCGCCTGCGGCAAGCGCTGATTTTCTGGAGCAGGCGACCGGACAGAACCTGCCAGCGGATGACCCGCCCGCCAGGACGCGGCCAACTCCGCGCCCGACATCGCGCCCAACCTCGCGTCCGACACCGCGATCATCCCCGCCTTCGGCGCCGCGCCCGCAACAGCCCGCCAATCTGCTGGAAGAGCGCACGAAGCCGCCCCGCAGGTAGGTGGGGCAAAAAAAGCGCACGAAAAAGCCCCCGAGCCAGAGCGGCGCGGGGGCTTTTGTCATATTTGCGGCGGCGGGGCGCCGGTAAGGCTGCCCGGTCACCGGATCGAGGGGCGTCGCCTTATTCGGAGCGCAAACGCACCGCGATGTAGCGGGCCGGGCCGCCGCGACGCTGGACTCGCAGGAACAAAGCCTCGCGCCCGTCGCTTTCAGCCATCTCGATCTGCGCGCGCAGATCATCGACCGTGGCCACGGGTTCGTAATTGGCTTCGAGGATGATGTCCGCCCGGCGCAGGCCCTTGCGGCCCGCATCCGAATTGGGATCAACCGCGCCGACCACCAGGCCGACCGTGTCTTCGTCCACACCGATACGGCCCGCAATGCTGGGCGTAAGCGGGAGAACCTGAAGGCCAAGACGATCCGCAACGACATCGTCCATTTCGTCCGGGCTCATCGGCTCTTCGGAATCGGGATCAAAGGTCTGCGCCTGCTCACGCAGTTCCGCCTCGCTCGGGCGTTTGCCCAAGGTAGCCGAAAGCTTGACCGTCTGGCCGTTGCGCAGGACTTCGACCGGGATCGTCTCACCGGGCTGGATACCGGCGATCAGGAAGATGACCGTCTGTTCCGAGGTCACATCCTGGCCGTTGATGCGGGTGATGATGTCGCCCGCTTTGAGCCCGGCGGCTTTGGCCGCGCTGTCGTCCTGCACGCTTTGCACGATTTCGCCGCGATTGGACTCAAGGCCCAGCGAATCCGCCATATCGTCGTCAATCGGCCCCAGGCTCACGCCGAGGAAGCCGCGCTCGATCTCCATGCCGTCTTTGAGCTGGTTGACGATGGGTTCGGCGATCTCAGCCGGGATCGCAAAGCCGATGCCCACGCTGCCGCCCGAAGGCGAGAAGATCGCGTTGTTGATGCCGATCACATTACCGCGCATGTCGAACAGCGGTCCGCCCGAATTGCCGCGGTTGATGCTCGCGTCGGTCTGGATGAAGCGGTCATACGCGCCGCCTTGTCCGGTGTTGCGGTAAACGGCGGAGATGATGCCGCTGGTGACCGTGCCTTTCAGGCCGAACGGATTGCCGATCGCCACAACCCAGTCGCCCGGGCGCGCTTCGGTGGAATCGCCGAACTTCACGAACGGGAAGGTCGCTTGCGATTTGATCTTGAGCACGGCGAGGTCCGATGCGGCGTCCGCGCCGACCAGTTCAGCCTCGTATTCGGTGCCATCAGGCATGGTGACGGTGATCTCTTCAACGGTCGCGCGCTGGTTGGGCGCGACGACGTGGTTGTTCGTCACCACGAAACCATCAGCGGAGATGATGAAGCCCGAACCCAGCGACTGCGCCTCGCGCGTTTGCGGCTCCGAACGGCCACCACGGCGGCGGTTGAACAGCTCGGCAAAGGGCGTACCGGCAAACGGGTTGCGCGTCACCTGGACGCGCTGGCGCGTGGCGATGTTGACGACGGCGGGCTGCAATTGCTCGGTCAGATCCGCAAAGCTGGCGGGCGCGCCCGCCTTGGGCACGATCCGCTCCATGGCTTCGGTTTCGTTTTGAGCCACCTGCGCGCCCAGCGGCTGGCCGGTCATGAGAGACACCGCAGCGCCACCAACCAGAAGCGCGCTCGTCAGTCCATATACATACCGCACGTTGTTCACGTCCTCTTGTTCCTCTTCGTGTTAACCGCCGAAGCGGGTCGCACCGCGATGCATAGCATCTGCGTCGCTGTTTCAGTTACGCCGTCACAATGCACCAAGACGCACTGAACGGTGTTTGAACACTCCCGCCGCTCGCCGGGCTATGTCGGCGGTTCGTCGGTTGGCGCGAGAGGCGCGCGCTAGCGCACCCCGCACCTGTTACCGCCCGCACCCCCAAAGCGTTCCTTAAGGACGCGGGAAGGAACCGCCGATCAAGGCTGTCCCTGGAACTGGCGGAAGTATTCGTTGTCGTTGTCGAGCACCATCGAGCTTTCACCCTCCCCCTGAAGGAAGGTCGTGCGATAGCTCTGCATGGCGCGGTAGAAATCGTAGAAGCGCGCGTCCTGACCGAACGCATCAGCGTAGGTCTTCGCCGCGTCAGCCTGAGCTTCGGCGCGAATGATCTGCGCGTTCTTGCGCCCTTGCGCGCGGATCGTGGCGGCTTCTTCCTGACGGTCGGATTGCATCCGGGTGAATGCGGCCTGCAACGGAGTGCCTTCGGGCAGGTCGGCCGCCTTGATCCGCACGTCGAGGATCTGCACCCCGTATTCGCGCGCTTGGCGGTCGAGCTTGTCGCGGATGTTCTGCATCGCGTTGCCGCGCTCTGCGGTCAACAGGCTGGCAAAGGTGCGGCGCCCCAGTTCCTGACGCAGAACCGAGGTCAGGATCGGCGAAAGCTGCGAGTTCAGACGGGTTTCATCGCCTGCACGCTGAACCATCGTCACCGGCTGGATGATGCGATAGCGCGCATAGGCGTTCACCTGCAAACGCTGCTGGTCGCTGGTGAGAACCTGCTGGTTGTCCATGTCGAGATCGAGCACGCGGCGCTCAACTAACTGCACCCGGTCATAAAGCGGCACGCGCCAGTAAAAGCCCGCCCCGGTCTGACCAAAGGGCAATTCCGGCTTGTACATGTTGACGATCGTTTGCGGTTGACCCGCGCGGATAATCACCGCCTGCTTGGTCTCAGGAACCACGAACAAGGTCGAGACCGCCGCCAGGACAAGCAAGCCCGCAGCGATGATTGGAAAGCGGAAGCGGTTCCAGACTTGTTCCATCTTACTGGCCTCCCTCTTGAACGGCGGGCGCGGTGCGGGTGCTGCGTTGAATTTCGGACAGCGGCAGATAGGGCGTGACGCCGTCCGCTTCGATCACGGTCTTGTCGGTCTTGGCGAGGACGGCCTCCATGGTCTCATAATAGAGACGGCGACGCGTCACTTCGGGAGCGAGCCGGTATTGCGAGTAAATCTCGTTGAACTCGGCGGCCTCACCCTCGGCCTTGGCCAGCAATTGCTGCGCAAAACGGCGGGCCTGGTTGAGCTCCCGTTCGGCGTCCTGCTGCGAAGCGAGAACGTCGTTGAAGGCTTCAATCACCTGTTCGGGCGGGTCGGCTTTGTCGACTTCGACGCCCTGTACATTAATGCCCGAACCATAGGCGTCGAGAATGGCCTGCATGCGCATTAGCACGTTTTGCTCGATGTCCGCGCGGCCTTCACCGGAGATCACCGAATCGAGCGTTTTTTCCGCCACCGATGATCGCATCGCGGTTTCAGCCGCTTCGATCACGGTCTCCTCAGGATCGGCCAGTTGGAACTGGAATTGCGGCAAATCCTTGATGTTCCAGCGAATGAGATAGGACAGATCGACGAGGTTCTGATCGCCCGTCAGGATCAGCTTTTTGGGCACGTCGATGGAGCGGATTTCGCTCACATCGGTCGCGGTCACCTGGCTGATCGGGTAGGGCCACGACCAGTTGGTGCCCGGTTGGAACGTGTCGACATAGGCCCCGCCAAACCGCGTCACCACCGCCTGTTCGCGCGGCTGGATGAAGTGCACGCTGCTCAGGATGACCCAGATCGCGGCCAGGACGACCACAACGATGGGAATCCAACTGCCGCCGCCGGGGCGTTCGGGCAGCCGGAAACTGGCACCGCCACCGCCGCCGCGACGCGGGCCTTCGGGGCCGCGGTTCTTGAAGATATCTTCAATGTTGGAGGGGCGTTTGCCACCACCGCCGCCACCGGGCAGCCAGGGATTGCGCGGGCCGCTGTCGCCGCCGCTGCCGCTGCCGGGTTTGTCACCAGAAGGGGCGCCTGCGCCGTTTGATCCGCCACCCCAGGGGTTTTTCTTACCGGCCATCGCCAGCGCGCCAAACGCGCCGTGGGCCCATGACTTAAGTCCGTCCAACATTTGCATGTCTATCCTTATAGGAACGCAAATGTTGGAAAAACAGGGGTCGAAATGCGAATTTTGCTGGCGAGGCAGGCACCAATTGATGTTAGGGGCTGATCCATCATGACTGACAGCGATCCATCGAAGCCAGACAGGAAGCCAGATATCGGTCCTTCGCCCGCTGAGGCCGAGGCTCTGATCCGCTCGGCTTTAACCGCTGACATGGCGCATCGCCTGCGTTCGGCCCGGCTCAAGGATGGCCGCGCGATCCTTGTCGCGGAAGCGGGCGATCTGGCGCCGGGCGCGCGCATCGACCTAGAAGCTTCGATGAAGCTCGCGGTGACCAAACTGGCCGGTGTAAACGAGGTGCACATCGCGCTGACCGCTGATCGCCGCCGTCGCCGGATCATTGCGGTGGGCTCTGGCAAAGGCGGCGTGGGTAAATCCACGCTGACCACCAATCTGGCGGTCGCGCTCGCCCGCATGGGGCGCAAGGTCGGCGTGATCGACGGCGATATTTACGGCCCCTCTCAGCCCAAATTGCTCGCCACCGAAGGGCAGCGCCCGATGAGCCAAGGCGACAAGCTGGTCGCGCTCGACAGCCCGCATGGCGTCAAGGTGCTTTCCATGGGCCACGTCGTGGCGCCGGGCAAAGCGCTTGCGTGGCGCGGGCCGATGGCGGGCAAGGCGCTGGGCCAGTTGGTCGACGCGGAATGGGACGACACCGATCTGCTTCTGATCGACTTGCCGCCGGGCACGGGCGATGTGCAATTGTCGATGATGTCGGACAGCAAGCCTGATGGCGCGGTGCTGGTCTCCACGCCGCAGGATCTGGCGCTGCTGGACGCCGCGCGCGCGGGCCAATTGTTCGAACAGGGCGAGGTGGCGATCATCGGGTTGATCGAGAACATGGCGGGGTACGAATGCCCCAAATGCGGCGAGATCAGCGATCCGTTCGGACAAGGCGGGGTCGAGAAATTCGCCGCCGCGCTCGAGATCCCTTTTCTTGGGCGCATTCCGCTGACGATCGAGACGCGTCTGGCGGGCGATAAGGGCACGCCGCCAGCCGCCGAAGATGGCAAAGTGGGAGAGCCTTTCCGCGCCATCGCAGAGCGGCTGGCGCACTGGCTCGACACCGGAGCGGTCTAAACCATGCGGGTATCGCGGCGCGGCCTTGCGACGGGAGCCGCCCTTGGAGGCGGCTTGCTGGTCGCCTGGTGGCTTGTGCCGCGCGCTTTTCCCAACCCCCTTAGCCCTGCCGATGGAGAACACGCTTTCGACGCGTGGCTCAAGATCGGCGAGGATGGAGTGGTCACCGTCGCCGTGCCGCAGCTTGAGATGGGGCAGGGGATCACGACACTTATCCCGCAGATCGTGGCGCAGGAATTGGGCGCGGACTGGCGTCAGATCGCGGTGGAGCCGGCGGCGATTTCCGCCGCTTACGCCAACATCCCGCTCGCGCGGCGCTGGCTGCCTTTGTGGGATCCGGCCTCCTCGGGTCTGTCCGAGGAGCTGGATGAAGGGCTCGCCACTCGGTTTGGCGAGACCGAGCGTTTGAACGCGACCGCCGATGGCACTGCGCTCGCCGCTTACGAAGAGCCCTGCCGGATCGCGGCGGCGGCGGCGCGCGCGATGCTGGCGATGGAAGCAGCAGATCGGTGGGGCGCGACTTGGGAGCAATGCGAAGTCGCGAACGGCTTTGTTACTCTGGGAGATGAGCGCGCCAGCTTTGGCGAACTGGCGGCGGGTGCGGCCAAGCGCAGCGCGCCGGACCCCGCGCCCTTGCGCCCCGAGGCGCCCGCGCAAGCGATCTTCGGCAACGCGGCCTCGGACAGCGATGGCGAAACGCTGGAATATCCGCGCCTCGATCTGCCCTCCAAGATCGACGGCAGCCATCAATTTGCAAGCGACGTGCGCCTGCCCGGCATGGTCTTCGCCTCGATCCGGCATGGGCCCAATCACGGCGCGGAATTGACCGGCTTCAAGGCCGAGGCGGCGAGCACCGTGCGCGGGATCAAGGGCATCGTCCAATCGCGGCGCTGGCTGGCGGTGGCGGCGACCACGTGGTGGTCCGCCAACGAAGCGCTCAAAGCGATGCAGCCGCAGTTCAAGACCGATTACCCGGCGGACAGCAACGAAATCACCGCCCGGCTCGACATCTTTTTGAAAGGCGGGGATTCCTACCGGATCGCGGAAACCGGCTTTGGCGAGCAAGGGTTGGAGCGGGTCGGTATGGCGCGGCGCTACGATGTCGAACCCGCCGTCGCCGCCCCGCTGGAGACCGCGTCCGCAACCGCGCGATTGAGCGACGGGCGGCTCGAATTGTGGATGGCCTCGCAGGCTCCCGAACAGGCGCGCACAGCGGCGGCGAAAGCGCTGGGTCTCGCGGTGGAGGACGTGGTGCTGTACCCCATGCCCGCCGGGGGCAGTTTCGACGCGCGGCTAGAACACGATCACGCCATTGAAATCGCTCTGATCGCGCGCGAAGTGGGCGCGCCGGTGCAGCTGACCTGGCCTCGGCGCGACGAGATGATCCGCGCCCGCCCGCGCGCGCCGGCCGCCGTGCTGATCGGTGCGCAATTGACCCGGCAATCGGGCGGAGCAGCGGGCGCGATTGACGCGATGCGCGTGCGGATCGCGTGCCCGCCCAGCGCTCTGGAATTCGGTGCGCGCCTGTTCCGCAACCGGACCACATGGGCCGCAATCAAGGACACAACAGGGCAGAAAGACCCGCTCGCTTGCGAAGGGGCGATGCCGCCTTACAAATTACCCAGCCTGGTGGTTGAGCATGTGCCCGTCGAGATCGGCTTGCCCACGGGCCGCGTGCGGGGCAACGCGCACAGCTACACCGCCTTTGCGATGGAAAGCTTCATCGACGAGATCGCGACGGGCAATGGGCGCGAACCCTTGTCCTATCGCATCGCAATGCTGGGCGATGACATTCGCATGGCCGCCTGCCTCCAACGCGCGGCGCAGCTCGCGGAATGGAACGGCGGCGCGGATCAAAGCGGGCAGGGGATCGCCTGCCACCGCATCGGCGATGCGCAAACCGGCGCGCGGATCGCCTGCGTCGCCAGCGCGCGCGCGGATGCCAGCGGTTCGGGCAGCGGGAGCGGCGCCTTGCGCGTCGCCAAACTGTCGGTCGCGGTCGATATCGGACGGGTCATCAACCGCGATATTGCGCGCCAGCAAATCGAAGGCGGCTTGATCTTCGGCATGGGGCTCGCGCTGGGCGCCGCGCCGCGCTGGCGCGCGGGATTGCCCGCCAGCTTTCGCTACGAAGATCTGGGCCTGCCGACCTTGCGCGATTGCCCCGAGATTGAAGTCGCCTTCATCGCGAGTGAAAACCCGCCCGCTGATCCGGGCGAACTGGGCGTCGTGGTCGCGCCGCCCGCCATCGCCAACGCGCTGTTCTCGGCCACTGGCCTCCGCCTACGCCGCCTGCCGCTGCTTTCGGAGGGCTTATGATCCTGCGTTTTTCTGCCTTACCGCGGCGTGAAGCGGTTTTCGCGCGGATACAGACGCGCCTTTGGGCGTTAAGCGTGCAATGACCTGGCAATCGCAACATCTCCCCAACGATCACCCGCCGGTAAAAAGCGGGTCGGTTGGCGTGCTTCTCGTCAATTTGGGGACGCCCGACGGGCCTGATCCGGCTTCGGTCAAGCGCTATCTCAAGCAGTTCTTGTCCGACAAGCGCGTGATCGAACTGCCTTCGATTGCGTGGCAGCCTATTTTGCGCGGCATCATCCTCAACACCCGCCCCCAGAAAAGCGCCAAGGCCTATTCAAAGATCTGGACCAAGCGCGGATCGCCGCTCGCGGATATCACCGCGAGCCAGGCCGAAGCGATTGCCGAGGATCTGGGGCACGATATCGTCGTCGATTACGCGATGCGCTACGGCTCGCCCTCGATCGAGCAGCGCCTGATTGAACTCACCGCCAAAGGCTGCGACCGCATCCTGATCGCGCCGATGTACCCGCAATATTGCGCCGCGACGACCGCGACGGTGTTTGACGAGGTCGCGCGCGTGCTGGGCGAGATGCGCTGGCAGCCTGCTCTGCGCTTCCTGCCGCCCTATCACGATGACGCGACCTATCTCGACGCGCTGGCGGAGGATCTGACCAGGCAGGTGAGCGCGCTCGATTTCAAGCCCGAGGTTATGCTGCATTCCTTTCACGGCATGCCTCAACGCACCCATGAACGCGGCGATCCCTATCACTGCCATTGCCACAAGACCGCGCGGCTGCTGCGCGAGCGTTTGGATCAGCGGCCTGAATTTGAAGGCATCCGGTTCGAAACCACCTTTCAATCGCGCTTTGGCCCCGCCAAGTGGCTGGAGCCCGCGACCGACGACACGCTGGTGGCGGAAGGCGAAAAGGGAACCAAGCGGCTGGTGGTCGCCGCGCCCGGTTTCTCAGCCGATTGCGTTGAAACGCTGGAAGAGCTTGCGCTTGAAGGGCGCGATGAATTCATGGAAGCGGGCGGCGAAGACTACGCGGTGCTCAGTTGCCTCAACGTCAGCCAAAGCGGGGTCGCCATGCTGGAGGCCATTATCCGCCGCGAGCTGTCGGGTTGGATTTGAGCGTTAACCGCATTTACACGCGCGCCTCGTTTACACTAGTGTCAGTTGCAATTGCGAACCGGAATCGGACCAGGCTCTGATCCGGTCCGCCGCTTTGGAGAGAGCAAGCACCACGATGGCGACGATGGCCCCCACCCAAGAGACAGGCGCGCCCGAAGCGCGCGGCCCACTTAAACAAAACCCGTTTCCGCATTGGAACGAAGGCAATCCCGACGAGGATGCTATAGCGCATATTCCGGGCGAAGCGGGTTGGCCGCTGGTCGGCAACACGTTCAAGCAGTTGGCGGACCCGCACGGCTTTGCGAACCAGATGATCGCGAAATACGGCAAGGTTTATAAAAACCGCGCCTTTGGCGGGTTCGGCGTCCAACTGGTTGGCGCGGACGCCAATGAGCTCGTGCTGTTCAACAAGGACAAGCTGTTTTCATCTGAGCAAGGCTGGGGGCCGGTTCTCGACCAGCTGTTTCCGCGCGGGCTGATGTTGATCGATTTCGACCACCACCGTGTGGATCGCCGCGCGCTCTCCATCGCGTTCAAGCCGGGCCCGATGCGCCACTATATGGGCGCGCTCAACAGCGGTATCTCATCCGAAGTGGCAAAATGGGCCGGGCCGATGACCTTCCAGCCCGCGATCAAGCAATTGACGCTTGATCTGGCGGCGGACAGTTTCCTGGGCATTCCGTGGGGCCCCGAGGCTGACAAGATCAACACCGCCTTCGTCGATATGGTGCAGGCCAGCGTCGCGCCCGTTCGCAAGCCACTGCCCTTCACCAAGATGAAAAAGGGCGTCGATGGCCGCGCCTATATGGTCGAATATCTGACGCGCGAGACCACGCGCCGCCGCGCGGAAGGTGGCGGGCAGGACATGTTCAGCCAGTTCGCGACCGCCACGCGTGAGGACGGATCGCTGCTGCCGGTCGATCAGGTGGTCGACCATATGAGCTTTCTCATGATGGCCGCGCATGACACGATCACCTCGTCGGCAACCTCGCTGCTTTATCACCTCGCGACCCAGCCCGAATGGCAGGAGAAAATGCGCGAGGAGATCATCGCGGTCACCGGCGGTCCCGATGGTGACGGCAAGGCGCGCCCACTCGATTACGACGATCTTGGCAAGCTTGAGCTGACCGAGATGATCTTCAAGGAAGTGCTTCGCCTGATCCCGCCCGTGCCCTCGATGCCGCGCCGCGCGCTGCGCGATTTCGAATTTGGCGGCTATCATATTCCGGCGGGGCAGATGGTGGGGATCAACATCCATTGGACGCACCATTCTGAGGAATATTGGGACAACCCTTATGCCTTCGATCCGATGCGCTTCACGCTAGACAAGGTGAAGGCGCGCCACAAATACGCCTGGGTGCCGTTTGGCGGCGGCGCGCATATGTGTCTGGGGCTGCATTTCGCTTATATGCAGATCAAGGTGTTGATGGCGCAGCTTCTGCAACGCTACCGGATTGAGCCGACGAGCGGCGGCACGGACTACAAGCCCGACTGGCAACCGTGGCCGATCCCGCAGCCCAAGGATGGGCTGAAGGTGACGTTCCGACCTCTTTGAGGTGGGCTCGCACCAGGCGCTGAGATTACGCCTATTCACCGGCTGTCCAGACGGCGTGCTTTAGCGCTAAGCGCATGGATGCGTTGCTCGCCTTAATCGCCACTTTGTCTCTCGCTAGCAGCGCGCAAGCTACGCCAGCGCATGATAAGGACCGCGTGGGAAGCGGGCAATGTTTCTACGCGGACCGCTACGCGCCTCTGCTTGGGCAAGGCGTCGTCTTCGCCGATTGCGACAGCGCGGCGATCGAACGCGACGGTGACCGAGCGGTCTTTCGCTTTCGCAATTCAGAACTTGAGCGCCCGATGGACTTTCGCGCACGGCTAGAGGGTGGTCGCTGGAAAATTGATGCCGTTCGAGCGCGTGTCGGCGGCTGGCAGGAAACTACCGGGACGTGCACGATCTACCGCAACCAAGGCGCGATCAGCACACTGACCTGCATTACCGAACGCGGTGCGACCCTTTACGCGGCCAATTTCGAAGTCGGGCGCGGCCAGTGAGCGCGCCTTAAAAGTCCCAGGCGATGCCTTCGCGTTCCCAATCGCCGTAGCGGGTGGGAGAAAGCTCGCGCGGTTCGTCCTTGAGCGGATCGACCGCTTTGGGCTTGGGCGCGGGATCGTTGCTCCAATGCGCGGGCTTTTTGAAGTTTTTGGCCGCTTCGGATTTCTTTTTGGTCATGCGTGTTAAACACGCGCGCTGGCGCTTGGTTTCAAGAAACTGTAGGCGCGCCTCGATATGGCCCAACCCACCGGAATTCACGCGCGCCGTGCAGCGCTCAAAATGCTCGACGCGGTGCTGCGCCGGGGCGAGACGCTGGAGCAGGCGGGGCCGGGCGCGCTGCGCGATGTGCG
The DNA here is from genome assembly GCA_039033515.1 of Pseudomonadota bacterium. Taxonomy (GTDB): domain Bacteria; phylum Pseudomonadota; class Alphaproteobacteria; order Sphingomonadales; family Sphingomonadaceae; genus Erythrobacter. Next base: position 13,382 of record JBCCCM010000020.1, read on the forward strand.
CGATGCGAACGACAAGGCGTTGGCGCGCGCGATTGCCGGGGAGGCGCTGCGGTGGCTGACCGATCTCGATGCACTGATCGACAGCGCGACCAAGAATCCGCTGCCCGACGATGCGAAGCCGCGCAGCGTCCTTCGGTTGATGCTGGCGCAGGCTTTGCGGCTGGAAACGCCGCCTCACGCCGTGATCGCTACCGGACTGCCACTGCTTGCCGGTGGGCCACGGCGGTTGGCTCACGGTGTCTTTTCCACGCTGATGAAGCGCGAAGCGGCGCTTCCGGCCTCGCCGACGCTGCCCGACGGCGTGGTTGCGCGCTGGGGCGAACAACGCGCCGCCGCCATCGCGCGCGGCCTCGTCCAGCCGCCCGAAGTGGATCTGGCGATCAAGAATGCCGAAGAGACCGAAATCTGGCAGGCCAAATTGGGCGGTGTCAGCCTTGCGCGCGGCCATGTGCGGGTGCCGCGCGGCACCGCGATCGAAAAGCTCGACGGCTATGATGAGGGCGCGTGGTGGGTGCAGGATCTCGCCGCCACGATCCCGGCGGCGCTGATGGGCGAGCCTGACGGCCACGCGCTTGATCTTTGCGCAGCGCCCGGCGGCAAGACCATGGCGCTGGCCGCGCGCGGGTGGAAAGTCACCGCGCTCGATATGTCCAAGCGGCGGCTAGACGCGCTCAAGGACAACCTCAAACGCACCGGATTGAAGGCCTCACCGGTGCGCGCCGATGCGCTCACATGGGAGCCCAAACACGCATTTGACGCGGTTCTGATCGACGCGCCGTGCACCGCGACCGGCACCTGCCGCCGCCACCCTGATGTGCTGCATCGTATCCGCGCGCAAGACATCCCCGAGATGGTCGAAATCCAGCGCGCGCTCACCGTCAAGGCGGCGCAGTGGCTGAAACCGGGCGGAACGCTGGTCTACGCGGTGTGCTCGCTCGAAAGCGAAGAGGGCGAGGGGCAGGCCGCGTGGATCGATGAAACACTAGGTTTGACCGCCGCGCCCATCGCCGCCGATGAACTGCCCGCCGGCCTTACGCCCACGCGCGAAGGCTGGGTTCGGACCGATCCGGGGCAATTGCCCGATCAAGGCGGCCTCGACGGGTTCTTTATCGGGCGTTGGCGAAAGCCAGAAGGTTAGGCCCGCCTACCAAGTCAGCGCGATTTCCGCGCACGATTTGCCGAGCTGTTCAACCGAGAAACGCACCGCGCCCTCGTCCGCCTCGTCCCATATCAGCGCAAACGGTGTGCCCAGCTCCACATAGCGTTTGAGCGTCATCTCGCCTCCGCTAACCTGAACCGCCGGATCGCCTGTGATGAGGCACAAAGCCTGACGCGTCGCTTCGCCGAAATTGGTGGTGTTCACGTGGTCGCCTGATCCGCTGATGACGCGGTTACGCGGAGGCATGCCGTTTTCGGGTGTGATCAGAGCCTCGATCCGGTTTGAGCCCGCCGCGAATGGCGCGACGAAGGCGAATTCGCCGTCGCCAAGGTTTAGCTTTTCGGGTGAGGCGTACTCAAAATCGAAACTCGGCTTGGCCTCTTTCGCCTCGCTCTTCGAGCCTTCGCGCCATTTCTCAAAATTGCGGTTGCGAAACACCACACCGCGTCCGCGCATCGCGACGATCTCACGCTCCTGCGCATCAAACAGGGTGAGCGCAAAGGCAGGGCCACGCTCGTCCTCAATTCGGCGGTAGATCCCGCGCACGGCATGGCCGGCTTGCTGATCGCCAAGCGCGTAATCCATCCATGTCAGCGCCGACCATTGGCCTTCTTCCAACCCACCCTCAAACATCAGCGCGCCAAAGCTCGTCCAGAATTGCTGGGTCTGGATCACCACCGGGTGCTGCGGCGCGAGGGCGAGCCAGGGGAACGCTTCGCTATCCCCCGAGCACTGGAAGCACAGCCCGCCATCTGCGCCCACCGTGTGGCCAGACGTGTACGAAACCCCGCCCCCTTGCGGCATGCGCTCAGGCCTTCACGTATTTCTGAAAGCTCTTGCGCAGCTTCATGATCTTGGGCGGGATCGTCGCCTGGCAGTATGGATTGCGCTGGCCTTCGCCGTCCCAATATTCCTGATGATAGTCTTCGGCGACATACCACGTTTTGGTCTGCTCACCGTCGTCGAGGCCTTCGATCGTGGTCACCGCCATCGCGCCGTTCTCCGCGTTCCAGCGACCAATCGCAGCCTTGGCCTCTTCGCGCTGTTCCGCCGAAAGCGGGAAGATCGCCGAGCGGTATTGCGTGCCGACATCGTTGCCCTGACGGTTAAGCTGGGTCGGATCGTGCGTGCCAAGAAACACGTCGTAGATTTCCGCGATGCTGATCACGGCGGGGTCGAACGTCACCCGGATCCCTTCGGCGTGGCCGGTCGTGCCTGAGCACACTTCGCGATAGGTCGGGTTCGCGTTCGAGCCCCCGATATAGCCGCTTTCCACCTCGTGCACGCCGATGACGTCGTTAAAGACCGCTTCGGTGCACCAAAAGCACCCGCCTGCGATAATCGCTTGTTCCATGGATCGTCTCCTTTGGTTTGTGAGATAGGAAGTCTTGCCCGATTGGCCAGTGCGAAATGGGGCGCCGGAGCGAGCGATCGTCGAGGAACGCTTGTCTTTACCGCTGCCCTTTGTCAGGACATCGCCTAGTATTGACCACGATCGTTTAGAGAGAGGATCTCCGATGAAAAAATCGCTTCTGTTTGCCCCACTGGCCGCGCTTGCCGCGAGCGCCGCTATCGTCTCGCCCGCCTTTGCCGATGGCCATATGGAGAAAGCCGCCCCGACGCTGGAAGAGGTGCTCGCCAGCGACAAACGCGGCGATGATGGCCAGCGCGACCAATATCGCAATCCGGTCCAAACGCTGGGTTTCTTCGGTGTTGAGCCGACTATGACGGTCGCCGAATTCGGCCCCGGCGGCGGCTGGTACACCCGCGTGCTCGCGCCCTACATCATGCCGGCGGGCAAATACATTGCGGTCAATCAGGACAGCGATGGCCGCGAATACCGGACACGCGCTCAGGAAGCGCGCTCCAAGGGCTGGACCGAGCGGTTCAAGTCGGACGTGTCCGAGATGATGGGCGTTGAAGCCGACGCGGTCACCGCGTTCGAACTCGACGAAATGCCTGAGGACATGGCCGGAACCGTCGATCGCGTCCTGATCTTCCGTTCGATGCATGGCCTTAACAACGGCAACAGCGCTGACACCGTGCTGAAGGGCGCGCGCATGATGCTCAAAGACAATGGAATGGTGGGCGTTGTTCAGCACCGCGCACCCGAAGGCGCGAGCTATGACGATTATGGCGCGCGCCAGCGCGGCTATATGCGCAAACAAGACGTGGTCGCGATCTTTGAAGCCAACGGTTTTGAGCTTGCCGCCGAAAGCGAGATCAACGCCAATCCCAAAGACCCCGCCAATTGGGAAGGCGGGGTATGGACGCTTCCCCCCTCGCTCGGCTTTGGTCGCCAAAGCGAAGAGGAAATGGCCAAGCACCGCGCCATCGGCGAAAGCGACCGCATGACGCTGTTGTTCAAGAAAGCCAGCTAAGCCGGGTTTTTGAAGGAGAGTTCACGATGAAACACACAGTATTGCTTCTCGCCAGCGCGCTTGCGCTCAGCGCGTGCGAAGCCAGCGTCTCGGTCGAAGCGGAGACCGAAACCGAAGCCAGCGCCGAAAACGCGAAACTGGACGAAGTTCTGGCCGCCGACATCCGCGCTGATGACACCGCACGCGATGAATTTCGCAATCCGGCGGAAACGCTCGCCTTCTTCCAGGTCGAGCCGGACCACACCGTGATCGAATACGCGCCGGGCGGTGGCTGGTACACGCGCATTCTTGCGCCTTACGTGGCGGATGAAGGCCAATATATCGGCGTGGGCTTCGGCCCTGAAGCCGCCGCTTCGCTGGGCGACGAATTCGTTGCGCGCGTAAAGGCGGGGGCGGAGACGTTCTCGCAAAAGCAATCCGAGAGCACGGGTATCGCGGCGGAAAAGCTGCCCTATTATTTCACCAGCGCGCTTCCCGAGGACATCAATGGCACCGTCGACCGCGTGTTGATCATGCGCATGATGCACAACCTCAAACGCTGGGGCGTGGCCGACGCCGAAGCTGAAGGGCTGTTCGCTGCGCTCAAGCCGGGCGGCATGCTGGGCGTCGTCCAGCACCGCGCAAAAGCGGACGCGCCCGAGGATTACGTCGATGGCAACAAGGGCTATCTCAAACAGGCCGAGTTGATCGAGTTCTTCGAAGGCAAGGGCTTTGAACTGGTCGACACCAGCGAGATCAACGCCAACCCCAACGACACCGCCGATTACGAATCGGGCGTCTGGACTCTGCCGCCCAGCTTCGCCGAAGGGGACGAGGATCGCGAAAAATACGCCGCCATCGGCGAAAGCGATCGCATGACGCTTCTGTTCAAGAAGCCGGCTTAAGGCTAACGGGCGGCACCATGACACAGCTCACGGTTGCCGCCCTTCAGCTTTCCCTCAATCGTCCGGACGAGAGCGACAACATCGCCGCCGTCGCCGCTCTCGTTGAAGAGGCGGCGGGCAAGGGCGCGAAGCTAATCCTGCCGCCTGAGCTGTTTTCAGGCCCCTATTTCTGCCGCGAAGAGGACGAAGCGCTGTTTGCGCTGGCGCGGTTCACCCAAGAGCACCCTAGCGTCATCGCCATGAAGGAGCTCGCCGCGCGCCTCAGCGTCACGATCCCGACCAGCTTTTTTGAGCGCGACGGGCACCACTATTACAACACCCTCGCGATGATCGGCCCGGATGGCGCGATCATGGGCACTTATCGCAAGAGCCATATTCCCGATGGTCCCGGCTATGAGGAAAAGTTCTATTTTCGCCCCGGGAACGATGGGTTCAAGGTCTGGGATGTGCCCGCTGATGACGGAGCCACCGCGCGCATTGGCGTCGGCATTTGCTGGGACCAATGGTATCCCGAAGCCGCGCGTGTGATGGCGTTAGAGGGCGCTGAGGTGCTGCTCTACCCCACCGCGATTGGCTCTGAACCCTACGACGCACAGCTCGACACAAGCCGCATGTGGCGGCGCGCGATGATCGGTCATGCAGTGTCCAATTGCATGCCGGTCGTGGCGGCGAACCGTATCGGAGCCGAAGGGCCCAGCGAAGCCGCGCAAAGCTTTTACGGGCACTCCTTCATCAGCGATGAATGGGGCGATCTGGTGTGCGACTATGGCGCGGGCGAAGAAGGCGCGCTGATCGCCACGCTCGATCTCGCGCGCGCGGCGACGCACCGGGCGGGCATGGGGTTCTTTCGCGATCGCCGCCCGCAGCTTTACACCCGGATCGCGCAGGACATTTGAGCGAGATCTACCTTATCGCGCTGGGGTCCAACATGCGCGTGCCGGGCATCGGTTCGCCGCGCCGGGTGCTGGCGGTGGCCCTGCGCGCTTTGGAGGCCGAGGGTGTCAGCGTGCTGGCCGCCGCGCCGTTCATCGACAGCGCGCCGCTCGGGCCGTCGCTGCGGCGCTACGCCAACGGCGCGGCGTGCGTCGAAACGCAGCTTGCCCCGCCGGAGCTGCTGGTCGTGCTGCAAAAACTGGAGCGCCGCTTTGGCCGAGGCCGTTCGCAGCGGCGCGGGCAGCGCTGGCGGGCGAGGGCGCTTGATCTGGACATCATCTTATGGAGCGGCGGGGTGTGGATCAGCCCCAGTCTGCGCATACCCCACCGCGAAATGCGCGCGCGCGACTTTGTCCTGCGCCCCGCCGCCGCCATCGCGCGCACCTGGCGCGACCCGGTGACGGGTCTCTCCCTGGGCGCTTTGAGCGCACGCCTGATGAAACCCACGCGCCCGGAGGACACAAAAAAGGCGCTCAACCGGACCAGAGGTTGAGCGCCTTTTGGGTAAGTAAGATCAGCGCTTAGGCGCGCGCCACCTTGATGCGGCGGCGACGGCCAAAGCCAAGCGCGACCAAAGCAAGGCCGAACAGGCCCAGCGCGCCCGGCGCGGGCACTTCGGTAGGCGGCACCACTTTATAGCCCACGATCTTGCGGATGTAATCGCCAGCAACCACCGGGTTGCCCCACCACGACCACAGATTGACCTTCTGGCCGTTATTCTTGGTCTTCAGCATGAACGGATGCGTCCGGTTGCCGTTGACGTTGGTCGGCGTGAAGGTCTTGCCCTTGATCTCCCGCGTGCCGGTCAGCGTGGCGAGCGTGAACATGAAGTCCGGCTTTCTACCGCCGGTGAACCCGCTGAAATCGCCGGTGAACGCGGTGTCGATGTCGTCGCCGACCCACGAGCCGGTGCCGTTCTCGGTGTTGATGGTGAGGATGTCGCCATCATTCATCGTGTACTCGAAAATGCTCGCCGAAGCCGGAGCCGCCATCACAGCGCCCGACGCGGCAAGCGCGAGTGCGGTGGTCTTGAACCAGGTTTTCATACTCAATCCCCCTTCATTTGGATCAGTCAGTTCCATGCAATGCGCTGGATTGAAAGTGACCCAGCGTGGTGAACACGAGTGATGCAAACCGTGTGCCATATACGGGGAATCCCTAGTTGCACGCGGCTTACAATAGTTAACGCCAGGTCAGGCCATTCGTTAATTGTAAGAAAACTCGACGCTATGGAGGGCCGCTGAGGGCGGACAAGGCGTCGTTAAGCACTTTGGGCTAACACCCGTCCTTATGAAACCGTCCGCCCGCACCAAACCTTTCGCCTTGAACCCCATGATGGCTGCAGGCCTCGCCCCCTATCTCGCCCCGTGTCTCGCCCTGTGCCTGGCGCTGGGTGCGTGCGACAGCGCTCCGGCTGATCCTTTCGGCGCGGCGCAAGAGGCGATGGCGAACGCCAACCCGCGCAGCGCGCGCGAATTCATCGAGGCGGCCACCTCGCAAAACCCGGATGACCCGCAGATCCAGATGCTGGCGGGCGATATCGCCATGGCGCTGGGTAACGCGGACGGCGCGGTGACCCATTTCAAGAGGCTGGCCCAAGGCGAGAACGCGACCGCTTTGGTCAAGGCCAAGCTCGCCGAAGCCGAGGTGATGGCCAATTACATGACCGCCGCCAAAGCGAGCGTGGAAAGCCTCGAATACGACGTCCCGCTCGCTTACACCGCCGCCATCGCTTACGCCTTGTCGCAAGGCGACGGCGAAACCGCGGCGGCCAAGCTCGAGGAAGGGCTGGAGCGCTTTCCAGACGATCCGCGCCTCGTCACCATTGACGCCGAACGCCTGTTTCTCGAGCCCGATCCCGGCGCCGCTTTGGCGCGATTGCAGCCGGTCCTCGCTCTCGATCCGCCACTGCCCCAGGCGCACAAACTGGCCGGGCGCATGGCGCTTGGACGCCGCGATGGGGACAGCGCCTCGCGCCATTTCACAGCGGTTCTGAAATCGCGGCCCAACGATCAGACCGCGATGCTCGCCATGGCTGCTATTGCGGCGAACAAGGGCGACGAAGCGCAAGCCGCCAATTGGATCAACAAGGCTAACCAGGCGGGCGATCCGCATCCCATCGGCCTGCTTTTCGCCGCGCAAATGGCGTATGATGCAGGCGATATGGCGCGCGCGTTCGAGCTCATTGAACTCGTCCCCCCGGCGATGGCGGGCGAGCCCAATTTTGCACGGCTGCGCGGCTTCATCGATGCCGCGCGCGGGCAATATGGGGCGGCTATCCTGCCGCTCAAATCCTATCTCGAAGGCGCGAGCGAGGACTACGCCGCGCGCCGCACGCTCGCGCAGGCCTACGCCGCGCAAGGCGAGCTGGCGAACGCGTGGGAGACGATCAAACCGATCCTGAGCGATCCGCAAGCGGATGCGGGCGCGTTGACGCTGGCGCTGCAACTTTCCGAGCAAACCGGGCGAGGCGATGCCGACACGATCCGCGCGGCATTGACGCGGCGGCAGGGCGCGGCGGACTTGAGCGAAGAGATGCGCGAAGCGGGCGAAGCGATTCGGGCGGGCGACTGGGCGAAGGCCGATGCGATCTACGCCCCGCTGGTCACCGGCGCGGGACGGACCGATGCGGTGCTGCTCAACAACGCGGCGGCTGTGAAATCGAAGCTGGGCAAGCACAAAGACGCCATCGCCCTGGCGCGCCGTGCGCTGGCTTTGGCCCCGCAAAGCCCGCAAGTGCTCGACACGCTGGGCTGGGCGCTGTGGCAATCCGGCAACAACCCCAGCGAAGCGCGCGCTCTGCTGACAAAAGCGGCTGAGGCGGCGCCCGGAAACCGCGAAATCGCGGAGCATTGGGCGATTGCGCATAAAGACGTGTGAAACGACGCTTGACCCGCGCGGCAACGCTTTCTATCGGGGCGCACCAACTCAGCACGCATCGACGCGCGCTGGCGCCCAATGGGGGTCCTTAGCTCAGTTGGTAGAGCAACTGACTTTTAATCAGTAGGTCGCTGGTTCGAACCCAGCAGGACTCACCATCCATTTCCTTCGAACATCGATTTGTGGGGTCTCTGCCTCGGAGGCGCAAATTGTGCCCGCAATTCCGGGGCTTTGCGTCTTTGGAAATTTGGCGATGGGCCAACGGAGACACCCTGACCAACTAAATCGCGCTCGAAATAAGCGAAGTTCTCCGCGGTCGATTTGGCGACTTACTTCCTTATTCCTTGATTTCAGGAGTTTGAGAAACCGAGCCCCTCACGCTGATCAGCAAAGCGGATGGGTAGTTTCCCCATCCGCAACAGGCACCGGGCGCTAAGACTCTTCGGGTGAGTGCCCTGCAAGACACTGCGGATGAGAGTGGGATCGAGATAGCTAAGTCGAGTCAGGCGTTGGAGATGGCGAAGTCTGGTGGTCTCAGTCAGTTGTATGGCCGCTTCATCCATTTCCAGCAACTCGTCACGAGCCGCAGATGCTCGGCCAAGCAGTTCAACAAGCCGGTCGTCTTTCACCACTCGATCAGGCTCGTCTGGCTGGCCACACGGATGCTCGAACACAGGTACTAGCCGAGTGCTTTTGACAGCTTTCGCTCTTTGCAGTGGACTTGTGGCGACGTTCGAGCAGTGCCGAGCTATGACCGAAATCGACCGCGAACGTATCAGCCTGCTATGCACCAAGATCGGCATGCTGATGGAAGATCACAGCGCCCGCGCGCTGATGGTTGGTGGTCAATCGGAGGATCAGGACAAGTCTGTTGTTGATGAGCTGGCTGACGCTTCCACCAAGATCGCCAGACTGTCGGCCGCTGCTCAATCCATCGCGGGATGACTGCAATGCGCTCCAATTCGAGACGTAGCTATCCGAGAATTTAGTTCCCGAAAGCGAACATTCTTCTCGGTCATTCCGGCCAGGGAGAATGACAAGGTACATTTGGGCGAAGTCGTGATGGCACTCCAGGAATTGCTGGGTATCACCGAAGGTGGCGACCTTGGTCCGGCGCCCGAGCGCGCGGTCAAGGCTTAGCACAAGTCGAGAGGCATGGAAGAAACTGGCATTGTCGATGATCCGGTCTCGGTTTCAATCAATGCCGATGCCCTCAAATAGCCCTCGCTAGTCGGGCCACTATCCTGTAAAAACCTCAAGGCGTGCCGTAAATAGGGGGCTTTTATTGCCAGCTGAATGGCGTTTTTCGGTAGAGGGACAGTCGGGCGACCAGTTCGACATGCGCCTGAGCTACACCGATGGCCCGTATGACGGGATCCCCTTTCAGCGCCCCTTTTCGGAAACGGATTTCCGGATCGATCTAGACGGTATCTCAGCATCTAATCGGCGGCTTGCGCCGAGTGATTTTCCGACGGACCAAATTGAGAAAAAATCGCAAGCGATCACGCTCGAATATCTCGAAAATGTTGGCGGACGCTTGTTCGATTCACTCTTTAAGGGCGATGGTGCTGAATATTTCGCCAACACCTATCGGCTGCTGAAGAGCAATCCCGGGCGTATCGCCGCCGGGGGCCAGGAAGATGAGAACTTCCTTAACATCTGGTTGGATTCGAAGCGCTCGGCCCAGCTCGGCGGGGTGCCGTGGGAGATACTGTTCGACCGCGAAAACGACGGAACGTTTCTCGCCACAGACAAGAGCTGCAATATAGTGCGGCGGCTTGATCCTTTCTCGCCGGGAAAAAGACCTCCGCCGCCCGAGGAAACGATCCGCATGCTCGTTGCGACGGCCAATCCCCATGCGGACCTCGATAGCGGCACTGAGGTTGCCAATATCGAGCGGCAGCTTAATGAGCTTATGGAAGGAGCCGACAAACGGCTTGAGATAAGGCAACTGACCGAGGCCGATCGACGCGAGTTGAGCGATACGATCAACGAATTCAAGCCGCACATCTTTCATTATATCGGGCATGGCGATTTCAAGCAGGACACGGGCCTGATCTCGCTCCATAGGTCCAGTGATCCAGCGCTGTCGGATCCGGTGGACGCCCAAACCATAAAGCAGATGATGCTCAATCACCCGCCCTGGCTGGTTGTGCTCAATTCGTGTCTTGGCGGCGCGGCATCGCGCTACGATCCATTTGCGGGAGCGGCTCAGGCGCTGCGTCAGATCGACATACCCTTTGTGGTCGCGATGCAATATTCCATCTCGGACGATGCCGCGATCCGCTTCTCGCAGCGGCTCTACAGCGAGCTTGCGATGCGCACTCCGATTGCACCCGCCGTAAGCAGCGCGCGCAGCGCCATTCGCGAACTGGAAGACCCGTTGTCCCGCGTGGAGCTGATCACGCCCGTGCTCTATGCTTCTTCGCAACTGCACCGCATTCCACTGCCTCCACTCATCATGGTGCCCGGTGCCGGTGCCCTTGCCGCCGATGAAACCGCCGTGCAGAGCAATGACAGTGCAACCCTGCGAGACGGAGGCAAAGAGCGCAACTGGCTTGCGATCATCGGGGTCGCAACTGGTGTCGTCAGCGCGGTTACTGGAGTGATCGCTCTGGTGCTGACCAATTTCGCAGAACAGTCTGACCCCAGCCCGCCACCGTTCATATCCGCCACACCCGCACCTATGCCCTCCCCTACTCCGACTGACGCCTACCAGGAGAATGGCGGTGATAACGGTGATCCGGCCGGCATGGAAGCAGGCGGAGGCGAACGCGGTGCCGATGGTGGAGGTGGGACTGGTGGATCACAGGGCAGTCAGACGTCCTATTCCATCGGTAACCCGCCACCCGTGGGAGGATGCCCGGACGGGGCAGAACGAGACGAGGATGGCATCTGTCCTGAAGACTTTGGCGTATTTCCGCTGGAAGAAGCGATCGACCAGCGCGATCCGAGCGATGAGCGCGTGCCTTATGAACCACGCTTCTTCCCATCGCCTGTTCCTGTGCCGCCGCCTGCACCACCTCCAGCACCACCACCACCTTCTCCAATCCCGCAGTGCCAATTTGGTCCATACATCGTCTTCTTCGATCCCGACGAAGCGACGCTCACTCCAGTGGCCGCGCAAATTCTGCGACAAGCGATCGACGCCTATGCAAGTTGCGGTGGGCGAGACCTCACGCTTGCCGGCCATACCGATACCGCAGGTTCGCTAAGCGAGAACATTGAGCTCGCGGGTGATCGAGCCAAGAGGGTGCAAGATTTTCTGATTGCCTACGGCGTTCCAGCCGGACGAATCTCGACCGAAGCCTTTGGCGAAAGCATGCCCAGAATACCCACTGCCGACGGAGTGCGCGAAGGGCAGAACAATCGCGTCGTGCTAACGGCGGCGCCTGGCGTTTCGCCACCGGCCGATCAGGTCCGCGCCGCTGAAGAGTATCGCACCGCACGCTTCAGCGTGAATTCTCGCATCGATACGATCAATCGCTTGCGGGCTGAGATCGACCGTTCAAATAGCACGGTTCTTGGCTGGCCAGTGGTGACCCGCGCCCTCGACAACAGCGAGCGAGACACGCTTGTCGAAGCCGCGCGCGAGCTGCTGGCCCGCGACGCCCCTGCTCCTGTTTCCGAGATCTATCGTGCCGCTGCCGAGCCTTTGACTGACATCGCCGACGAGCTGTTGCCATACGCGCAAGATCTCAACCGATTGCTCAGGGCCATCGCGTCATACAATCAAAGCCGGCAGATTCTCGATAGGGACACCGCAGGCTTGAGCCGTTTCCTTGAGGCTGACTTGCGACGGCTAGCCCCGCTTCTGGACGATGATGCCCAAGGCCGCATGGCTGATACCGAGCGTAGCAACAGGCGGGTGATGGGCGAAGCAGCGAACGGGTCAATGGCGGCAATCAACGACATTGAGGAAGCGACGCAGCGCCTGATCAACGCGCGCAATGACACCCGCGACGCATTGTCGCAATATCGGCGCGCATCAAACATGCGGGCGAAACGCTTGCGACGCGATTTTCGGCTAATCGACCGGGCCGTGACCGCCGCGCGCGATGTAAGCCTCGAAATCACCTCGCCCTATCAGCGCGCCGAGGATGAAGTCCTTGCGCGTTGTCTTGGCGAACAGATGAAGCTCAGCCTTGCCGAGACGGCCATCGAATTCGCCCAGTATCCGACAAACTCTGACTGGTTCCGGTTCCAGCGAGGCGGACGCCTGAATTGCGACGATACGGAGACTGAAACCGTTTCAAGCATCGCCGCGCGCTCGCAAGCGGAACTCGAGGAAATGCGCGAGGATGGACCACTGCCCGTTCTTGCCGAGCGGATCATAGTCGAAACCAAGAAGCGTCGTTTCACTGCGCCCGAGAGCGGCATCGTGCCGCTCGGCGCGCATCGCGAGCTTCGCCTGAGATTGGACGGCGCCGAAAGTCTGGCCTTCGACGAGCGATCTGTCCGTCTTGAGCCGCAAGCGATCAGGACGATTAATCGGATCGCCAATTGGCTTGATGACTATAACCAGAGCCTCTGGTCGCTTCCTCCGATTGCCTGCGAACCTGGCGAGGAATGCGGTGATGCCAGCACCAAGCCGATGGCTCTCGTAATCGAAGCCGCGATTAATCCGAGCAAGAGCCCTGAGCTTTCGAAAAAAGCCGCTGGCGTTCGACTGGACTCGATCTTGCGGCAGCTTCGCCAGTCAGCGCGCTTCGATCTCGAGGTCACAGCAATTATCTGCAAATCGCCATGGCATGAAAGCGAGAACGGCACAGATGTAGTCAATCTCTCGCTGGTGCCCGGTGGTATGGAAATAATGCTCGATCAATGCGCACCTATACAAGACGTTACGTTCAATCTTGATGGGCAGAATGAAGAGTAAGGCCAACCATCAAGAAGTGCTGATCCGGGCTGGCTCGACGAATTCATACTATCAACAAATGGCAAATCATGATGTGATCATGCCCATGCATTCGAATTGAATAAAAACGAGGGACTGATGGCTGAGGTCGGAAATGGCGTTTTTGTCACCAACGATGCGCAAGTAAGCGTTGACCAGAGTTCCTCCGCCTCAGCCCGGCGCAGGCGATCCAGCGCTTCGGCTGATCCCGAAGCCATAAATCTCGACCAGGTCCTTGCGAATGCCGACTTTGAACTGGCCGCAGACATCACGATAGCTCCAGGGCGGGCGCGGCGCTCGGAAGCTGTCGGCGTCGATCAGGCACCGAAAATCGAGGTCGATCTGGAGGCAGGGATGGACGCGGTGCTGCTGATCGAGCAGCAGGGCGGCGTCTATCGCTGGAACTGGCCAAGAGACGCCGAGGACGCACCGCGCCAGCGCCGTAGCACGTCGCAACGCCGGGCCGTCTTCGATCTTCTCCCATCCGTTGATGCAGCCGGTGCGCCGACCATTGAAGAGCGCAGCCGCAGAGGCATCCCGTTCGCCGGGTGGATCGGGGAGAAACTGATCGAACCGATCCGCGTCAGGGTTCTGCGCTTTGCAGCGAGGATCGTAACTGACCTGCTGGTCGATAAAATCGAAAGCCATGTAGTGGAAGGCCCCTGCCACTGGGATGTCGGTCAGCAACGCTGGACACCTGGCCTTCCAGACATGAACGGCGTGGCTGCGCCGCGCATCCTGCTTGCGGTCCATGGCACATTTTCGAGCACTGCAAACAGTTTTGGGCAGATGGCCGCTCCAGACCGCATTGGAGGCGCACTGACCTCCATGTATGATGCGATCATCGGGTTCGACCACAAGACCCTTGCACACGATCCGCTCCAGAATGCGCAAGCGATGGCGCACGCCTTTGCCGGACTTCCGCAATCGGCTGAAATTGAGGCGATCGCCTACAGCCGGGGTGGCTTGGTCTATCGCTCCTTTGAAACAGTCTTCGCCGCCGAACGGCCCGATATCCAGTTTGCAAATGCGGTATTTGTCGGCTGCACCAACGCAGGAACTCACCTTGCAAATCCGGAGAATTGGGAGGCTCTGGTCGATCTTTACACCACCATCGCGCTCGCGGCGGTGCGCGGCGTTTCCATGGTCTCAGGTTTCGCAGGGGCGCAGGCTGTGGCCTTCGCGATCCGCAGCATTGGCGATTTCGTAAAAATCATGCCGGAACTTGCAATCACGAACGAGGAAGTCCCAGGCCTTGCTGCGATGCTGCCGGGTGGTGATTTCGTACGATCGATGGCAACCAGGCCAGAGGATCTTGCCCGTTACCATGCGATGGTTTCAGACTTCCGCCCACGGATCGAGCCGTCACGTGGGATCTCTGCCGAGCTTCTCGAATTCATCGTTAATCGCGTTGGTGATCGGTTCTTCGGTGAGGCGAACGATCTAGTTGTGCACACCGCCTCCATGACTGATTTCGGGCTTGCCGGAACCCTTCCGGCAACACGGGTCTATGAAGTTCCGGCCGAACATCAAGTCTATCATACGGTCTACTTTGCTGGCGAGCGAACGCTTGAACCAATCCAGGACCTCCTTTCGGGTCCGCCAATGGCCGCGCAGATGGCCCCGCAAATGGCCCCGCCTCCACCGCCTCCACCGCCTCCGCCAGCGCGCCGCAGGCGTCGCGGCGGCAACGCGCAAGCCGCCGTGTCTCCACCAAGCACTGAACCTGCCCCGCCGCCACGCCGCACCCGGCGATCTGCCGGTGTGGAACAACCAGCGACCGCCGGGTCGGAACCGCAAGAGACAACGCCCGACCAACCTGCGGAGCCCACGCCTACCGAAGTCCACTTTGCCGCACGGATGGACGCCGACCCGCCCGCTGCTGAGCCTGTCAAACTCGGCGTGACAATTTCGCCCGAAATGATCGAACTCGTCGCTGGCCAGACCATGGATCGCACGCAAGAGGCAGTCGAGGTCAATCCCGATGAATTGCTCATCGTCCAGGTCACTCCGCTGGCCAATGCAAGGCTTCTGACCGACACCGCAACAAGCGGACGGCGCGAGATCGAAGTGCCGCGCTCGACAGTGACCGAATGGTTCCTGATCGAGGGATTTGAGCCGGGTGTTGGGCGCATTCAAGTCGAAGCACGGCAGGGCGACCGCACGTTGGCGCTCCTGCTGCTCGAACCCGTTTTCGTCCACGGTCAGTCGAACCAATTGATCGAGGCGCAATCCTTCATCGCCTCTCAGCCCGGACAGGACGAGCCGACCTTTCTTCGCATTTACGAGATCGAGGAACCGGGCGGCAAGACCGTGATCCGGTACAACATTGAATCTCGCAAACAACGCTTTGCGGAGATCGGTGAAAGCGACGGCCTGCCGACCGCCGAGACGAACCAGTTCTTTGCCGATTTCCTCAAGCAGCTCGACGACAGCTGGAATCTGGGCGAGCAAGCCTACGCAAACCGCAAGGAAGAACTGCTCGACATTGCTTCTGAGACCGCTGACCGAATCATCCCGGAAAAAGTGCGCGAAGTGCTGTGGAAGTACCGCGATACGATCGAGGCTATTCAGGTCATTGCTGACAGTTCAACCATCCCCTGGGAGCTGCTTTCGATCACGCCTCCCTCAGGCGGATCGGGGGATGGGCGTTTCCTGAGCGAATGGGGCTTGCTGCGCCGGTTACCCGGCGCGCCTTGGCCCGGTCGTGTCATCGATCTCGACCCGAGAAAGGCGCGCTACGTCATACCTGATTACCTTGATAACAATCAGGATCTGAAGTTCGCTCAGCAGGAAATCGGAAACTTCACCAAGCGCTTTCCGACAGCGCAAGCGCTCAAGGCCGATAGCCGGGCGGTTCGCGATTTCCTCAGTTCAGATGCCCATGATTGCAGCGTCCTGCACTTTGCCTGTCATGGAAGTGCAAAACAGAGCACTATCCTTTCGGCAGGCCTGAAAATGCAGGAAGACAAGGAAGTCGACGGAAGGCTGGTCGAAAACAGCCTCTCGCACAGAGCCGTTCGACGCGATGCCCGTTTTGGCGAGGCAGGGCCGTCCTGCCTCGTGTTCCTGAATGCCTGCGAGGCCGGCAAGCAAGGGACGCACCTTCAATCCGATGCCGTGGGGTTCGCAGATGCTTTCCTGCGTCCCAAGAGCAAGCAGGGCGCAGCGGCTTTCATCGGAGCGATGTGGCAGATTGATGACGAACTCGCATTGGTTTTCGCCGACACGTTCTACAGTGAATTGTTGGCCGGAAAGACAATGGTCCACGCGTTGGGCGAAGCGCGCAACAAGATTGAACAGAAGTTTGATTTCACTTGGCTCGCCTTCACCGCATATGGCGATCCCTTCACAGTCGCCAAACAGCGCGGATGAAGACGGGATGCGGGTGCGGCGGTGAGGATGGAGATGAGCAGCGGCGCAAACCTGCCTGCGTTTTGCGCAATGATCCTAGCCGTGGCCCGACCGGAAAGCACTCGGAAAGCTAGTCCGAACTCTTCCGGTTCAATCCTCCGCACTCCTGTCCATTGCACAAGACTGATTAGTTTCGTTTGCACACGCGTCACAAGCGGCCCGCGGGAGGGGGACCTATTTTGCCAACACATAAAGGCCGCAGTATACCTCGCAGCTCGTCATGCTGTATCCTCGGGCGCTTGGGAAGAAGCTGACTGAGACATAGAAAGCAGGAAATTCGGTCGATGATCGTCTTGCATAGAGCTTGTGTCCGAAGAGGTGTCGGAAGTCGGACTTGCGAACGGACGATAGCAAGCCGTAGCTGGTTATAGCCGCAGGAGGTTTCAGCCTCCCATGCGACGAAACGAATGCCGCGGATATGGGCTTGTGAGGACAGCAACCTTAGCTGAGGTAACTGCTAATTCGTCGGTGAATTCAGCGCACGTCACCGAGTGGTGCCGATCTGACAGGTGCCAATACAGCCTGCCATCCACCTCAACACAGAAATGGTATTACAGGAGGTTATCGCAATACATTGAAAGTACCTCGCTGTTGCTAACTCTTCTACTCTGTGAAGTGCATAATGGCCTAATTGCACCCCAACTGTGACGAGCCACCTGGAAATATCTCGAAGCAGCGGGCGAGATGCAAGTTGCATGTGAGAAACACGATCCTGCGTCTATGTCCGCTTTGCGCCCCAACCTCCGACACGAGAGGGTAGACCCTCGCTCACCGAAAGCGGACGCTCGGCGCGCTTACCCGCCTAAATTAACAAATAGGTGCCGGGTTTGCGTGAAAGTCCGCGCCAGGCTTCGAGACAAGTTGGTGTTGCAATTGCTTTATCGAATTGGGCTCAGCTCATTGAAAGACGCCTCCCAATCATGACGCACCGGCCCGGCAATCCGCGCGTCCTGTGAAGAACGGTAGGATGCCGAGCTGGCCGTCGAGCCTGATCAGAACTTGAACGACGCTTCCACCCCATAGGTGCGCGGGGCGCCACGGGTCAGGTAATCCTGGAAGAAAGCGTTCAAATTCAGACCATAAACGTAATAAAACTTATCAGTCAGGTTGCGGCCCCATAGCGACACCGAAAAATCGTCGCGTTGGTACGTCACACGCGCATCGAACAGCCAATAGGCAGGGTTGCCGCAAGCCAGCTCAGGCGTCGCAAGCAGAACATTCGTTCCAGCGATAGGCTGATCGCAAGGATCCTGACCGTAATCGCCAAACGGATCGAAGAAGTATTCGCCCATATAACTGGCGTTGCCGCGAATGGTCAGGCTGTTGCGCCCATCATCGAAGGGCACGACCTCAACCCCGGCGTTGAATGTGATCTCGGGCGCGTTGGCGAAATCGTTGCCGTTGATGTTCAGCGTCAGCGCGGTGGGGTCGGCTGGATCGACCACGTTGCCCTGATATTCGGAGTTGAGATACCCGAACGCCGCATCCAGACGGATGAAGTCTGCGGGTTGCCAGGTCAGCTCGGCCTCGGCCCCGAAGAGCCGCCCATCAGCGGATCGCAGAAAGCTCGTGGCGCCTATAATCTGAGCGATCTGTTGACCGGTGTAGTCGTAATAAAAACCCGCCAGGTTCAACTGCACCGTGTTGTTGGCGAACTGACTTTTCATTCCGACTTCGTAAGCGTTTACCTCCTCGGGATCGACGAAGTAAACCTGGCTGATGTCCTGATAGGCCAACGCGTTAAACGTACCGGCGCGGTAGCCGCGCGAATAGCTGGCGTAGAGCAAGATATCGTCCGTAGCCTGGAAATCGAGGATGACGCGGCCCGTCAGCTCGCCTGTGCTTTCCTCTTGCCGCACCCGCGCGGGAGTGCCGGTCAGCGGGAACTCAAACGGCACTGTGCTTGCAAACGCGTTTTCGCCAGCAAGATCGAACAGCACCGAAGACGCGTTGCTCAATTCCACATCGTCCCAGGTGTAGCGCAGGCCCACTGTGAGCGAGAGGCGATCGGTGATGTCGAGGACACCTTCGCCATAGATCGCGGTGCTTGGGCGGGTGATGCTGAATTCTTGCCGCGCCAGGATTGGCCCAAACGGCGGGGCCCCCGCAGCCGCACAAGCCGCTTGCGTGGCGGTGCCACCCGCGCTGTTGGTGAGCGCCACGTCGGTGTTGAACGCGATCAGGGAACGCGCATCAAAGAAGCCATTGGGATTGATCACCACCGGCGCGCAAAATCCGGGATCATTCGGCGTGAGGGCCGGATTGACCGCAAAGGCGGGCAAGGTGCCCAGCGAATTGCCTACGGCGATGGGAATATTGTTGAAATTCCCCGGCACGCCGGCGCCCAGAAGCAGCGGGCGAAGGAAGCCGAAAAAGTCCGGCTCGTTAACAGTGTCGACGGTATCCTCGCCATAATACGCGCCAATGATCGCACGGAAAGGTCCACCGTTATCGAAGCTTAACCGGGTGTCGAAATTCAGGTTCTGCGATTCCGAGAGATACCGGATCGCGCAAACATCGTTGGGCGAACCGTCGCAGTCGAACGGCGAAAGCCGGAAAGTGGCCTCGTCGTAGCCCATGATCGAGGTCAGCGTCAGGCTGTCGGTCAGCTGCCCCCGCACCGTGAGCGCCGCGCCGATTGTATCGGTGAAGTAGCGCCCGGCTGTGTCCGCCTGCACTTCGTCTTCTTCAAGCAAACGGCCACCCAGTTCCGGGCGCGGCTGGAAACGCGAATAGCCCGCTGCATCGGTGCGATTTTGCAGGTATCCGATCCCATACGGCAAATCCTGGCGCGGGTTCGAACGCGCGCCGTACAATTTGAGCGTCATCGAAAAGTCGGACACGGGTTCGAAAAGGAAAGTCGCGCGGCCCGAGACGTTGTTGGTCTCGGCAAAATCCTGATTGAGGGTGGGGTTAAAAGTGTAGCCGTCAGCGTCGACATAGGTGCCCGCAATCCGCACGCCAAAAACGTCATCGACGATGGTGGTGTCGATCGCGCCCTCCAGGAACACGCGGTTGAAATTCCCGTAACTGGCCGTGAGAAATCCCGAGACGCCCTCCAATTCCGGTTTGCGCGTGATGAAGTTGACCGCGCCGCCAGTGGTGTTGCGCCCAAACAGGGTGCCTTGTGGTCCGCGAAGCACCTCCACACGTTCAAGATCATAGAGCTGCTGTCCATGACTGGCGCGGAAAGACTGGTAGACCTCGTCGACATACACACCCACAGGCGAAGCCGTCGCAGCGGAAAATTCGTTCGCCACTCCGATGCCGCGCAGGGAGAAGTTGGGCTGCGTTTCTGAATACGCGCTGGTGACTTGCAGGTTGGGGAGCGCGCCCATCAGATCGCTGGTGTCGGTGATACCGCGCTCGGCCAATTGGTCGCCCGTGATCGCCGAGATCGCGATGGGCACTTTCTGAAGGTCCTCGCTGCGCTTGGTTGCGGTCACCACAATGACGTTTAGGCCCCCTTCAGGCTGCGCTGTATCCGCGCCCGCTTCGGCGTTATCGCGGGTTTGCGCCATAGCCGGCGCGGAGGCCAGCGTCAGCGCGGCTGACGAAACGCCCACGCACATTGCGTATCGGGTCATTTTGATTGTCTGGTTCACGGTTGCTCTCCCCTGTTTGAACCTCAAATTGCTTCACGTATTCGTGCCGGGTGCCCGCGTTGGGCAGGATCGGCATAGGCCTCCATCAGGTCTCGCTTGCGTACTTTGCCGGTTTCCAGCCGGGGTACGCGATCCACGAAAGCGATGCGCCGCGGGAGTTTGTTGAGAGCCACTCGGAGGCTCAATTTCTTGCCGATTTCCGCCGCACAGGCGGCCTCATCGGCAGGCTTTTCACGAAGTTCGACAATGGCTTGGACGACCTGACCCATATCGGCGTCGGGCACGCCGAACACCGCGCAATCAACGATATCGGGATCGGCAATCAACGCGGCCTCGATCTCAGCTGGATAGATGTTGGCGCCGCCCGAAATGATGGTGAAAGAGGCGCGATCAGTCAGGTACAGAAAGCCGTCTTCATCCAAATGACCGATATCCCCCATGGTCGCAAAGCCCTGTTGGCTGGTGGCCGCGCGTCCCTTTTGGGCTGCATTGTGATAGGCGTGGCCTGCTCGGCTTTCGAAGAAGACGCGTCCGGTCTTGCCAGCGGGTTGCGGGTTATCGTCCTCATCCAGGATGTGGATCGCGCTGCCATAGGCGCGGCCCACGCTGCCGGGATGCACAAGCCAGTCGTGGCTGTCGATATGGGTGAAACCGACCGCCTCGGTTCCGCTGTAATATTCATGCAGGATTTGCCCCCACCAATCGATCATCCGCCGCTTAAGATCGGGCGGGCATGGAGCGCCGGCGTGAATAGCGCACGCGTGCGAAGCGGGGTTTGCAGGCAAGGGCGCGTCAGCCTCTAGCGCGAGCATACGCGAGAACATTGTCGGCACCCATTGGCTGTGAGTGGCTTCGTGCTTTGCGAGTGCCTGCAAAGCTTTGCGCGCATCAAACCGGTCCAGCGCGATGACCGTGCCGCCGAGGCGCATCACGGTCATCGCCCATCGCAAAGGCGCCGCGTGATAGAGGGGTGCGGGACTGAAGAAGACCGTGTCTGCGTCCATCCCGAATAGATCGCGGGCGCGGTCCATGCGGCGCGGATCGCTGCCGAGCGGTGCGCCGCTTAGCGGGCGCTTGACGCCCTTGGGCCGCCCCGTGGTGCCTGAGGTGTAAAGCATGTCGCTGCCTTCCACCCGTTCGAAATGCGCGGTTTCACCGCTGTCCCAGTCTTGCGGCTCCAGCAGCTGTGGAAGGTCAAGGCCGCTCGCCAAAACCACTTTTGCCTCGCAATCGGCCAGAATGTAGTCGCGCTCGGGAGGCGTCAGGCGCTGCGACAAAGGCACGAAATACAGCCCTGACATCTGCGCCGCCCAAGCCGCGACGAAGAACTCCGCTCCGTTGGGGAGAATAATGGCGACCGTATCGCCTCTTCGGCAGCCCAGCGCGGCCAGGCGCCCTGCGAGACGTTCAGATCGAGAAGCCAACTCAGCGTAGCTTAGTGCCTCGTCTCCCAAGACGAAGGCCCGCTGATCCGGCGCTTTCTCCGCGATGGATTGTGGGTGGCTCATGCGCTGGCCTCACGCATTACCGCTTGGGCGAGATGCGCCATTTCATTGACGCTGACCACGGTAAGGCGATCCATGCTGCTTCCCGAAAGCCGCGTGATGGAGCCGTAGCCAGGCACGAAATTGGCGATCCCTTTCAAGCCAAGGGCGTGGCTGAGAAGGATGTTGATCGGGAAACCGTGCGTGAAAATCGCGATGGTCTGGCGCTGGTGGGTGTCAAACAGGGATTGAAAGCCGGCCAGGGTCTCGGAGACAAATCGGTCATGATCAATCCCGAAATATCCCAATGGATCTTCGAGGAAGCGATCCCATTCCTTTGGGCCTTTGGCCTTCACCATTTCGGGGTTGGCGTAGTGCCCTCCATAGCGATCGACTTCGCCCAGCGCCTCTATCACTGTCGCCCCCATGCCCAGCGCGTCGAGCGTGGGGTTCGCTGTGTGCGCAGCGCGGGTCATGCCCGAATGGACCACCACATCGATGGGTTCGTGGCGCAGAAATTCGCCGACCGCGCGCGCCTCTTCGCGCCCTTGAGCTGAGAGGGGTGGATTGCCTTTGCGTGACCCGTCCGGGGTCTCAGGTTTTCCATGGCGGACAAGGATCAAGCGCATGTCAGGCGGGCCCTTCGATACGCTTGCCCGCAGCGCGCAGTGCGTGAAGACCACCATCAACCTTGATGTCCGCGCCGTTGATCCACCCTGACTCGGCGCTCAGCAGGAAGCGGATGACGTTGGCGATCTCTTCCGGGCGACCGTGTCGTCCCGTAAGGCGCTTGGCTGCGTCGAGATGTTCCTCGCCAATCGAGATCTCGAAATCGCGCAAGATCGGCGTTTCGATAGCGCCCGGACTGACCGTGTTCACGCGAACGCCGTGCGCGTGAAACGCGTGTGCTGCGATCTGAACCCAGCGATTGAGAAGAGCCTTGGAATACTCATAGGCCGCTTTGCCATCGCCAATGTCCCGTTGCGTGGCGAGATCGTCCAAAGGCTTGGCTAACCAGCTGTCGCAGGCGAGGGTATCAAGCGGGCAACGCGCAGCGGTTATGCTGCTGACGGCCACGATGGACGCGCCTTCGTTTAGCTTAATCGCGAGACCCTTGGTCAGGCGTTGCGGCGCAAATGTGTTGACGGCAAAGATCGTGCGGGGATCGGACGTGCCCGGCACCCCTGCGACCAACGCCAATCCGTCAAGCTGGTCAGGAGCCGCCGCGACCGCCGCAGCAATCTGCGTCTCGCTTGTCAGATCGCAAACAATGTCCGCATCGCGCCGGTCGAGACCGATCACTTCATCGCCCGCTGCCCGCAATTGCGCCGTCAGGGCCGCGCCAATTCCGCTCGCGCTTCCGGTGACGAGGATGCGGCGCGTCATTGCCAGCACACTTTCATCGCGGTCCACCCGGTAAACCAGTTGGAGGGCAGCCGCTCAGGCTCTTCGACGATTTCAATGTCCCGCAATTCGCGCGCCATGGTCTCAAGCAGCATCACGCTCTCAAGCCGCGCCAAGTGCGCGCCTAGGCAAAAGTGCGCGCCCACGCCAAAGCCGACATGCGGATTGGGTTTGCGATCAAGGTTCAGCCGATCTGGATACTCGAACACCGTTTCATCGCGATTGGCGCTGGCGAACCACAGCACCACTTTATCGCCCTTGGCAATTTTCGTCCCAGCGATTTCGGTATCGGTGGCTGCGGTGCGACGCATATGCGCGACGGGTGAAACGAAGCGGCACATCTCTTCAACTGCGGTTCCGCAAAGGTCCGGATTGTCGCGCAGGTGCGGCCACGAACCCTGCTGCACCAGTTGATGCAGGCCACCCGTCACCAGAAAGCGGGTCGTTTCATTACCTGCAATGGTGATGAGCATGAAATACGCATCGAGCAATTGCTGTTCGAGCGGCGCATCGTCCAGCTTGGCCTCGACAAGGCGGCTCGTCAGGTCCTCGGCTGGTGCGCTGCGTTTGCGATCGGCGAGGGTACGGAAATACTCAAAAAGCTCAGCGCGCGCTGCGGCCTGTTCGACATCGCTGGCGCGCATATCGCTCATCAGATTCGCGCAATCGACAAGAGCGGGCGCGTCTCGCGACGGGACACCCAGAATATCGGCGATGACCAGCATCGGCATGCGAACGGCCACGCGCTCGACGAAATCGAACGTTTCGCTTCGCGGCGTTTCGGCGATCAGGCCGTCGATGATCGATTGGAAATGCTCAGTGCGCGCCACAATCGCCTTGCGCGAAAGGCCGGGCATGGCAAGCGCGCGCAGCTTGGCGTGCAGCGGAGCGTCGGCGTTGTGAACGCTGGGCGCGCCGTGCCCTTCGGCGCGCCGGTTCTTGATTTGCGTCCCTTCGCCCGAGATGAAGACCTGATGATTGCGCGCAGCAGAAACCACGTCGTCGTATCGCGTGGCGGACCAAAAGCCCGCGCCTTCGGGCTCTGGGTTGAAGAACAAGCCTGGCGAAGCGCGCAGTTCAGCAAATATCCGGTGCTCGCGTGTCGCCTCAAACGGGCCGAGATCAAGCAGGTCAATACGGCTCATCGCGGCGCGCCGATGAGAGTGCGGTACCAGATGAGACCGCAGCTTTTGCCGAGCCGTTCGATAAACGCGTCATCGGGGTCATCTGGCGCCAGCCCGACCTGCACATAGGCAAGCTGTTCGGTGAGCGAGCACAGCCCCTGAGCTACCATCGCGATATCGTCAATCGGGGGCACATCGCCCGCTTCGACAAGGCGGTTTATCCAGCGTTCGGTGCGATCAACAAAACGATCGCGCATCTGCAACCAGACGGTGCGAAAGCGGCTGAGATTCTGCTGAGCGGCGGCTTCACGCGCGACTCGCAACAACAGCCGGTCGCGCCGGTAATCGGTGAAAAACTGAATGTTGCGGCTTTCCAGCCGACTGAGCGAAAGCGCATCGTTCTCACCCATTGCGCGGCTCGAGGTGCGGCGCAGATTATCGTTCAACCGATCAAGCAACGCGAGCAGGATCGCATCCTTATCCTGAAAGTGACGATAGAACAGGCCGTGGCTGATGTTCGCCTCGGCGACGATATCCGCAATACGCACCGCGCTGTATCCATGCTGCCCGAACGCCACGCTGGCGGAGGCCAAGAGCTTCTCACGCGTGGCCTTCCCTTTGCGTGTGGGCGGCAAGTCCGAAGCGGTTTGGGTGATCGCCTCTGATCCAGCCTTGCGGGCAGTCTCTTGCGCCATTGCTCTCCTCAAAGCCGCTTTGTGTCGTTTCTGCGCGCCTTTCAGCTTTAAAGTGACCTAAATGCAAATGTGATGTCAATGTCATTTTTTGGTGACAAGCGTGACCGGCTTGGGCATGTAACGCTCGAACGACAAAGGCGCTGCAGGGTTAAATGCCAGAAAGCGCTGTCTGAAAAAGGCCAGAAGCGAGCAGGAGAGGCTCATGGGCAAGTTGCAGGGTAAGGTCGCGATCATCACGGGCGCGACGGGTGGTATTGGCGGTGCAGCCGCGCGAAAGCTGCTCAGCGAAGGGGCCAGCGTTATGCTCGCCGGGCGCGATGAAGCGCGATTGCAGGCCGCCGCAGACGGTCTTGACGCCGGTGACAAAGTGGCGATTTGCGCCGGTCAGCCCAGCCAGGAAGCGGACGTCGAGGCGTTGATCGCGGCCACTAGAGACCGGTTTGGAGGGCTCGATGTCTTCGTCGCCAACGCCGGGTCGGAGGGTAAAGTCATGCCGATAACCATGACCAGCCTTGAGGACTTCGAAGCGGTTCAGCACGCCAACATCACCAGCGTCTTTCTCGCGATAAAGCATGCTGGGGCGGCGATGGCAGAAAGCGGTGGCTCCATCGTCTCGGTCGCCTCGGTCGCTGGCGTGGTCGGCGTCGCTGGTATCGGCGCCTACGCAGCGAGCAAGCATGGCATTGCCGGCCTTACAAAAGTTGGCGCGCTCGAACTCGCAGCGGCCAAAGTGCGGGTCAATTGCGTCGCCCCCGCGCCGATTGACAACGCCATGATGCAGTCGATCGAAGGCCAGGCAAGCCCGGATGATCCTTCACTGGCCCGCAGTGGCTTCACCGCGTTGATCGCGATGGGGCGTTACGGCACGAACGAAGAGGTCGCCAACCTTGTCTCGTTCCTTGGCAGCGACGAAGCGAGCTATTGCACCGGCGGGGTCTACGCCGTGGATGGCGGGTTCCTTGCAGCATGAGCGGCGCGGCTCCACGGATTGACACCGAACCGCAGCTCGCCGCGATGCTGGAAGCGCGCAAGGCGCGGCGCTCGATGCCGCCCTACATCCCTCAGCGCGATGGCGATGTCGCCGCGCTGCTGTCGAGCTTTTTCGAGCGCGAGAAACCGGGCAGTCTGGTGGCCGATGTCGCGCGCATTGGCGGGGGCGCTTCGAAGGAGCAGTTTGTTTTCACCCTCGAAAAACCGGACGGAACCAAGCGCCGATACGTGTTGCGCATGGACGCTCTGGAGGGGATTACCGAGACAAGCCGCGCGCGCGAATTTGAGATCTTGCAGGCGTTTCACGGCGTTATACCCGTGCCGCGCCCGATCTGGCTGGATGCCGACGCCGCTCATTTTCCGACACCCGCTGTCATCATGGAGTTTGTCGATGGCGTGACCAAGCCGCAGACGGACGGGGTGAGTGTGACCGGGCTTGGTACCGTTCTGGGCGATCCTTTGCGAGGAAAGCTTGCCCCGCAATATTTTGCAAACCTCGCGGCGATCCACAATTTCGATTGGAAAGCGGCCAAGCTTGAACATTTCTCCGCCCCCACGGCCGATCCCAAACAGCCGACGCGTTGGCTGATCCAGTTCTGGAAGGAATTGCTGGAACAGGACGCGGTGACGCGCGAACCGGTTTTGAGGCTGGCGACGCAATGGCTCGAAGATCACGTCCCTGATTGCGAGAACCCTTGCGTGGTGCATGGCGACTACAGAACCGGCAATTACCTGTTTGACGAGGACAGCGGACAGGTCACGGCGATCCTCGATTGGGAGATGAGCTATATCGGCGATTTCCACGCGGATCTGGGTTGGCTGCTGCAACCCGTTTTCGGCAGCCGTATAGACGGGGTCTTCCGAGCCAGCGATATCGCGCCTCCTGACGAAATGATCGCCCAGTATGAGGCCGCGAGCGGCAATCGCGTGGACCGGGCAAAGCTGCATTATTTCACCGTGTTCAACGCCTGGAAGAGCTACATTCTGGTCTCAGCCCTCGGGATGCAGGCCGCGCGAACGGCGCACAACCATCAGGACGTGTTGCTCACCTTCCTCGCCGCGACGGGGTCGCTGTTCGTGGACGAGCTGGCGCGCTTGCTGATGATGGAGGAAAGCCAATGAACCCTTCAGTTGACGACCGGCTGAACTCGGTGTTGCGCGCGCTTGAAACCGTCGTTCTTCCAGCGCTGCCTGAAAGCGCGAGCCTTGCGCAGGAACAGGTCATGCTGGCGATGGGGCAGATCCAGATTATTCAGGCGCAGCGCGATGCCACGCCCGGCTATGAGCAGGGCGAGCTGGACGATATCCGCTCCATGGCGCAGGCCCTTTTGGCGGTTGAGAACGCTCCCGCTTCGTGCTCGTCGCAGCTTGCCGCATTGCGCCATGTTCTCGATCTCCCCGCCGATGATCCGCGCGGCGTCGCGGAGGACACGCGCGGCGCGATTGACGAGCTTCTCGTCGCGGCCAGGCAAACGGGCGAAGACGCGTACCGGGCGCAGCTTGCGAAGATAGTTCTGCCGTTAGGGCAAGAGCGGGCTCGCAAAGATCGCGAATGGTTCGCCATTATGGGCTTTGATATCGATCTCAGCGCGCAGTGACGTCTGATCTGAACACCGAAAACGACTTCGGTCTCGCCATTGGTGACGAGACGCTGAGGACTACGCAAAGCATGCCGGTGCTCGACCCGGCAACCGAAGAGACCTTCGCGCAAGCGCCGCGCGCAGATCGCGGGGACCTCGACCGCGCTGTCGCATCCGCGCAGCAGGCGTTTCGCACATGGGCGCATACCGCGCACGAAGAGCGCGCCGCTTTGGTGTCCCGCTTTGCCGACGCGATTGAAGCCCAAGCCGAGCCGCTCGCCCGCCTGCTGACCCTGGAACAAGGCAAGCCGCTTAAAGACGCTGCGCGCGAAGTCGCCGGATTGGTCAACTGGCTGCGGGCGGCCGCGGGATTTGAACTGCCGCACCTCGTTCACGAAGACACCGAGCATCGATATAGTGAGACGCGTCACGTGCCGGTGGGCGTGGTGGCAGCGATCGCGCCTTGGAACTACCCGCTTTTGCTTGCTGCCTTTAAATTGGGGCCGGCGCTCGTCACCGGGAATACGGTGGTGCTCAAACCCTCTCCTTTCACCCCGCTAACCTCGCTCAAAGTGGGTGAGATCGCGCAAAGCGTTCTGCCGCCCGGCGTTCTCAATGTCATCAGCGGCGGTGACGAATTGGGGCCATGGCTGACGCAGCATGCCGGCATCGACAAGATCGCCTTCACCGGTTCGACCGCCACGGGCCGCGCCGTCATGCGCAGCGCGGCGGACACGCTCAAACGCCTCACTCTGGAGCTAGGGGGCAACGACCCGGCAATTGTCATGCACGACGTCGATCCAGAAGCTCTCGCGCCAGAATTGTTCTGGGCGTGCTTTGGCAATTCCGGGCAGGTGTGTGTGGCGGCAAAGCGGGTCTACATCCACACCGATATTTATGACCAGCTGCGCGATGCATTGGTCTCTTTCGCCGGTCAGGTGAAGCTGGGCAATGGGCTAGAGCCGGACACGCAGCTTGGCCCGATCAACAACGCGAAGCAGTATGACGCTCTGCTGTCCCTGCGTGAGGAATGCGCGCGCGCCGGTTTACGCTTCGCCTGTGGTGAAAAGGTGCCGGATCGCCCCGGCTACTTCCTGCCTCCGGCTATCATCGACGACCCTCCAGAAGACGCGCGAATTGTTCAAGAGGAGCCCTTCGGCCCGATCGTGCCCCTGATGCGCTTCACCGACTATGAGGACGCCGTCAAGCGCGCCAATGCATCGCCTTACGCGTTGGGCGCGAGTGTCTGGGCGCAGGATGAGGAGGCCGGCTGGTCCGTGGGCAGCCAGTTGGCATCGGGCAATGTCTGGGTCAACGAGTGTCGGCCGCTCTCGCCGCATGTGCCATTTGCCGGGCATCGCCAATCGGGCTTTGGCGTCGAGAACGGGCTGGAAGGTCTGCTGGAATACACTGTACCAAAAACAATGAGCAGAAAGCCCTTGCTACGCGGATAGTTTGGTACCGGCGGAACCTAGAAATCTCGAGTGTAAGGCACAAGACATTACAAAGTGAAGAGCGCGTCAATCTTCGCTTCAGCGTGCTTTGCGTTCGTTCTAGTATTACGTATTCCTCGAACCAATCTCGCCCGAGAGCAGACCGTCCGCAAACGGCCCAGCATTTGGCATTGGGCTCGGTAGGATGGTTCACGATCTTGGGAGCCTGAGAACAAGTGATTGATTTGCACTTCTAAGCTGCGGCAGATCTTGCTGCATTTTGCGGCAGACCCAATCGACAAAAGCGCCGATGACCGGAGACTCGCGATCCTCTTTGCGGCACACAACAAAATAGCTGCCAGCTTCCAAATCTGGAAGTCGGTAAGGAACGACCAATTCTTGGGCTGACTCCATCTCGGCAACCAAAGGCGTCAGGGCTACCATACTCGCGATCGCTGTCAGCTCGAGTGTACCGATTGCCGGACCCCAGGCGTTCAATCAATCCGGTAACGCATCGACCTGGGTGATCGGCGCGCTCGAGTTCCCCAGAGTACACCCCCAAACAAAAAGCGCCCACCGAAGTGGAGCGCTTTCCTGTGTTGGAGAGGGGGCGCCTTAGAAGCTGAGTGTTGCGCCAAAGGTGACGCGGCGGTCAGGCTGGCCTTGGAAACACAGCAGCGCGCCGTCGTTGACGCAGAACTGGCTGATGTCCGATTTGGTCAGGTTTACCCCTTCGACACCGACGCTCAGATAGTCGGTGAAATTGTAGACCACGCTCGCGTTAAGCTGGCCGCGGGCCTCGGTCACGACTGGGAAGCCAAGCGTCGAATTGAGCGACGCGCCAGCGGCGGTGTCGAGCGTGCGGAACGCGTCGCGCCACGTATAGCGCGCGCGGGCCGACAGGCCGTATTTCTCGTAATACAGCGTCAGGTTGTACGCGTTCTCGGAGAAATCGAGCAGACCCTGAACACGCGTGACCGGATCCGGCACGCCGGGGTTGATCGCCTCGAAGATGTCCTGACCGCGGCTGGATGCGGAGTTGGCCGCTTCGCCCCCGCCAAAGTCCTGATAGGTGTAGTTGGCGATGACGCCGAAGCCGGAGGCAAAGCCAAGCGTGTCTTCGAATTGCGACAGGTCGTACTGGAACGCAATTTCGATACCGGTTTGCGTCGTGTTGGCGCTGTCGTTCACGATCGTTTGCAGCGGCACGCACAGGCCGTTTCCGATTGTATCAGACAGCACGTTGCGATCAGGAACCGGGTTAAACGTACCGCCCTGCTCGCATGGATCGGTGATATCGCGAAAGCCCGTCACGGGATCTTCAAAGGCGTCTTCAACCTGCGTCACGAACAGGTTCGTGCGGTCCTTGTGGAAGAAGCCGATGCTGATCAGCGATTGCGGCGCGAAGTACCATTCGATCGACGCGTCGTAGGACTGGACCGTCTCCGGCGCGAGGTTGGGGTTGCCCAGAGCCACGGCGTTGTTGGGACCGGTCGGGAACGTCACGGACAGCGACAGATCGCTAAAGTCGGGGCGGTTGATGTCCTCGGTGAAGCTGGCGCGCAGCAGCAGATCTTCGCGCAGCTCGGCGATCACGTTCACGCGCGGCATGAACTCGTCATATCGGCCGCTCGATGCGAGCGGGGTGACAACGCCGTTTGCAATGCTGTTGCCCAGCGAATCGATCTGCGTGTCGACCCAACGAAAGCCGATATTGCCGCGGATCGGGCCCGTCTCGAAATTGGCTTGTCCGTATAGAGCGTGGGTCTGCTCTTCGACGCGGAAGGATGCGCCAAGGTTGCCGGTCGAATTGGGGTCCAGATCGGCCAGCAACCGGCTGCCATTAGCGATGCGCGCTTGGCCGCCCGGCGTCGCGTCGAGCGCCGCCTGAAGCTGAGCGAACACTGCGTCACGTTCCGAGAAGGAACGGTTCGGATCAATCACCACAAAGTTGTTGAACGCCAGATCGCGTCCATCAAACTCGCCGAAATTGTCCGGCCCTTGCACGATCAAATCGCCCAGCGCCGCGCCGCTTGGGCTGTTCGCGATGGCGCCTGTTCCAAAGGTCGAGCGCAGCTGGTTAAACGAGGTCTTGGTCTTGTTGTAGCGATAACCAAGGTCGAACGAGGTGATGAAGCCAAGGTCGCCCTGAAAGTCGAACGAATTGTCGAACCGGAACGCGCTTTCGGAGTTGCGGGTCGTGTTGTTGCTGTTCGTCACCGCGTCGAGCACAGTGTTGTTGGGATCAAGCAATTGCTCGACCGTTGGTGCAAACGGCGAATTGAAGTCGATCCCGAACGCCAGAGCGCCATTGCGCAGATCATAGACGAACGGCACGGAGTTATCGTTGCTCGACTCATCCAGCGGGGTGAGCGGGTTGGGGTTGATGAAGTTGAGCGTGGTGCTCAGGTTCGGGTTGCTCGTGTCCGAGATGACCCGCGAGCCTTCAATCCGCGAGGTCATCCGGCCCAGCGTGAACTCGGTGCCCAGGCGATACACCTCGCTGGTGGTCAGACGCGCGCCCGTATCGCTGGAAAAGCGCAGGTTGGGATCATCGTCATCGCGCGCGAGGTTGGGTTGGATCGTGCCGGTCAGCGCGGCTTCGATGCTGCCCAGATCCACGCCGTCGATCGTGCCGAAGTTCACCGTCTCAAAACTGTCGGGCACGTTGATCGTGTCGACCGCGCTGACGCCGGACCCCTGAATGCGCGAACTGTCCTGGCGGCGCTCTTGATCGTTGTAGATCGCATCGAAGAAGAACATCAGATTATCGCTGGGCGCCCATTCGAGCGAGCCGGAAAAGTTGATGGTTTCGTATTCGAAGTTCTCGCGTTCCTGGTTGAGGAACTGGATGTTGAGGAAGTTGAAGTCGGGCCCCGGAGCGCCCGCAGCGGTCACCGCCTGGCCGGCGTTGATCAGGTTGTCGCGGTCAACGCGCGGACGGAAGGACGTGGCCTCCTGTTCGGTGTAGCTGGCGCTGACGACAAGGCCGATTTCGCCGCCGCCCACGTCCCACACATCGCCAAAGCTGCCGGAAAGGCGCGGCTTGGTGCTTTCGGAAAGCTCGCTGTACTCGCCTTGCGCGCGCACCGAGAGAATGCGGTCCGTCAGGGCAAGCGGGCGGATCGTGCGCAGGTTGACCGTACCACCGACCGAGCCTTCGATCGTCGCGGCCGTTGGAGCCTTGATCACCTCGACCGAGCCGATAATGGCCGGGTTGATGTCTTCAAAGCTGATGCCGCCGCGCCCGGTCCCGGACGAAAGCGTTTTTACTCCGTTGAAGAGCACCTGGTTGTCGTTTGTACCACGGATCTGCACCCCGGTGCCGACGCCCGCTGTACGCGTGATTTGGATACCGGTGACGTTTTCGAGAACCTCGGCGAGGTTTTGGTCGGGCAGTTTGCCGAGGTCTTCCGACTGAATGACTTCGATGAGGCTGTCAGCGTTGCGCTTTTCATTGAGCGCGCTCGCCAGCGAGGTTCTGATGCCGGACACGACGATTGTCGGGCTTTCTTCGGCTTCGGCGACGCTTTCATCATCGCTGCTGTCCTGCGCCAGGCCGGCCGTCGCGCCAAAAGCCAGAGATGAGCCTGCCATCAGCGTTGCGATCAGGCGCACAGCTCCAGTGTGAGGGACGCCCCCCTTGATTGATCTTTTCATTTCTCTCTCCCGTCACCAAACATTTTGGTTGATGCGCGGCAAACGTAACGCGATTGAAACATGAGTCAACCAGATGGTCAGTCCAATATTATCATTTGTGTACTACCAATAAGATGACCGATGAGTCATGAGGTGGACATTATCGGTAATTATTAGTTTTCAGTAGGTTGCTGGTCTCCGCCGTGCCTTGGGTGCCGTGCCCTTTCTGTAACACTTGCTGCGCATCCGTCCGATGAATCCGCCTCTTTCATACAGTAGAGACCCAGGTGGAGCCGCCCTTTCCACGCTGTTTCGGTCGTCGATACACCTCCCAAGTGGTGTGCTCCCAGACCAATTGGCCTGCTATTGAGTTGACACTTTTGACTGTCAGCATATGTTGATGGTCAAAGGTTTCCGGTCTCGCCCCGTTTCTACACGCAGGCCAATGGGTGGGGCGGTTTCGGGTGGACTTGTCCGAAGCGACAAGGCCTGATGCCTGGGTGAGTTACGAGCCGCCTTTGTCCGCTTTCGGTGAGACTACGCCCTTTTTGAAAGGTCGGTTTGACACAGCGCTCAGTATCCATCCGTCATCTGGCCTGCTCATTGGGCTAGCGTCTTTGACCCCAACACAAGGCTGCAATATATGAATTTTCATGCAGGCAAACCGACCAGACAAAAGCAGGGGTTTCGAATGAGCGGCAAGCGCCTTTTCCAGTCCGTGGCCAAGGAGATTGCCACTCTGATTGACGAGGGCGCTTTTCCTCCCGGGACGCGGTTGCCGGGTGAGCGCGAGCTGGCTGAAAAACTCGGCGTGAGCCGGGTGACGATCCGCGAGGCTGAGATCGCGTTGCAGGCCATCGGGCGGCTTGAGATCAAGACGGGTTCTGGCGTCTATGTCTCAGAAAAGCAACCGAAAGATCGCGTTTCGCTTCCCTCGGCCAGTGCCTTTGAGGTCACCGAGGCGAGGCTGTTGGTTGAGTCGGAGACGGCGGCGCTCGCGGCGCATAACATCACCGACGAAACCATCGAGAAACTTGAAGACCTGATCGAGCAGATGCGCGAGGGCGACGAAGAGCTCGCCAACGAGGCGGACCAACTGTTTCACCGGACGATTGCCGAAGCCTCGAACAACATCGCCATGGTGCACACGGTCAAGTCGCTGTGGCGCATGCGCGAAGAGCTTCCCGAGGTGAAGGCCACTTACGAAGCGGTCTGTGTTCACGACGCGGCCTCGCGAACCGCGGAGCATGAGGCGATTTTCATTGCCTTGCGCAACCGCGACCCCGCGGCTGCAAGGGCCGCCATGCGCGAGCATTTTCACCGCCTGATCGAAGCGATGCTGGACGCAACGGAGCGCATGGCGCTTGAGCAGGTGCAGAAACAGGCCTCAAAGAGCCGCGCGCGCTTCGCTGCCGCTGCGAAGATTGGCTAGCTAAACTGGTCTTACAATCTGCGATATAATAATATGCCAGATTGATTGACACCCGTGTTTCCCCGCGTATAGTCGCCCTCGGGAATTTGGACGAGGGGATTTTGGATATGGCAACAAGGCTTGGCCTTGTCTTTGCTGTTGCGTGGATGGCTGCGTCGCCGGCGCTGGCCGAGCGTCACCTTGTCCGCACGCCCGTCGAATATTCCTCCATTGCCGATGATCTGGAGCCCGGCGACATCGTCGTCCTGGCCAAGGGCGAGTGGCGCGACTTTGATCTCGTTGTTCAAGGCGCAGGGACCAAAGCGTCCCCGATCACGGTAAAAGGCGAGGCGCCCGGCGACGTCATCCTGACGGGTCAATCCAGCCTGCGTCTGGCGGGCGAGCACCTGATTATCAGCAACCTGCTGTTCCGTGATGGCTACAGTCCGCGCGGCGAGGTCATCTCGTTCCGGCGCGCCAAGGGCGAGCTCGCCAATCATTCGCGGGTCACGCAAACTGTAATCGATGGGTTCAGCAAGCCGGACCGCTATGAAAGCGACTATTGGGTTGGACTGTATGGCCGCGGCAATCGCTTTGACCACAATTCTCTGATCGGCAAGACGAACAAGGGCGTCACCTTCGCGGTGCGTTTAGATAGCCCGGAAAGCCGTGAGAACGGTCATCGTGTCGATCACAATTACTTCGGCCCACGCGCCGTTCTGGGGTCGAACGGCGGTGAGACCTTGCGGATCGGCACCAGCCGCTATTCGATGTTCTCTTCAAACACTCTGGTCGAATCCAATGTGTTCGATCGTACCAGCGGCGAGGTTGAGATCATCTCGTCCAAATCCGGCGGAAATGTCTTTCGCGAAAACGTATTCGTTCAGGCGCGCGGCACATTGACCTTGCGTCACGGCGACAACAATGTGGTTGAGCGCAACGTCTTTTTGGGCGGCGGGCACAATCACACCGGCGGGATCCGCGTCATCAATCGCGGCCAGGTGGTGCGCGGCAATTACATGGAAGGGCTGCGCGGCGAGGCGTTCTCCAGCGCGCTCGCCATCATGAACGGCGTGCCAAATTCGCCCGTCAATCGCTATGTCGAAGTTGAAGGCGCGGCGATTGAGAACAACACGATTGTCGACAGTCGCAGGCTGGCGTTCAATGTGGGCGCAGATGAGGAGCGCTCGGCCGCGCCCAGCAATTCCACTTTCGCGAACAACCTGATGAGCGGGCTCGAAGGGGTCTCTTTCCTCGAGGTCTACGGTGATATCTCCGGCATTGCGTTCGCTGATAACGTCGTGATGCAAGGCGGCGTCGATGGCGCGCTGTCACAGGTGGCGCGTGAACCGTTCGCGATGGAGCGTGCGGCCAACGGCTTGCTCTACCCGGTCAATAAAGACCTCGCGCAAACGGGTGCACCGCGAGATCTGGCGCCCGTCTCGCTAGAAGACGTGGGCGCGTCGTGGTACGCCAAGCCCGCTGAAAAGCCGGTCTTCGGATTCTCGGGCCAGGTCACGCGCGTGACTGCTGAAAGCGGCAGCCTTGTCGAAGCCGTCATGGCTGCAAACGACGGCGACGTTATCGAGCTCGCGCCCGGTGAATACGCGGTCGAGCGCACCATTCCGGTTAGCGCCGCCGTCACGATCCGCGCTGCATCAAGCGAGGCCGGTGAAAAGCCGGTGATCCTGTTCGGGCGCCCATCGCTGTTCGAGCTGCGCGAGGGCGGTGATCTCAAGCTTGAACGCATCGTGATCGATGGCGCGCTGGCGCCGGATTCGGTCGGCAATTCGGTCATCCGGACCACGACCTTTCCGATCAAGTCGAACCTCAACCTTGAGTTGGATCAGGTCGAAGTGCGCGGGCTTGTGGTGAACAAGAGCTTCAACGTAATCACGCTGGGCAAAAGCACACTCGCTGACCGGGTTGTGATCAAGGACAGCCGCTTCTCCGACATCACCGGCACCATCGTCTCAGCCGCTGCGGAGACGGAGGATTACGGGCAATACAACGTCGAATATCTCGACATTACTGACAGCTCGTTTGCCAACATTGGTGGGCCTCTCGCCGACATCTATCGCGGGGGACGCGATGAAAGCACCTTTGGCCCTTATGTCACCATCGCGCGCAACGAGCTTACCAATGTCGGGCTTGCGGCCACGAACGGCACCGGCGCGTCGATCCATCTGCACGGGGTTCAGATCGCGGCGCTCCAGGGCAATCGCGTCACCGCATCAGTCCCATTCCGCGTGGCGCACACGGTCGGCACGCCCAAGACGCAGATTACGAACAACCAGTTCGCCAATACCGATGCTCCCCTCCTTGAAGAATTAAACTTCGATGGGGAACACCGCGCCCAGCTTTCAGACAATGTGTTTGATGCCGAGGGCAGCGAATGAAGCGCGCGTTACTCCTCGCAGCCTGCGTGGCGGTTTGCGGCTTGCCGCAACACGCCGCTTGGGCTGCACCCAAAGAGGCCGTTCCCACATGGGGGTGTGGGGCGGCCTCTTATCCTCCCTTGTTCGCCGCTGAGATTGAACGAGCGCGCGCCTTTGTGGACGGCATGATCGCGAGCGGCGTCACCGTGCCGCAGCCTAAAGACCCGGGAGGCGGGTACACCCACGAACAACACAAGCGCAATTTCCGCGCGATCTATCAGGGCGGTCAGCTTTACCGGATCACCGGCGAAGAGGCCTATCGTGACTTCGTGCGCGACACGCTGCTGGAGTACGCACGCCTCTACCTTACGCTTGGCGAGCACCCGGCCAAGGCGAACCAGAATGTGGGGCGCCTTTTCTGGCAGGTGCTTAACGATGCGATGTGGCTGGTCCACGCGGTTCAGGGTTACGCGGACATTCGCGACACTTTGAGCGAGGCCGACCGGCAAAGCATTGACGACGATGTGTTCCGCCGCGCGGCGCATTTCCTTTCGGTGGAATCGGTCAAAACCTTTGATCGCATTCACAACCATGCGACCTGGGCGACCGCCGGGGTCGGGATGACCGGCTATTTGCTGGGTGACCAAGACCTCGTTGAACGGGCTTTGCTGGGGTCGGACAAGAGCGGTGAAGCGGGTTTCCTGCGCCAGGCTGACCTGCTTTTCTCACCCGATGGCTATTACACCGAGGGGCCGTATTACCAGCGGTTCGCGCTCCTGCCTTTCATGGTTTTCGCCGACGCTATCGAGCGTAACGAGCCCGAGCGGCGCATTTTCGAGCATCGCGGCGGTATCCTTCTAAAGGCTCTGCGCACCACAATCCAGCTGAGCTATCAGGGCTATTTCTTCCCCTTCAACGACGCCATCCGCGACAAGAGCTTGCGCACAGCCGAGCTCTACGAAGGGGTCGCCATCGCTTACGCGCAAACGGGCGATCCAACTTTGCTTTCGATCGCCGATTTTCAGGGTCGCACCGTGCTGACGCCGAATGGTCAGCGCGTGTCGGAGGATCTGGCAAAGGGGATCGCCCAACCGTTTGATTTTCGCTCGCTGCTTTTGTCCGATGGGCCTGACGGCGATCAGGGCGCGGTGGCGATCCTGCGCCAAGGCGAGGGCCCCAATCACACCGCGCTGATCGCAAAGAACAGCTCGCAAGGCATGGGCCACGGCCATTTCGACAAGCTCGCCTGGCAATTATACGACAACGGCAACGAGATCATCCGCGACTACGGCGCGGCGCGTTTCCTCAATATCGAGGCCAAGCGGGGCGGCCGTTATCTGCCCGAGAACACGACTTGGGCGAAAAGCTCGGTCGCGCACAACACCTTGGTGGTCGATGAGAAAAGCCATTTTGCCGGCGATGTGAACATTGCGAACACGCGCTGGCCCGGGCAGCTCTATTTCGACGATACGCCGGGTCTGCAAGTCTCCAGCGCGCGCGTGGATCAGGCCTATGACGGGGTCAGCATTCGCCGCACTTTGGTGATTCCGACCATTCCGGGTCTCGAAGCGCCGCTCGTGCTCGATCTCGTCCATGCGAGCAGCGAAGGCGCGCATCAATACGATTTGCCGCTGCATTATTCCGGGCACGTCATGGAGTTCGATTTCGAGCCTACGAGCCATGTCGCAGCGCGGCCGGTCCTGGGCTCAAGCGATGGGTATCAGCACATCTGGGTCGACGCCGAGGCGGCGCTTGATGATGGCAAAGGCGCGCTCACCTGGATACTCGATGGCCGTTTTTACACCTACCGCTTCGCTGGCAACGGAGAGGTGACCGCGATCCTGGGCGAGAGCGGCGCGAACGATCCGGAATTCAACCTGCGCCGTGAGCCGCTAATCCTGCTGCGCGCTCAGCGCGAAGGGGATGCGCATTTCGCCAGCCTTCTCGAAGCGCATGGCAGCTATGACGGCGCCGCCGAGCAGACACTAAACAGCCGCAGCGCCATTGAAACCCTTCAACACGACCGTGCCGACGACATGGATATTGTGCGCCTGACCCTGAAATCAGGGCAGCGCTTTGCGATCGCCGTATCCCACAACCCCGACCCCGCGCGCGCGCACCGCGTGACGCTCGAAGGCGAGAGCCTTGAATGGTCTGGGTTCGCGGGCGTCATCGCGCTTCCTGGAGAGGAAAACTGACAGTGGCCACTCTAACACAGGCGCAAAGCCCGCCTTTCGTACTGGCGAGCAAGACCCCGCAAAAGGATCTTGGCGATGGCATTTCGCGCCAGGTCCTCGGCTATGGTCCTGATCTCATGATCGTGCGCGTCTGGTTTGAACGCGGATCGGCGGGCCAGGTACATTCGCACCCGCAGAGCCAATCGACCTATGTTGAAAGCGGTGTGTTCGAAATCCTCATCGACGGGGTGAAGCGCGAGCTGAGCGCCGGCGACAGCTTCTACGTCGCCCCGCATCTCGGCCATGGCGCGGTATGCCTCGCGGCTGGCGTTCTGATCGACACCTTCAGCCCTGTGCGCGAAGACTTTCTGGAAGCGGAGGGCTGAACCATGAAGGTTTCGGGACTTCGCTGGTGGGTTGTGGGGCTCGTCGCCCTGGCGACCATCATCAATTATATCGACCGTCAGACGATCAACGTCCTGTGGCCCGGCAATATCGCGCCGGAGCTGTTCCCGGATATGGACGCGGACGGACACAAATACATTCTCGGCGTCATCAGCACCGTCTTCATCTTCGCTTACGCGGCGGGCCAGGCGATCTTCGGCAAGATCTTTGACTGGATCGGCACCCGGCTGGGCTTTGTCCTGTCGATCGGTGTCTGGTCGATTGCAACCGCAGCGCACGCGCTGGCGCAGGGCGTCATGAGCTTCAGCTTCTTCCGCGCGGTTCTGGGCGTGGCCGAGGCGGGCAACTGGCCCGGCGCGACCAAAGCCAACGCGGAGTGGTTCCCGACCAAGGAGCGCGCGCTGGCGCAGGGCATCTTCAATTCTGGCGCGGCCATCGGCGGCATCATCTCGATCCCGATGATCGGCTATATGGCGGTGTTCCTCGACTGGAAGCTGATCTTTGTGCTGGTGGGCGTGGCGGGCCTCTTGTGGCTGCTGCCCTGGTGGTTCATTGTCAAAGCGCCGCCGCAGGCGCATGACTGGTTGACCGACGAAGAACGCGAAT
This sequence comes from Pseudomonadota bacterium, assembly GCA_039033515.1. Taxonomy (GTDB): domain Bacteria; phylum Pseudomonadota; class Alphaproteobacteria; order Sphingomonadales; family Sphingomonadaceae; genus Erythrobacter. Next base: position 52,861 of record JBCCCM010000020.1, read on the forward strand.
ACATCCTGACCGGGCAGACCGTGGAAAGTCCCGCTCGCGAGGACGACGAAGGCTACAACCCCAGCACGCGCGAGCTGCTCGGACTCAAGCAGAGCTGGGGCGTCATTGTCGCGACGGCGGTCATCGATCCGATCTGGTGGCTCTTCATCGTCTGGATCCCAACCTACTTGGTCGAAGTCCATGGCTTCAACGTCAAAGAAGTCGCCGCTTCGGGCTGGCTGCCGTTTGTCGGCGCTATGTTGGGCGCCTGGTTTGGCGGGCTGCTCGCCCAGAACCGCCTCAAAGCGGGGTGGAGCGTCGATGCGACGCGCAAGCTGACGATCACGCTCGGCTGTGTGATCATGCTGCCTGCGCTGCTGGCGCTTTCAGCGGCGTCGACGCCGTGGACCGCCTTGTGGCTGATGTTCACGATCCTGTTCGGCTTTCAGACCGCCATCGGCAACGTCCAGACGCTGCCCAGCGATCTGTTTGGCAAACGCACGGTCGGCACCCTGTCCGGCATCGCCGGCATGGCCGCCAAGCTTAGCGCGGCCGCGCTGACTTATCTCGTGCCGATCATGACGGCAGGGGCAAACTATTACTCGGTCTTCGTCCTCGGAGCCGGGCTCGCATTGACCGCCATCGCCAGCGTCTGGCTGCTGTGCGGCGAGATTAAACCTTTGAAACCGAAACCGGCCACCGGCCCAGCCTATTCCTGAGGGGGATTTGAAATGAAATTTGCAGGCAAAGTAGCCGTCGTAACCGGAGGCAGTCGCGACATCGGCCGCGCGGTGTGCGTAAAGCTCGCAAGCGAAGGTGCAAGCGTTGTCGTCAATTACAATAGCAACGAAGACGACGCCGACGCGACCGTGGCCGCGATGGAAGCCGCAGGCGGCAAAGGCCTCAAGGTCAAAGCCGACGTGACCAAGCCCACCGATGTGGACGCGTTGTTTGCCGCAACGCGCGAGGCGTTTGGCGACACGATCGATATCCTCGTCAACAACGCGGGAGGCCTTGTCGCGCGCAAGACCTTGAGCGAGATGGACGAGGAATTCTTCAACTTCGTCATGCAGCTCAATGTCACCTCGACGTTCCTGGCGTGCCAGGCCGCCGTGCCCAGCATGAAAGAGGGAGGCGCAATCGTAAACCTCGCCTCGCTCGCTGGCCGTGATGGCGGCGGCGGCGGCGCTATCGCTTACGCCACATCCAAGGGCGCGGTGATGACCTTCACGCGCGGGCTCGCCAAGGAGCTGGGCCCTCAGGGGATCCGCGTCAACGCGCTGTGCCCCGGCATGATTGCCACCAGCTTTCACGACAAGTTCACGCCTGATGCAGCGCGTGAAAACGTGGCCAACTCCACGCCGCTTCGCCGTCAGGGCAAGGCTGAGGAAACCGCCGATCTAGTCGCCTATCTCGCCTCGGACGAAGCTTCGTTCATCACCGGCGCGAATGTCGACATCAATGGCGGCCTCGCCTTCTCCTGATCGGACCGGAAACGCGATATCATGAGCCAGGAATTATCCAGCCGTCTCACGGCCGCACCGGTCGTCCCGCTGATTGGCGAGAACGACGCGAAAAAGGCGGTCGCCACAGCCAAGGCGCTCGCCGCCGGAGGGCTGAGCGTGATCGAAGTAGTGATGCGCAGCGCAGATGCGCAGGCGGGCATGGAAGCGATCTTGTCTGACACGCAAGGCCTGATCGTGGGCGCGGGCACCGTGCTGACGCTCGATCAGGCCAAGTCGGTTCGCGCCAGCGGGGCTGGGTTCATCGTCTCTCCGGGGCTGGTCGATGAGATCGCGCTCTACTGTCTGGATGAGGGCATCCCCTTTTTCCCCGGCACGATGACCGCAGGCGAAGTGCAACGCGCCTACGCCCTTGGCCTTCGCGAGGTGAAGTTCTTCCCCGCGAGCCTTGCGGGCGGCGTCCCGATGCTCAAAGCGCTCGGCTCGGTCTTTCGCGAGATGCGCTTTATGCCCACCGGCGGCGTCTCGGCGGCCAACCTTTCCGACTTTCTCGCGCTTCCCAGCGTTCTGGCCTGCGGGGGCAGCTGGCTAACGCCCAAAGCCGTTGTGGAAGCCGGTGACTACGAAACCATCACACAACTGGCCAGCGAAGCGGTGACCATCGCCCGCAGCGCTCGATCATAGGAACTCCTCCTGCATGGCTGACTTTCTGACATTTGGCGAAATCATGCTGCGGCTCAAAACGCCGGGCAATGAGCGCTTTTTCCAATCCCCCGGCTTTGAGGCGACCTTTGGCGGCGGCGAAGCCAACGTCGCGGTGGCGCTGAGCAATTACGGCCAAAGCACCGCTTTTATCTCAGCCTTGCCCGATAACGATATCGGCGAGGCCGCCATTCGCGAGCTGCGCTATTTCGGGGTCGACACCTCGTTGATCCGCCGTTCGGGCGAGCGCGTGGGCATCTACTACCTCGAAACCGGCGCTAATCAGCGCCCGTCAAAGGTCGTTTATGACCGCGCGCGCTCGTCGATCTGCGAAGCGGGGCCCGGCGATTTTGACTGGCCGACCATCTTCGAAGGCGCAAAGTGGCTGCACATCACTGGCATAACCCCGGCTCTCAGTCAGTCGGCTGCCGACTTGAGCCTTGAATGCGTGCAGGAAGCGCAGAAAGCGGGCGTCACCGTGTCGTGCGACTTCAACTATCGCGGCAAGCTGTGGAAATATGGCAAGACCGCGCCCGAAGTGATGCAAGACCTCGTCAAATATGTCGATGTCGGCATCGCGAACGAAGAAGACTGCCAGAAATCGCTCGATATCTCGGTCGATGTCGATGTGGAATCGGCGGAACTCGACACCGTCAAATACGAAGCGCTCTCGCAAAAGGTGCTCGATATCTATCCGGGCATGAGCACGATTGCGATTACCTTGCGCGAAAGCTTCAGCGCCGATCGCAACGGTTGGTCGGCCTGTCTGCGCACGCGCGAGGATGGCTTCCTGCTCTCGCGCCGTTACGAAATGACCGATATCGTTGATCGCGTGGGCGGCGGTGATAGTTTTGCATCCGCTCTGATCCACGGCCTCAACGCCTATGATGAGCGCCAGCAGAGCCTCGAATTCGCGGTCGCGGCAAGCTGCCTCAAGCATTCCATTCTGGGCGATTTCAACCGTGTCTCGGTGGAAGAGGTCGAAAAGCTCATGGGCGGTGACGGATCGGGCCGTGTGCAGAGATAGCCTCACATCCCATACGCTTTTGCGGGTGTCTCTGAGCCCGTCGGCCTTGCGTGAGCCTGCTCTCAGAATGGCCGGTGCGAACGACAATCTGGAACGCGATCAAGAGTTCTTCGAACAAGCGGCCAAGCGAGAAATCACCGGAGACGAGGACTAGCCTCGCGCTCTGACCGTCAACGTGGTCCGGAAAATCGAGGCTGATCTGCCCTAGCTCTTGCGACCCATCACCCCGCGAGGCCCGCGACTAAAATCGCAAGGATGGCCAACGGCACAGCGTAACGGATCGAGCCTAGCCAGAAGGCAAACAACCCGTCACTTGTGTGCGCCAGTTCCGCTCTCATTTCCGAACGCGGAGCCACCCAACCTGCGATCAGCGCGAGGGATAGGGCTCCTATTGGAAACAGGACGCTTCCGACCAACCAATCGAGCCAACTTGCAAAGCCATCAATCAAGACGATACCAAGGCCACCGATCCAAGCCAGCAGCGCAAACGCAATAGTCGCTTGGCTCTCGCCAAGGCCGAACTGCTCGATGCCGATGGTCCGAGAAATCATCAATATGGCAATCGACGAGGTAAGCGCCGCGATAAACGCCAGAAAGAAGAACAGGCCGCCAATCAGGTTTCCAAATGGCATTCCCGCAAAAAAGCTGGGAAGGGTTCCAAAGATAAGCCCCATCCCAGCCGCCGGATCCATTCCGAAAGCGAAGACAATCGGAAAGATCATCAGCCCGGCGACAAGCGCCACCAGCGTATCGGCTCCAGCGATAACCGAGGCACTTGAACTGATGCTCTCATCTTTGGAAAGGAATGATCCAAAGGTGAGCATCAGGCCTCCGCCCACGCCAAGCGAAAACAGCGCCTGACCCAGAGCCGCCAGCACGATCGCAGGCGTCAATTGGTCAAAGCGCGGGCTAAACAAATAGGTCAGCGCATCACCAGCGGCGCCACTATACAAAGCGAAGGCGGCAAGGCCCATGAGAATAAAGAAGAACGCGGGCATCAAGACCACAGAGGCCGCTTCGATACCGCGCTTCAATCCGCGCAGGACAATGCCGGTGGTGATTGCCACAAATACGGTGAACCACAGCAAGGAGGAGACGGGACCACCGTATAGCGGCGTCTCATTCGGATCGCTTAAGTGTCCCATAAAACCCATCGCGGAGTAGGCCATGATCTGGCCAGAAAGCATGGCATAGCTTGGCAACACGACCACGGCCCCAAAAAGGCAGAGCCAGCCCACGATTTGCCAGTTCGGGGAACGACCCGCGTCGATGGCAAGCTCGCGGGTCGATCCGACCGGTGAGAGACCCTTGTGACGGCCAATCGCCAATTCAGCTATCAGCACCGGAAACCCGATCACGACCACGCACGCAATGTAAATCAGGACGAAGGCGCCGCCCCCATTCTCGCCCGCTTGAAAGGGAAATCGCCACAGGTTGCCAAGTCCCACGGCAGAACCAATGGCGGCCATCAAAAAGCCAAGCCGCGAGCCCCATTGCTGTTTTGCTGCGCGGTCTGATCTGTCCTGCGTCCGCATAGCCATTTCAGCTGATGTCATTGAGCTGCGCTCGGGATTTGGTTGTCATCCCCGACGCGTGCGAACCAAACGATGGCGAAACCGATTAACACCATGGCGGCCACCGCAAAATAGGTTGCACCGTAGCCGGCCCCTTCAACCAGCCAGCCCGAATTGCCGCCCATAAACAGCCGAGAGAGATTGGGGACCGCCATGAACAGCGCAAATTGGCTCGCTGCGATCGCCGGGTTACAGATCCGCATCGCCCATACGATCGCGCTGATCGTGAACGTGACGGAAAGGATATACATGGCTGCGGACAGCGCAATAAAGGGCAGATCACTCTGCCATGAGGGAAGGCTGAGCCCGGCAATCACAGCGAGGAGCGCGATCAACGCCATTTGGACGAGGATCGTCCAACGCAGCCCCAGCAGTCGCTCGAGTGCAAGCGGAACGAAGAGCCCGCAGCCCGCCGCCGCGATGTTAACTGTCGCACCAAGGCTTGAATAGCGCTCGCTCGACCAGCCAAGCTGCTGGACGGCGAGTGTGGGATTGACCGCATCGGCGAATGCCAGATACGCGCCGCCGCATCCCGCCGCGATCAGGAACAGCGCAGTGCGGGGCGCAAGAATCGATTTGAAGACGCCCGAAACGATCGGCCACCAGGCATCATGCTGGCGCTCAACGCATTCGCGCGACGCCTGCCCGTGCGACCAAGGCAGCAACCGCTCCCCGGGACGCTCGCGGAACACGCTTACAAACAGCGAGGCGCCGGCGACAACGGCCGCGAGGATCAGCGCTGTTTTGGCCGTTCCTCCGTCGGCAAGAATTTGTCCGGCCACAAAACTGCACGCCGCAACACCCGCGGCCTGGCTGGCGAACATCAGGCTGTTAATGGCTGTCCGCTCGTTTTCGGGCACGAGGTCCACCGCCATGCCGTCCACCGCCACATCGTTGAATGTCGCGCACAAATTGAGAGCAAAGCACAGCGCGGTTAGAAGCGCGATGTCGCTGGCGGAAGGCGCGAGCGTCGCCATCACCACGAGCGAAGTCACCATGAGCGATTGGGCAAGCAGGATCCACCCGCGCCTTCGCCCCATGGGCTTGTAGGCAAAGCGGTCCATGAGAAGCCCGTTGAATAGCTTGGTCGTCCACGGCAGCAGAGCGACAGCGACAAATCCGCTAACTTGCACCGGTGTTCCGCCCGCTTCGGCTATCCACGCGGGCAGCGCGACGAGCGACAATCCGATCGGCACGCCTTGCAGAAAGTACAGCACGATGATTGCTGCGAACCTTGCAAGGCGGTGTTCGGAAAGCGCCGGTAACTTAGCTGGCTGCGATTGCAAGCCTGGCGCGATGGCGTGTGTCATGCTGTAAACCTCTGTACCGCTCATGTGAGTGCTGATGCGGCGCTTGGATCGACAAGCGCCCGCCTTCCGTGTTCGAGCCAGGCTCCAAGATCGGCGGGAACGCCCGCTTCCATGGCTGCGCGGTAATCGATAAGGTCGTGTTCGGTGAGGATGCCGCGCCAACGTTCGTTGGTGCCCTTGTGGAGGAAGGTGTCGGCACCGCCCTTGAAGGCCTGTGCCGCAAGTCCCAACATCCAAGCGCCGTCGCGCTTCATGCTGTTGAAACCCGCCGCCTCAACCATCTCAGCGAACAGCACCTCAGGCGTTTCGATTCCACAGAATTGCGCGATCCTGCGCATTTCGCCCTCGCGATCCGCCTTTAAATCATTGTAATGGATCAACAACACATTGGGCCGTTCGCGCGCTTCCCAAAAGCTGTTCTCAATCTCCATAAATTCGGCAATCGTGAAATCGTCGAACGGTGCGTATTCAGGATCGCGCAGCCAACGCCGAAAGAACGCGCGCGGGTCCTCTGGCGCGCGCGGAAACGGCAAAGCGATCCGAGGATCATCCAACCCGTTCTGGTCAAAGCCTGCCAGAAGCTCGTCCGCGTAATTGGTAGAGTGATTGTGGAACGACATCACTGCATCGCGCGGATCGCGCGCGACGTTGATGTACAGCACGTCGTCATGAAGCGGCAGAGCAGTAAGCGGCGAATGGGTCTTGAACCCACGCCGACCTTCTTTGGCTGTCATTGCCGCTGCGATCTCCTGCTGCGGGATGAAACGCGCGTCGAGCCAGGGTTGCTCATCCATTATCTGTTGTGGTTCGGCGGATTGCGCGAGCAGCATACCGACGATCCGCTGTGTCCACGTCGTCCCTGTCTTGGGGGGTGTGCAAACGATGATGTCGCCTGCGCGCAGCTCGAAGCTTTCCCAGATGCGGCTGTCAGTTTGCCAGGTGCGGATTATCTTCTCGGGCTGGCGGATAAGCATGGCTGGTCTTCTCTTCAAAGCGCCCTGTCAAACCCGCAATCAACGATGAGCGAATTGCCGGCGATAGACCGGCGACGTTTGATAACGTTGATTTGCACTGCACCGGCGGGTGATCGGGTCGCAAAGTCACCCGCCGGTGCAGACACCGCGCTTAGCGCTTGGTGTATCGCTGCAGCATCATTGAGCTCAGGACGGTGCGGTATTCGGCGCGGTTTCCGCTGGCTGCGAACTGTTCCTGCACATTGGTGCGCGACCATTCATCAAAGGCCTTGTCGCGGCGTTCCTGCTCGGACGCATCAGGCAGACTGGCGAAAGTTGTTACGAGGAAAATGTCGGCTTCACCCGGGCGCGCGTGGACGTTTTGGTAGATGGCGTAATCGTTGATCCAGCCCTGCGACTTTGCGTATTCCTGAAACCGCGTCCACTCTCCCGCCAGCCATTCGGCGTACTTGAGCGTGCCTTCGCCATCCTCGACATCAATGCCCGTCATCTGCACGTACTCACCGGGTTTAAGCGGGAATTCCTGAGCGAGCGCAGGTGTCGAAACGGTGGCGGCCAGCGCAAGCGTGGCGGCGGCGAGCGCGGTTTTGATCGATTTCATTGTTGAATTTCCCCCAAGTGCTTTGTGTGTCGAAAGCCGGATGACGATGCGTTCGCAGGCAAAGCTTCGTCGCGGCGCGCAGAGACCTGTCATCCTGCGAACCGGGCTTTGAGCCGTTGAAATGTCATGCGAATTTCTGTGCGAAGTGATGCCCGTAACCGCCGGGGGCGGCAATGGGGGCAATCGTCAAAAAAGCGTCAAAACGTGCGCCATCAGGCCGTTCGCGGGTCTACGGGGATCAAATCGGGCCAACCGAAGCGGTCCCAAGCCTCCACCATGCCGATGCGCTGGGCAAAGGCCATGAAGTCAGGATGGCGGATTGTGCGATTGATTGGGTCGATGTCGATCCAGAGATTCATCAGGCCAACCATGTTGGCCGGGTGGATGCATTCAGAATACACCTTCATGGCCAGCTCGCTGTGTCCCATCCAGATCGCTGGCCACGCGATCGAGCTGTCGTAAGGGTCCGGCATTGCGGCGTGGAGACCATCGATGACTTGGCAGTATCGGGCGCGGGCCTCTTCCTCACCGCTGTACAAGCCATGCGCGGCCATATGAAAATACGCATCGCGCGCGGCATCGTCCACAGGCGGCATGCCCGGAGGCCGCATGATGGCAGTGCCAAGATGGATGCGAATGTCGAAATGCGATTTTACGGCGCCTTCAAATTCGCCATTCGCCATCTGCGCTAAGGGAAGCCACAAGGCAGGAGCACCCAGGTCAGCCATGCGTTTGCCCGCCGTGACCGCATTCTCATATTCGCCCAGAGCGAGCCATGCCGAGGCCAGCATAGCGTAGTTTCGCGCATAGACCGGATCGCGATCGACCGCGGCCTCGATATAAGGAAGCGCTTCTTTGGCTTTGCCAAGATAAAGGAGGCAGGAACCAAGACGCGAACACACATCCGCGTCGTTCGGATCGCGTGCATAGGCTTCAAACGCCATTTCTAGCGCGTCAGCGGGCTTGAAGTGCGTCCACTCATGGATCCCGAGGATCGAAAAAGCGTGGCCCTGAGCCGGGTCGAGCGAAAGCGCACGCTTGGCGCATTGCGCGGCCTTCTCGGACTGTTCGAGCCGCTTAAGGCTTGGAGTGGCCGCCGCCGTCATGATGTGTGCGTCCGCAAGCGCGGTCCAGCATTCGGCAAAATCTGGGTCAATCTCCAGCGCCCGTTCGTAAAACTCTGTGCCCTTCGCCATGACTTCTGATCCGCTAAATCGCTGGATCATGGCGCGTCCTTGCAGATAAAGAGCGTAAGCCTCGCGGTCGCGGGTCATCTTGCGCGAAGGCGCCGGCGACGCGGCCACGCCCAAGGCACCGCAGATCGCCGCGATGATGTTAGCGCCGATCACTTTGCGCCCGTCAAAGAAGTGCTCGATCGAGCCGTTGATCCGGTCAGACCAGACTTGTGTGCCCGCCTGTCCGTCTATCAACGCGATCCGAACCTCGATTTCCCGCACGCTCCGCCGCACCTCGCCCTCGATCAGGTGAGAAACCCCGAGAGCGGACGCCATCTCAGTGAGCGTACCGCCCTTTCCGGCCACGGCAGCCACCGAAGTCCGGCCCGCCAGCGCAACGCCATTGGCCCCGGCAAGCCGCGTCGAGAGCTCATCGACGATCCCGTCAGCGAGCAGAAATTCGCCGCCGAGGGTGTCGATTTGCGTGAACGGCAAAAGCGCAAGCGTGGCCTCAGGTCTGACATGATGGGAGGCCCGAAAGGATGGAAACCGCGCCCGCGCCGCTTCGCCAAGGCGCTCTGCGGTCGTTTTGCTGGCTGAACTGATCGCTTCAGTAAGGCCAGAGCGTAAGCGCGCGTCAACATGGTCGCGGCGCTCAGCAAGCCATTCATCGAACGCTGGACTGAGTGACGCTCCTTGAAGCAACGGGCGATTGCCGATGGCCAGCAACTGGTCGACCAGCTTATCCGTTTCCCCTGTCGAAATAGCGGCTTCAAGCGTGTCCAAATCCGTGGTCAGGCAATCAGGTTTCAGCGCGACGGCCGAGCGCGAAACAGCGAGCGCATCGATATTGTGCGCGTCGAGCTTGTTCTTCAGTTCCAGCAAACATTGTCGCAGACTGGCCTTGGCCTGCGGAACAAATCGATCAGCCCAAAGCAGTCGCGCCAGCGCCTCGCGGTCCATCGACCGACCGGGTTCAATGCACAGGATCGCGAGCAGCAGGCTCGCCCTGCGATTGGTTAGCGCAACGACATCGCCATTGGGCGCCTCGATCCTGAACTCGCCGAAAACAGTGGCGCTGATCAGGTTCAACCCTTCAAGCTGCGTCTGATCCAGCACGTACGTCCCCCTTTTGCACGCCAGACTAGTTTTAAATCTGGACTATGCAATCGTTCGGAAGGCAAGTCTTGGCCATCGCCCGTGAGGGACTTACCCGACATTACGCAATTAGCCACTCCGAGCCGCCGCGTGCAGTGCGCATTGCAGCTTTAGCGGCGAAACAGCCCCTTGAACCCATCAATAAGGCGTCTGAAGAAGCCTGGCTTTTCAGGTTGCGGCGAACCGTTGCGCTGCACGGTTTGCGCGGCCAGCGCTCCCCATTGGCGGTCCGGGTTTTGCACCTGGCCACTGCCAATCGGGGCGGCTCCGGCTCGGACTGCGCCGCGTGATGCAGCGGTTGGTTGGAAGCCCCTTGCAGCGGCGCTCTTCAGATCGGCTGTGGAGGTGGGATTGATACGCGGCTTTGCGCGCTGCGCCTGTTTGGCCTCCAGCGTGCCGCTTTTGGTGGCGGAGCGTTTGTCGATCGTAGCCGATCCCAGCTTTGTAATCTGATTGCCGCGCCCGTCGCGGCGCAGCGTGCTGGCTGCGGTGCGATCCGTTTTCGTGGGCAGCTTGAAGCTCACTCTGCGCGGAGAGGTGAGAATATAGCCAACGCGGTCCCGGAACGTATTGGGGCGTGTCGAACTGGATGTCGCGCTGCCTTGCGTCGAGCCCGCGCTCTCTCCGGGACGCCTCTGCTTGACGGGTTTTTTCGCCGATGCGCTCGCCGCTGTCGACTTCGGCCCCTTTTTCGCTTCGGCAACGCTCGCCGTCATCGCCAGGCTGCCCGCGATGGCAAAGGAGAGGGCGGCGAGCGTCCCTTGCTTAAACTTTGAAGTCGTCATGGGATTCTCCATCATGTCTCAAATTGACGGGGTGACGCTGGCGAGGAGGAAATCCTCGCTGGCAAAGGCGCTGTGGCCGATCAGAAAGCGCAGGTCGGGGTGCTCGGCGCGCTCTTCGTCGAGGAGGTCGCGCATCGCGTATTGCAGCACCGTGTCTTGCGACAGCGGCACGCCCCACAGTCGGATCGCGGCGATCGCGCCCAGGAACGGATCATTGGTTCCGTCCGCGGTTCCGATGAAAAGGCCATCCGCAGGCAAGGACTGGATCGTCATGTCGAGCACCGCGACCAGACCATTGTCGACCATGACTTCGGTGCGATCGCCGTAATCGATGATCGCGACAAAGTGCATTTTGCCATCGGTGAAATCGAACGGGGCCACCATAAAAGTGTCGCCCGACATAACGCCCAGACCATCGCGATCACGCAGGACAGAGATAAGGTAGCTCGCTCCCTTTTCGCCTGCGTAGGACAGGACCACCGGATCAAAGGTGGGTGCGGTTTTCCAATCGGGCTGAACCCAGAATTCAATCGTGGCCCCGCCAGACAGATCAAGGCTTTCATCAGCCGGGAAACCGAGCGTGGTGAGTCCATCAAACTCCATCACATCAGGCGCGTACTGCGCGCTTGCCGGAACAGCGAGCAAGGCAACGCAAGCAAGGGTGATGAGGTGTATCAGCTTTTTCATGGTCCAACTCCGTAAAGGAAATCGAGGTAGCCGTTGTCGAACCGGTCAAGCTTGATCGAGGTCACGCCAAACACCTTCGACGGGATGCCTGAGGCTTGGAAGCCAAGCTGTAATGTCTCAGTCGAGGAGATCGTTGCGCAGCTTTCCGGCTTGTTCGCTCCGTAGGTCTTCATAGTATTCACGCCGCGCACAGACACAGTCATGTGGCGTGATCCTCCTAGTCGGTTTCTCAGGCAAACCCGCACAAACCCCGGCTTGTAAAGGGCGCGGCCGAAAGCAACGCGGACATTCTCTTTCTTAGCGCGATGGGTAATGACCGAAATATTGGTCACAAGCCCCTTAGGTGCGCGCTGCGGAATGACAGATCCGAACCCGCCATTAAGGGCAGCCAGCTCCAGGCGTCGTTCGATCGCAGCCTCAAGACGCGCACGCACCTGGCCCCAGACTTCAGGCTCGTTGGGAAAATAGAGCGGGTTAAGTAGGTCCGATATGGGCCGCAGGTCTGCCAGGATGGGCACCGGAGTGCCGGTGGAAAAGCCGCTTTGGTCAAAGCTGCCTGTGCCGCCAACGGCGTCAAAACCAGCTTCGGAGCTTTCCTCAAGCTCCTCGGAATTGCGCGCTTCTTCGGTGAAGCGCGAACCGCTTGCGCCAATTTCAAACCCACCGATGGCAAGGCCGGCCTTGACGTTGAAATTCTGACTGTCGCTCTGCCACTTCTGCATGGTCTCTCGGTCAAAGCTCGCCCACATGCGCGCTTGCGAACCGTAGGTGACCGCATAGGGATAGTGCGTGCCAAACTTGTCGATCAGGCCGTCATACCGCCCCTTGCGATAGGCAAAATCGACCGCATCGATAAAATCATCGCTCAATTTGGCAAACGGCCGGTCGAGCACAAGCGTGTAGAGTTTGTGCCGCGCAAAGCCCATGGAAAGCGCGCGCTTCATGCCAAATTGGCGCCCCAAAGTGCTTGACTTGGCAAAATCCGCGCCTGCCCCCAAAGACCCTTTGGTCTCGCCGGTCTCCTTGTCCTTTTTGGTGAAACCTATGTTGAATCCGAACGAGCTTGCTGCGGTGCGTTGGAAATCAAACTGGCGGGAAATCATTTCCTTGGAAGTCACACTGCCCTGCACGCCATCGGGAATGTATTTCAGCCCAAGTGGCACTGTCCGCTTCTCGACAATCGCAAAATCTCTGGGGTCCGCTGTTGCAAAGATATCTGCCAACGGGTTGCGATTAAGCTCGAACGGGTCCTGCGTGATCACGTTGTAGCCACGCAGGGACGCCCGGTAATTGTCGAGATTGTTGCCGATCAGAAAAACATCGGTGACATCAATATCCTGCGCCCGCGAAACCGTGGGCTGAGGGCGGTTGTAGCTGTAACCGTCCCAGCGCAGCTCTGGCTTTCCGGTGCGTGATACAGACACGGTAAGAGTTACATCGCGCCCGCGCCTCGTGCCCCCGCGGTATCGATAGGTTTTGCTTGCGCCCGATGGCTGCATCACATCGCGCATAGGCACGTTATCGATCGCATAGAGCACAATCGGTTGGCGGCCCTGTGTCGCTCGGCGTATGGCGATGCTGCTGCCATCTGTTGCCATGCTGACATACATGAGATCAGGCGTTGTAAAATTGGAGTGCGTCAGCCGCGCATTGAGCCGTTGCCCCTTTAATCCTTCAAACAGGTCATTGGCCGCCTTGCTTTCATCCAGCGCAAGCGGGCTGTCCTGAACCCAAATGCCATCGAGCCTGTAGCGGCAATCTTCGGCAAGGTCCGCTTCGGTTGCGGTGCCTTCGGGTATGTCGAAAGAAGCAAATACACGCGCTGCGGTTGCGTCTTGCGCGCTTGCATCGCGAGAACGCATCCGGTCAGCATTGTTGGCCGCGCCAGCTTGCAGACGCGAGGGAACCTTGCAGCCTTTGAACGCTTCAATCGGACGGCCCTTGCGTGGCTCAGACCCCTGGAGCAGCTGTCCCGGTTGCAGGCGCGGCATTGATCCGGGCACTGAATTTTGCGCCAGCGCGCCAACGGTGATGGGCGCGCACAGCGCAGCGCCGATCATCAACCCGCCCAAACCTCCCCGCTTTGAAACCATACATCGCCTCCCTGTTCGTCAGCCGGGGACAAGAATGGCAGTTGGTGGGGGATGCGATAGTGGGGATAGTCCCCATTTCGCGGCCTATTGGCTTTCGGTGATATGAATGGAGGCCCTGCAACCCGCGCCGGGCTGCGACTGGATATCCAGACGAAAGTGGGACGCGGCGCAGATGTCCTGAACGATGGAAAGGCCTAACCCCTC
>JBCCCM010000021.1:0-63327 GCA_039033515.1 Pseudomonadota bacterium
ATGCGCAAGGCTCCGGCGGAGGCGATCAGGCGGGCCAAAGGCTTAGACAATTTCGACAAGCGGGGTATGACACGCGGCATGAACCTATTGCTTGCCGCCGCGCTTGGATTCTTGCTGGGATCCATCCCCTTTGGCCTCATTCTCACCCGCGCGGCGGGGCTGGGCGATGTGCGCCAGATCGGCAGCGGCTCGATCGGCGCGACCAATGTGTTGCGAACCGGAAACAAAGGCCTGGCGCTCGCCACCGTGCTGCTCGACGCGGGCAAGGGCGTGGCGGCGGTGCTGTTGGCCAAGGCGTTCCTGTCCGGCGGCGAAAGCGCCATGGTCGCAGGCATCGCGGCGGTCGGTGCGGTGGCGGGGCATTGCTACACGCCGTGGCTCGCGTTCAAGGGCGGCAAGGGGTTTGCAACAGCCGCCGGCGTGTGCGGCGCGCTGTCGTGGCCGCTGATGCTGGCCTGCGCGGGCGTGTGGGCAGCAACGGTAGCGGTCTTTCGGATCTCTTCGGTCGCCTCTCTGGCCTCGGTCAGTTTCGCTGTGGTCGCGACGTTTCTGGCGCCGTTCCTCGGTTTTGAAGCGCTTGCGCCGCTGTTCCTGCCGATGATCGCTATCCAAGTGATCGTGGTCATCAAGCACAGCGAGAACATCAAGCGCCTGCTCGCGGGGCAAGAGCCCAAGATCGGCGCGAGCAAGAAGGCTGAGGCTAAGGGAGCCGAACACCCGTGAGCCTGTCCCAGCCCGAAGCGTTTGCGCGCATCCGGCTGCTGCGTTCGCCCAATATCGGCCCGGTCAGCTACCGCGCGCTGCTCGCCCGATTTGGAAACGCCGAGGCCGCGATTGAGGCTTTGCCCGAGCTCGGTTCACGCGGGAAACGCGCCTACACCCCGGCAAAAAGAGATCGGATTGAGCGCGAGATCGAGAATGTGATCGGCGCGGGCGCGCGTTATCTGTTCCACGATCAGGCCGATTACCCGGACTTGCTGGGCGAGTTGGACAGCGCGCCGCCGATTGTCACCTGCCGGGGGCACCTGGCCCTCGCCAGCGCGCCGTGCGTCGCCATGGTCGGCGCACGCAACGCGTCGGCAGCCTCGGTGAAGCTGGCGCGCGATTGGGCCGCTGAGCTGGCTGAGGCTGGCTTTACCGTCGTCTCTGGCCTTGCGCGCGGGATCGACGGGGCGAGCCACGAAGGGGCGCTGCAAGCGGGGCGAGGGGGCACCATTGGCGTGATCGCCAGCGGGATCGATATCGCTTACCCACCGCAGCACAAGGAGCTTCAGGAGCGGATCGCGACCGACGGCCTGCTGATCGCCGAACAGCCACCCGGCACCGAACCGCGCGGGCGTCATTTCCCCAGCCGCAACCGCATCATCGCCGGCCTTGCCAGCGGCACTCTGGTGGTCGAGGCCGCGCCCAAATCGGGCACGCTCATCACCGCGCGGCTGGCGGGCGAAGTGGGGCGCGAGGTGATGGCGATACCCGGCTCGCCGCTCGACACGCGCTCGCTGGGCTGTAATCAATTGATCCGCGATGGCGCGGTCCTGGTGCAGGGCGTCGAGGATGTGATCGAGTTGCTCGAAGGGTTCACCGGAGCGCCGCGCTCGACGTTTCGCGTCAACGAGGCCAGCGCGCCGTTTGATTACGCGGAATTGCGCGGGTTGGAATGGGGCGAGGCCAAGAGCGATCAGTCCGCCGACATCGCAAGCCTGCTGACCAAAGCGCCCATCGGCATCGACGAACTGGTGCGTCAAACCGGCGCGAGCCCGGCGGCGGTCCATATGGAACTGCTGGAGCTGGAATTGAGCGGCGAGCTGGAACGTCACGACGGCGGCGCGGTCAGCCGTATCGCTTGAAGCGATCTCGCCCAACGATCCGGCGCAGCGCCGCCACCCCTCATCGCGCGTTCATTTGAGCGTGGCTATCTCTGAACGATATTGGCGCTTTCGGGCGCGCTGGGTTGGGGAGTTTTATGCGCAAATCGGTTGGTTTTATCTGTTCCTTGGCGTTGATCGCGCCGGGACTGGGCGGCGTTTCTTTTGCACAGGACGCCCCACCCGGGCGCGCGCCGGGCGAGGGCTTCTGCCGACTGCCCGCTGCCTTGCCGGACTTGGGCCCGGAGATGGAGAATCAGAGGCAAGCGCCGGATCGCAAACGCTTTGCAGGCGGTGTACGATCATCGGTCGTTGCCGAAGAGGCGCTCGCTGAACCCATGCCCGCACCGCCGCCGCCCGCCACGCCGGCGCCCACCGCCACTATGGCCGACGGGGCCTCGGATGACGCAGCGGTGAGCGAAGTGGTTGTAACGGGCTCACGCATTGCGAGCGGGGCTGACCGGTCGGCGAGCGTCTCCATGCCGCCGCCACCGCCGCCACCGCCACCGCCTCCTCCTCCGACCCGCCCCGGCCCCCCGATGCCTCCGCAACCCGAGCCGCAATCCGGGCTGCTCACGGCGGGTGAGCATGACGATCTGCTCAACCCCGAACTCTACGCCGACTATGTCCGCAAAAGTAACGTCGGCCAGAGCGTGCGCGATCTTCCGCGCATCGATCCCAGCCGCATGCTGACGGTGGAAGTGCGCGACGCGCAAGGGCGCGCGGCTCCGTTTCTCAATGTCGAGCTGCGCTGTTCCGATGGCAATGCGCTCAAGCTGAAAACGGTCGCTGACGGGCGGGTCGTCTTCTTTCCCGAGCATGATCGACTGAGCGAAAAGGTGTGGCTGCGCACCGCTGGCTCGAAATGGCGGATGGTGCGCCTGTCGGGCGAACCTGGCTCGCAAAGCGTGACGATCCAGACCAAGGCGCCTGCGCCGGTTGTGACGCAGCTCGATCTGGCGCTCGTCGTCGATGTGACCGGATCTATGTCGGACGAATTGCGCTATTTGCAGACTGAACTCGCCGCGATTGTCGGCGATCTGCAAGATCGGCATTCCGACCTCGACATCCGCGTCGGCTTCACCTTCTACCGCGACAAGGGCGATGCCTTCGTGACGCGCACTTTTGCGCTGGGATCGGATATCGAAGCGGCGCAAAAGCACCTCGCCGCGCAGCGCGCGCAAGGGGGAGGCGATTACGAAGAGGCGATGCAGGACGCGCTGATCCGCGCGGCCAATCAGGACTGGCGCGCCAACGCGGTCAAAACGCTACTGCTGGTCGCTGACGCGCCGCCGCATAACGCCGACGTTCCGCTGACCTGGCGCGCCGCCGAACACCTTCGCAAGGACCGCGTCCACATCGTGCCCGTCGGCGCGTCAGGTGTGGCGGACACGTCGGAATATGTGATGCGAGGCATGGCTGCGCTCACGCAGTCGCGTTACACGTTCCTCACCGAAGACAGCGGCATCGGCAATCCCAAAGCGCCGCCCGCGATCGACTGCTATCTCGTCACCCGCCTCGACCAATTGCTGCGCCGCGTGATCGACAGCCAGATCTCGGGCCGCCGGATCGAACCGGCCGCAGGCGAAGTGATCCGCAGCGTCGGTCAATACGATGCGGGCCGCTGCGTGCTGCCGCCCGATTTTGGCAAGCAGGCGTGAGGGAGCGCGCTCGCGCTAAGCCGGGTTATTGGTCACCAGCAGGAAAGATCACGCCGCACGCCTCGCGCCCGCCCGCTGAATCCATATCTATGTAGTTATCTTCATCAGCGTGGATGATGATGGCTGAACCGTCAGCGTCATTGAGCGTGAAGGGAAAGCTTTCGCTGGTTTTGTCGCGCAAAGTCATCTGGGGCACAAAGAAATCAGCCTTTGCCACGCCGTCCGCGCCAGCAAAGATATTGGGCAAGTCGCCCACATGATAACCGCCGTTTCCATCGAAACCGTGGCCCGCATCAAGCGGATCAATATGACCGCCCGCCGCCTTGAAATCCGGCGAGCACGAGCCGGTCTGGTGCAGGTGTACCCCGTGCCCGCCTTCGGTGAGGCCGGTGAGGCGCGCGCGAACCACGAGGCCGTGCCGCATCTGTTCAAACTCGATCGTGCCCACTTGCGCACCATCGGCGGTCGTAACTTCGACAATGCGCTTGTCCTGTTCGTCTGGTCCGCCCAACGCTTGAGCGGCCAGCGGCGCGGCGGTGGCTGCCGCGGTGCCTAAGGCGGCGGTCAGGATCAGGGCGGCGTGTTGCTTGATTTTCATGGCATGGCGGTCCTTGCATCGTGTTGGATCTGTGCCCTCAGCTACATCGCGTACGGGCCTCGTGTTCCAAAAAAGGCGAACCCTTCGCCATGGTGCGGCTTGCCCACGCGGACCGCTGCGCCTACTTGACGCGGCGCGTGAAGGCTCCACCCTCGCGCGTATGCACACGTGTAAGGATCCCCGTTAGACCACCATGCAACTTGTAATCGTTGAATCGCCCGCCAAGGCGAAGACCATCGAGAAGTATCTCGGCAAGGACTTCAAGGTTCTCGCATCCTACGGCCATGTCCGCGATCTGCCGCCCAAGGATGGCAGCGTGCGGCCCGATGAAGACTTCGCCATGGATTGGGAGGTGTATTCGGACAAACGCAACCGCGAACAGGTCAAGGCGATCTCGGACGCGGCCAAACGGGCGGATCGGCTCGTGCTCGCCACTGACCCTGACCGCGAGGGTGAGGCGATCAGCTGGCACGTGCTCGACATGCTCAAGAAGCGCCGGGCTTTGCCGAGCGAAGTGGAGCGCGTCACCTTTAACGCGATCACCAAGAAAGCCGTCACCGAAGCGATGGCGAAACCGCGCGAGCTCGATCAGCCGCTGATCGACGCCTATCTGGGCCGCCGCGCGCTCGATTATCTGTTTGGCTTTACCCTGTCGCCCGTGCTGTGGCGCAAGCTGCCCGGCGCAAAGTCGGCGGGCCGCGTGCAATCGGTGGCGCTGCGTTTGATCGTCGAGCGCGAGCGCGAGATCGAAGCGTTCAAGCCGGACGAATATTGGTCGGTGCTCGCTAAGCTTGAACACGATTCGACCCAGTTCGACGCGCGTCTGGTAAAGTACAAAGGCGAGAAGCTCGAAAAGCTCAGCCTCGGTGCTGAAGGCGTCGCGATGGAAGCGAAAGCGGCGGTCGAAGCCGGGCGCTTCACCGTCGAAGAGGTTGAGAAAAAGCCTCTTAAACGCAACCCCGCGCCTCCGTTCACGACCTCGACCATGCAACAGGAAGCCGCGCGCAAGCTGGGCTTTTCCGCCAGCCAGACGATGAGCACCGCGCAGCGCCTCTACGAAGCGGGCGCGATTACCTATATGCGGACCGACGGCGTGCAGATGGATGGCAGCGCGATTGCGGCGTGCCGGGGCGAGATCGGCCAGCGTTATGACGCGGCCTATTGCCCGGAAAAGCCGCGCTTTTACGCCACCAAAGCCAAGAACGCGCAGGAAGCGCACGAAGCCATCCGCCCGACCAATTTCGGGCAAGATCGCTTTGGCAGCGGCGATGAAGCCAAGCTCTATTCGCTGATCTGGAAGCGCGCGATGGCGAGCCAGATGGCGACCGCGCAGCTGGAACGCACCACCGTCACCATGCGCGACGCGACCGGCCAGCACGAATTGCGCGCGACGGGGCAGGTCGTGATCTTCCCCGGCTTCTTCGCCGTGTATCAGGAAGGCTTTGACGACAAGGAAGAGGACGAGGACGGCCTTTTGCCTTTCCTCAAGAGCGGTGACACGCCCGCGAAAACGGCGGTCGAGGCCAATCGACACTTCACCCAGCCGCCGCCGCGTTTTTCCGAAGCGAGCCTTGTCAAACGCCTGGAAGAGCTGGGCATTGGCCGCCCGTCCACCTACGCTTCGACTATTCAGACGCTGCGTGACCGCGCCTATGTGCGGGTGGAGAGCAAGCGGTTTTTTGCCGAAGATTCCGGGCGTCTGCTGACGTCTTTCCTCGAACGCTTCTTTCCCAATTACGTCGCCTATGATTTCACCGCCGGGCTCGAGGACGAACTCGACGTGGTTTCCGATGGGCGCGAGGATTACAAGGCGCTGCTCGCGAAATTCTGGAAGGATTTCAAACCCAAGACCGAAGAGGTCATGGAGAAGCTGCCTTCCGAAGTGACCGAGGCGCTGGACGAATATCTGTCCGACTACCTCTTCCCGCCGCGCGAAGACGGAAAGGACGCGCGCCACTGTCCGCTATGCGAGAAAGAAGGCCGCGAAAACGGTCGCTTGAGCCTTCGTGGAGGACGCAACGGTGCGTTTATCGCGTGTCAGAATTACCCCGAATGCAAATTCACCCGCACCTTTGGCCCGCCCAGCGAGGATGGCGACGACGCGGCGGTTGATGGCCTGATGGGTGAGCACCCGGTAACTGGCGCGGAGATCTATCGCAAATCGGGCCGCTTTGGCGCTTATGTCCAAATGAAGGTGGACGAGAAGAACAAGAACGCCTCAATCCCCAAGGATCTCGATGATTTCAATCTTGATTGGGCGGTGAAGCTCCTTGACCTGCCGCGCATCATCGGCGCGCATCCGGAAACGGGCAAAGAGATCGAAGCCGCCATTGGCCGCTACGGCCCCTACCTGCGCCACGATGGCAAATACGCCAAGCTGACGAGCACGATGGACGTGTTTGAAACGGGCATGAACCAGGCGGTCGTGCTGCTCGCGGAAGCCGCCAATCGCAAGGGCGGCTCTCGCACCAAGGCTGAACCGATCAAGACGCTGGGCGAACACCCGACCAGTGGCGGCGAGATGAAGGTGCTGCCGGGCCGCTATGGCCCCTATGTCACCGACGGCACCACCAACGCGACGATCCCCAAGGATGTGAAGCCAGAGGACGTGACGGTGGAGCAAGCGGTCACGCTGATCGACGAGCGCGCGGCCAAAGGCCCGGCCAAGAAGAAGACCCGGAAGAAGGCTCCTGCGAAGAAGAAGGCTGCGGCCAAGAAACCAGCGGCTAAAAAGACCGCGGTGAAGAAGGCGACTGCCAAGAAGAAAGCGCCCGCCAAAAAGGCTCCGGCCAAGAGGGCGGATGCGGCGTCTGAATAGGGGCGCCGCGCCGCCCAATCGGGGGGCTTAGCCAAATCCTCCCGCCGCGTTGGGAATTCCTTTAGTATTGTCCCTTAGGCGTGGTCTCAGACCAGGGACCATGCCGTGATTGAAATCGAAGTCCAGAACGAGACTCATCAAACGCAGGACCGCATCCGGTTCGCCGCTGTCCCTCGCATTGGCGAGGGGTTGAGGCTGCGCGAGCCTGACGGGATGTGGGCGAGCTATGACGTGCTCGACGTGTGGTATCAGAAGGCCGAATATGGCGACATCTGGATGCCTTATCTCCATGTGCGCATCACGCCGGGCGAAGCGGGCAGCGAAGGCCAGCTCGAGACCGCTCAAGACTACGAAGAGACCCGCTATCAAGAGACGGGCGCGTTTGCTTCACTCGCGGGGGAGGCCGAGCCATTCAAAATCTAATCAAACGCAGCACCGGCCCGCGCAAGAACACGGTCGCGGTGGAACGGCGATCCGCTGAGCGCGAAGAGCCGATGCCCACGGACGCGCAGAGCGCCGCCGCGCCCGCTAAACCCGTTCGCGACGCAATCGGCGCCGAAGCGCTGCAAGACGGCCGCACGACCGACACGACCGAGGCCATCGTCGCCGCCGCCAAAGCGATGCGCGATGGCGCGAGCCCCGAAGCGCCCGCCGTGGTCGAGGCCAAGGTCTGCCTGATCGTCGATGACAGCCGCGTCATCCGAAAGGTCTCTTCCAAGATCGCACGCTCGCTCGGCTATGTGCCGGTCGAAGCGCAGGATGGCGAAGAGGCGCTCGCCCGGTGCAAGAAAGCGATGCCCGCTCTGGTGCTGACGGATTGGAACATGCCCGAAATGGACGGCATCGAATTCGTCAAACGCCTGCGCGCAATCCCCACGCCCAAAGCGCCCATGGTGATGTTCTGCACCTCCAATGGCGAGGCCAAGGACATCCACGAAGGCATTGGCGCTGGCGCGGACGATTACATCGTCAAACCCTTCGATGAAGCCGCGCTGCGGGCTAAACTGGAAAAGCTGGGTCGGGATTAATCCGCGCCTTGCTCTCGCTATTGCGCGCCGCGCCCGCTAGGCGGTGCGGCCATGGGCAAAGAACATTTTGAACGCCACAAGCAACCGTGGAACG
Organism: Pseudomonadota bacterium; assembly: GCA_039033515.1. Classification (GTDB taxonomy): domain Bacteria; phylum Pseudomonadota; class Alphaproteobacteria; order Sphingomonadales; family Sphingomonadaceae; genus Erythrobacter. The sequence goes on from JBCCCM010000021.1 coordinate 8,065, forward strand.
CCGAAGAAGCGGGCCGCCTGCGCCTGCTCGCCTCCAAGGGCCAAGGCCTCAAGCAAATCGCCAAAGCGCTGAACCGGAGCGAGGATTCGACCAAGAGCTTCGCGAAGCAGCAGAAGATCAAGATCGCGAAGAAGCGGTAAGGTTGGAGGTGGGTAAGGCACTATGCCATCCAACCCTCACACCGTCATCCCAGCGGAGACTGGGATCCAGAGCGATAGGGCGCAAGGCCTGCGATGTCAGCGCAAAGCCACTCTGGATCCCGGATCAAGTCCGGGATGACGATCTGTGTTCGTGGTCACTGGTCAATTTTCTTCTCAAGGCGTTCCACCTGCGAAACGGATATATCTAGTAATTCGGCGATGCGGTGACGGCTAATGTCTGGCCGTTCACGTTTCAGATCTTCGACGCTCCAGACGAGGCTCATCGCCAGGTCGTCGACGAACCGGCACGCCTTTGAGAGTTCTCGGCCAATTGCCAAAACGCCTTCGTAAGTTTGAAAACGTGAGGGCCACGATTTATTTTCAAGCACAGCACGCGCAGCCGCAGGCGTCATTCTTGATACAAAGTACTCATCGTTGATCCTCTCTTCTTGAGCGATGAGCCAGTGTTGGCCGCAGACGTCACACTGCGACAGATAGAGCCACCATTGATCTCCGCCATGATCGATCCGGGGCTGGACAGTCGCAAAGAAGCGTTTGTCCCGACCCTCGCCACCCATCGGAATAGCGTCGAGGTCGCGGGTTCTCTTGCAATCGCAGCTTTCCAGCGGTTTGACACAATGATTGAGGTCTCGCCGCAAAACCCAAAGGACTTCTTTGTTTTGGTAGTTGGCGCCCAAAAGCTCGAGGCAAAGGTCTTCGCCGAGGAACGGTTCGAGGGGGTCGTTCTCAAAGAACCAGGCCTCAAATTGAGCCGGGTCGAGATCGCCTCTTATGAAGGCCCATAGGTGGTCGATTTGTGCAGGCGATGGTTTTCCCATCACTTCACCCAATCCAGCCCCATCTCTTCAAACACCTCCTTATCCTCGCTCCACCCCTCTGACAGTTTCACGTGCAGGAACAGGTGGACCTTTTCGCCCAGCACCTCGGCCAATTCCCTCCTCGCGGCCTCGCCGATGGCTTTGATCTTCTGGCCGCCTTTGCCGAGCACGATGGGGCGCTGCGTCTCGCGCGCGACGACAATTTGCTGGTGGATTTCGAGGCTTCCGTCGGGGCGGCGTTTGTAAAGCTCGGGCCGCACCGCGGTGTCATAGGGCAGTTCCTCGTGCAGCTGCGCGTAAAGCTGTTCGCGCGTGATCTCGGCGGCCAGCAGGCGTTCGGAGGCGTCGGAGACTTGGTCTTCGGGATACATCCACGGCCCTTCGGGCATCATCGCGGCGAGCGCTTCCTTCATCTCCGGAACGCCCTCGCCGTTGAGCGCGGAGACGAAGAAGATCTCCTCAAAATCCATGCGCTGCGACATTTCCTGCGCGAGTTCGAGCAGCGGCTCTTTCTTGGCCTTGTCGACCTTGTTCAGAACCAGGATTTTGCGCTCCGGGCGCTTTTCCAGGTTCTCCAGGATCGGTTCGAGCTCGTGCCGGCGCTGTTTGATCGGATCGATGATCAGCAGGATCGCGTCCGCGCTGACCGTGCCTTCCCACGCGGCGTTGACCATCGCGCGGTCGAGGCGCCGCCGGGGGGCAAAGATACCGGGCGTGTCGACGAGGATCATCTGCACCGTCGCGAACAACGCCACGCCAAGCATGCGCGCGCGCGTTGTTTGCGCCTTGGCGCTGGTGATCGCGACCTTCTGGCCGACAAGCTGATTAACCAGCGTCGATTTGCCCGCGTTGGGAGCCCCGATAACCGCAACGACGCCGCATTTTTTGGTAGTCATTGCATGACCTCCTCGCCGCGTTTCCTTCCTCCGGAACGGCTGCGGACGGCCAGTCGGCCTTGCGCAACCTTCCGGTTGCGGTTCATCGCCCAGTAACAAAAAATCACCCGTATTCCTCCAGAAACGCCTGTGCGGCGCGTTTTTCCGCTTCGCCCTTGCTGCTGGCCCGGCCGCGCGCGGCGCCCAGCGAGGGGATGCTCACTTCAACCGTAAATTCCATGGCGTGATCCGGGCCGCTGCGATCCACCACCTGATAGGTCGGCATGGCGCGCCGTTCGTGCGCGGCCCATTCTTGCAGCGCGCTTTTGGGATGTTTGGCCTTGCCCGCATTGCCCGCCAATTCCCTGGCCCATAAATCATAAACGATGTCGCGTGCCGCATCGTAGCCGTGTTCCAGAAAGCACGCGCCGATCAGCGCTTCCATGACGTCGCCAAGGATGTTGTCGCTGTCCGCGCCGCCGTCCTCGCGCGCTTGCTTGCCAAGGCGGATGTGGTCGGGCAGTCCGATGTCGCGGGCGATCCGCGCGCAGGTCGCTCCGCTGACCAACGCATTGAGACGCTGCGACAATTGCCCCTCAGGCGCGTCGCCTGCGCGGTAAAGCCAACTCGCGACAGCAAGACCGAGCACCCGGTCACCCAGAAATTCGAGCCGCTGGTAATCGCCCGCCAGCGGCTGACCGCCGCGCCCGGACGACGTGCCGTTAAAACTGCCATGGGTGAGCGCGCGCAGCCAGCGCTGTTCGTTGCGCACGACAAAGCCCTGCTGGCCAAGCCAGTCGCGCGCACTGTCAAGCAGGCTGGTGTCGCTAGGCGTCATGATGGGCTAACGCTCAAAGCGTTGTACCGATCCGGTCCCAGCGCACGGCGCTGAACCAGGTCCACGGTTCGCTCCACCGCGCGCTGCCATCGGTGGACCAGAACACAAACCGGGCGCGGCCCACCAGCTTGTCCATCGGGACCATGCCGACTGCGTCTCCGGCGAGGGCGGGAAAGCGGCTGTCGCGCGAATAATCGCGGTTGTCGCCCATGACGAATATATGCCCCTCTGGCACGGTTGCGAGCGGCATGCCATCGCCCGGCGAGAGGCCGAAATCGAGCACATCGATGCGTGACCCGTCGGGCAGGGTCTCGCGGAATTGCTCGTAGGCGCACACATGCCGCTCGCCGGTCACGCGCTCCTCGACCTTGGCGTAGCCGCACGGGCTGTAAGGGGAGACGTCAAAAGCGAAATTGGCGATGGGCTCTTTTGGAATGACCTCGCCGTTCAGCACGATCTGTCCGCCGATCATCGCGATCGTGTCGCCGGGCAAGCCGATCACGCGCTTCACATAATCCTGTTCATCGACCGGGTGTTTGAAGATGACAATGTCACCGCGCGCCGGGGCGCTTGCGAAGATGCGGCCCGATATCAGCGGCGCGTCGAACGGCAGGGAATAGTTCGAATAGCCATAGGACCACTTGGTCGCGATCAAATAATCACCATGCCACAAGCGCGGCAACATGCTTTCCGACGGAATCGAAAAGGGCGCAATCACAAAGGTCCGCAGGATCAGGACCGCCAGAACCAGCTTGAGCAGAAACCATGCAAACCCGAACAGGCTGTCGCCGCGCTCGCGTTCGTTCGATGCTCTGTGCCGATCCTCCAGGGAAGAGGCGGCGCTGCGCAGCCCGGCTGGTGAGCGAATGGGATCAGTTTGGGGGTTAACATCCATCGCCTGCCCCCTTAGGCGCGGTTGGGCGTCAGGCAAAGAGGATTGCGGCATCATGGCTAAGGGTACGGGTACGACAAAGCAGGCTTGGGAACGGGTGATGGCGCTGGCTTCGCCCGGCTTGAAAGAGCTGTTTGAAAGCGATCCGGCCCGTGTGGAGACCATGACGCGGCGGCTGAATTGGCCCTGCGACGTCGAGGGCGAGACGACCGGAATGCGGGTGGATTTCTCGAAAACCCACCTCGATGCCGCTGCCTTGGACGCGTTTGAAGCGCTGGCGCAGGCGAGCGGTTTTGCCGAAGCGCGCGCGGCGCTGTTCTCGGGCGGGATCGTGAACCCCACCGAAGGGCGCGCGGCCAATCATGGCGCGATGCGCGGCAGCGGCACGCATGCAGACACCGAAGAGGCCGCCGCTTTGCTGGCGCGCATGGGCATGCTGGTGGATGCGATCCACGAAGGCGTCCTGGGCGATATCAAGCATTTGATCCATATCGGCATCGGGGGCTCGGCGCTGGGCCCGGCTCTAGCGGTCGACGCGCTGACCCGCGATCTGGCCAAAGTGGACGTGCATGTTGTCTCGAACATTGATGGTCTTGCGCTGGAGCAAGCCTTTGCCGCGTGCGATCCGGCGACCACCCTGATCGCGGTGGCGTCCAAGACTTTCACGACTATCGAGACCATGACCAACGCGTCGAGCGCGCTGGCCTGGCTCGAAAGCGAGGGTGTGGCGGATCCCAGCGGGCGTGTGGTGGCTTTGACCGCGAGCCCGGAAAAGGCGGTCGCGTGGGGCGTGGACGAAACGCGCATCCTGCCGTTCCCCGAAAGCGTCGGTGGGCGCTATTCCTTGTGGTCGAGCATCGGCTTTCCGGCGGCGATGGCTATTGGAATGGCGGAATTTCGCGAATTTCTGGGCGGGGCGCAGGCGATCGACACGCATTTCCGCGAAAGCGAAGGGCGCGCCAACACGCCGCTGCTCGCCGCCTTTGTCGACCAATATTACGCGCGCGTTCGCGGCTGCCAGACCCGTGCGGTGTTCGCCTATGACGAGCGGCTGGCGCTGTTTCCCGATTATCTCCAGCAGCTCGAAATGGAATCAAACGGCAAGAGCGTGACCGCTGAGGGCCAGCCTGTCGACGGACCGACCGCCGCCATCACATGGGGCGGGGTTGGCACGGATGCCCAGCACGCCGTCTTCCAATTGCTGCACCAGGGCACGCATCTGGTGCCGGTGGACTTTATCGCCAGCGTCGCGCCGGGCGATGAGCTTGACCCCGCGCACCACCGCACCTTGTTGCTCAATTGTCTGGCGCAAGGGGCGGCCCTCATGGCGGGCAAGGCGAGCGATGACGATCCCGCGCGCGCCTATCCGGGCGATCGGCCTTCGGTCACATTCCTGACCGATGATATCGACCCCTCGACGCTGGGCGCGCTGATCGCGTTCCACGAACACCGCACTTTTGCGAACGCGGTCCTGATGGGGATCAACCCGTTCGACCAGTTCGGCGTGGAGCTGGGCAAAGCCATCGCCAAGCAGATCGACGCGGGTGAGGGCGAGTTCGACGCCAGCACCAGCGCGCTGATGGATGCGGCGGGCCTGCGCTAAGCCGGGCGGGCGGTGCTGTTCAGCTCACGCTAAGTTGCCCTTGTGTAACACCCTTCACACCCGTTGATCGCGCGTTTCGACGGTTTTTGGCACTCAGACATTGCGTCTGGCTGATTTTACCGCCCGAATCCAATCGGAAGCCGCCGCGTTTTTTGGCGGTGTGTCACGCATTCGTAATCATTGGACCGCTTCGCCGCGCCTGAATGGTTAAGTGCAACCTAATTGCGCACGTTCATTGCGCAAACTTGCACGATGGTGACCCAATTTGCACTCAAACGCGTTTTCCTTATGAATGTGCGTCGCCCCTCGCCAACCCAACTTAAAAGGTCGCCCTATGTCCATCACGTTTGCCCTTTCGCTCGCCTGTGCCACTGTGTCGTGCGGGCCCGCGCAAACGGATGAGGCACCGAGCCCGCCTGTGGCGCCTGAGGTTGCCGAAACGTCGAAGCCTCCTGAGGCGGCAGCGACGCCGGGAAAGCCCACGCCCGCCAAGCTGATCGCGTTCGATGGCGCGCATGATTTCATGAAGACCTCGCGCCGCCTGCGCATTTGGCGTGAAACCGTTCAGCTCGACATGACGGTCGACCCGCAAGGGGAAGCGACCGAATGCGAAGTGGTGGACCGCTTCCGCAAGACCTACATCAACAAGAAATTGTGCGAGGTCGCGATGGCGCATTACACCTTCGAGCCCGCCCGCAACGCGCAGAACGAGGCGGTCGAAGGCGCGTATCGCGCGCGCATTTCCTATGCGAAATTGCGCGAAGAGCTCGACTAAGCACCGTTCTCGCTTTCGAGGCAAAAAAGGGGCTGCCCGCTTGGTCAGCCCCTTTTTGTTGAGACGCACACCGAACAAGCGGCGGCCCTAATCGGCGCCCTAAGGCGTCTCCCACATTGACATTGCGCGGCGCTGCGCCCATTTGGCGCGCAACGCGAGAGCGTCAGGCCAGCGTGAAGCGGCGGCAGGCAATCGGCCTGTGTGTCCAGTGGCCCATCATTTCCAACCCCTTTACCAGACTTCCTTTTCACGCGGGCGGTTTCCTTTAGAACCCCGCGAGCCCGCGTCCGAAAGGATGGCGGCCGCACCCAATATTGCGAGTGCGCATGACACAATTTTCAGACCTCGGGCTGTCTCAGCCCATTCTTCAAGCCCTTGACCTCAAGGGTTATTCCACCCCCACGCCGATCCAGGAACAGGCGATCCCGCCGGTTCTCGAAGGCCGCGACCTGCTCGGTATCGCTCAGACCGGTACGGGCAAGACCGCTGCGTTCATGCTGCCGGGCATTGACCGCCTGCGCGCCTCGGACAACCGCATCCCGTTCAAATCGTGCCGCATGCTGGTGCTGGCCCCCACGCGCGAGCTTGCGGGTCAGATCGCGGCGAGCGCCAAGGATTACGGCGCGCTGGCCGGGCTTAAGGTCCAGTCCATTGTTGGCGGGACGAGCGTCAACAAGGACCGCAACAAGCTTCATCGGGGCACCGATATTCTGGTCGCGACGCCGGGACGGCTGCTCGATCTGATCGATCAGAAGGCGTTCAACCTCTCCGGGGTAGAAGTGCTCATCCTCGACGAAGCCGACCAGATGCTCGATCTTGGCTTCATCCATGCGCTGCGCCGCATCAGCCAATTGGTGCCCAAAGAGCGCCAGACGCTGTTCTTCAGCGCGACGATGCCCAAGCAGATCAAGGAGTTGGTCTCGGGCTATTGCCGCAATCCGGTGCATGTGTCGGTCACGCCGGAAAGCACCACGGCGGAGCGGATCGACCAGTTCCTCTTCATGGTGCAGCAGGATGAAAAGCCTTCGCTGCTCGAAATGATCCTGTCGGGGCGTCACAGCGTGCCCGGCGATCTTGAGCTTGTGCTGATCTTCACCCGCACGAAGCATGGCGCGGACCGCGTGGTGAAAAAGCTGTCGCAGCGCGGCATCAGCGCGAACGCGATCCACGGCAACAAAACGCAAGGCCAGCGCACTCGCGCGCTTGAAGAGTTTCGTTCAGGCCGGACCAAGATTCTGGTGGCGACCGATGTCGCCGCGCGCGGGATCGATATTCCCGGCGTCAGCCACGTCATCAACTACGAACTGCCCAACGTGCCCGAGCAATACGTCCACCGGATCGGCCGCACCGCGCGCGCCGGGCGCGACGGGATTGCCATCGCGTTCTGCGCTGAGGATGAGCGCGCGTATCTCAAAGACATTCAGAAAACCGCTAAGGTGAGCCTTGATCGTCTCGATCTGCCGGACAACTTTCGCGCGGTGGTCGAAGGGGTTGGCCCGACCAAGCCGCCCCCACGCGGACAAACGCGCGTGTCGAACAAAAGGGTCAAACCGAGGCCGGCGGGCGGCTCGCAATCGGGTGGCGGCCCGCGCAAGAAGCCAGCGGCCAAACATGGCGCGCGCAAAGGGCGTCCTCAGGGCCAAAGCCGTGATGCCGCTTCGGGCGCAGGCAATGGCGGCGCGCGCGGCGGCAATCGTCGCGGCGGCTCGGGCGGACAGCGCCGCCGGCCCGGCGGCGGGGGACGACCGGCCCCAAGATAATCGCGCAATTCTAAGCGTTAATCTCACTTTATCTTAACCATGCGCTCGCTATCCGGAGGGGCATGGCTCAAGAGATAAAGCGCGCGTCATGATCAGGACCGAAACCACCTTGGTTGTTGGCGCCGGTGCCAATTGTGAAATCGAAATGCCCGATGGCGCCGAGATGCTCGCGCGCATCGCCGCCGGGTTCGATTTTGATCGGTTGGGCACCGAAATCCAGACGCGTGACATGGTCGCGCTGGCCCGCATTTTCGAGAACAACGCGGAACGCCTCGGCACAAGTTATGAAAACCTCCTCGACGCGGGCCGCACAATCAAACAGGCGAGCCGCGTAACAACGTCGATTGACGCGGTGCTGGAACAATATGGCAGCGACAACCCCGACGTTATCAGCGCCGGAAAGATCGCGCTCGCTTAATACACGTTGCAAGCCGAGCCGAAATCGACGCTGAGCCTGGAGCCCAACGATGCGGGCGATCTGCCGCTGCGCGGATCGGAAAACTGGCTGTTCCAACTCGGCCAACTGATCACCAAAGGCGTGCCGCGCGCGCAGGCTGAACAGTGCTTCGACAAGCTGTCGATTGTCTGCTTCAACTACGACCGCGCGATTGAGCACTACATGCCGTGGGTGCTGACCATGGCGTTCGGCATGCCGATGGAAGAGGCGCAGATGCTGGTGAGCACGCATATGCGCATCGTTCATCCCTATGGCAGCCCCGGAACCTTGCCGTGGATTTTCGGCGCGGGCGAACCGTGCCAATGGGGCGAGCCGGATCCGGAGGATTGGGTGGCTCTGGCAAAGGGGCTATACACCGCCTCCGAACGCGCGCGCGATAAACGCTTCTCCAGCTTTCTGATGGCCGAAATCGCGCAAGGGCGCCGGCTCGGCTTTCTGGGCTTCGGCTTTGACCCGATGAACACCTCGATGCTGTTCGACCGAGTCCTCGACCACGACCCCGATGTCATGGTGGCGCTGACCGGGATCGGTCCGGGCACGAAGAAGGCGGTGCACTACCTGCTTAAACGCAACACGGGCGTGCAAAATCCTGATCTGATCCAGATCGAGGACGTGAAGGCTTACATGATGCTGCGCGATAACGGGCTGTTTCTCGAAACCTGACGGTTGGCATTGTAACCGAGCCTCGCCATATCGCGAAACCTCAGCAAGGAGCGCGAACATGGCCGAACCACACTACGATTACGACCTCTTCACCATCGGGATCGGTTCAGGCGGCGTGCGCGCCAGCCGGATCGCGGCGGCGCATGGCGCGCGCGTGGCGGCGGCGGAGGAATACCGCGTCGGCGGCACCTGCGTTATCCGTGGCTGCGTGCCCAAGAAGATGCTCGTCTACGGCGCGCATTTTGCCGAGGATCTGGAAGACGCCCGGCAGTTTGGCTGGGACATTCAAGGCAAGAGCTTTGACTGGGTCCGGCTGCGCGACATTGTGCAAACCGACGTGACCCGGCTTGAGGGCCTGTATGGCGACACCCTTTCAAACCACGATGTGACCGTGTTCGAAGAGCGCGCCGAGATCACCGGCGAGCATGAAATCACGCTGGCGAGCGGTAAGGTCATCACCGCCAAATACATCCTGATCGCGACCGGCGCGAAGCCGCACATGCCCGAATTCGAGGGCAATGAGCACTGCATCACCTCCAATGAAGCCTTTCACCTCGACGAAGTGCCGGGGCGTATTCTGATCGCCGGGGGCGGCTATATCGCTAACGAATTCGCCGGGATCTTCAACGAGTTCGGCAGCAAGGTGACGATTGCCAATCGATCCGATGTGATCTTGCGCTCCTATGACCCGGCCTTGCGCGATCGCTTGCTTCAGATCAGCTTGAGCAAGGGCATCGAGTTCTGCTTCAATGTGACATTCGAATGGGTCAAAAAGCAGGACGATGGCACCCTGCTGGTCAAGATGACGGGACACGAGGAACGCGTGTTCGATCAGGTCATGATCGCCACGGGCCGCGTGCCCAACACTCAGGGGCTGGGCCTTGAGAGCGTTGGTGTCGAACTGGGCAAAAGCGGCGAAATCGAAGTCGACGCCTATTCCAAGACCAACGTCGATCATATCTACGCTGTCGGCGATGTGACCGACCGTGTGCAATTGACCCCGGTTGCCATCCGCGAGGGGCAGGCCTTTGCCGACAGCGTCTTTGGCCCCGGTGAACCCTATGCGGTCGACCATTCATGCATCCCCAGCGCGGTCTTCAGCCACCCGCCCATTGCAGCGGTCGGCATGACCGAGGGCGAAGCGCGCAACCACCTGGGCAATGTGCGGGTCTATCAATCGGACTTTCGCCCGATGAAGAACGTGGTGGCCGGGCGCAGCGAGCGCGGGCTTTACAAGATGGTGGTCGATGCAGCGAACGACCGGATCGTGGGCGTGCACATGATCGGGCCCGAAAGCCCCGAGATCATGCAGGCGGCGGCGGTCGCGGTGAAAGCGGGCCTGACCAAGGCCGACTTTGACGCGACCACGGCGATCCACCCAACCATGGCTGAGGAACTGGTGCTGCTGAAGTAAGGGGCGGGGATCGCTCGCCGCGTTGGGCCCTTCGCCTCAGGCGCCAAACCGACCGGGTGAAAGGTCCGCGGGCGTGACGCCAGCGGCCGCCATATCGCTCGGCCATTCCTCACCCAGCACGACGCTCGCGCCGATCCGGGCGAGAGCGGGCGCGGTCTGGAAGCCGTAGCCGCCTTGCCCTGCAAACCAGAAGAAATCCGGCGCGCCCGCCGCTTCGCCGATCACGGGGCGCTCGTCCGGGGCAAAGCTGCGCAGGCCCGCCCAGGAATGCGCCACTCGGCGGATCTCCAGTGTTGTTGCGTTGAGAATCCGATCCGCCGCGATAGCGATGTCGAGCTCTTCGGGCGCGGCGTCGCAGGGCGTGCTGGGCGTTTGATCCATCGACGAGGCGAGCAGGCGGGAGCGCCCCTCGGGCAAGGTGTAGAACCCTTCGCCCACGGTCTTGATAAAGGGCCAATGCGCCACGTCCTCGCCATCGGGCGCGTCGAAGCTGATGACGGTGCGGCGGCGCGGTTCGAGGCCTATGGGCGGTACGCCCGCCATCCGCGCAACCTCATCCGCCCAGGCGCCCGCTGCGTTGACGAGACGCGGCGATTGGTAGGTTCCTGCGGTGGTCTCCACTTCGTAAAGCTCCCCGACCGTGCGGATCGCGGTCACGCGCGCGCCGCTCACCAGTTCGCCTCCATTGGCTCGCAATTGCGTCAGATGCCGCGCGAGCATGGCGTCGGTGTCCAACTTGAGCGCGCCGCGGTCCAGGATCGCCTGATGCGCGGCTTCGGGGCCGACCTTGAGAGCAGGCGCAACCTTGCGAATGTCCTCGCCTTGCAAGAGTTCGAAATCCGCCTCAAACCGCTTATGCACTGCGACCAGGTCGGCGAAAGCCTCGCCCTGATCAGCGCGCGCGATGTGCAGCGCCGGGATCGTGTGGGTGATCGGCGCGCCCGACGGCCCGACCATGCCGCGAAACTCGGCAAGGCTCGCCTGCGTCAACGCGCGCACCAATGTATCGCCCAGGCCATAATGCGCGATGGCCACGCTGCGACCAGAGGCGTGATAGCCCGGCGCGCTCTCCGCTTCGAGCACGACGACCTTCATCCGCCCCGCCGTCTCCTCAGCCAGGCGCGCCGCCAGCGACATCCCGGCAATACCTGCGCCAATGACCACGCAATCGCATCGTTCGACCACCCGCATCTCCCTTCCAAGCTCTCGCAACACATTGACGCGCCCGGACCCATCCGGCAACGACCCTCTCACCAAATCGAGAGGAGCCCCCCGACCCATGTCCGCCAACATCGCCGAAATGGAACGCCGCCGCGAAGCCGCCCGCATGGGAGGCGGCCAAAAGCGCATCGACGCCCAGCACGCCAAGGGCAAGCTGACCGCGCGCGAACGGCTCGACGTTCTGCTCGACGAAGGCAGCTTTGAAGAGGTCGACACCTATGTCGAGCACGATTGCGTCGACTTCGGCATGCAGGATCAGCGCATCCCCGGCGACGGCGTTGTCACCGGCAGCGGCACGATCAATGGCCGCCTTGTGTATGTGTTCAGCCAAGATTTCACCGTTTTCGGCGGTTCGCTGTCAAAGCGCCATGCGGAGAAGATCTGCAAGATCATGGACACCGCGATGAAGGTCGGCGCGCCTGTGATCGGCCTTAACGATTCAGGCGGCGCGCGCATTCAGGAAGGCGTCGCCTCGCTGGGTGGCTACGCGGAAGTGTTTCAGAAAAACGTGCTCGCATCCGGCGTTGTCCCGCAGATCAGCCTGATCATGGGGCCGTGCGCAGGCGGTGCGGTGTACAGCCCCGCGATGACCGACTTCATCTTCATGGTGAAGGACAGCTCTTACATGTTCGTCACCGGGCCTGAGGTGGTGAAGACGGTTACCAACGAAGAGGTGACGCAGGAAGAATTGGGCGGCGCGATCACGCACACGACCAAGACGAGCGTCGCGGATATCGCCTACGAAAACGACGTCGAAGCGCTGCTCGCCACCCGCGATTTCTTCAACTACCTGCCGCTGTCCAACCGGCCCGAGGCGACCGGCGAGATGGGCCCGGAAGTGCCCACCAACGACCCGTGGGACCGTCTGGAGCACTCGCTCGACACGATCATCCCGGACAATCCGAACCAGCCCTATGACATGCACGAGGTGATCAAGAAGACCCTCGACGAAGGCGATTTCTTCGAGATCCAGCCCGCGCACGCGGCGAACATCATCTGCGGTTTTGGCCGGGTCGAAGGGCGCACCGTGGGTGTGGTGGCGAACCAGCCGATGGTGCTTGCCGGCGTGCTCGATATCGCGAGCTCAAAGAAAGCGGCGCGCTTTGTGCGCTTCTGCGACGCGTTCGAGATCCCGATCGTGACCTTTGTGGATGTGCCCGGCTTCCTGCCCGGCACCGCGCAGGAAATGGGCGGCATCATCAAGCACGGCGCGAAACTGCTCTTCGCCTACGCAGAGGCGACCGTGCCCAAGATCACCATCATCACCCGCAAGGCCTATGGCGGCGCGTATGACGTGATGGCTTCAAAGCATCTGCGCGGAGACCTCAACTACGCCTGGCCGACCGCAGAAATCGCGGTGATGGGCGCGAAGGGCGCGGTGGAGATCATCTTCCGCCAGGACCGGGGCGACGCGGAAAAGATCGCCGAGAAAACCAAGGAATACGAAGATCGCTTTGCGAACCCGTTCGTGGCTGCGCAACGCGGCTATATCGACGAGGTCATCCACCCGCATTCCACGCGGCGACGTGTTGCGCTGGGGCTGCGGAAGTTGCGGAGCAAGCGCTTGGAGAACCCTTGGAAGAAGCACGATAACATTCCGTTGTGAGTTGAGGCGATGAAGTATCCGTTATTTGTCCCTTCGGCGCTCTTGTTAGCGAGTTGCGGGGGAGTTCCCGACACAGATAGCTCACCAGAAAAGGGGGCTGATCTAATTGAAAATGTGCCTTCGATAATTGGCATGACCAAAGCCGCGATTGATGCTGAATGGGGAGAGCCAAATTGCCCTCCTAAGAACTCTTGCGAGTACGGCGACCGACTGACCGTGTATTTTGTTGAGGGGCGCGCCGCTAATGTGACTTTGCCTCCCGTCGATGACGTGAACGAATACGGTTTCGAGGTTGGTTCGCCAAGTTTCGAAAACACTGGAGTCATACGTTGGGAGATTCAAATCGGCGAAAAACCGGCGCAACTCAGCTCTTTCGATGAAAACTTCGTATACTTGATGACAGTTGATCCGTCGACGAACCCAACGTCCACCGAATTGAAAGCACCGCAATGAAACTAGGCCGCATGAACCATGTGGGATACGCCACGCCCTCCATCGTTGACGCGGTTGCGCATTGGCGCGATGTTATGGGGGCGACTTCGGTCTCGGACGAGATCGTTCTGGAGAGCCGTGGGCTCAAGGTTGTTTTTGTCGATACGCCGACGCATTCGGGCCCGGAAACCGAAATGCGCGGGACGCAGGTTGAGCTTATCGAAGAGCTCAATCCGGGCAAAACCGCGATCAGCGCGTTCCTTGAGAAGAACCCGGCGGGCGGGCAGCATCACGTGTGCTTCGAAGTCGAGGATATCGACGAAGCGCGCGCGTGGTTCGAAGGGCAGGGCAAACGCATCATTGGCCCCACCATTCCCGGCGCGCACGGCACGCCGATCTTCTTTGTCCACCCCAAGGACATGCAGGGCATGCTCACCGAGATCATGGAAACGCCCAAAGAGGCGCACTAACTTTCCAGTCGTCATTCCCGCGAACGCGGGAACCCAGGGCGGTTGGCTCTGTGCTTTGTGGCTCTGGGTCCCCGCTTTCGCGGGGATGACGAGGTTTTAGAGGGATTGCCTAGACCGCTCATCCGCGCCATGAGTTGCTAAACGAAACCAACCACTCTGCACACACTTTGGGCGTAACGCCCCTCTGGGAGAGAGACACGTGAGCTACGAATATATCCGCGTCGACACCGACGGCCCGCTGACCACGATTACGCTCAACAAGCCCGAGCGCCTCAACGCGATGGCGCCGGGCATGGCGGACGAGATCGGGCAGGTCTTTTACGATCTGGGCGAGGCGCGCGCGGTTTTGATCACGGGCGAAGGTAAAGGCTTTTGCTCGGGCGCGGATCTAGCGGCGCGCTCCACCTCGGAAAGCCCCAGCAACAAGGGCGGCTCGCACCAGGCGCTCAGCCAGCATTACAACCCTGCGATCAACCAGATCCTGCGCGCCGAAGTACCGGTGATCTGCGCCGTTAACGGTCCCGCTGCGGGTGTGGGCTGTTCGCTCGCGCTCGCCGCCGATTTCACCATCGCGGCGGAGCGCGCTTACTTCCTGCAAGCCTTCGTCAATATCGGCCTTATTCCCGATGGCGCCTCCACCTGGCTGCTGATCCGCGCGATTGGCCGCGCCCGCGCCACGCGAATGATGATGCTGGGCGAAAAGATCAGCGGCAAACAGGCCGAGGATTGGGGTCTGGTCTACAAATGCGTCGCGGACGAATTGCTGATGGACGAAGCGCGCGCGCTGGCGGAAAAGCTCGCCAATGGGCCGACGGTCGCGATCAAGCAGATGAAGCGCAACATCGCCCTCGCGCTGGACGGCGGCGTCAACGAAGTGATGCTAGCCGAGGCCGAAGGTCAGCGGATCGCGGGCGCTTCGGCGGACGCGATGGAAGGCGGCATGGCGTTCCTGCAAAAGCGCAAGGCCGAGTTCAAGGGCGCCTGAGGCCTCACCAAGCGGATACCCTTCACATGTTACGCTCGTGCTGAGCTTGTCGAAGCGCAGTCCCTCCGTTGGCTCCGTTGCTACAAAAACGGACGACCCTTCGACAGGCTCAGGGTGAGCGGCTATGGATGAAAGCATGACCGACAAACCCACAACGCAAGACTGGAAAGCCCTCGCTGATAAGGAATCGAAGGGCCGCGACCTCACCTGGGAGACGCCTGAGGGCTTCCCGATCAAGCCCCTCTACACCGCTGAGGATCACGAGGGCTGGGACCCGGGCCTTCCCGGCTTCGCGCCGTTCACGCGCGGGGTTAAGGCGAGCATGTACGCGGGGCGACCTTGGACGATCCGGCAGTATGCGGGGTTCTCGACCGCCGAGGAATCGAACGCGTTTTACCGACGCAATCTGGCTGCGGGGCAAAAGGGGCTGAGCGTGGCCTTCGACCTTGCGACTCACCGGGGGTACGACAGCGATCACCCGCGCGTAGTCGGCGATGTCGGCAAAGCGGGCGTGGCGATTGACACGGTCGCGGATATGGAAGTGCTGTTCGACCAGATCCCGCTCGACACCATGTCCGTCTCTATGACCATGAACGGCGCGGTTATCCCGGTGATGGCGTTCTACATCGTCGCAGGTGAGCGTCAGGGCGTTTCGACCGAGAAGCTTTCAGGGACCATCCAGAACGACATTCTCAAAGAATTCATGGTCCGCAACACCTATATCTATCCGCCCGAACCCAGCATGCGGATTATCTCCGACATCATCGGATACACGTCGACCAACATGCCGAAATTCAACAGCATTTCGATCAGCGGCTATCACATGCACGAGGCGGGCGCGACGGCGGTGCAGGAACTCGCCTTCACCATCGCGGACGGCAAGGAATACGCCAAGCGCGCCATGGCGACGGGGCTGGATATTGACGCGTTTGCCGGGCGCCTGTCGTTCTTTTTCGGCATAGGCATGAACTTCTTCATGGAGATCGCCAAACTGCGCGCCGCGCGCACGCTGTGGTATCGCGTGATGGACGATCTGGGCGCCAAGTCCGAGCGTTCGAAGATGCTGCGCACGCACTGCCAGACATCGGGCGTCAGCTTGCAAGAGCAAGACCCCTACAATAACGTCATCCGCACCACCGTGGAGGCGCTCGCGGCGACGCTTGGCGGGACACAGAGCCTGCACACAAACGCCCTTGACGAGGCCATAGCGCTGCCGACCGACTTCTCGGCCCGCATCGCGCGCAACACGCAGCTGGTGTTGCAAGAGGAAAGCGGCATCACCAACGTCGTCGATCCGCTTGGCGGCTCGCATTACATCGAGGCGTTGACCGCAACCCTGGTCGAGGAAGCGGAAAAGCTGATGGCTGAGGTCGACGAAGCGGGCGGGATGACGGCCTATGTCGATACCGGCGCGCCCAAGGCTGCGATTGAGCGCGCAGCGGCGGAAAAGCAGACCGGCATTGATCAGGGCAAGACCGTGATCGTCGGTGTGAACAAGTATCAACTGGCTGAGCAAGACCAGATCGAGACGCTCGACATCGACAACGCGGCAGTGCGCAAAGGCCAGATCGAACGGCTCGCCAAGGTGCGCGAGGCTCGCAACGAAAAGGCGTGCCGCGCCGCGCTGGCGGCTCTCACTGAGGGCTGCAAGACGGGGGGCAATGTGCTCGAACTCGCCGTCAACGCCGCGCGCGAAGACGCGACCTTGGGCGAGATTTCCGCCGCAATGGAAGAGGTCTTTGGCCGCCACGACGCGACGCCCAAACCGGTCAGCGGCGTCTACAAGAGCGCCTACGAGTTCGATCAACGCTGGGCGCAAGTCACCGATGGCGTGGACGCGGTGGAGCGCCGCTTGGGCCGAAGCCCTCGCATCATGGTCGCCAAGATGGGTCAGGACGGCCACGACCGCGGCGCGAATGTGATCGCGAGCGCGTTCTCCGACATGGGCTTCGAAGTGGTCTCCGGCCCGCTGTTCCAGACGCCCGAAGAGGCGTGCAAAATGGCTCTCGAAAACGAAGTCGACGTAGTGGGCGCGTCGAGCCTGGCGGCGGGTCACAAAACGCTGATCCCCGAACTCATCCGCTTGCTGAAAGAAGCGGGCCGCCCGGACATCAAAGTCACCGCAGGCGGTGTCATCCCGCCGCAAGACTACGATTTTCTGCGCGAAGCGGGCGTGCAGGGGATCTACGGCCCCGGCTCGAATGTAGTCGAATGCGCGGCGGATATCCTGACGCTGCTGGGCCACAATATGCCGCCACTTGATAGCATCATTGATGAGGCGGCGGAGTGAGCAAGAGAGCTCCGCAGAAGTTTAGATTGCCAGATGCAGTTGGAAAAATCGCAGAAGCAACCAGGGCGCTGCGCGATCGCTATTCAGATACTGAGCTAGATTTCACGCCAGATGGAAAGTTTGTTGGTGATCTTGGCGAAGCGATCGCCATGGAGATGTTCGGAATTCAGCTTGATCAGCGGAAGGGTATCGACGGGTACTTCGGAGACGTTCCAGTTCAAGTGAAAGCAACTGGTAGAAGTAAAGGGGGAGCGGTGTTTAGGTCAATTGATGAGGCACACCCAGACAATACGCATCTGATTGTCTATTTTATTGACTGGAGCCGAAGTGAAGGGGAGTTGATCTTCAACGGTAAAGAGTCGCTGGTGCGACCAAATTGCAAAAAGGGTCAAAGAGAAGCTTCGCGACATAAGATGCTAACCACCGATACACTTGGGGATGAGTTGCCAATTAAAGAAACTTTTCGCAGTAGGTACATGAGTAAATGACCACCATCCGCACCGATTGGACCCGCGAGGAAATCGCCGATCTCTTCAACCTCCCGTTCACCGAACTGCTGTTCCAAGCCGCGAGCATCCATCGCGAGAACCATCCGCCTGAACAGATCCAGCTCTGCACGCTGCTCTCCATCAAGACCGGCGGGTGCCCGGAGGATTGCGGCTATTGCTCGCAGTCGGTGAAGGCGGATAGCGGCGTTGAAGCGACCAAGCTGATGGACGTGCAGGCGGTCCTCCAACGCGCCGCACAAGCCAAAGACGCAGGCTCGCAGCGCTTCTGCATGGGCGCCGCGTGGCGCAACCCCAAGGACCGCGACATGCCCGCGATTGTCGAGATCGTGAAAGGCGTCTCCGACATGGGGCTGGAGACCTGTATGACACTGGGCATGCTGGAGCCGCATCAGGCCGAGCAGCTCGCCGAAGCGGGGCTGGACTATTACAATCACAATATCGACAGCTCGCCCGAATATTACGAGCGCGTGATCTCGACGCGCGATTTCCAGTGCCGCCTCGATACGCTGGATCATGTGCGCGGCGCCGGGATCAATGTGTGCAGCGGCGGGATCGTTGGCATGGGCGAAACCCGCGAGGATCGCGTTGGCTTCATCCACACGCTCGCCACGCTCGAAGCGCACCCCGAAAGTGTGCCGGTCAACGCTTTGGTGCCGGTCAAGGGCACGGTGCTGGGCGATATGCTGGCCGACACGCCCCTGGCGAAGGTCGACGATATCGAGTTCGTGCGCACCGTCGCGGTGGCGCGCATTACCATGCCGATGAGCATGGTGCGCCTTTCCGCCGGGCGCGAGAGCATGTCCGAGGCGACGCAGGCGCTGTGTTTTCTGGCGGGCGCAAACTCGATCTTCACTGGAGACAAATTGTTGACCGCGCCCAACACTGGCGATGACAGCGATGGGGCACTTTTCGCCAAGCTTGGCCTTACTGCGCTCAAGCAAGATGAGCCCGCGCGCGCTTGCAAGGCCGTCGAAGGCGAGCCTGCCGAATGATCATAAGGGGCGCCGCAGCTGGGGTATTGGCGGTTGTCTCTGCGCAGTCCGTTTCGGCCTGCATGGTTCCGCGCGATCCGGAATTGGATCGTCGCGATTGGATGAGGATTGGAGGAGCATATGTCGAGACAAACAGTTTCGATCAGCCCCAGACCTCAACGCCACTTGTTCTCGCATGTCCTGTCGGCGAGGCTGAGTGTTCCGAAAAGACTGAGGTCACCTTTAGTTGGACGGACACTTGGCGGTTTGGGCATATTGTTGCGCAGAATGGCCAACGCCTTGAAACCTATCATCTAACAGATTCAGTACTCAGCTCGTGCCCTGAACCCGAAGGGCCAGAGGGCAGCGCAAAGGGCGAGTTCTTCGTTCAGAAGCATCCAAAGACAGGGCTATATTACATCCATGATTGGGTGGGAGACCTCACGTCTGACGAGCCGACCGGTGCCAAGCGGGCCAAAGTGGCTGAACCGATCACCATCGGAGAAGCTTACCCGCTCACCACCCATGGTGCAGAGCGGCGTATCAATGTGCTGGTGCCTCCGGGTTATCGCGCCTCGGATAAGGCCTATCCGTTGGTGGTGATGCTGGATGGCGGAACCGAGCAAGATCTCTTTCTGCAATTCGGTATCCACCGTTGGAACCAGCTTTGGCAACGCAGCGAAGAAGCGATCCTTGTCGGTGTCGAGACCGTGCATCGCCAGCGCGAATTGCTCCCGCTTTCCGCCAACGCCGAAGAAGCGCGGCGCTATCCCGATCACGGGCAGGCGGACCTGTTTCGCGCTTGGCTCAAGGACGAGGTCTTGCCTCTGGTGCGCGCCAAATACCGTCACGATGGGCGCGCCATCCTCGTCGGCGAAAGCGCAGCCGGGCATTTTGTAGCGGAAACCTGGGTGGAGACGCCTGAACTGTTCGACGGCTACGCGGCGCTGTCGCCCAGTCTGCAATGGGACGATCAATCGCTTTCGGAAGACCCCAATCTGCGCGACGCTCGCCAGCGCCCGCCGCTCTTCCTCTCGCTCGCCAATGAGGGCGGGGGAACAGAGGAGGGAGCGCTGCGCTTTGTCGCATCGGCTGCGGACCCCGTGTGCTTTGCCGACAGACGCGCAAGCCATGTTCGCCATTCGAACACCATGCATCAACTGCTCCCTGAAGCTTTGCAATTTCTGCTTCCCACCAAGGCTGATTGGTTGGAAGAATACGGCCTGACCGCGAGGTGTCAGATGACCGGGCCCGAAGGCTCCTGACCGACCCTGCACATATTGGAGGCAAACCATGACCGAACTTCGCCCCGAAACGCTCAGTGTCCACGCTGGCACGCAGCCTGACCCGACCACCAACGCGCGCATCACGCCGATCTATCAGACGAGCTCTTACGTCTTCGACAGCCCCGAACACGCCGCAAATCTGTTTTCGCTGAGCGAATTCGGCAACATCTATTCGCGCATCATGAACCCCACGAACGATGCGCTGGAGAAGAAGATCACCGCGCTCGAAGGCGGCGTGGGCGCGCCGGGCTGCGCGTCGGGTCACGCGGCGCAATTGCTGGCATTTCACACGCTGATGGCGCCGGGCTGCAACATTGTGGCGGCCAAGAAGCTGTATGGCGGATCGCTCAACCAGTTGGCGGAAGCTTTTCAAAAGTTCGGCTGGGAAACCCACTTCGTCGACACCGACAATCCGGACAATGTGCGTGAGGCGATGGATGACAAGACGCGCGTCGTCTTCATCGAAAGCCTCGCCAATCCCGGCGGTGTTGTCAGCGATATTACCGCCATCGCAGACATCGCGCACGCGGGCGGCGTGCCGCTGATGGTGGATAACACGATGGCGACGCCCGCTTTGTGCCGACCGTTCGAGCACGGGGCGGATATCGTGGTCCATTCGGCGACCAAATTCCTCAATGGGCACGGCAACGCGGTCGGCGGCTTGCTGGTGGATAGCGGCAATTTCGACTGGAAGGCGCAGGGCGACAAATACCCCTCGCTCACCCAGCCCAACGGTTCGTATCATGGCGCGGTGCTGGCGGACGCTTTGGAGCCGATTGGCCCGATCGCTTTCATCGTCGCGTGCCGCGTGCTGGGGATGCGTGATCTGGGCCCGGCGATGGCGCCGATGAACGCTTTCCTCGCGCTCACCGGAATGGAGACGCTGCATCTGAGGATGGAGCGGCATTGCGAGAACGCCATGGAGGTCGCCAAATGGTTGACCGAGCAGCCGCAGGTTGCCTGGGTCAGCTACGCCGGGCTGCGCGACAATCCCTATCATGAGCTTGCACATAAGTACCTTGGCGGGCGCGCGGGTTCGGTCTTCACTTTTGGCCTGAAAGGCGGGTATGAGGCGGGCGTTCATCTCGTTTCGAACATGAGGCTTTTCAGCCACTTGGCAAACATAGGTGATACGCGTTCTTTGATTATTCACCCAGCCTCGACCACGCACAGCCAGCTGTCTGAAGACGAGCTGGTCGCAGCGGGCGCGGGGCCGGACGTGGTGCGCCTGTCCGTCGGGATCGAGCATGTCGAGGACATTAAGGCCGATCTCGCGCAGGGTCTCGCGGCGCTCTGATACAGCGCGCGCATGACCCTCGGCTTTAGCGTCAACGATTTGCTCCCCAAAGCGCGCGGGGGCGGTCAGTTGCGTATGGGACTGACCAAGCTTTCCCAGGCGGAATGGCTTCAGCCTGACCCTGATCTTGGGGCGCGCGCGGCGGGGTTTGCGGCTTATCCCGAAGGTGTGCAGCTGATGCCCTGCGCTCACGAACCGGGGCGCGAGCTGGCCGCGATGCTGGGCGCGGAGGGCGGGCTTCCCGAAGCCGCGCTGAACGCGCATGAGGACATGTGTCTACTGCAACGCTTCGACGGTGAGGATTTCTACCGCTTGATCGGCGCGGCGGTCGCTTGGCCGACCGATTGGCACCCCAAGGACAAGCTGGGCCTGCCGCTGCGCGCGCTTCACGCACCGATTGCCGAGTATGAGAAGCAGCTCGCGAGCGGCGTGGATCGCTTCATGGAGACCTTGCGGGCCGGTCTGATCTTTGGCCGCTGCAATTGGTTTATCGCGCCCACGGCGGAGAAGCGGTGGACCGCCGAGGGCGCGCCGCACAAGCAATTTGCCCATGTTACGTGCGAAAACGCAGGCAATGCGCTCTACGTCCGATCCGAACGCCAGACTTTGCGGCGGCTTCCCGAAACCGGTGCGATTGTGTTCACCATCGGAGTCTATGTCACGCCCTTGGCATCGCTTGCCTGGGACAATCTCGCGGCGTTGGTACGCTCGCTCGACATGTTGGTTGAGGGGGAAGGGG
The DNA here is from genome assembly GCA_039033515.1 of Pseudomonadota bacterium. GTDB lineage: Bacteria > Pseudomonadota > Alphaproteobacteria > Sphingomonadales > Sphingomonadaceae > Erythrobacter. The sequence continues at coordinate 30,127 of JBCCCM010000021.1, forward strand.
ACCGCCGGGGGGCGCCCGCTTACGCGCAGGCTCTGATCACTTACGCGCGGGAGAACGCGCGAGACAGCGCACAGGAGAGCGCCTTATGATATTCGTCTCAGCCGCCGCTCTGGCCGCGCTTACCCAGACAGCGCTGGCGCCGCCCGATCCGGATTGGAACTGCGCTGATGCCATCCGCCAGCAGGAGATGAACTGGTGCGCGGCGCAAGATTTCAACGCGGCTGAGCGCGCGCTCAAAGCGCAATGGCAGGCGACCGCGGCCAAGATGAAAGAGCGCGATGCGGATTTTGCGACCTATCAGCCAGAGGGGGATGGCCGTCCGGGCTGGTTCCACCGCCTGATCAAGGCCCAGCGCGCCTGGCTCGCCTATCGCGAGGCGCATTGCCAGCTGGATGGCTACACTGCGCGCGGCGGCACGCTCGAGCCCTTGCTGGTTTCGACCTGCATGACAGCCTTGACCGAAGACCGGACAGGCGAGCTTAGGGCGCTTGCCGAAAGCCCGGACTAAAAGCCATGCCGCGCATGGGCTGATGGCCAGTTGCCTGTCCACCCACAAAGGGGCATAGGCCCTGAGATAAACCCGCATCGACGACAAAAATCGGACCCTTCGGAGAGACCCGCTTGTTTTCCAAAATTCTGATTGCCAACCGCGGCGAGATCGCTTGCCGCGTTATCCAGACCGCCAAGAAAATGGGCATCGCGACCGTCGCGGTCTATTCTGATGCGGACGCGCGCGCGCCATTCGTGCGCATGGCGGATGAAGCGGTGCATATCGGCCCTGCTCCAGCGGCTGAGAGCTATCTGATCCCGGAAAAGATCATCGCGGCCTGCAAGGAAACCGGCGCTGAGGCGGTGCATCCGGGCTATGGCTTCCTGTCCGAACGCGCGAGCTTTGTGGAGGCTCTTGAAGCCGAAAACATCGCCTTTATCGGCCCCCCCGCCGGCGCGATTGCGGCGATGGGCGACAAGATTGAATCGAAGAAACTCGCCAAGGAAGCGGGCGTCAACGTGGTGCCCGGCTTCGTCGGCGAAATCCGCGACACCGATCACGCGGTCGAGATTTCCGACGACATCGGCTACCCGGTGATGATGAAAGCCAGCGCGGGCGGCGGGGGCAAGGGCATGCGCCTCGCTTATTCCGAGAAAGACGTGCGCGAAGGGTTCGAGGCGACCAAGCGCGAGGGGCTCAATTCTTTCGGCGATGATCGCGTTTTTATTGAGAAATTCATCGAGAACCCGCGCCACATCGAAATCCAGATCCTGGGCGATAAGCACGGCAATGTCCTCTATCTGAACGAGCGCGAATGCTCGATCCAGCGCCGCCACCAAAAGGTTGTCGAAGAGGCGCCTTCGCCCTTCGTTACGGAAAAGATGCGCGAGGCCATGGGCGAACAATGCGTCGCGCTCTCAAAGGCGGTCGATTACCATTCCGCCGGCACAGTCGAGTTGATCGTGAGCGGTGCGGACAAGACGGGCGAGAGCTTCTACTTCCTCGAAATGAACACGCGGCTTCAGGTCGAACACCCGGTGACCGAGGCGATCACCGGGATCGATCTGGTCGAACAGATGATCCGCGTCGCTTACGGCGAAGAGCTGCCGATGACGCAGGACGATATCAGCCTTGATGGCTGGTCGATCGAAAACCGCGTCTACGCCGAAGACCCCTATCGGGGCTTTCTTCCTTCCACGGGGCGTCTGGTCGAATATTCGCCGACCATCCCGGGCTGGACCGAGGACGAGCAGGTCGCGGGCAAACCGCGCCGGGGCGTCGCGCACGGGGCCGGATCGGTCCGCGTGGATGATGGCGTCTTCGAAGGCGGCGAGGTGTCGATCTACTACGATCCGATGATCGCCAAGCTGATCACCTGGGCGCCCACACGTCTGGAAGCCGCGGACTTGCAGATCGAAGCGCTCGACGCGTTCCGGATCAAGGGGCTGGGCCACAACGTCGACTTCCTCAGCGCGATCATGCAGCACGAGCGGTTTCGCTCGGGCGAGCTCACCACCGGGTTCATCGCGGAGGAGTATCCGGAAGGCTTTCAGGGCGCGCCGATCAGCGAGGAGCGTCAGCGTATGCTGGCCGCGATCTGCGCTGGAAACGAGTTCACGCTGCAAAATCGCGCGCGCCGCATTTCGGGCCAATTGGACGGCGATAGCGGCGAAAGCGGCGTGAACCGCGTGACCACCGAATGGATGGTCAAAATCGGTGACACCCGTCACGAAGTGGTGCTCGACGATGGCCACGCCATGGTCGATGGCGTGCGCGTTGAGGGGCATTGCGACTGGCAGCCTGGCATGGTCGAAGCGGCCGCGACGGACGCTGATGGCAACGTCTATGGCCTGATCGTCGAGCGCGATCGCGCGCATTGGGTGATCACTACCAGAGGCGCCTCTACCCGCGCGCTCGTTTTGCCGCTGTCCCTCAAACAGCACGAAGGCCGGATGATCGAGAAAGAGCCGCCTGACCTTTCCAAAATGCTGATCTGCCCGATGCCTGGCATGCTGATGAAGCTGCACGTGGCCGAAGGCGAAGAGGTCCAGCCCGGACAGCCGCTCGCCACGGTTGAGGCGATGAAGATGGAAAACATCCTGCGCGCCGAAAAAGAGGGCACCATCGCCAAGATCAACGCGCAAGAAGGCGAAAGCCTCGCTGTCGACGCGGTGATCCTCGAACTGGAATAGCCCCGTGTTAGAGCGCTTTTGCAGCCTTTAACGGCGCTGTAACGCTCTGTAAGCTTACACGTTTTGTTGTGGACCATGACGGTTACGCACAATTCGGCTGGTCAATTCTCGTGTAATCCGAGATCATCCAAGTGCCGGAGGGCGATGATTCGCGAGCTCCAGCCCCGTGGGATCGGCGATGAAGGGGATGGAATGATGGCTAAAAGTGGACGCGGATATTTCGACCGAAAAGGTCAGTTTTTCAAAACTCCGCGTGAAGCGACGGTGAGCGATCTGGCCGCCTTGCTCGGCCAGATTGGCGAAGGCGAAAGCCTCGCACCCGGCATCGCGCACACCCTGCTTGAACGCCGCGCCGACATCGAAGCGCTGTTTGCAGAACACGATGACATGATGGCCGAAGCGTCGGGCGAGACCGTCACCCCGATCAAGGCGACTGTGGCCAAGCTCACCAACCTGCCCAAACGCCCGGCGAGCTAAGTCCGGCCACTGATCAGGCGGCTAGCCCGCGACACCCCCGGTATGCGTCAAAATGCGGTTGGCGAGTGCCGCTGGATCGCTCGCGCTCGTGTCGACTTCGAGATCGTAGGCGATGCCAACGTGCAGATGTCCGGATTGCTCCCGCGCAAGGCCGATTAAACGGTCGCCGCGCGCTTCTTCTCGGCGCTCCAGCTCCTTCATCGGCGCGTCAACTTTGACGAAGCATGTTGTGCATCCCGCCAGTCCACTGCGATAGTTGGCGATATCCGAGGCGTGGCATACCTCGTCGACCACCAGATCAAGGCCCTCCCGGGCTGCGTCGACCACAAACTGGCGCATCACTTTGAGCAGCTTTGATCCGCGCGGCCCGTTTGCAATGCGCGGCAGGGTGCCGTTGGAGGTCTTCACTTTGATTAGCTCGAACCATTCGGGTTTGAATTCATCGCCATCGGGCAGGAACGAGATAAATCTGTCCATCTCCACATGCAGGAATGTTCGATCGGCCTGCGCTTGGATCGCGCGCGCGAGCGTTGTTTTGCCCGCGCTGCTGACCCCGTTGAGAATGATAACGCGGCCTTTCATATCCGGCCTTTCTAATTCTCAATCAGCGCCACCGCGCGGATCCACCCGGCGCTGGCGCGTTCGATCTTCACCGGAAAGCAGCTGAAGGTGAAGCCGTGGGCTGGCAGCGCATTGAGGTTGGTCAGCTTTTCGATCTGATAATAGGGGCGGATGCGGCCCGCCTTGTGGCCTTCCCAGATGATCGAGGGGTCTTTGGTTTCGGCCCATTTCCTGGCGGTGTGGCTGAACGGCGCGTCCCAGCTCCACGCGTCGGTGCCGACGACTTCGACACCGCGCTCGGTGAGCCACAAGGTTGCCTCCGCGCCGAGTCCTACGCCCTGATCAATGAAGTTGTCGGTGCCATAGACCGCGCCCGATTGGATCAGCACGATATCAAGCGGTTGCAGTTCATAGCTGATCTTCGCGAAGGCCTCTTTCAGCTCAGCCGCGCTGACCACATGGCCGTGGGGTAAGTGCGAGAAATCGAGCTTCACGCCGGGGCGAAAGAACTGGTCGAGCGGCGCTTCATCGATGCTGGGCGCGGGGCTTGCGCCGCCATCGGTGGTCGAATGGTAATGCCACGGCGCGTCCATATGCGTGCCGTTATGCGTGGAGAGTTGCAGCATCTCCACTGCCCAGCCTTCGCCATCGGGCAGGTCCCCCTTTTCGAGACCGGGGAAGAACATCGCGATCTGCTCCCACGTGTCCTCATGGGTCATATAGGTGACCTGCGGGCGCATCACGTCGGGATCGGAGATCACATCGTTGGTGATCGGGATGGAAAGGTCGATGAACCGCGTCATGCCGGGGCGCTCTCCTTCAATTGCTCATCGAGAAACGCCGCGACGTCATCTAACGCCACATCGCGCGCCAGATACGCCTCTCCGATGCCGCGCAGCAACAGGAAGGGCAGGGTGCCCGCATCCATCTTCTTGTCGTGGCGCATATGGTCAACCAACGCCGGACCTTCAGCGTTGATGTCCAGCGAGGTCACGTCTGAGCGCAGCCCCGCGCCCGCGATGGCGCTCGCCACATGCTCGGCGTCTTGCATGGATATATCGCCGCGCCGCGCGGAATATCGCGCTGCCAACACCATGCCGATCGCGACCGCTTCGCCGTGGAGCAGCGCGTCGGAAAAGCCTGTCTCCGCTTCGAGTGCATGGCCAAATGTGTGCCCCAGATTAAGCAGCGCCCGCGTGCCTGTGGTTTCGCGCTCGTCCTCGGCGACAATGCGCGCTTTGGCCGCGACGCTTTGCGAGACCGCTTCGACCAGAGCGGCGCGGTCATGCGCGATGATGGCGGGCGCGTTAACTTTGCACCAATGGAAGAAGTCCGCATCGCCCAGGATGCCGTATTTGATGATTTCGGCAAACCCGGCGTGCATCTCGCGTGTCGGTAGGGTCGCAAGCGCATCGGTGTCCGCCAGCACAAGCGAGGGTTGATGGAACGCGCCGATCAGATTCTTGCCCGCGCGCGTGTTGATCGCGGTCTTGCCGCCCACTGAGCTATCGACCTGCGCGAGTAAGGTGGTGGGAACCTGAATGAACCCGCAGCCCCGTTTGAGGATCGAAGCGGCAAACCCGGCAAGATCGCCCACCACGCCGCCGCCAAAAGCGATGACGTTGTCGCCGCGCTCCACCCCTTGTTCCAACATCCAGTTGGTGAGGCGTTCGAGCATCGCCCAGCTTTTCGAACCCTCGCCCGAGGGGACGGGAAACAGCGCCACGTCTTTGCCCGCCGCCGCCAATGAAGCTTCAAGCGCCGCGCCATGGTGCGTCCACGCGTTTTCATCCGCGACCACCGGGACCGTTTCCTTGCGCAGACGATCGCCCGCCAGCGTAGCCGCGTTGGCGATCAGATCCGGCCCGACCAGCACATCGTAGCTACGCCCGGACAGTTCGACCCGGATCGTTCTGGTCTCCGCCTCGCTCGCGCTCATGAAAGGTGTTCCTTGATCCCTTGCACAATCGCTTGGGCGGTTTCGTTATGCGGTCCTTGGTCGCTTTGCACCCGCACGGGCGCCTCAGCGTACAGGGGGGCGCGCTCCTCTAGTAAACGGGTCAAAATCTCGCGCGGGTCGCCGGTGTTGAGCAGTGGACGCGTGTTGCGGCGTGATGTGCGCTCCACTAGAATGTCGATGTCGCAATCGATCCACACCGCGATCCCTTTTTCAAGGATCAGCGCGCGCGTTTCGGGATCGACAAACGCGCCGCCGCCCGTCGCGATGACGCCGTGGTTTTCCTCCATCAGGCGCGCGATCACGCGGCGTTCGCCGTCGCGAAAATAAGCTTCGCCAAACTCTTCGAAGATCTCAGGTATCTTGCGCTGGGCGGCGTCTTCGATGGCGTCGTCGGCGTCGATAAAGCCGCGCCCGATCAGCGCGGCAAGCCTGCGTCCTACGGTCGATTTGCCCACGCCCATCAGTCCGACCAGAACCACCGGCCTATCGATCCGGTCGGTCAACGCAGCAATATCGGGCGCGGGAGACGCCGCCTGATTGGCTGAGTGGGGATCGTGTGCGTCGGTCATTGAATAACCGCCTATAGATGGGGTAGGCACCGCGCAATATGCACAGACCCGCTTCCAACACCGCTTCTTTATCAAGCCCGGCATTCAAAGACCCGGCCCGCGCATCGTCACGGCGCAAGATCGGCCTGTGGGTGATCGTTGGCGTTGCCGCTTTGCTGACTGTGGCCTGGGTGGATGGGGGTGAGGAGCCGCTCCACGCGATTAAGCAGCCGGTCTCGCTCGCCGATGGAAGCGCCTCGTAATGCGCTCGCCTGTGAAAAGCTTGGGTCTCGTCCTGGGCCTGTCCGGTGCGGCGGTTGGCGCTTTGGCAACGGGGCTGGTGGCCGCGCAGGATTCTCCGGAATCGCTCTTGCCGCCCGGTTTTGATAACCCCGCGCCCACGCCGACCCCTGCCACGCCCGCTCCTTTACCCACCGCTGCGCCTGTGCCCGTTGCGCCCGCTGCGCCTTCATCGGCCCCGCCGCTGCCCGCTGATGATGAGGTCACCGGGTCATCCAGCGGGACGATTGCTCTGCCACCTGTGAGCGAGCTGAGTGACGCGGAATTGCGCGATCTGCCCTCGCTTGAGCAGCTCGAAGCCTTGTCGACCGACGAGCTTGACGATCTTTTCGGGCTTAAACCCAAGTTTGACATTCCGCCCGCCGCGCGCCGTTCCCTGGCGCGGGTGGGTGTGATTTCAAGCGCGGAGGGCGGCTTTCCTGCGGGGAGCCTTGGCAAACAGCCTGCCGCTTTGGTCGATGCAATTTTGACCGGTGCAAAGACACCACTGGTGTCGCGCTGGGGGCATATTCTGATGCGCCGCGTTATCGCAAGCCGCCTCGCCGCGCCTGATGGCATGGAGCCCGCGCGCTTTGCCGCTTTGCGGGCGGGGGCGCTCAACGCAATGGGCGAATATTCGGTGGCGCGCGCGCTGGTTCAGGACGTCGATTCGGGCAATTGGACGCCCGCCATGGCTGATCAGGCGCTCACCGCTTTCGTCGCGGAAGCCGATCCTTTGGGCCTGTGCCCCTTTATCCGGTTCCAAGGCGCGCCCGAAGACACCGGCGACCGCGCCGCGCAATGGACCATGGTGAGCGCCATTTGCGAAGCCTATGCGGGTGAGGCCGCGCGAGCCGGATCGCAGCTGGACCGCGCGCTCAACGACGAGATTGCACCCGCCATCGATATTTTGCTCGCGCGCCGTTTTGCAGGCGCGGCCGGGCGCGGACAGCGTGGGGTCTCGATCGAATGGGACGGGGTGGAAACCCTTAGCCCGTGGCGCTTTGCGATGGCCAACGCGGTGGGCGAGGCGATCCCGGAGCCGCTGCTGGAGGAATTGTCGCCGGCCACGGCGCGCGCCGCCGCCAGCGCGCCGATGGTGCCGCTGGCACAGCGCGCTCAGTACGCGGCGCGCGCGGGCGAAGAAGGCATATTCTCAGCGCAAGCCCTGATCGATCTCTATAGCGAGATTTACGCTAACACCGCTATTGGCGGGCCAGTGGGAGAGCGGGCAAGGGGTCTTCGCACCGCCTATCTGGCGCCGCAAGCTGCGGGGCGGATTGATGCGATGCAGGCGCTTTGGCGTGAAGAAGGGCAGGACCAATATTGGTCGCGCGTCCTAACCGCTTACGCCGCCGCGCGGATTGAACCCAGCGCGGTCGAGGCGGAGCGCGCGGGTGATTTGATCGCATCAATGCTGGCCGCCGGGCTGGATCGCGACGCGATGAGCTGGAAATCGACCCTCGCTCAAGGCAGTTATGGCTGGGCTTTGCTCACCCTTGCCGATCCTGCGGGCGGTGCGGTCGGCGAGGCAGGGCTCGATCTGTTCGCGGACGAAGACACGAGCGCGGATCTGCGCAAATCGCAATTCCTCATCGCCGGGCTTGCGGGATTGGGCCGGATCAGCGCGGCGGATCGCGCGGCGTTTGAAAGCCGGCTGTCAATCGACCTTTCGCGCCAAACGCGCTGGGTGCGCATGATTGAGCGCGCGTCTGAGGTGAACAACGCAGCCATGGTCGCTTTGCTGACCGGGCTGGGCATGCAGGGCACCGACTGGTCCCAGATGACGCCCTTGCACCTCTATCACATCACCGCCGCACTGAACGCGGTCGGGCTGTCAGCCGAAGCGCGCATGATCGCTGCCGAAGCGGTCGCGCGCGCCTAAGCGGAAAAGGGCCGCGCGATGTCGGCGTCCACGCAGGCCTTTCTCGACATGCTTAGCGCCGAGCGCGGCGTCGCGGCGAACACGCTCACCTCTTACACCACCGATCTGAACGGCGCGGAAGACGTGCTGGGTGATCTGAGCGCAGCCACGCGTGAGGATTTGGCCAAGCTGGGCGGGCATTGGGCGCAATTCGCGCCATCCACTGTGGCGCGCAAGGCGTCGGCTTTGCGCCAATATTTCGGCTTTGCGATGGATGAAGGGTGGCGCGCCGATGACCCTTCGGGCGCTCTGCCTAATCCGCGCACCCGGCGCCCGTTGCCCAAAGTCGTCAGCCATGAAGCGGTCGATGCGCTGTTCGCCCGCGCCGAGGAGGAGGCTTCGGGCGACAAGCCCGCTGCGGTGCGCCTGCTCGCTTTGCTCGAACTGCTCTATGGGTCAGGCCTGCGCGCCAGCGAGCTGGTCGCGCTGCCCATGGTCGCTCTGCCGCGCGACGCGCCGGTGATGACGATTAAGGGCAAAGGCGGCGTCACCCGCATGGTCCCGATCAGCGACCGGGCTCGCGAAGCGTTGGCGCGCTGGATCGCGCTGCGGCCTAATGATCCGCCGTCCGCTTTCCTGTTCCCCTCTCGACCTAAAAAGCCGGGCGGCACCCAGCACCTGACGCGGGTGCGGCTGTTCCAGATGCTTAAGGCTATCGCGGCGCGAGTTGGGCTCGATCCCGCCGGCATCAGCCCGCATGTGCTGCGCCACGCCTTTGCAACGCATCTGCTCGAGGGCGGGGCGGATCTTCGCATGTTGCAAACTCTGCTGGGCCACGCCGATATCGCGACCACGCAGATATACACCCATGTCGACGCCGCGCGCCTCGTCGCGCTGGTCAATTCGCGGCATCCTCTTGCGAGCGGCGCGGCGAGCGACTAGCGCTCTGCGCATGATTTCATACCTTGAGTTTGAAAAGCCGGTCGCCAACCTTGATGAACGCATTAAGGAATTGAAGGACGTGGACGTTGATCACAACGTCGATGTCACCTCTGAAATTCAACGGCTCGAAAACAAAAGCGCCGAGCTTTTGGCGAGCACTTACGCCTCGCTCACACCGTGGCAGAAAACGCAGGTTGCCCGGCATCCCGCGCGCCCGCATTTTCGCGACTATGTGGCTCACGCCTTTGACGATTTCGTGCCGCTGGGCGGGGACCGCGCCTATGGCGAGGACGAGGCGATCATGGGCGGTTTTGCTCGCCTCAACGGGCGCCGTGTGGTCCTGATCGGGCACGAAAAAGGCAACGACACGCAAAGCCGCATCCGCCACAATTTCGGCATGGGCAAACCCGAAGGCTATCGCAAAGCGATCCGTTTGATGGATCTTGCCGGGCGATTCGGCTTGCCCGTGGTTACTCTGGTTGACACATCGGGCGCGTTTCCGGGCATCGAAGCCGAAGAACGCGGCCAGGCCGAAGCCATCGCGCGCTCAACCGAAGCGTGTCTGTCGCTGCCCGTCCCCATGGTCGCCGTGATTGTGGGTGAGGGCGGCTCGGGCGGCGCGGTGGCGCTGGCCAGTGCGGAACGCGTGCTGATGCTCGAACACGCAGTCTACTCGGTCATTTCGCCCGAAGGGTGCGCGTCGATCCTGTGGCGCACCGCCGAAAAAGCGCCCGAAGCCGCCGAGGCGATGAAAGTGACCGCGCAGCACCTCAAACGGCTCAAAGTCATCGACCGGATTGTCAAAGAACCCGTCGGCGGCGCGCATCGCGATCCTGAAAAGGCTAGTAAGGCGCTGGGCAAGGCTATCGATGAAGAATTGAGCGCGCTTTCAAAGAGAACGAGCGAGGAACTGATCCGCCTGCGCGAAGAGCGGTTCTTGCAATTGGGCGGTTGAAGGAATTGGAACCTTGTCCGGTTTGCGCGCTTTTTGGGGGAAACAGCTCGAAGAGGGATTAGAATAATGCGCAAAATCAAAAGCCTGACTTTCGCTGGAATGACCGCCCCGATTGCGTTAGCGCTGACGGGTTGTATGGGAGCGGGCGCGCCTATCCCTTCGGCAACCACTCCCATCACGCAAAACGAAGCGCAGCAAGGCGCGCAATATCACCCGCAATTCCTCGCTCAATTCGGCGGCGCGATGGACGGACCTCTGGCGAACTATGTCGAGGGCATCGGCCTTCGGATGGCGCGCAGCTCGCAATTGGGCGGCGCGCGCGAGGCTTTTACAGTGTCGCTGCTGAACAGCCCGGTAAACAACGCTTTCGCGGTGCCCGGCGGCTATATCTACACCACGCGCCAATTGGTGGCGCTGATGAACGACGAAGCGGAATTGGCTGCGGTTCTGGGCCACGAAGTGGCGCATGTCGCGGCGCGCCACTCTGCCCGGCGGCAGCGCAGCGCCCAGCGCAACCAGTTGTTGGGTGGGCTCGGTGCGGTTTTGTCGACCGTGCTGCTAGGCGATAGCCAGATCGGCAATCTGCTTTCGCGCGGCGCGTTGCAGGGGGCACAATTGGTGACGCTGTCCTATTCGCGCGAGCAAGAGGAAGAGGCTGACCGGCTCGGCATCAATTATCTGACCAACGCCGGGTACGATCCAGACGCAATGGGCGACTTTCTGCTGCGGCTCGCACAGCAAGCGCAGCTTGATTCGCAATTGCAAGGGCGCGGCGACGCCCGGCCGCCCGAGTGGGCAAGCTCGCACCCCGATCCCGTCAGACGTGTGAGCAAAGCCAACACGATCTCATCTGACAAGCCTGGAACCGCGCGCAATCGCGACGCTTTCCTCGCCGCGATTGACGGGATGATTTACGGCGATGATCCCAAACAGGGCATCATCAAAGGCAACACCTTTGTCCATCCGGATCTGCGGCTGTCTTTCACCGCGCCCGATGGTTACTTCATGATCAACTCGACCCGCGCGGTCAGCGTCAGCCCCAAGGGCGACAGCAACCGGCAAGGCCAGGCGCAGCTCACCACGGCGGCCTATTCGGGCAACCTAGACACTTATATTCGGCAACAATTCCGAGCGCTTGGCGGGCAAAATAGCTCGCTTGCTCCGCAAGAGATTCAGCGCACGCGGGTCAACGGCTTGAGCGCGGCCTACGGGACAGCGCGTGTGACGCAGGGCAACAGCCAGGTCGACGTGGTGGTGTTCGCTTACGAGTTTTCACGCAGTCAGGCGTTTCATTTTGCTGTGATCGCACCGGCCGGCGGGGCGGGGGTGTTTAACGCTATGTTCCAGTCGATGCGGCGTATTTCCAGTAGCGAAGCGAACGCGGTTGTGCCCTTGCGCATCGACGTCGTGACGGTGCGCTCGGGCGATACGATCAGCTCGCTGGCGCGGCGGATGGCGTTTTCCGACAATCAAGAAACGCGTTTTCGGGTTTTGAACGGGCTGGGCAACACTAACACTTTGCGCGCAGGCGAGAAGGTTAAGCTGGTCGTACGCGGGCGTTGATTCGCTTGATCGGCTCTCGCTTTGGCTAGCGCTCTACCGAAAACCTTTCGCGCACAAAAAAAGCGGCGGGGAAAACCCCGCCGCCTCTCTTTTGCTAAGCTGCTAAAGTTTATTCGGCAGCTTCGGGAACCTGGTTCGCGTCAAGCGTACCAGCAACACCCGAGAAGGTGTCTTCGAGCGAGTTGCCGAGGCTCTGCATGGCGGTGATCGCGGCGACGGCGATCAGAGCAGCGATGAGGCCGTATTCGATGGCGGTCGCGCCTTGCTCGTCACGAGCCAGTTTGTTGAAAAACTTCATTGGTAGTCTCCTGGTTTGGTCTTCGGTACCCGTGCCTTCCCGATGTATTCGGTCCGACTTTTTGTGTGATAAGGGCAAGCTCTTGAAAAATTCCTAATCCGGTCAGTTTCCAAAATCTAAATCATCCATCACATTGCTAGTCTCATCGGAAACGCCATCCCATTGGCCGGTGTTTGCATTGCCTACGGCCTGCAAAGCGCCCGCCATGGCGATTACGATCAGACTAATTATCAACCCATATTCAACGGCGGTTGCGCCCTGGCTGTCGCTTCCAATGTGCTTAAGGAATTTCGTCAAGGCCATGGTTCACCCGTCTGCTACGTTGCTGACACTTAGAAAATCGCCGCAGACCATTAAGAAATCGTTGAGAGAGCCGCGTTGTTTGGAAAAAATACCGACATTTGGGGGTCTCGCATGCTGGTGGTGGCGGGCGCTTTGCAGCGGGATGAGGGCCTGTGGCTAATGCACCGAAGACCTTTCGATAAGCATCATGGTGGCCTTTGGGAATTCCCGGGGGGTAAGGTCGAAGTCGCTGAAAATCCGAAAGAAGCTTTGCGTCGCGAGCTTGGAGAAGAGTTGGGCGTGGCGGTTGATGTGAGCGCCATGCAACCGGTCGGCTTCGCGCATAGCGACGCGGATGAGGCCGTTCGTGCGATTGTCATCCTGCTTTACAAGATCGAGCGTTGGTCCGGTGAACCCGCCGCATTAGAGGGCGGGGCGGTGGGATGGTTTAATCCGGCCGGGATCGCACAGCTTGCCAAGCCGCCGCTTGATAGCGACCTGAGTGAGCGGCTCTTCGCCTAGGCAGCGCTAGGGGGGCGGCGGTGTTCGCGGCCGCTCATGTGCAAATAATCGTACCCAAACGCGCAATCAGGGATTGCCAAGCCCGCGATGCCCACTTAAAGGCCGCCCCTCACGCGCACCCGTAGCTCAGCTGGATAGAGTACCTGACTACGAATCAGGGGGCCGGAGGTTCGAATCCTTCCGGGTGCGCCACAAAAAGGGACTGCCCGCCGGGGTGGTCCCTTTTTTTGTCGTATCGTGGAAGTCGGCGAGGCCCGACCCGACCCTTCCGGGTTCGCCAGCCTAACCTCGATTTGGAACGATCACGGTGTTCGCCCCTAACCTAGACAAAGGAAAGGACAACACATGAACACCCAGACCACCGTACTCAGCCGCCTTGAGGAAGACCACAATCGTCAGCGCGAACTGCTTGACGCTATCCGCGAGACCGAAGGGGACAGCGATAAGCGTCGCGAGCTGTTCGACGAGCTTACCAAGGAGCTGAAAGGGCACGCGGCCGCTGAAGAACAAGCGGTGTATTCCGAAATGCTGGCCGACCCAGAAGTGACCGGCGAAACGCGTCACTCGGTCGCTGAGCACCATGAAATCGATGAGATGCTGAACGATCTGGCCGCGACCGATATGAGTTCGCCGTGTTGGATGCACAAATTCAAGCAATTTGAAGACCGCTATCGCCACCACATCAACGAAGAGGAAGACGATCACTTCCCCAACTTCGCGGATCAGATCACGGATAAAATGGACGCGGAAATGACGGCCACTTTTGATGAGCGCAAACAGGTCGAAAAAAGCGACGCGGAAATGACGCCCGAAGACGCGGAAGACGCCAAGGAATAAGCCGACGCGCGAGAATTTATCGCCGTCTCACAACCTAACGCCCTCTCGTTTTGAACGAGGGGGCGTTTGTTTTGCGTCGTTTGACGCAACACCTTTCACACTTTGCCTTGCGAAGACGGTTGTTTTTGCACGTGTAGTTTTTGAAAGACACCTTATATTGTCGATAGGACGGTCATCGACACGCCGTAATCGCTTTCACAGCCCCGGGTCATAAGACGCTTTCAAAAAGCGCGGAACCCGATGAAGCTTAAGCGATTTTTACCATTGGGATCATGTCGAACACTCAAAGGTCGCCCTGGCGGGTGGTCTTGCGCACGTATGAAAGACCAAGGGCATGAACTACCTCCACGACCACGACGAGTTTGACGCCGACAATCCGCTCGGCAAGCCCGACGTTCCCGAAGACGTGCAAGAAGCGATCCGCACCCTCCTGCGCTGGGCCGGTGACGATCCAACCCGCGAAGGACTGCTGGACACGCCCAAGCGCGTGGGGCGCGCGTGGCTTGAATATTGCCAGGGCAATCAGGAAGACCCCGCGATCCATCTCAGCCGCATCTTTGAAGAGGTCGGCGGCTATGAAGAGATCGTTTTGCTCAAAGGCATTCCGTTTCAATCGCACTGCGAACACCACATGGCCCCGATCACGGGCAAGGCGCATATCGCCTATCTGCCGGACAAGAAGGTCGTCGGCATTTCCAAGCTGGCGCGCGTGCTCCACGGCTTTGCCAACCGCTTGCAGGTGCAGGAACGCCTGACCGCAGAGGTCGCCGAATGCATCTGGGACAATCTCGAACCGCGCGGCGTGGCGGTGGTGATCGAGGCCGAGCATGGCTGCATGACCGGGCGCGGCGTTAAGGTGCACGAGGTGGAAATGCTCACCAGCCGCATGATGGGCTGTTTCCTCGAAGACCAGCGCAGCCGCAAGGAAGTGCTTAGCCTGATGGGTTATTGATCGCACGCGCGATGATTCCGCGTCCCTCTTGCGCGCGACGAGCTGGGGGCTGTAAGAATTGATCTGTCGGTGGAGGGATGCGCCGATCAACATAGGACCAGCTGAACAGCAGGAGTTGAGTTGAATGGCGTATTCAAAAGTGATGACTGGCGTGGCTTTGGCCACTGTGACCCTTGGTCTGGCCGCGTGCGGCGGTGAAGCCGCTCGCGAAGGTGAGGCGGCAGCCGCAGCGGCGGACGCTCCCCCTGTAATCGAGGAGCGCCAGGCCAATTTCAAAGCCATCGGCAAAAGCTTCAAGGCGATCCGCACCCAGCTCGAAGGCGATACGCCGGATATGGAAGTGATCGCCAATGCAGCGACCGACCTGAACGCCGCCGCGCTCAAGATCGAAGGGCATTTCCCTGAGGGTACATCGGTTGACGATGGCTACGACACCGAAGCGCTCGCAACCATTTGGGAAAAGCCTGAGCAGTTCGCCGAAGCGCACCAGCGTCTGGTGGATGCCAGCGCGGAAATGATCACGATCGCAGCGGGCGGCGATGCCGCAGCGATCAAGGATCAGGTCGGCGTGGTTGGCGGGTCGTGCAAGAATTGCCACGACAATTTCCGCCTCGACACGGACTAAATCCGCTTGAGTGACGCCGCAGCCGCTCCGACGCGGTCCGGCTTTGTGCCGGATCCGTCCGTGCGCGTGTGGGATTTGCCGCTCAGGATCACGCATTGGAGCTTTGCGCTGCTGGTGCCCGCTTTGTGGTGGTCAGCGGAAAACTCGCAATGGGCTTTGCACAAACGCTTCGGCGTGACGCTGCTTGGACTGCTGGTCTTTCGCATTCTCTGGGGTTTTCTGGGCACGCGCACCGCACGCTTTGCTTCTTTTGTAAAGGGGCCCAAAGCGGTGATTGCTTATCTTACGGGAAAAGCGGGCGCGGCATCGGACAAAATCGGCCACAATCCGCTTGGTGCGCTGAGTGTGGTCGGATTGCTCGGCGTCATGAGCGTTCAGGTCGGGGCAGGGCTTTTCTCCGGCGATCCGTATGACGGGGCGACAGGGCCGCTTAACGGGCTGGTCAAGGTCTCGACCGCCGCCGCGCTGACCGAGTGGCATGAATGGTTCTACTGGGTGGTGCTTGGCTTTGTCGCGCTGCATCTGAGCGCGATCACCTTTTACGCGGTCGTGCGCCAGAACGATCTGGTGAGCCCGATGCTCTCCGGGCGCAAGCTGGTGAAGGGCGATGTCACGCAAAACGAAATGACCCCATGGGTCCGCTTTGCGATCAGCGCCGGGATTGCCGCTGCACTTGCGGTCTGGGTCGCGTTCGAAGCGCCCGGATTGGGATAAAGCGGCCTATGTCGCCAGCGCGACGCGCACAGCCATCGCTCGGCCTGAAACCCAGCGCGCCCGCCACCATGATCGGCGCCAGCCGCCAAAAGCGCGAAGCCATATATGTCACATAGGGCTGGGCCGTCTGCGCGTAGCGATCCGACCACATCTAAGTGATCCAGTATCCGCTTCAGCACAAAGAAGGCATAGCCCGCCGCGCTGCCCACCAGCACGCCGTACGCATCGCTAATGCAGAAAGATATTGTTTACCGGTATCTTGCTCGAATTTGATCCTCACGAGGACCAGATCGATGGACCGAAATGGCCATGTGTTGCCGCATAAACCAAGCCCGAATCATGCGCTTTCCGCAGTGCCACGTGAGCGCCAGGATGAGGGTGCGCAGAGCATCCAGCATGTGAGGCCACACGGCAATATCGCCCGGCGCAGGCTTGGCAAGCGGACGATTGAATATTGGGATCGCGAATTGCCCGGCTTCGGTCTGCGGGTGCATCCGTCGGGCCGCCGAACCTGGTTCGTAATGTTCCGTCAGCGCCGCGTCTCGCTTGGAACGACAACGCAAAATAGCGCAATCGAGGGGCGCCGACTTGCGCGCGATAAGCTGGCGGAAGTGGCGCTCGACGGACTGCCTTCGCGCAGGACTAACAAATCTCGCGCGAAGGAAGCGCCGCTAATGCGCGAATACGCTCAGCGTTTCTGGACTGACTATGCGCACCACTGGAAACCGAGCACGCGCAAGCGGAACCGCACCGGGATTGATCGGGACATCCTACCAACCTTCAGTGATCGCCGTGTCGACGAGATCACCAAGGCCAATGTCTCATTCTGGCGTGATGGCTTCGCCGAGCGCACAGGTGCCTTCAACCGGACTATCTCGATCCTTTCGGTGGTGATGGGCTATGCCGAGAAACTTGGATATCGCCGAAGAGGATCGAACCCTTGCAGAGGGACGCCGCGTTACAAGCGCAAACGCATGGAACGCTTCCTCTCTACCCGTGAATACGGTCAGCTCGCGACTGCGTTGAACCAATTTGAATCCGAACACTCGACTGTCGTGGCTGCCCTACGTTTGTTGATCTACAGAGGCGCGCGCTGCGGAGAGATCGAGAACCTGCGCTGGGAATGGGTGCAGGAGCAGCGTATCATGCTGCCTGACAGCAAGTCCGGCGCGAAAATCATCTATCTCAACCAACAGGCCGTCGAAATGATCGCATCGATCCCGGATCGCACGCCGACGGGGTTGGTTTTTCCATCAGTTCGCGACCCAGAGAGACCGATCAAGCTGGGCATGCACTGGCCGGAAATCCGCAACCGTGCCGCTCTGCCCGATGTTCGCCTACACGACCTCAGGCACAGCGTCGCTTCTACCGCGATCCGCGACAACATCTCGCTGATGGTGATCGGTAAGCTGCTCGGTCACGCTCTGGCCGAAGCGACTTCGCGCTATGCGCATTTGTCCGATGAGGTCATCGCCGATGCTGCCGAGCGCGTGTCGGGTTCAATCGCAAGCCTGATTGGAGTGAGCCGATGAACGCGTTTACCCTCCAGACCATCGTCACCGAAGAACTTGGCACGACGCGTATCGGCGTTGTCGGCAAGACCAAGGGCGACAGTAAACTGCGCCGAATAGTGTGGTCGAGACGATTGCCGGGATACGGGACGCGCTACTACGCGAGTGGACGCACCATCTACATTGTCCAGGCGGCGATGCAGGGGCGTACGCGTACGGTTACTATTGGCAACGCCAAGATACTGAGCGAAGCACAGGCGATAGATGTTGCGCGGCGCGTACTTTCGCGTGCACAAGTCGGTCAGACCCCTGCAAAGAAACGGAAGAAGCGCCGCAAGGTGCCGCTCTATTCTGACTTTCTCGATACCTACTGGCGAAAGGTCTCGCCAAGCTGGAAGACATCAACGCTGCATACGCATGGATTGTATCGGCAGAACTACCTTCAATCGGCCTTTGCGGGGATGTTCCTCGATGAGATTGAGCAGGCCAACGTGCAGGAGTGGTTCAACCGCGTGACAGAGATAGGAGGCCCGGGAGCGGCAAACCGATCATGCGAAATCCTGCGAGCCCTGATGAACAAGGCCGAAGAGTGGGGCATCAACCCGGAAGGCTCAAACCCGTGCACCTCGATCCGAATGAACAAGCGGCGCAAGTGTGAGCGGTTCTTTTCCGAGCAAGAGTTTCGTCGCCTCGGCGCGGCGATCGACAACCACCGCAAATCGCGCCCTGTTCATTGTGCTGCGTTACAGCTCTTGGTCCTGACTGGTTGTCGACGATCGGAAAACAAGGGTCTGACATGGAGCGAGGTCAAAGGTCGCCGCTTGCTCTTGACCGACAGCAAAACTGGCCCGCGCACCGTCTGGCTAGGCGAAGCCGCTTGGACCATCATCAAATGCCTTCCGCGTCACAAGCGCCGACCGGAGGTGTTCTTCAACCCGAAAACCAGCAGAAAAGTGGATATCGATCGCCTGTGGAGAGACGTTCGCGAGGAAGCTGGACTACCGGGGGTGCGTCTGCACGATCTGCGCCATAGCTTCGCCAGCTACGCGGCGGCGCGCTCGGAAACTCTTCCGATGATCGGTAAGCTCTTGGGTCACAGACATGTGACCACGAACGCTCGCTACGCTCATCTCGATGATGGACCAGTGATCGAGGCCGGGGAGCGGATCGGTGACCTGATCGAACAAATAATGGGCGTGAATACGCTAGTGGGCGATCTCGCTAACTCCGCTGGGCCGGGTTTGCTAACTGACTAAGGTTGCGCGCATTCAAGCAAACCCTTGGTTTGATCGAGCATGCAGCAAGAAAAGGGATCAGTCACGTGACGCTTGCTGACGCGGTGCATAGTTGCTGGCGGGCTGTCTGTTGATGTTGGTTCAGGACGGACGAGCCGATATTCCGCTCCTGGCCCAAACTTCGAAGGAGCTAGGAGCCAAGCCGGTTGCTCAACGGCAAACAAGTCAGCATTGACGAGAGTGTCAAGGCCTAGGTGTCAAAATGGATGCTCAAACTTTGCCGATTGATCGACAGGGTCTCCGAGTTCGGAACAAAACCTCACCGTCGGCATAGATTTTGTAGGGGCAAGTGAAGACTCACGCCGCGCAGTTAGTCCTAACCAATGTTATTGCGATATGGGCCACGTCTTCGACAGCAACGGCCTTATCGCAGCAACATCGCGAACGTCGCATGTGATGCTGCTGACTTAGGCCGCGGCGTCATCCACCGCGCGATCTGCCGTGAACCTCCTTCTAGTCATGGCGTATCACACAGGCCCGCGCAGCAGGCCTACCGTTGCTGTCAGCGAACCATCCAGTGCCTGCTCAAACCGGCTTGATCGGCACCCAACAGTCAAGCCTTATGGAGTGAACAAATGGCAATCTCGAACTTGAACGACGTCTATCTCGATCAATTGCAGGACATATACAGCGCTTGCAAACAGAGCCAGGCCGCGACGAACGAACTGGCTGACGCTGCGTCGAGCCCGGAACTCAAAGAGGCTTTGAACGCGGGTAGCAACGGGATTGCCCACGGCATGACCGTGGCGGCCAGCGTAGTGCGCTCGCACAAATCGGACCCTACCGATGAGTTTTGCAAAGGCATGGAAGGCTTGGTGAAGGAAGCCGAAGCGCATGCAATAGAGGCTGATATTCGAGACCCCGATGCGCGCGACGCTGTGATTATAACGCAGTATCAACGCATGGTTCACTATGCGATCGCCGGTTGGGGATGCGTTGTTGCATTCGCAAAGCGTCTCGGTTTCGAGGCCGACGCCCGCGATCTACAGGCATGTCTCGACGACACCTACAGTGGCGATCGCACCATGACCGAAATCGCGACCGGCCAAGTCAACAAGGCAGCAAGCGCCTGACACAAAACCGAGATCGGCGAAAGCGCTCATCTCGGACTGAGACGCGGGCAAAACTGGGAGAAGAAAATGTTCTGGAGAGCGATGGCAGCAGGAGGGTTTGGATTCGCAGCCTATCAGCTTTTGCAGAAACGAAATCAGAAGAAACACGCAGCTTACGCCTCACATCAGGTGCAAGAAAGTGATACAGATGTGCGCGATGCCGGCCCGGACGCAATGCGCGATCCTTCGGACCGCGAATGGAGCAAAACGGACGAAGAACTCGATCAGAGTTTTCCGGCCAGCGATCCACCCGCGAACTACTGACCGCTAGGAAATGCAGAACCGATCCCTAGGTTCTTCGGACCTTAGCTGCGGCTCATGCGTCGATTTATTATGCCGGCGGCGTTTGAGACGCCGTCGTTGATCGTTTTGAACGACCTAATCCATCAAGAAGCGTCCGCCATCGGTTCTTCAAAGAGGAGGAAACGATGGCTGCTGCCGTCAACAAACAAAGAGACAATTTGGACGCCCCTTCATTGCGTGAGTTTGCGCGAGGGGGTCGGCCCGAAACGCAACCCAACGAAACCGGCACGCTGCGCGATATGATCGCATCTCATCGCGTTGAAGGCACACCGGTCTATCGGCCCGATGGCGACAAGATCGGACAAGTCGAGTTTCTTATGATCGACAAGCCAAGCGGCGAGGTGAAGTTCATCATTCTGAGCTTCGGTGGCTTTCTTGGTCTGGGTGAAAATCATCGACCCGTCCCGTGGGAGGCGCTCTACTATGACACCGATCTCGACGGATACGTGGTTGATGCCAAGGATGACGTATTTCGCAATATTCCCATTCTGGAGAAATACCGCGGATCGAACTGGGACAGCGCATATAGTCGACAGATTTACCAGTACTGGGGTGTACCGTTTTGATTTGAAAGAAAACTCGGAGTTCGACGATGGAGCCGGACACCTTCAATTTTGAATCAAACGGAGTTCTGAAATGACTAAATTAGGAAAACAAAGATCTAAGTTCAGCTGGGCATGGTTTGCCCTGATCCTCATGCTCGGATTGCTGGCATTAATTGTCTATGTCGATCCGATGGGATCGCGTTGGTAGCGATTCAGCATTGCCGCAGCTTCCGCATCTGGGGACGGCTACCGTCAAGAGGCTGTGCTGTCCCCACGGAAGCTCTGGCTTCTGTCGTTGTTGACCGCTGGAAAGTTCGGCTCAACGAAAAACTTCGCGGTCGTCAGTCTCGGAATATGGCTCGGTTCGTTAGAAGTGACGGCAAAAAAGCAGGCCGAACACATGAAGCGAGATTCCAAACACACATGCGAAGACGAGCCGCCCGCCCTTCCGACGCATGAGGTGGCCGCCGAAAAAACGTTCAAAACCGTTGAACGGGCGCTGCTGATCGTTGCAGCGCTAATGACGCTTGGAGCCGCAAGTATTGAAGTATGGTCCGCGTACCAGCGCGGCTCGATCAATCTGGCCGATATTCTGCTCATGTTTCTTTACACCGAGGTGATCGGAATGATTGCGGTATTTTACTCGGGGCGCGGATCCTTTTTCGTGCTCCCGATCTTCATCGCAATCACGGCATTGGCGCGTCTCATTGTCCTTCAGGGCAAGGATATGGCTCCGGAAATGTCGTCTATGAAGCCGCTGCGATTTTGCTGTTGTCTTTTGCCGCCCTCGTGATTGCACGAGTTCGGCAGTGACGAGATTATTGGTGCCTTCCGGGTTGGTGCCGAAGGCTATGAGCCCTGATCTATCTCAGTACGCAGGTAAGTGAGCGACCGTCAGCCGGACAAGATGAGGCGAGGCGTTCATCGCAAACGACGACACTTCCCCGAGCGAATGAGAAATCTGTTAGATCATAACTTATGTCTTTAAACAGCCTGTATTTTACTCACCAACGCAAATTGATTGAAGCGGCCTCGGCTGATCAGAAAGTCGACCGGCTCAAGCTTGAAGCAGAAGCCGGCAACATTGCTTCGAAGATCACTGATATCCAGAAGGAGATCGGAGCTGAAGCACCCACCTTGCTTCTTGCTGCCGCGATCTAGCTCAGTATCGTTTTAGAGCTCATGTGCCGGGCGGATTGCTGGCGGTTGTCAATCGAGCACAGCAAGCCCCACTGCACGGCGCGAGAAGCCCTTGCAGCCGATCCTGCAACCAAAAAACGAGATATTTTGATGAAAAAGAAGGAAATCACCGAAAGTCAGCGTATGCAAGAGCCTGACGGAACTGTGCATATCGTCCAAAAAGTTCAACAATTCTTGCCGGTAAAGTCGCTGTCTGGTCCTGATTGGATTAGCGGAGAAACCCGGTTTGAGTTGCTCGACGGTAAACCATTGATCCAAACCAGCGACGAGAAACTGGCAACCCTGGATGATGAACTGTCCTTGCAGCCACTTGATGCCTAATCGGCCATTCAGGGTATTTATTCGTGCTCTATCGAACCGAAGTTGCTCGTCGGCCCGCATGTCAGGATACGAATAAGAACGCGCACCCGACGCAGTGGAGAACTGATGGTCTTTTTCTGGTAAGCACCAATCTCCCGGAGAGAGCGCTATGGCTGAAACGCCCGATGAGATTGAAGACGAAGTGATTCATGCCTGTCTTGAGAGCGGGCAGAACATCTGCATTCGCACTATCTCTGAGGATGATCGCAGCCTGATGCGGGAAGGTATTAAAGCTCTTTCGCCGCAATCACGCTATCTTCGCTTCTTTTCAGCCGCAGAAACACAGCCCAAAGTTGTGATCGATCAGCTTCTCGATACGGAAGGTGATGAGCATCTGGCTTGGGGCGTGATCGATATGGACCTATCCGATCGACCGGCGATCGGTGCCGTCCACGCCATACAGAAAGACAAAACTGCACCCTACGAGTTCTCCGTTGCTGTTCTGGATGCGTATCAAGGAGAGGGCCTTGGAACACTGCTAACAGCGGTGGTCCTAGTGAATTGTAGAGCTCTCGGCATCGCAACACTTCACGCACATGCCCTCTTGGAAAACCGCTCCGCAATTAGTTTGCTGTCAACCCTCGGCGCTGAACTGATAGACACTCACAGGGCCGTGGCTGAGTATCAGCTCCATGTGGACACAGCGCTGCAAGAGCTGAGCAAGTTGGAGCGGACCCGAGCGCTCGCAACAGTGTTCGACCGTCTTGAGAAACACATTTGACCAGCGACCAGCATAATATTGGCGCGCGAAAAGCTATTCAACTTGGGGCCTTCATGAGCACCGCAGACGACTACCCATTGCTGGCAGAGCCGCATATCCGCTTATTCGGTCGAATCGACGAAGCGCTCTACAAGAAGTTTCGCGACGAGGTGGAGCGCGCGGCGGATCAGGACTCACTTGTCATCTCGCTATGCACGCTGGGTGGAGACCCTGAGATCGCGCGGGCTATGGGCGATGATGTTCGTCTACTGCGCGACTTCAACGCGAAGAAAGTGATCTTTCTTGGCAAGCAAGCCGTCTATTCCGCGGGCGCAACCTTTATGAGCTACTTTCCTCGTGAGGACAGGTTTCTCACGAAAGAAACGCGGATCATGATCTACGAGCGGCAAATGGTCGACACGGTGCAACTCAACGGACCGCTGTCTTCATGCGTTTCTGCGCTGAAGGCCAAGCTCAATGAAATCGAACATTCGATCAGGATCGAAGAAGAAGGGTTTGCTGCGATCGTTCAAGGAACCGATGTGACTTTCGAGCAGATCAAAGAGAAAGCACCAGTCAATTGGTATATCGAAGCCGAGGAGGCAAAGGAAATGGGATTGGTGCTGGACGTTGTGTGACGGCTCTGCGGAACTCTTCCCAACGCACCTGACGGTCATTTACTCTAGGGTCAAAACATGAAGCAGCCCAAGACAGCAACGCTCTATCGCATGGCGATGCCAGACCATGTCTGCCCTTACGGCGTGAAGTCGAAATGGCTGCTCAAAAGGCGTGGCTATCAGGTGGACGATCATCACCTCACCACGCGCGAGGAGACTAACGTTTTCAAGGAGAGGCATGGCGTAAAGACCACTCCGCAAACATGGATCGGTGATGAGCGGATCGGTGGCTACACCGACCTCGCTGCGCATTTCGGCAACCCCGTCGAAAAGGAGGGCACCAGCTATCAGCCGGTTGCCGCGCTGTTTGGTATGATGGCGCTGATGGCTTTGGCTGCGGCATGGGTAGCGACCGGACAGCCACTGTCGATCCTTACCGCCGAGTGGTTCGTTAGCTTCTCAATGTGCGGCCTGGCTTACCTCAAGCTGCGCGATGTAGATAGCTTCTCGACCATGTTCCTGAACTACGACCTGCTGGCGAAGAGATGAGTGCCATACGGCTACATCTATTCCTTCGCCGAGGGACTGGCCGGAGTGCTGATGACGGCACAGATTCTGAAAGTGGTCTCGGTCCCCGTCGCGCTCTTCATTGGCACGATTGGCGCGGTCAGCGTCGTCAAGGCGGTTTATATCGACAAGCGCGACCTCAAATGTGCTTGTGTCGGTGGGGACAGCAATGTGCCGCTTGGATTCGTATCGCTGACCGAAAACTTGTTCATGATCGGTATGGCGGTGTGGATGCTCGCGAAACCGGCTGTGTTTTAGACCACAGATGCCTGCGTGTGGGAATTGGTAGGCCGACAGCGGAACGCCCGAACTAGCCGATAGACAAGTGAATGCCGACATCCCCTCACGACCCAATTGCCGACTTGGTGGTCCAGTTAACCTCGCGTTTGACCGTCGCCGAGCACGACGTACTTGAAGCTGGTGAGTTGTTCGAGACCCACGGGACCTCTCGCGTGCATTTTGCCTGTGGCGATGCCGATCTCTGCGCCCATACCAAACTCGCCGCCGTCGGCAAACTGCGTGGAGGCGTTGTGCATCACAATGGCGCTGTCGATTTGTGTAAGGAATTGTCGCGCGACGTCGGCATTCTCAGTTATGATCGCATCGGTGTGGCCCGAGCTATGCTCAGCGACCCAGGCAACGGCTTCGTCTGCGCCGGCAACGGCTTTGACGGATAGCACCGCGTCGAGGAATTCGGTGTCGAAATCAGCATCGCTTGCGGGCTTGATGCGGGCATCTGCCGCCACCGCCGCTGCGTCGCCGCGCAGCTCGCAATCGGGCATGGCTTCGGCGATCAATGGCAACACTTTGTCGGCGATTGCGGCATCGACCACGAGGCTCTCAGCCGCGCCGCATATGCCGGTGCGACGCAGCTTGGCGTCGCGGATGACGGGGATCGCCTTGTCCAGGTCCGCCTCTTCATGAATGTAGATATGACAATTGCCGTCGAGGTGAAGGAGCGTTGGCACTCTCGCATTGTCGCGCACCAGCTCGGTAAGCCCGCGACCACCGCGCGGGATGACGAGGTCGATATGATCGACCGCGCCAAGCATCTCGGCTACGGCTTCGCGCGCGGTTGTCTGGACGGTTTGTACCGCATCGCGCGGTAAGGATGCGGCCTCAAGCCCCGCTTGAATGCACTCAACGATCACGCGGGTAGAGTGCCGACTCTCCGAACCGCCGCGCAGGATCACGGCGTTGCCTGATTTGAGACACAGCGCGCTCGCGTCCGAGCCGACATTGGGCCGCGATTCGTAGATCATGCCAATGACGCCGATTGGCACTGCGACGCGCTCAATCCTCAAACCATTGGGCCTGTCGAAAGTCGCGAGATTTCGACCAACGGGGTCGGGCAATTCGACAATCTCTTCCAAGGCGCGCGCCATGCCTTCAACGCGATCTTCGTCCAGTTTCAGGCGATCGATGAAGCTTTCAGGCTTTGTCTCGCGAACGCTGTCTACGTCTTTGGTGTTGGCCTCCAACAGGCGATCAGTGGCCGCGCGCATAGTCTTTGCAGCTTCAGTCAGCGCGGTATTCTTGGCCTCAGTGCTGGCCGTGCGCAGCCCAAGTGCCGCATGTTTGGCTTGCAAACCGAGCTGAGCAATATGAATTCGCGGGTCGAGAGTACTGTCCGTCATTGTTTGATCCCGTTGTTGCTTATCGAAAAATTGAGGGTGAACTACTTCAGCTCAAGAGCGCGATTATACGCAGCCTCCACCGTGGCAGCCAGACGGGCGCTGATAGTGCCATCGCCGTTGAAGGCGTCCAGACCAGCCGCAGTTGTGCCACCCTTACTTGTCACCGAGTTGCGAAGGCTTGCAAGGTCCGCATCTGCGGAACGCGCCATTTCGGTCGCACCTGCCATGGTGCCAAGCACCATTGAGCGCGCAGACGTTTCGTCGAAACCAAGATCCATGGCCGCCTCTACGAAAGCACGGGCGAATTCGAAGACATAACCTGGGCCAGAGCCCGCGATGCCGGTGAAGCGGTCAATCTGATCCTCATCGTCCACTGTTATATGGGTGCCTGTTAGGTCCATAAGCATTTGAGTGTGGGAGAGATGGGTGCCCATTGTATCCGCGCTGGCGTAAATCGCGCTTACGCCTTGGCCCACAGCTGCGGGCAGGTTGGGCATGACCCTGATGACTGGTGCGTCATTGGTTACAGCCTTGATCCTCTCAATCGAACAACCAGCGGCGATCGACAGGACATAACCATTATCGGTCAGCATCGTCGCATAGGAGGGAATGACCTTATCTATGATCTGAGGTTTGATGCTGACTATTAAAACGTCGAATTTGCGTCCGGCGAGGTCGCCCGTATCGCGCACAAGCACTGTTCCGGGCGGCGTTTCTTCTAGTGCGGGATCAGTAACGGTAAAAACATCTCCTGACGCTAACCAATTACTGAGGAGGGCACCTCCCATTTTTCCGCACCCCACCATGAGAATATTCAATTGGTCCATAATAAAAGTCAAATCATTGTTTTGTAAAATCCGTACAGTAAAACGCTTTGAGACGACTTTTATGTCTAAAACTATTGAATAATTCAGCGCATACTGGATTGAAAACTTCAAATTTAATGTTGCATTGTGAACATATTCTAACTATTGCACTGCACAATCGTTCCACGAAACCTTCAGATTTTCGAGAATTCAATGCCAAAATCCAAACGTATCGTCGTCAAGATCGGATCGAGCCTGCTGGCAAACACCGACCGCCTCACCCCTCGCTTCGGCTTCTTGCAGCGTCTGCTCGAAGACGTGGCCCGGCTGCGCGACGAAGGCTACGAGGTCATTCTAACAAGCTCGGGCGCGGTAGCGCTAGGGCTCAAGACTGTGCGGATGACGCCAGAAAATTCGGGCCTACGCGACAAGCAGGCCGCAGCCGCTTGCGGCATGCCTTTGCTGCTTAATGCGTACAAACAGGTCGGGCTGGAATTCGGCTTCGAGATTGCTCAAATCCTGCTGGTGCTGAGCGATTTCGAAGACCATCGACGTTTTCTCAACACCCGCAACACAGTCGCGCGGCTGATGGAATCGCGCATCGTCCCGATCGTAAACGAGAACGATACGATCACGACCGAAGAAATACGCGTCGGCGACAACGATCGCCTAGCAGCCAAGATCGCGCAGATGGTCGATGCGGAAAGCCTCATCATCCTCACAGAGGTGGACGGCCTTTTTGATCGCGATCCCGACGAACCAGGCGCGCGATTGGTCGAGGAAGTCGAAAATGTGGCCGACTATGTCGAGGCGGCATCCGGGGGCATCAGTGATCTGGGATCGGGCGGAATGCTCACCAAATTGCAAGCGGCCAACATGGCACAAAACGCGGGCTGCACCGCTTATATAGCCAACGGCGATGCCGAGTATCCGCTTTCTTCGATCCTCAACGCCAACCGCAAATGCACCATATGCTTGCCAAACCCCAATCCGGTTTCACTGTGGGAGATCTGGCTCGCTGATCGGTTGCAGATGGCGGGAAGCATCGTCATCAACGAGGAAGCAGCGCAGAATTTCGACGGTGAAAGTGCGATCAGCCGAAACGATGTGGCCGCGGTAAACGGGGACTTCTCACGCGGAGATGTGCTGCACATTTACGATCAGAGCGGCAAAGAGCTCGCACGAGGCCTATCGGATTTTAATGCCGAGGAATCGCGCATTTTAGTGCGCAACCTAGAGCTTCCAGCGTGCCAGTTGCTTGGTTATCGGTCCGATGCGGAGTTCATCCGGCCAGAAAACATGGTGGTAATAGAAGATCGCCACCTGATGTGGGACGCACCCGAACAAGCGGCCTGATCGCTCAATCTGGAACGCACGAAAGTCGGCGCATCCCATGGGTTGCGTCGGCTTTTTCGTCTTGCGTCTGATCCTATTCAGCGGGTTGAAGCTGCGCTTTGCTTGCTGTCGCCTTGCTCACGGCCACAATCGCAAGCCAAGCTGAAAGGAAGCCGGGCGCGATCTCATAGAGGCCCGGACCGCCCAAGAAGCTCTGGTTCTAGCCAAGGCCAATCCACAAGCCCACCACCAAAGCGCCGGTCACAAGGCCCGCCAAAGCACCTGCGCCAGTCATGCCCCGCCACGTAAGCGCGAGCAGAATAAGCGGCCCAAACGCAGCGCCAAAGCCCGCCCAGGCGTTGGCGACAAGTCCCAGCACTTGGCTGTCAGGATCTGACGCGAGGGCAATCGCGGCAAGCGCCACCAGAGCAAAACAGACACGGCCAACATAGACCGCCTCACGCTCGCCAGCCTCTTTGCGCAGAAACAAACGGTAGAAATCCTCGGTGAGGGAGCTGGAGGAGACCAACAACTGCGAAGAGATGGTACTCATGATAGCAGCGAGCAGAGCGGCAAAAAGGAAGCCGGTGATCGCAGGGTGAAAGAGCAACTCCGACAGGACGATGAAGATCGTCTCAGGGTCGTCGACCACTATGCCTTTACGTTCTGCATAGGCTCGCCCGGCGAGCCCCACGCCAACCGCGCCAAGAAGCGAGACCCCCATCCAGGTCAGCCCGATGCTGCGCGCTGTTGCGACCTTCTCGACCGTGTCAATTGCCATGAAGCGATCAATGATGTGCGGCTGGCCAAAGTAGCCGAGGCCTCACGTGACCGCGCTGACAAACCCAATGAACGTTAATCCGTTCGTCAGGCTCAGGTATCCCTCCATAGGCACCTCAGCAATCGAACCGCCTGCTTCGCCTCCGCTTCCGAACATAACGACGAGTGGCATTATCACGAGTGCGAGCATCATGATTGCGCCTTGGACAAAATCGGTTAAGCTCACTGCGAGAAACCCGCCAACCATCGTGTATACGAGCACGATGCCAGCGGTTATCCAGATGCCCAGAGCATAATCGCTCATACCAATTTCGGGAAGCACCCCCGCGAAGGCTGTCTCGAACAGCTTTCCTCCGCCAACCAGACCGGCGGCAATGTAGACTGTAAAAAATACTACGACGACAAGCGCCGACACAACACGCAAGGCGACGCCTTTTTCGGCGAATCGATTAGCGAGGAATTGCGGAATCGTAAGCGCGTTACCGTAGCGCTCAGTTTGTTCGCGCAATCGCGGCGCGACGATTATCCAGTTGAACACCGCACCCGCAAAAAGGCCAATCCCTATCCAGGCCTCTACTAATCCAGCGGCGTAAAGCGCGCCGGGCAGACCCAAGAGCAGCCATCCAGACATATCCGATGCGCCAGCCGAGAGCGCGGCAACGGAGGGGGGAGGTTTCGGCCAGCCAGCAAATAACCTTCAGAGGTTTCTGTTGACTTGCGCCAAGCATAGAGCCCGATGCCGATCATCGCGAGAAAGTACAAAGCAAGAGTGGAAAGCGTGAGTGTACTCATATCAAAAACAGTTCGCCGGGCCTTTCAGTTCTTTGGCTTGTGGGGGGGGGATTTGCGCAGGCTTGATCTTCTCAACAACAGTCGTCGAGAGGGCAAACCTCTGTTTTATGAACCGAGACGCACCAGCCTTGTTCCAACGCGAGTATCTCGGCCTTTACCTTTATTAAAGTGCACGCATGGACCGTTCCTTATCGGGAACACTGTGCCTCTTCAATTTGGCAACATTTGCGTGTCTGGGCAAATTTCTGGAGTGCCAAAGGGCCTAAAAACTGGCCATAAGCAAAGTCTGTATTCACCCCCAGCTCGGCCATAGATCTAAGAAAAATGGAGCGCCTAAAAAGTACGCAGCAAGCCTAACAACATAGAGTTGAGCTGCGACGCCTTGAGCTCTCTTCTGACCACGAGCTACGGTTCGCAGTTTCGCTTTCTAAAATGGCTATTTGTTACCAAACTGACGTTCAATGAGAGCAAACTCGCATTCTTGCCACTTCCTCTCAAGCCCCGTTTGGGCTAGGAGATCCGAGTGAAACCAGTGCCTTTGCGGTCGTTAAACGGTCGAGGCAGAGTTGGATCAGACCATGTACATATAAGGAACAACTTCGTGCACACCGTGCCGGTCCATGAAAATGATTAGAAACGGGGCGACGAGGTAGAACCGCATCTCGACATCGAGCGACCAACACGGCAAACCCCGCGCCCGCCATCATGATCGGTGCCAGCCGCCATAAGCGCGAGGCCATATATGTCACATAGGGCTGGGCCGTCTGCGCGTGGCGATCCGACCACATCTTCGTGATCCAGTATCCACTCAGGACAAAGAAAATATAGACCGCCGCGCTGCCCACCAGCACGCCGTAAAAGTGATCAAGCACCACCACGCTGGCCAAACCCGGACAAAACGCGCCAGGCGCTATTGCGTTCGGCGTAGCGTTCGACGGTATCGGCGTGGCGTTAGCGGGCCGCGCTCGCCGTTTTGCGCTTAGACCTTGATCGCCGGGCCAATCGCGGCGAGAGCGACGCCATGACCGTGCGCACACTCGAACCCGTCCTGACAGCTCCGGAGCTGGTCGCTTTCTTTGCCGAAGCTTTCCCCGGTCACGAGCAAGACGCCGAGCAATTCGTCCGGATCGAGCCGGGATTTATGCGAATGCGCCAACGCCCGCAGGCCGAGCAATTGCGCCCCGGCGGTATCGTTTCGGGCCCCACGCAAATGGCCTTGGCGGACCGCATCGCTTACGCCGTTATCCTTGCGCATATCGGGATCGTGCCCATGGCGGTGACGAGCAATCTCAACATGAGCTTCCTGCGCGGGGTGCGCGCGGAGGAATTCTTCGCGGATGCGTGGCTGATCAAGCTCGGCCGCCGTTTGGCGACAGTGGATGTCAAGCTGTGGCAGGACGACGAAAGCGTGGTTCTCGCGCAATCGACGGTGACCTATGCCATTCCGGACGTTTAACGCGCACCAAAAAGGGCGCCGCAAGGACGCCCTTCTCGCCAACTCAGATGAGCCTCAGGCTCTTCACATCTGGTCGAGCATATGCTCCGCGCTCGACACCTTGAAGTCGCCGGGCGCTTCGACGTTGAGCTGTTCGACGACGCCGTCATTGACGACCATCGAGAAACGCTGGCCGCGTGTGCCCATGCCAAAGCCCGAACCGTCCATCGTCAGACCAACCGCTTCGACGAATTCGGCGTTGCCATCAGCGAGCATGGTGATGTCGTCGCTGCCCGCGCTCGCGTTCCACGCGCCCATCACGAACGCATCGTTCACCGCGGTGCCGACGATTTCGTCGACGCCCTTGGCTTTGAGGTCGGCGGCTTTCTCAACGAAGCCCGGCAAGTGCTTGGCCGAGCAGGTCGGCGTGAACGCGCCAGGGACGGAGAACAGCGCGACCTTCTTGCCTGCAAAGAATTCGCCCGACTGGACGGGCTGGGGCCCTTCGGCGGTCGCTTTGACCATGGTCACTTCGGGAAGTTTGTCGCCTACGGAAATTGTCATGCGTATCGCTCCTTGAGCTCGGTGGGATCAATCGTGCCTGCGGATATAGGGAATGCGTGCAGCCACGCAATTGCTGATGCGGCGGATGGGTGACGCGCTTACAATGTGGCGCGTTCTTGCGCGGCGCCGTGATTGGTGATCGCGTCATAGCGCGACTGGCGTTCGGCGAGATCGTCAAGGATGGCCATGCCGCGCGCGTTGGCGCTGGAACATGGGCCCGATTCCAGCGCGTCGAGCAGCACCGGATAGGTCTCAGCGGCGATTTGCAGATGGCCCGCTTCGTGCACTTCGAGGGTTGTGATGTAATTGTCCCACCACTTCCACGCATCGCCCGTGAGCCCGTGCGGGTCCACGTGCTGCGGGAAGAGGACCAGCAATTTCATCGTCAGATTGACCTCGCAGCGCTCGCCGTTCGATCGCGAGGTCCAGTTGAACTGGCTCTGCGCGTAAGCGTGGGCTGGCCCGCGATTGGGAAGCGCCTCGCGCGAGTTGACCGTGATCGACGAGTAGATCTGGGCCGGGGTCGCGCCGGTCACCCAATAGGTTTCGATGACTGCCTCGGGGTAGTCATCAAAGCTCTGCGCGAGCGCCGCCGGGCCGCAAAAGACGGCCAGTAAAGTCAGCAAGTACATACGCAGCAGGCGGGTCATGCAGGGGTTCATAAGCCGATAGACTTAAGGCTTTGTCAGCGAAAAGTCTCAGGGCAATTGCACATATAAAGATAACTTTATATTTGCGCGACGCTCTCCATATCGCTAGGGCGCGCTCAGAACTCAGGAGACATTCCAATGGCCACCGCCGCTCTCACTCACGAATACATCATCAAAGACATCGCGCTCGCCCAATATGGCCGCGACGAGATCGCCATCGCTGAAACCGAAATGCCGGGCCTGATGGCTCTGCGCGAAGAGTACGGCGCCTCGCAGCCGCTCAAAGGCGCGCGGATCACCGGGTCGCTTCACATGACGATCCAGACCGCCGTTCTGATCGAGACGCTGACCGCTCTGGGCGCTGAAGTGCGCTGGGCGACCTGCAACATCTTTTCCACGCAAGACCACGCCGCCGCCGCAATCGCCGCGCAAGGCATCCCCGTCTTCGCGATCAAGGGCGAAACGCTGGCGGATTACTGGGACTATGTGGGCCGCATCTTCGATTGGTCGACCGATGCCGATCCCGATCTCACGTCCAACATCATCCTGGACGATGGCGGCGACGCCACCATGTTTGCTTTGTGGGGCGCACGTCTCGAAGCGGGTGAGGAAATGCCGCCGCCCGCCAACGCAGAAGAAATCGAGTTTCAGCGCGCGCTTAAAGCCTATGTCGCTGAGAAGCCGGGATACCTCACCAAGAGCGTCCAGAACATCAAGGGCGTGTCCGAAGAGACCACCACGGGCGTCATGCGCCTCTACCAGATCG
The DNA here is from genome assembly GCA_039033515.1 of Pseudomonadota bacterium. Classification (GTDB taxonomy): domain Bacteria; phylum Pseudomonadota; class Alphaproteobacteria; order Sphingomonadales; family Sphingomonadaceae; genus Erythrobacter. The sequence goes on from JBCCCM010000021.1 coordinate 63,163, forward strand.
CAAAGCAGGGCAAGCTCCCGTTCCCGGCGATCAACGTAAACGACAGCGTCACCAAATCGAAATTCGACAACCTCTACGGATGCAAGGAATCGCTGGTCGACGCGATCCGCCGCGCCATTATCATCGGCGGTGGCAATATCGGCCTTTATGTTGCCAAAGGCCTTG
>JBCCCM010000022.1:0-62385 GCA_039033515.1 Pseudomonadota bacterium
CCGGCTCCAAGTCCGAGCTGACCTTTCTCGATCTGCCCGCCGATGATCCTAAGCAGCGCCGTCCCGATATTGCCAAGGCCACAGCCACGCTAGGCTGGGAGCCCAAGGTGGCCCTCGATGAGGGACTTGAAAAAACGATCCGCTATTTTGAGTCTCGCTTGTCAGAGATTTTCGATTAGTGGCGGTTATTTGGCGCAGCTTTCCACATGCTCTTTGGGCGGGGGCAGCTCCGCTTCACACCGCCCATCAAGCTAACCGCTCAACGTCGACGGCGCTGGCCATCGACTGCGGGGCGTTGCCGATAAATGTCCCGTCAATGGGGGAGACATCGGCGTAATCGCGGCCCATTGCGATGGCGATGTGGTCCTCACCGGCAAGGCAAGCGTTGGTGGGATCAAACCCGATCCACCCAAGCTCGCGCCCGCACCACGCGGCGACCCAGGCGTGCATCGCATCGGCGCCCACCAGCTTGGGTTTGCCCGGCGGTGGTCGCGTTAGAAGATATCCGCTGACATAGGCGGCGGGAATGCCTGCGGCGCGCAGGCCCATGATCATGACATGCGCAAAATCCTGGCACACGCCGTGGCGCGCGGTGAAGGCGTCTTGGGGTGGGGTGCGGCTGTTGGTCTTGCCCGGCGCGTAGGTGAATTGCGTATGGATAGCGCGCATCAGGGCGCTGATCGCCGCCACTGAGTCGCCCCCCGGCGCAAGGAGGGGCGTGGCCCATGCGGTGATCTCATCACTCATGGTCGCAATGCGCGAGGCGAACGAATATGGCGCAGGTGCCAAGTCAGAAAGATCCGTGTCGTCCAACGCTTCGCTTCGGACCCGCTCCAAAGATGGCCCGGCTTCTACCGGCGCGATGGCGGCCTGATCGATCACGAATTCGCTCGTGACTTGCAGCTTCTTGATCGGGGCTTCGAAACCGATCTGCGTCTTGGTCACCCAATAGGGGCCTGATTGTTCTTCGCTCGAAGATGGTTTGGGCGCGATGGTCAGGCTTTCGCTTTCCATGCGTTGCCCGGTGCCGGGCCGCGGTTTGAGCCGCAGATTGAACCGCGCCCGCGAGACCGGCGCGGCGTAGGTCAGAGTGCTGATATGGCGCACCCGAAACCGCATCAAAACAGCCTTTGTGTGCGCACATCGTTGGCGCGCTTGCCTTGAAGGAAATAGCGTTCGCTGATCGCCTCGCACAGTTTGGCCAGATCCTTGCGCCATTCCTCCAGTGTCATCGTCCCGATTTCGCCGGCGTCGGCTCCTTCAAGTTTGGCTCTGAACTGCCGAACGGCGTGGAAAGGCGCCTCTGGCATGCCGTCGGTGCGCAGCGCTGGTATGGCGCTTAGGTGCTTTTCCATCTTGCCGATCTGGAAAGCGAGGCCGCGCGGCTGCGCTGGCTCCAGCAGCACCATGTCATAAACGCGCGCGATATAGGGCATGGTGAGATAGCGGCTGCGATAGAGCGATTGGCAATCCACCAGATCAAGCAACGCGGACAGATCATCCGCGCTGGCGCTGCCCGGGATAATCGCCTGCGCGGCTTGCAGGATCATTGAGGCGCGTTCAGCGCTCATTCCCATATTGAGAAAGCGCCATTCCGGGCCCCGGCTCATCCCATCCGACATCAGCCAAGAAAGCGTCGCGTGCCGCTCGATCACCTGATCGCAGGCGCGCGCGATTGTGTCGGCTTCCCCGGATGTGAAGGTGGGCATCGGGCGCTGCACCGCGCGCCAGCTGTCGCGCGAAAGACGGTCGCGCAGAATTTGCGCGATGCGCTGTTCGCGGATGATAAGAGCGCGCACGCTTCCCGATGCGGAGGGGTTGTCCAAAGCCTGCGCGGCCATGTCGAGCAAGCGCGTGTCTTTGCCCGGCCGGGCAATCGCGCCAAGGTTCGCGAGCAATTTGCCCAGGCGCGTCACCGTGGTGGAGATGGCTGGATCCGCCCCCGACATCGCCAGCTGATCGACCAGAACGCGAACAATGCGCGCGGTGTGCTGGGCGCGCTCGCTGTAGCGGCCAAGCCAGAACAGATTGTCAGCCGCCTGGCTGGGCAAGAGGCCCTGTTCGCGGCGGATCTCGCGCAGGCTGGGCGTCAACACCGCAGGTGGGACTGGCGGGCGTTTGGGCTCGATGATGCAGACATCTTTCGAGATGTCGCCCAAGCCCATCAAGGTGGTGCGCAACTCGCCGCTTTGCGACACCCGGCCAAAACCGCCTTGCAGCACCGACCACTCGCCGTTCTCATCGCGTGCCAGAAACGCGCGCAGGGTAAAGCCGCGCGCTTCGAAATGGCCGCCAGACAAAGCGGGCGTGGTCGAGAGGTTGACGATCTCTTGCGCGGTGTAATCCATTGGTCGCATCGCCATGCCGCGCTCCAGCGTCTCGCGCTCTTGCGGGCTTAGGCTCGCGCCCGCTCGTGTGTGCCCGTCGACAAGCCCGACGACAGGCCGCCGGAAAGCGGAGCTGACGACGAGGTTCTCAAGGTTGGCGAGCACGAAATCGCGCTCGGATGCGCCGCCGCACCACCACGTCGCCGCGTTGGGCAGGGCGAGGCTTTCTCCCAGCATCGATTTGGCGAGGCGCGGCAGGAAGGCGGGCATGGCGCGGCTTTCGACGACGCCCGCGCCCGGCCAATTGGTCAGCACCAGGTTCTGCTTGGCTGCGGCGATCAGGCCCGGCACTCCGATACGCGAGCGCGCGTCGAAATTGAGCGGGTCGAGGTCGCGCGTCGTAATCCAGCGCCACAGCGCGTCGATCCGTTTAAGCCCTGCGATTGTGCGCGCAAACAGGCGTCCATCGCGCACAGTCAGATCGCGCCCTTCGACCAGGGAAAAGCCCAGTTGGCGAGCCAAGATCGCCTGCTCCGGATAAGACTGGCTGAACCGACCCGGTGTGAGCAAGGCGACGCGCGGGTCGTCGCGTAAACAAGGCCCGGCTATGCCTCGGCGCAACGCGTCAAAGAAACCGCTATGCGAGCGCGCGCCGACCGATGCGAGCAGACCGCCGGTCGCGCGCGCCAAGGCCTGCCGGTTCTGGATCGCGTAGCCAATGCCTACGGGAAATCGCACGCGGTCCGACAGCACCCGCCATTCGCCATCCGGCCCGCGCGCCAGATCGACGGCGTAGGTGTGCATGAAACGCCCGCCTTGCGGCGTGATGCCGACCATCTGCCGGGCAAAATCGCGGCTGCCCGACACGACCGCAGCGGGCAGGTGGCCATCGCGCACCAACGTTTGGGCACCGTACAGGTCGGCAATCACGCGTTCGAGCAGCTCGGCGCGTTGGATCAGGCCTCGCGTGACATTTTCCCACTCTTGCGCCGCGATCAGGATCGGCATTGGCCCGAGGGGCCAGGGGCGCTCCTGCTCGTCCCCGGTCACTCGGAACGCGAGGCCGAGATCTTCCACATGGCGGTCGAGATAGGCCTGAAGCGCGCTGAGATCGCCCTGGCACTGGTTCGAGAAACCATGCGCGAGATCGCGCCACGCCTTGCGGATTGCGGGCGAGGCTTGCGCGTAGAGATCGCCGTGCGGCGCGGGCGGCGCGTAATAGGCGAGCGGATCGGCCTGCGGGGCGGATCCGAACAGATCCACTTCGCCGGCTGAGAACGCGGGGGTGTCGCCCTGATTGTTCATCGGCGTTCGTTCATCGGCGTTGGTTCATCCGCGCCCGATCATTGGCGCGCCGGACGGCGCAAATCGAGAGTGAGTGGGAACTCGCCGCGATCCTCATGCCCCGGGATTGCAACGGTGCCGGGCGAATGGCCGTGATCCTGAAAGCGGGCCTTACGGCGCGATTCGGCTTCGAAATTGTTGATCGGCACATCGTCGAAGGAGCGGCCACCGGGATGCGCGACGTGGTAGACGCAGCCGCCCAGCGAACGGTTGTTCCACGTGTCGAAGACATCGAAGGTCAGCGGCGGGTCGGCCTTGAGCAGCGGATGCAAACAGGTTGCGGGAGCCCACGCCTTGTAGCGCACCCCGCCGACCGCTTCGCCCGGCTGATCGGTCGGTGTCATCGGCACGCGGCGCCCGTTGCACCCTATGACGTGACGGCCTGGCGTCAGACCCTTGGCGCGCACTTGCAGCCGCTCGGTCGAGCTGTCGACATAGCGCACCGTCCCGCCAATCGCGCCGGTCTCGCCCAGCACGTTCCACGGTTCGAGCGCGTGGGAAACTTCGAGCTCAACGCCGCTTGCCTGCACGCTGCCATGGGCGGGGAAGCGGAACTGACGCTGCGCTTCGAACCAGCTGGGGTCGAAGTCATAGCCCGCGCCGCGCAGATCGCTGAGGACTTCGAGAAAATCGTTCCAGCAAAAATGCGGCAGCAGGAATTTGTCGTGCAGGCTGGTCCCCCAGCGCACCAGATCGCCATCTTGCGGTTCGCGCCAGAACCATGCGGTGAGCGCGCGTAGGAGAAGCTGCGCCGCGACGCTCATCTTCGCGTCAGGCGGCATCTCGAACCCGCGAAACTCAACCAGACCCAATCGCCCTGTTGGTCCGTCAGGCGAGTAGAGCTTGTCGATGCAGATTTCGGTGCGGTGCGTGTTGCCCGTCACATCGACCAACATGTTGCGGAACAACAGGTCCGCGACCCATGGGAAGGACAGATCTTCCCCCGGACCCGGCACCTGACCCAGCGCCACCTCAAGCTCATAGAGGCTATCATGGCGCGCTTCGTCGATGCGCGGGGCCTGGCTGGTCGGGCCGATGAAGAGGCCGGAGAACAGGTAACTGAGCGATGGGTGGCGCTGCCAATACAGCACAAAGCTTTTGAGCATATCGGGCCGGCGGATGAACGCGCTGTCGGTGAAGCTTGCGCCGCCGAGCACCAGATGGTTGCCGCCGCCTGTGCCGACCGAACGGCCATCGACCATGAACTTGTCCGCCGTCATCCCGCATTCGCGCGCCGCGTCGTACAGCCGTGTGGTGACATCGACCAATTCGTCAAAGCTGGCGGTGGGGTGGATGTTCACTTCAACCACGCCGGGATCGGGCGTGACTTTGAGCACGTTTACGCGCGGGTCGGGCGGGGGCAGATAGCCTTCAATCCGCACCGGCGTCCCGGTCGCCTCGGCGGTGGCTTCAATTTCCGCGATCAGTTCGAGGAAATCCTCCATGCTTTCGACCGGCGGTACGAAGACCGAAAGGTAGCTGCCTTTGGGCTCCACCGTCAGCGCGGTGCGCACGGCGCCTTCGATGATTTCCTGTTCGACCCGGTCTTGCGCGGCGGCACCGGCGCTTTCGACCTTACGATGCGCTTGCTTGGGTTTGTCCTCCGCTGGCGCTGCCTCTTCGCGCGAGCCATCGCCTTTGGCGGCGCGTTGTTCACGAAAATCAGCGAGCGGTTTCTGGCTGTCGGTTTCCACGCGCGGGTGGATGTAGGGGTAGCTGCTTTCGGGCACGTGCGGGAGCGAGCCCAGCGGCAAGCGGTAACCGAGCGCGCTGTCGCCCGGCACCGCAAACAACGCGCCGCGCCGCAGACGCCATTGTTCTGATTTCCACCGACACGGCTCGCGCGCCTGCTGGGTCTGCTGAGCCTGAGAGGTCTGTTTGACCAAGGACGCATCGGAGCGCTGGATGGGCAGGACATACCCCACTGGCGTCGAAAGCCCCCGGCTGAAGGTTTCCACGATGCGCTGGCGTTCTTCGGGATCGTCGATCTTGGGGTCGAGCGGGCTGACATTGACCGGCAATTCCCCTTCGCGTTCGATCCATTTTTCGCTGTCTTCGTAGACCGGGTGGACGAAGTCTTCCTCCACGCCCAGCGAACGTGCAGCGGATTGGAGGAAGGCCCCCGCGTCTTGCGGGGTAACGGTAGTTTCAGCCTCTTCGCCCGCATCGCTCGCGATCAGATCGGGGTTGTTCCACAGCGGCTTGCCGTCTTTGCGCCAATAGAGCGAATAGCCCCATCGCGGCAGGCTCTCGCCCGGATACCATTTGCCCTGGCCGTGATGGATCAGACCGCCGGGCGCGTAGATACCTTTCAATTTGCGGATCAGCTTGTCGGCGTATCCAGCCTTGGTCGGGCCCACGGCCTCGCCGTTCCATTCGGGGGCTTCGCCGCCGTCCTCGGCTACGAAGGTCGGCTCGCCGCCCATGGTGAGGCGCACGTCCTGCGCGTTCAGATCCTCATCAACCGTCGCCCCCAGATCGAGCAACGCGTGCCAGCGATCATCGGTGAAAGGTTTGGTAATGCGCACCGCCTCTTTCACCCGGTCGACAGACATCGCGAAGTTGAAATCAACCTCGGCGGGTTCGGCCATGCCCTCGATGGGAGCGGCGGAACGGTAATGCGGCGTGGCGGCGAGCGGAATGTGCCCTTCGCCCGCAAACATGCCCGAGGTCGCGTCCATCGCGACCCAGCCCGCGCCCGGCACATAGGCCTCGGCCCAGGCGTGCAGGTCGACGACGTCCTGCGACACGCCCTTGGGCCCTTCGACCGGCTCGACATCGGCGACCAGCTGGATCGAATAGCCCGAGACAAAGCGCGAGGCGAAGCCCAAGCGGCGCAGCAATTGTACGAGTAACCACGCGCTGTCGCGGCACGATCCGCGCCCTACCTCAAGCGTCTGCTCAGGCGGTTGCGTGCCTTGCTCCATACGAATGACGTAATCGACCGCCTCGTGCACCGCGCGGTTCACCTCGACCAGATAGTCGATCGTGCGCGCTTCGTGGTTCTTGAACCGGTCCACCATCGCTTCGAACAAGGGCCCTTGCGGCTCGATGTCGAAATAGGCGACGAGATCCTTTTCGACCTGCTCATCATAGCGAAACGGATAGGTTTCCGCGTAGTCCGCCACGAAGAAGTCGAACGGATTGATAACCGTCATTTCGGCGAGCAAATCCACCTCGATCCGAAATTCGCGCACCTTTTCCGGAAAGACGACGCGCGCCTGCCAATTGCCGTGCGGGTCTTGCTGCCAGTTGATGAAGTGGTTCGCCGGCTCAATCTTGAGCGAGTAATTCGGGACCGCCGTGCGTGTGTGCATCGCCGGGCGCAGGCGGATGACTTGCGGGCCGACTTCGATGGGTCGCGAATAGCGATAATGGGTGAGGTGATTGAGGGCGGCGCGTATCATGGCCCCGTTAGAGGGGGGAGGGCGCGCTATTGCAACGCGAAAATTTACGAAGCCCTATGAGCAGTCGCAGGGATGATTGGTTCGTGCGCGCCCGATTGCCGCACCGCAACAAAGCGCTTGGCGAATCCGGCCTCAGGGGTATTATTACCAAGTGAGCGATCTCTCCTACCTCACTTTTGCCCTCCCGCTGCTTTTGTTGGCGGGCTCGGCTGCCGGTTTTGCCGGTGGACTGTTCGGCATCGGCGGGGGCTTTGTCGTCGTACCCGCGCTGGTAATCCTGTTTCCCTTGCTGGGCATAGAGAGCGATCTGGCCGCGCATGTGGCGGTGGGAACCTCGCTGGCGACCATCATCTTCACCTCGATCCGCGCGACCCAGAGCCATGCGAAGCGCAATGCGGTCGATTTCGAAGTGCTCAAAAGCTGGGCGATCTGGGTGGTGCTGGGCACCGCGCTCGGCACGCTGATCGCGGATTTCGTGTCCGGCGCGCAATTGGCGCTGATCTTTGGCACCGGGGTTATCGGTTTTGCAATCTACTTCTTGCTGCCCGCGCGCAGCGGTGAGCCTGCCTTTGCCGGCATGCCCACCGGGGTGCCGCGAGCGGGCATGGCGGGCGGGCTGGGCGCGTTCTCGGCGCTGCTGGGCATTGGCGGGGGGACGATCACGACCTTGACCATGACCGTGTGCGGCGCGCCGATCCACCGCGCGATCGGAACGGCATCGGGGATGGGCGCGATCATCGCCATCCCGGCCACGATCGGTTTCATGATCATCGGGTTTGGCGAGCCGAACCTGCCATGGGGCTCAATCGGCTATGTCAGCCTGCCCGCAGCCGCGGCGATCATCGTCACGTCGGTGATCTTCGCGCCGTGGGGCGTCGCCGCCGCGCACAAATTGCCGCCACCGATCCTGCGCCGGGTCTTCGGCCTTTACCTCGTGACCGTCGGGGTCACCATGATTTCTAAAAGCTGGACCTGAAACCAAGGAGACAAATTATGCCGACCAATCGCCGGAATTTCCTCGCAGGAGCGGGCCTCGCGTCGGGTTTGAGCGCTGTTCCTTTGGTCTCGGGCGCGGCCATGGCTGCCGAGACCGCGCAGCCCGATTTTGGCCCGATGAACGGCACCGCGCTGCTCAGCCGCAACGAAAACCCCTATGGCCCCGCGCCAAGCGCGATTTCCGCGATCACCAAAAACGCGAAGATGGGGTGCTATTACACCGACCGCGCGCTGGATAAGCTCCACGCGATGATCGCTGAGCGACACAATGTGGATGTAAAACAAGTCGTTGTCGGCAGCGGCTCAACCGAGATTTTATGCGCGATTTCCATCGCGTGGGGCCGGGACGGAGCGATCCTGTGCCCAGACCTGTTCTGGGATACGACGGTCAAATATGGCGAGCGCCAAGGCGTGAAATCGATCCGGGTGCCGCTAACGAGCGACATGAACGTCGATCTGGCGGGGATTGAGGCGGGCCTCACCGATGATGTGTCGCTCATCCAGATATGCAACCCCAACAACCCGACCGGCGTGCTTATCCCGGCTTCCGATCTGCGCGCCTTCGCCAATCGCACTGCCTCAAAAGCGACGCTGCTGGTGGACGAGGCCTACAACGAGCTCACCGACGCGCCTGATGACAACACCATGATCGATATGGTGCGCGGCGGCGCGGATATGATCGTGTGCCGCACCTTCTCCAAGATCTACGGCATGGCGGGCCTGCGGGTGGGCTACGCGATAACGAGCGAGGAAAACGCCGAGCGTATCCGCAGCCACATGATGAGCTTTGGCGGGAATCTGGGCGGCGTGGCGGCGGCGTTGGGCTGCTACAACGATTTTGCCTTTCTCGATCAGTCGCGCGCCATGGTGCTGGAAGGGCGCGAGATGATCATGGACGCGGTCGCCAAATCGGGCCTCACCGCGCTGCCTTCGCAAACCAATTTCGTCTATGTCGAAGTGCCCGACGCCGACGCGGTGCAAAAAGCGATGATGGACCGCGGTATCCGCATCCGCGGCGCTTATGGCCCGTGGACGCAATATTCGCGCGTCAGCACCGGCATGATCGCCGACGTCGAGCGCTATGCGAAAGCGCTTCCAGAGGTTATCGGCTCTCTCAGGGCGTAAGACCCCGCAAGGAGACGAGAAATGAGGACATGGGCACTGGCTGCGTTCGCGGCGACGATGATGACGCCGTTCGCCGCGCAGGCGGACACGCTGATCGACGTGACGCAGGAGCATATCGATAAAGATGTGCCCATGCCCACCTTCAAGGCGGACACCAGCTGGCCCAAGCTTCCCGACAATATCATTCTGGGGCAGATCCCGGGCCTTTCCATCGCGGATGACGACACGATCTGGATCCTAACGCGGCCCAATTCTCTCGGAGCCACCGAAACCGGGCGCAGCACAAATCCGCCTATAACCTCGGCGTGCTGCAAGCTTCCCCCGCACGTCATGCAATTCGACCAGGAAGGCAATTTGCTGCGCGGCTGGGGCGGGCCTCAGCTGGCACCGGGCAAGAGTACGTTCACCGGAAGTAGCCGCGACCGCACCGAAGAGGGCGATCAGCAATGGCCGGTCAACGTCCATGGTCTGTATGTTGATGCAGACGAGACCGTGTGGATCGGCGGCAATGGCGCGGGCGATCACGTGATTCTCAACTTCACCGCCGATGGCGAATTTATCCGCCAGATCGGGCGGCGGCAGATGACCGAAGGGAATCTGAGCCGGGAGTATTTGGGCAGTCCCGCCGATATCAGCGTCGATGGCGACACCGTGCTGGTCGCCGATGGCTACACCAACACGCGCGTCATTGAATTTTCCGCGACCAATCTCGCCTTCACTCAGCTATGGGGCGCTTATGGCACTGAGCCGGGATCAGGCACGCGCGCGGGCGATTTTGATCAGTCGATGGCGACCAGCACAGCCGAAGGCGGCCCCGATATCAACGCGCCCGAATTTGAACCCATGGTCCACTGCGTCGTGCGCGGTCCGGACCAGACCGTCTATGTCTGCGACCGGCGCAACAACCGCTTGCAGATCTTTCGCGAGACCGATGACGGCCTCGAATTCCTCCAGAACGTCGCCATCGCACCCGAAACGGGCGGCATGCGCACTGCGAGCGATGTCGCGTTCAGCCCGGACGGCAAGTATGTCTACGTCGCGGACATGATGAACGGGCGGGTGTGGATCCTGCTGCGCGAAACGCACGGCATTGTCGGCTGGTTTGGCCGCAACGGGCGCTATCCCGGCCAGTTCATCTGGCTCCACAGCGTCGATGTCGACAGCGCGGGCAATGTCTACACCACCGAGGTGAATTCAGGACGCCGCGTCCAGCGCTTCGTCTTGCAAGCGGCTGAGAAATAGCGCCGCCTTACGCGTCTGAAACGTCGGTAACGTTATCGTCCGAGTTGCGGTCGACATATTTATTGTACGGATCGACCCCCACGAAAGTCGGTCGGCGATCAGTGATGACGGTAATCTCCTGCTCGCCTGATGTGATCGGGCGGCGTTCCATCAGGATGACATTCTCACTTTCAAACGCGTCCGCTCCCGGGCGCTGCGTGAACAGGCCGATCTCGATTTCATCAGCCAAAGCCGCTTCGGTTTCGACGCCTTCGCCATCGGCGTAGAACTTGGCCGCCGAAACTGAGATCGTCGTCTCAAACCGGCCATCCGCCAGTTCGGTGACCTCGGCCTCTTGCGCTTCGAGTTCGTAGACGGTGATCTTTTGCAGCAAGTCACGCACCAGATCGCGTTCCGCATCGTTGCGCGCCAGGCTGTAGAATCCGTCCACAAGCTCGCGTGAGCTGGCGTAGGGCTGGCTCTTGAAGCGATATTTGTCGAGCAATCCGGCCAGCATCGCGTTGACGCGGTCCTCGCCCAGGCGATCCTGCAGCAGATACATCACCACCGAACCCTTGCGGTAATGTATGTAGCCCTGGTTCTCGACCCGTTCGAGCGGCAGTTCCTCAATCGCCTCGGACCCGCGCGAGGCGAGGTAATTGTCGAGTTCGTATTTGAGGAAGCGGCGGATCTGATCCTCGCCGTACATCTGCTTCATCACCATCAACGCGGAATATTGCGCCAGGGTTTCGACCAGCATGGTGCCGCCCTGCTGGTCGGCGCTGATCAGCTGGTGCGCCCAATATTGGTGCCCGAATTCATGCGCGGCGATATAGGTGACGTAGTCGATCTCGCCGGGCTCTGCGAGATTGGCGATAAAGCCCAGATCCTCGGACCATGGCATCGTCCCGGCAAAAGCTTGGGCAAAGCTGGCGTAACCGGGGAATTCGATGATGCGTGCGTGATCGAATTGATAGGGGCCGAAATTCTCGCGGTAATAGCCGAGCGAGGCCTGCATCGCATCGAGCATGCGCTCGACGCTGTAGGGGTGCTGCGGGTCGTGATAGACTTGCAATTCGACCCCGTCCCAATCGCGCTTGGCCACTTCGTAACGGGCCGACTGGACTGAGAAGAACGCGAGGATCGGATTGGTCGATTTGAACCGCGCCACGCGCCGATCGCCTTCGACCGTGTCCGGTACGCGGGTGCCGGGTGCGATCGGCACTTGATCGGCGGACGTGGTGACGGTGATATCGGAGTTCACCCAATCGACATTGGCGGCGTAGTTTCGTTGCCGCGCGCTTTCATCCTCAAGCTTGGGCAGGCGCAATTCGGGATCGAGCCCGTATTCGCGCCGGGTGGAGCGATCGGTAAGCAAGCCGTTGCGGTCCATGCCCAATTGCGGTGAGAACTCCGAATTGTTGAGAAAGGTGCCGTTCTCCACCAGTCTGCGGCCATAACCGTTCGCGGCGAGCGCCTTGTGCCAGCGGCGCGTTTTGAAAGTAAGACTGGTGGTCTCGTCGACATCCAAAGGGTTCTCAAAGCGATAGATCCGGTATTGAAAGTCCTCATCGTTCTCCTCGAGCTTCGCGCCGGGTATATCGACTTCGAGAAGGTCGGTTTGAGCCGAGTTGAGCCGAACATGGAGCACTTCGACAGGAGCTCCTGTATCGTTGATGAGCTGATAGCGACCGCTGGCTTCCATGCGGCGTTCTTCGGGGAACAGGTCAACCTTCAGTGTGACATCCGTGATCGAGGGCTGAAGGATGGTCTCGTATTGAAGGTACTTCTTCTCGTAATTCGCCAGCCGTTCGTCCCTTTCGTCAGAGGTGAGATAGGTGTTCTGCACGTTCATCTGATCGTAGAGATAGACGCCGGTGACAACGCTGCTCAGCGCGCCCGCCGCCACCAGTCCGCCAGCCGGAGACAGCATGCGGCGCGGCAGCGTCTTGAGGCGCGGGGCGAGGCGGGTTTCGGTGCCCCGTCGCCACATCAGGTGCGCCAGCGCCGCCATCATCAGGGCGACACCGTTCCAATACAAGCGCAGCCACCAGCCCAGCGATCCCGCGACCGCATCGCCGTTCATGTCCGAGATCGGGTTTGAGACGCCGCCACCATAGAGCAGCAGTGGGTGATCGTAGCCCATGCCCGCAAAGGTGATCGTCGCGACAACGTAGAGCACCATAATACCCCAACCGACATATTTGTTGGGGCTGAGCGCTTGGACAAAGACCGAAAGGATCGCCAGGTGAAGCAGATCGACGGTGAACGGCAGGACGTACCACGTCAGGTATTTGCGAAGCTCAAAATTGACATAGCCCTGGCTCGCCTGAACGCCCATCGCGGCGATGACGGAGACCAGCAGCGTTGCGAACAGAACGACGGTCACAGCGATGGTCTTGGGCACCATATAGGCCCAGCCGGGCAGCGAAGTGCTGTCGATCACCTCGTGAAACTTGCGGTCCCGGTCGCGCCACACCAGCTCGCCGCCGTAATAGATCGCGATAATGAGCGGGATGATCGTGAAGGTGCCCGAGATCAGCTCAATCAGGGAGAATGTCGCCGGAATGCGCGGGGTGCCGTAGATCTCGGTCCCGAAAACCAGCGCGGAAAGGCAATTGGCCAGCCCCAGCGCCAGCAGCACGGCAAAGGCGGGGCTGCGCACCACTTGCATGACTTCGAACCGGGTGACCGTCATAAGCCGGGCAAAGGCGGCTTTGTCGGGCTGAGTGGGAGGCAGAACGTCGACCGTCTTGGGGGCGATCAGGGCCTGGCCCGCTGCGATCTTATCCAGCTTTTTCGCCTTGCGCGCGGAGACGCCTTTCTCAGCAAAGCTGAACCGCCACAAAGCGAGCGCCAGGGCGCCCGCAGCGATGACCAGCGCGGCTATGCGGTTGAACAGCAACGCCCCCTCAAGCGTGGGCAACTGGCTGTTCAGTTCCGACACCGTCCAATAGCGCGTCTCGTTGGCGACCGCGGCCATACCGAGCGGTTCGAACATCGCGGCTGTATCGCGGTACTCAGGCTCGCCCGCGACCACGCCCAAAAACACGAAATACAAAACGAGAAAGCCGACGACCGCGACATAGGTGTACATCATCGAACGCGTCATGGTGGCGACGGCAAAGAACACCGCGCTCAGCAAGATGACGTTGGGCGCGGCAAAGATCAGATAGCTCAGCGCGTAATCCGAAAGGGTATTGGGGCCGATGGTCTCGGGATCAAGCCAAGGCATGAGCGAACCCAGAAAAATCGCCAGCGGCACCGCGAGAAACGCAATCAGCGCCACAACCAAAGCACCCGTAAAGCGACCCAGCAGATACGAAAACTTGGTCACTTGTGTGGAGCGGACCATGGGGCCAAACCCGCTTTCATCGTCGCGCACGACGACATTCGCAACGAAAGCGGTGGTGACGAACATGTAGAAGATCGTGAGCACCTGCTGCGCGTTGACCAGCGCGGCGGGGCTGTTGACGTTGACGTTCCCGCCGCCGCCGATCTGGATTTCCTCGACCACGGTCGCACCAAAGGTCAGCAGAAAGAAAATGACCAGCGCCACCCAGAAAACCGGGTTTCGCAATTGGTAGCGCAATTCAAACAGCGCGATGGATCCGAACATGTCGAGTGTATCCTGTGTTTCGCGCTGGGGCTTAGGCGGCTTGCGTTTCGGCGGAGGCGGCCGCATCGGCGCGGCGGCTCGCGGCAAGGGTCGAGAAATAGACATCTTCAAGCCCGCCATCGACCGGTTCGAACCCGTCCTTGGGGTCGGCCTCGGACAAGACGTGCACAATCGTGCGCCCGGCAAACAAACGCGTCGAGATCACTTCGTAGCGGGTCTTGTAATCGTCCAATTCGCCGCGCCCAATGGTCTTGGCCCAGATCGAACCGCGCGCGCGGTCCATCAATTCAATCGGCGCGCCTTCCAGCTTGATCGAACCGGACACCAGCACCGCCATCTTGGGGCACAGATCGGCGACGTCTTCGACGATGTGGGTCGACAGGATCACGACCACGTTCTCGCCGATCTCGGCGAGCAGGTTGAGAAAACGGTTGCGCTCTTCCGGGTCTAGGCCGGCGGTGGGCTCATCGACGATGATCAGGTCCGGATTGCCGATCAGCGCCTGCGCGATGCCAAAGCGTTGGCGCATACCGCCCGAAAAGCCCGCAATCGCCTTCTTGCGCACCGCCCACAGGTTGACTTGGTTAAGCAGCGTTTCGACCGTATCCTTGCGCTGGCCGCGATCGCCGATCCCTTTAAGAACCGCCATATGGTCGAGCATGTCGTAAGCGGACACGCGGGGATAAACGCCGAAATCCTGGGGCAGATAGCCCAGGCGTTTGCGCAAGGCTTCCGGGTCCGCGATAATATCAAGCCCGCCAAACGTGATCGCGCCCGAGGTCGGCGTTTGCAGCGTTGAGACCGTGCGCATCAACGTCGATTTGCCCGCGCCATTGGGGCCCAGCAGGCCAAACATACCCTTGGGGATGGAAAGCGTCACATCATCGAGCGCGCGCACGCCGTTCGAGTAGACGTGAGAGACGTTTGTAAGTTCGAGCATGTGTGATGAAGCCCCAGCTGCAAGGATGCGTTTTCGTATATGTCAGGGGTATGAAGGTGTGTTGCGCTTGTAAAGCGGTATCGAATCAGCGGCTCGACCAGCGCGCGTTTGGCGCCGACCAACGAACCGGGCTTGAAGCCGCGGGGTGAAGCAACTCCTAATTCCTTGCCTCGCGCGATCAACCCGGCCAAATCGGTCGCCGCATTAAGAAGAGAGCATTTCATGAAAATTGCCGCGATTGCCGCGATTGCTGCGATAACCGTTTTATCGGCGGCGCTAAGCGCCTGCGCGCCGGGCGAGGGCGAGGAAACCATTGAGCCGGGGAGTGAGACCATGACGAGTGAACGCGCTGCACCGGTCACGGTCGAAGATCGTTTTGCTGTGCTCGCGCTCGATTGTGTGCACCGCGAATACCCGAACAAAATCAGCCATGTGATGGGCTCGGATGCGGACGCTAAGCCGCCGCACGAGCTTTTTCCGGCGTTTTACGGGTGCTTCGATTGGCATTCCTCGGTCCATGGCCATTGGCTGCTCACGCGCATCCTGACGACGCAGCCGGGCAGCGTCTACGAGGCGGAAATCCGCGAGAAACTCGCGCGCAGTTTTACCGAAGACAACATCGCAGGCGAACTCGCCTACTACACCGCAGAGGGGCGCGGTTCGTTTGAGCGGCCTTACGGGATCGCCTGGTATCTCCAGCTGGTCGCGGAGCTTGAGGAAAGCGAGGATGAAGAGCTGTCCGTTTGGCGCGAAACCCTGCGCCCGCTCGAGGATACGATTGTCGATCAGGTTATGAATTGGCTGCCAAAGCTGGCCTACCCAGTGCGCCTTGGCACGCATAACCAGACCGCCTTCGCCTTTGGCCTGATGCTCGATTACGCGCGCACCGTTGGCAACGCGCCGCTGGAGAAGGCGCTGGTCGACAAGACGCTGGCTTTTCATGAAGGCGATGTGGATTGCCCGCTCGCTTATGAGCCGTCGGGCGAGGATTTCCTCTCGCCCTGCCTGATGGAAGCCGACCTGATGCGCCGCGTCATGACGGGCGCGGAGTATTCCGTCTGGCTGGCGCGCTTCCTGCCGCAAATCCCCCTCGATGGTAGCGCGGATTGGCTGGAGCCAGGCGTTGTGCGCGACGCCTCGGACGGCAAGTTGGTGCATCTCGACGGCGTCAATCTCAGCCGCGCCTGGGCGCTTGAGGGGATCGCGGGCGCGCTTGCGGCGGACGATCCGCGGGTGCCCGCGCTGTTGGCCTCCGCCAAGCGGCACAAGGACACAGGGCTAGCGGCGGTTTCCGATGAGCATTATTCGGGCAGCCACTGGCTGGCGAGTTTCGCGACTTATCTGACGACCAAACGCGGAGCCGGGCCGCGATAAGGCCGCCAAGGGGCGCGGCGGCGGCGATCAACATCGACGCCATCGACAAACGGCGTTTTATCATCGACAAACGTCATAAGGCGCGCTGGCCTTGGATCGGGTCGCGTGTGCTAACTCTCGGAAATTGTAAGCGAGCGCCAACGAGCGCGCGCAGGGACGCGAAAAAGGGGTACATATGCGGGTTCTCAAAATCCTGGTCGGATGCGTTGCGGCGCTCGGGCTCAGCAGCGCTGTCGTTGCGCAAGACGACGAGGATAAAGAGAAAGACAAGCCCGCCCTGTCCAGCGGCACGTTTGGCGCGTTTGAATTGCGCAATATCGGGCCCGCCTTCATGTCGGGCCGCATCGCGGACATCGCGATTGTGCAGGACGACCCGGCGACCTGGTATGTCGGCGTTGCCTCGGGCGGCGTTTGGAAGACCGAAAACGCCGGCACAACGTGGAAATCGATCTTCGAAGGGCGCGGCGCTTATTCAATCGGTACGGTCGCGCTCGATCCCAATGATCCCAGCCGCGTTTACGTGGGAACGGGCGAAAACAACGGCGGGCGTCATATCGGCTATGGCAACGGCGTTCACCGTTCGGACGATGGCGGCAAGACCTGGACCAATATCGGCCTGAAAAAGTCCGAGCATATCTCCAAGATTATCGTCCACCCCGAAGATCCCGACACGATCTGGGTCGCCAGCCAGGGGCCGCTATGGTCGCCGGGCGGCGAACGCGGCGTTTTCAAGACGACCGACGGCGGCAAGACCTGGGAAAATGTCCTCGCCAAAGGGCCCTATACCGGCGCGACCGATATGATGATCGATCCGCGCAACCCCGATCGCCTCTACGCGGCGCTCTGGCAGCACCATCGCACGGTCGCGGCCTATATTGGCGGTGGTCCGGAAAGCCGCCTTTACCGCTCCGAAGATGGCGGCGAGACATGGACGCAATTGAAGACGGGCCTTCCCGGCGGCAATCTGGGCAAGACCGGCCTTGCGATCTCGCCGCAAAACCCGGACGTGGTTTACGCCGCGCTTGAGCAGGATCGTCGCAAGGGCGGCGTGTGGCGCTCAGACAATCGCGGCGCCAGCTGGACCAAGATGTCGGACGAAACCGGCCAAGGCACCGGCCCGCATTATTATCAGGAACTCTACGCCAGTCCGCATTTTTTCGACCGGATCTATCTCGTCTCGAACACGACGCGGATTTCCAACGATGGCGGCAAAAACTGGACCAGCCTCAACAATTCGACCAAGCACGTGGATGATCACGCCATCGCGTTCCGGCCCGACGATCCCGACTACATTCTGTTCGGCTCGGACGGCGGCATCTACGAAAGCTACGACAGCACCAAAACGTGGCGTTTCATCAACAATCTGCCGATCACGCAGTTCTACAAGGTCGCGGTGGATGACGCTGAGCCGTTCTACAACGTCTATGGCGGGACGCAGGACAACAACTCGCAAGGCGGCCCTTCGCGCACCGATAACCGCCACGGCATTCGCAACGACGATTGGTTCGTGACGCTTGGCGGCGATGGCCACCAGTCGGCGACCGAGCCGGGCAATCCCAACATCATGTATGCGCAATCGCAGCAGGGGAACCTCGCGCGGATTGACCGGATCACCGGCGAAGTTGTGCGCATTCAGCCGCAGCCAAAGCCCGGCGATGACATCCCGCGTTTCAACTGGGACGCGCCGATCTGGGTCAGCCAGCACGATCCCAAGCGGCTCTACTTTGCCTCGCAGAAGCTGTGGCGCTCGGATGATCGCGGCGACAGCTGGACGGCGATTTCGGGCGACCTTTCGCGCAACCAGAACCGGTTGCAACTGCCTGTCCAGGGGCGCCAGTGGAGTTGGGATGCGGGTTGGGACTTGCTCGCGATGAGCCAGTACAACACGATCACATCCATCGGAGAGTCTCCACTTAATGAGAGCCTGCTCTATGTCGGCACCGACGATGGTCTGATCCGGGTGAGCGAGAATGGCGGCCAAAGCTGGTCGCGGGTCGAAGTCGGCTCGCTTCCGGGCGTGCCCGCCACCGCGTTCGTCAACGATATCCGCGCCGATTTGCACGATGAAAACACCGTCTATGTCGCGCTCGATAACCACAAATATGGCGACTACAAACCGTATCTGCTCAAAAGCACCAATCGCGGCCAGAGCTGGACGAATATGACCGGCGATCTGCCTGACCGTCACCTGGTGTGGCGCATCGTGCAGGATCACAAGGCGCCCAATCTGTTCTTCCTCGCGACCGAATTTGGTCTCTTCTTCAGCGTCGATGCCGGGGCCAAGTGGGTCAAGTTCACCGGCAAAGCGCCGACGATCTCGTTCCGCGATGTCACCATCCATCGCCGCGAAGACGATCTGGTGGCCGCAAGCTTTGGCCGTGGTTTCTTCATCATCGACGATATCGCGCCGCTTCGTGAAGTGTCCGAGGCCAGCCTGAACCAGGAGGCGATGCTGTTTCCGGGCCGCAACGCTCTGTGGTATCTTGAGCAGCACCCGCTCGCTTTCTCGCCGGGCGGCAGCCAGGGCGATGGCTATTTCCGCGCGCCCAATCCGCCGTTTGGCGCCAACTTCACCTATTATCTGGCTGACGGGATCAAGTCCTTGAAAGCGCAGCGTCAGGAACGTGAAAAGCCGGTTGCGAAAGAGGGCGGCGACAATCCGTTCCCCAGCTTCAACGCGCTGACGGCGGAGCTTCAGGAAGAGGCGCCCGCCATCTGGCTGACGGTGCGCAATTCGGACGGCACGATCGTGCGCCGAATCAAGGGCCCGGCCACCAAGGGCTTTCACCGCGTGAACTGGAACCTGCGTTATCCGGCGTCGGATGTCGCGCGCGCTTCGCGTGACGGGCGCTCGGCCTCGGGCTTCCTCGCGGCACCCGGCGAATACACAGTCGATCTGACCAAGCGCGTTCGCGGGGTGACCACGCAGTTGGTCGCGCCGATGGCTTTCACGGTTGAGCCGCTGCGTTCCGATAGCGGGGCTCTTCCGCGCCAGCCCGATGCAGAGGCCTACGCCAAAGACGTCGCGAAGTTTGATCGCGCTGTCACCGCGCTGGGCTTCAAGCTTCGCGAAGCGCAGGAAAAGGTGAAGCTCCTTGCCGTGGCGGCTCGCAGCGCGCCTACGGGTGATCCGGCGGCGCTGGATGACCGGGTCGATGCGATCCGCGGCGAAGTGAACGCTCTGGACGAACTGCTCAACGGCAACCCGGCTCGCAACGCGATCAACGAACGCACGCAGCCTACCGTTCGCAGCCGCCTGCGCCGCGCCATGGGCAGCCTGTATGGTTCCACCTATGGCCCGACTCAGACCCAGCGCGAACAGCTCGGCTACGCCAAGGCGGACTTTAGCGCTATCAAGGACCGTCTGGCGGGCTTGACCCAATCGACCATTCCAGCCTTTGAGGCCGAACTGCTCGCGATGGGCGCACCCTATGTGCCCGGCGGCGTTCTGCCCGAAGCGCAATAGGGGGCTGCGGCAACAAAGCCTCTTGAAACGGGAAGACGTGTGAACTGGAAGAAATTCTGGCGCCAGGTCCATTACTGGCTGTCTCTGGCTGTGTTCCTTCCGGCGGGCGTGATGTTCGTGGCGGGCGGTTTCCTGATGCTCAAGAAAGAGATCGAGTGGATCCAGCCGGGCACACAGCGCGGCGTCGTCGAAGCGCAATTGCCTGAGGCGACGTGGGAGCAAATCGTCGCCGCCGCGCGTCAGCATCCCGAAGCCGGGATCAGCGAGTGGAGCGATATTGACCGCATCGATCTGCGCGTGGGTCGCGGCATTGCCAAACTGCGCGCCAATTCGGGTTGGGAAGTGCAGGTCGACACCAAGACCGCGCAAGTGCTCAAGGTTGCCTATCGCCGCTCGGACACGATTGAGGCCATTCACGATGGCTCGTTCTTCTCCGATGAGGTGAAGCTTTACCTGTTCATGCCCACCGGCATCCTGCTCGTCGTGATGTGGGGGACGGGGATTTATCTCTTCCTGCTGCCGCGATTGCGCAAGAAGAAGAAACCGCGCGAGCGTGCAAGCGTTTAAGCCTGAAACCAACCACTGGAGACATCCCATGCGCCTAGCTCTAAGCGCGGCCGCCGCCGTTTTTGCCCTTGCGACCACGCCCTTGACGGCGCAGCCCGGCGAGAGCGCCGAACCTCAGGCCAAACCTGTTGAAGAGCAGATTGGTGCGGGCGGGCGTCCGGTTGGCGCGAACTGGTCGCGCAGCCCGGTGATCGCGCGCGATGGCATGGCCGCGACCGCGCATCCGCTGGCCACACAGATCGCGCTCCAGATCATGAAAGACGGCGGCAACGCGGTCGACGCAGCGATTGCGGCCAACGCGGCGCTAGGCCTGATGGAGCCGACCGGCAACGGCATTGGCGGCGACTTGTTCGCGATCATCTACGATCCCAAGACCGACAAGCTTTACGGCGTGAACGGTTCGGGCCGCAGCCCGGCGGGGCAGTCTTATGAAGACATGATCAAGATTCTGGGCAATCGCAACCGTATACCCTCCGTCGGCGTTTTGCCGATCACGATTCCGGGCACGGTCGATGGCTGGTTTACGATGCACGACCGCTTTGGCTCCAAACCAATGAGCGACATCCTTGCGCCCACGGTCAAATACGCACGCGAGGGGCATCCGGTGGCGCCGGTGATCGGGATGTATCTTGATCGCAACCTGCGCGCTTTCACCCGGCGTTTGGAAACGGTTGACTTCGAATTCGACAACGCGCGCGAGACCTATTTCAAGGGGGGCAAGGCGCCCAGAGCAGGCGAGATTTTCAAGAACCCTGACCTTGGAAACACGCTTGAGACAATTGGCCGCGAAGGCCGCGATGCGTTTTATGAAGGCGTGTTGGCGAAGGTCATGGTTGATTACCTGCGAGCCAACGGCTCCGCTTTCACCATGGCTGATTTTGCGAACCACAAGAGCGAATGGGTGGATCCCGCTTGCGCGTCCTATCGCGACGGGTTTGAGCTGTGCGAGCTGCCGCCCAACTCGCAAGGGTTTGCGGCGCTCCAGATGGTCAACATCCTCAAGAATGTGGACCTGCGCCAATGGGAGCGCGGCAGCGCCGAAGTCATCCATTATATCACCGAAGCCAAGCGGCTCGCCTACGCCGATGTCGCGCGCTTCTACGCGGACCCTGAGTTCTCGGCGTTGCCCGAAGAACTGCTGACCGAGGAGTACGGCAAAAAGCGGTTCGCTCTGATCGATCCGAACACGGCGACGCCGGTGTTCGAGCCGGGCCAGATTGAGGTCGCGGACAAGCTCGAAGGCGAGGGCGACACGACCTATCTCACCGTGGTCGATGGCGATGGGCTCATGGTCAGCCTGATCCAGTCGAATTATCGCGGCATGGGCGGCGGCATGGTGCCCGATGGGCTGGGCTTCATGTTTCAGGATCGCGGTGAGCTTTACAGCTTGGACGCCGATCATCCGAACGCTTACGCGGCGGGTAAGCGTCCGTTTCACACCATCATCCCCGCCTTCGTTAATAAGGATGGCAAGCCGTTCATGACGCTTGGTCTGATGGGTGGCGGGATGCAGCCGCAGGGTCACGTGCAGGTGCTCATCAACATCGCCGATTACGGCATGAACGTGCAGGAAGCGGGCGATGCGGCGCGGATCAACCATGATGGTGGTCGCCAGCCAACCGACACACTCGACGGGCCGGTTTTCGATGGCGATTTGGGGCGGCTTAATGTCGAACCGGGCCTTCCTGCGGAGACGATCGAAGCGCTCAAAGCCATGGGGCACAACGTGCGCGTGGTCAGTAACGGCATCATGTTCGGCGGCTATCAGGCGATCCGGCGCGATCCGGAAACGGGCGTGCTGACCGGCGCGACCGAGATGCGCAAGGACGGGCAGGCGAGCGGGTATTGAGGGCCAAGGCTGCGGCTCGTTTTCCTACGCGGACCGCGCTTGCTAAGGCTTTGGCCGTGAACGGCGCTTCAGGCTCGAAGGCGACAAATCCCGGTGCGGGTCTGAGTGTCGCCTTCGCTCTATTTCCGCATGCAAAGCACTGATAATAAAGAGAAATGCAAAGGCGACACGCTGTCGCCTTTGTCGCCTTCGCTGCGGCGCTGCCGCATGCCGGTTGACCTCGCGCGCTGCGCCCGGCAACCCGGCGCGCGATGATGGGTTGGCAATTCTGGATTGATCGCGGGGGGACGTTCACCGACATCGTCGCGCGCGATCCGGCCGGCACTATCGCGACGCGCAAATACCTCTCGAACAACCCCGAACAGTACCGCGACGCGGCGGTTTACGGGGTGCGCCAATTCCTCGGCCTTGGCGTAGATGAGGCCGTCCCGCCCGGCGCCGTCGAGGCCGTGAAAATGGGGACAACGGTCGCCACCAACGCTCTGCTGGAACGCACTGGCGAGCCCACGCTGCTGGCCATCACCGCAGGGCTGGGCGATGCGATTGAGATCGGCCACCAGGCGCGGCCCGACACCTTTGCGCTCAACATCCGCAAGCCCGCGATGCTCTATGACACAGTGATCGAGATCGACGAACGCGTGCGCGCCGATGGCACGGTGGAGCGCAGCCTTGACCGCGAGAGCGCGCGCGAACGCTTGCAAAGCGCGTTTGACGCCGGGCTGCGGGCTGTCGCGATCGTCCTGATGCACGGCTACAAATACACCGACCATGAAAAGGCGGTGGCCGAACTGGCGCGCGCCATTGGCTTCACGCAGATCTCCGCCAGCCATGAGGTTTCCCCTCTCAGCAAGATCGTGCCGCGCGGTCAGACGACCGTCGTGGACGCGTATCTGACGCCGGTTTTGAGGCGCTATGTTGATCACGTCGAGCAAGGGTTAGGCGGAGTGGATACAGGCGCGCGGCTGCAATTCATGCAAAGCTCGGGGGGGCTTACTGCGGCGGATCGGTTTCGCGGTCGCGACGCGATCCTTTCCGGGCCAGCTGGCGGCATTGTCGGCTGCGTTGCCACCGCGAAATCGGCCGGTTTTGGCAAGGTGATCGGCTTCGACATGGGCGGCACCTCGACCGATGTCTCGCACTATGCGGGTGAGCTCGAAAAGGCCTATGAGACCGAGATAGCGGGCGCGGCGATGCGCGTGCCGATGCTGTCGATCCATACGGTGGCGGCGGGTGGTGGCTCGCTGCTGACCTTTGATGGAGCGCGTTTGCGCGTCGGGCCGCAAAGCGCGGGCGCGGATCCGGGGCCGGCGTGCTATCGGAGGGGTGGCCCGCTTGCGGTGACGGATATCAACGCCGCTTTGGGCAAACTCGACGCGCGCTTTTTCCCCGCGATCTTTGGACCCGGTCAGGATCAGCCGCTCGATGCGCAGGCCTCGCGCGCGGGCTTTGCCAAGCTTGCCGATGAGATCGATGATGGCCGGAAGCTCGAACAGGTCGCCGAAGGGTTCCTCGACATCGCGGTCGAGCATATGGCGCAGGCGATCAAGCAGGTCAGCCTCGCGCGCGGCTACGATGTGTCGGGCTATGTCCTCAATTGCTTTGGCGGCGCGGGCGGTCAGCACGCCTGCCTTGTCGCGCAGCGCCTCGGGATCAAGCGCATTTTGCTGCACCCGTTCGCGGGCGTCTTGTCCGCCTATGGCATGGGACTGGCCCAGCTGAGCACCGAACGTCAAAGCGTGATCGACGCGCGCTTGGATGCTTCGATTGAGGCAGAGGTCGCCAAGGAGCGCGCCGCCTTGGAAGCGCAAGCGCGCGCCGATCTGGCCGAACAGGGCGCGCCCAAAGCCGCGATGCACGCCAAGGCCAGCGCCTTGCTGCGCTATCGCGGGACCGACACGGTCATCACCGTCGCGCTGAACGACGCCGATAGTATGCAGGCCGACTTCCAAGCCGCGCATCAGCGCCAATACGGCTTTACCGCAAAGGAGAAGCCGGTCGTGCTCGACACGCTGATCGTGGAAGTCAGCGCGGAAGGGACAACAGCGCACGAAGAACCCCAGCCAGCGCGCACCGACACGCCCGTTCCCAAGGCGCGCACGCGCTTTTACGCGGGCGGCGAATGGCGCGAGGCGGGCGTGTATGACGTCGCGGACCTTGGCCCCGGCCATGACATTGCGGGCCCTGCCATCATCACCGAGCCAACGGGCACGATCATCGTGGAACCGGGTTGGAACGCGTCGGTGAACCCGCTTGGCCATCTGATCCTGACCGCGCAGGGTGGTTCGACCAGCGCGGCGATTGATCCGGCGACCGCTGATCCGGTCACGCTCGAATTGTTCAACAACCGCTATATGTCCATCGCTGAGCAGATGGGCATCATCCTGCGCAACACCGCGCAATCGGTGAATGTTAAGGAGCGGCTCGATTTCTCCTGCGCGATCTTTGATGCGGGCGGCAACCTTGTCGCCAACGCGCCGCATGTGCCGGTTCATCTGGGCTCAATGGATGAAACCGTGCGATCCGTTCTGGCGAGCGGGCAAAGCATCGAGCCGGGCGATGCCTTTGTTCAAAACAACCCGCATGCGGGTGGCTCGCACCTGCCCGATATCACCGTGGTCTCGCCCGTGTTTGACGAGGCGGGAGCGGAGATCCTCTTCTTCGTCGCCAGCCGCGCGCATCACGAGGATGTGGGCGGCCTTTCACCCGGATCAATGAGCCCGCGCGGACGCACGATCCACGAAGAGGGCGTGCTGCTCGATAGTCTTAAGCTGGTTTCAAAAGGCGAATTTCGGACCGAGGCCATAATGGCCGCGCTCACATCGGGTGATTACCCGGCGCGCAATCCGGCTCAGAATATCGCTGATCTGATGGCGCAAGTGGCAGCCAACGCAGCCGGAGCGAGCGAGCTTAAGACATTGGCGGCGGATTACGGGCTGGACGTGGTGCAGGCCTATATGAGCCATATTCAGGACAACGCCGCCGACGCCGTGCGGCGCGCGATCACGACCTTGAACGACGGCGCGTTCACTCTGGAAGTGGATAGCGGCGCGAAGGTCTGCGTGGCGGTGAGCATCGAGCAAAAGGCGGGCGCCATGCGCCTCGATTTCACCGGCACCAGCGACCAGCAAGACAGCGCCTTTAACGCGCCCAAGGCGGTGACGCGCGCGGCGGTGCTGTATGTCATTCGCTGCCTTGTGGCCGATCCCATTCCGCTCAACGCCGGGTGCCTGCGCCCGCTCGAGATCGTGGTGCCCGAAGGCTCGATGCTCAATCCACGCTTTCCCGCCGCCGTGGTCGCGGGCAATGTCGAAACCAGCCAGGCGGTGACCGACGCCTTGTTCGCTGCGCTGGGCCGCTTAGGCACCGCGCAAGGGACGATGAACAATCTGACGTTCGGCAACCACCGCGTGCAATATTACGAAACGATCTGCTCCGGCGCGCCTGCCGGACCGGATTTTGACGGGGCCAGCGCGGTGCACACGCATATGACCAACACCCGCATGACCGATCCCGAGGTGCTCGAAGCGCGCTTCCCCGTGGTGCTCGACGCCTTCGCCATCGACCGGGGATCAGGCGGGCGGGGGCGCACCTGCGCGGGAGACGGCGTGACGCGGCGCATCCGCTTTCTGGAAGAAGTGGATTGCTCGATCCTGTCCGACCGTCGCCGGGTCGCGGCTCCCGGTCTGATGGACGGCGAGGATGGGCGCCTCGGCGCAAACACGATTGCGCGCGCGGATGGATCGACGGAGGATCTGGGCGGATCGGGCGAGGCGCGGCTTGTCGCGGGCGATGCGGTCGAGATCCGAACGCCAACGGGCGGCGGGTTTGGCCCGATAGAGGACAAAGAATTGTGATCGCGAAAACCCGCCCCTTTGGCCGCCATGTCGGGCGTAACATAGGTCCGGGCGCGCTGGTGACCGCCGCCTTTATCGGGCCGGGCACGGTGACGGCCTGCACGCTGGCGGGCGCTACGCATGGCTACGCGCTGCTATGGGCGCTGCTGTTTGCGACGCTTGCGACGATGGCCTTGCAAGAGATGTCCGCGCGGCTGGGGCTGATCACGCGGCGCGGATTGGGCGCAAATCTTGCGGCACTGTTTGCCAATTCGCCGCTGCGCTTGCCGTTGATCGCGTTGGTGGGCGTGGCGCTCTACGCAGGCAATTCCGCCTATGAAGCGGGCAATCTGTCCGGCGCGGCTTTGGGCATCACAGCGATGGCGGGCGAGGGCGCGTTTACTCCGTCGGTGCTTGGCATTGCGGGGCTGGCCGCGTTGCTGCTTTTGACCGGCAGTTACGCGGTGATAGAGCGCGCCTTGCTCGCGCTGGTGGCGATCATGACGCTCGCCTTTGCGGCGACGTTCGCGATTACGCGGCCGGATTGGGGCGCGCTGGTGAGCGGTCTGTTCACACCCAGCGTTCCGGACGGATCGCTGCTGACCGTGATCGCTCTGATCGGGACCACGGTGGTGCCTTATAACCTGTTCCTCCACGCCAGCGCAGTGGCGCGCAAAGGGGGCGAGCCGGGCGATCTGGCGGCGGTGCGCGCGGACACGAGCGTCTCTATCGGCATCGGCGGGCTGATCGCGATCCTCATCGCCTCCACCGCTGCGGCCAGCCTGTTTTCCGCCGGTATCGCGGTGGAGAGCGCGGGCGATATGGCGCTGCAGTTCGAGCCTCTCTTCGGCGTCTATTCCAAGCTTTTGCTCGGCATAGGCCTGCTCGCCGCCGGGCTCACCAGCGCGATCACCGCGCCGCTCGCCACTGGCTTTGCCATGACCGAGATCTTGGGGCTGCCGAGCGAGGCGAAATCGCTGGCCTTCCGCGACATCGCCTTGAGCGTCCTGGTGATCGGCGCGGGTCTGTCGTTGACCGGGATCAAGCCAGTTGAGGTTATCCTCGCCGCGCAATTTGCCAACGGGCTGTTGCTGCCGATCCTGGCCGCCTTCCTGCTTTACGCCGTGAACCAGCGCGCGCTGCTGGGCCGCTATGTCAACGGCTGGGCCGCGAATGGCGCGGGCGTCATCGTTGCGCTGGTGGCGGCGGGGCTGGGTGTGCGGCTGGTGTTACGCGCGCTTGGATAAATCATATTGTGGGCGCTTGACCGGGATCGGCGCATCGCCGAAGGCTGATCGGGTAGCGATGGCAGAATTGAAGGGGTTGGCATGAAGCGTCGGTTTTTGAGCGGTTTGGTCGCGGGCGCGGCGAGCTTGGCGGCGTTTGCCTCGCCTCTTCAGGCGCAAAGCTTTCTGGACGGCGATTTCGATCCCGCCATCCCCACCGCAACCGATACACTGGGCTATGCGCCAGGCACCAACATCACTTCGCCGGTTGAAATGCTCGACTATCTCGAAGCTTTGGCTAGGTCCGCGCCGGACCGGATGCGGATCGTCAAATATGGCGAGACGTGGGAAGGGCGCCCGCTGCATTACGCCGTCATCACCTCGGCGGCGAATATGGCGAACCTCGATGCGGTCAAGGCGGACATGGCGAACATCGCCGCAGGCCGCGCGAGCAATGGCAGCGCGCTGCCCGTCACCTGGCTCACCTACTCCGTCCACGGCAACGAGATCAGCTCCACCGACGCAGCGCTGACGATGGCCTATCACTTGCTCGCCGCCCAAGGTGACGCGCGCACTGAGACGATCCTGAACGACAGCATCGTCATCATCGACCCGTTGCAAAACCCTGATGGGCGCGCGCGTTTCGTGAACCATTTCCGGCAAAATACCGGCATCGTACCCTCGGGCGATCGCCAATCGGCTGAGCATGATGAGCCGTGGCCAAGCGGGCGCGTCAATCACTACATGTTCGACCTCAACCGCGACTGGTTCACGCTCTCCCAACCCGAAACGCGCGGCAAGGTCGCTGCGATCCGCGAGTGGAACCCGGTGGTGGTCTCCGACATCCACGAAATGGGCGGCGACAACACCTATTTCTTCAGCCCCGCCGCCGACCCGATCAGCCCGCAGATTACGGCGGACCAGCGGCGCCTCTACGAGATCCTCGGACGCAACAACGCACGATATTTCGACGCGATGGGCCAACCGTTCTTCACGCGCGAGGTCTATGACCTGTTCTATCCCGGCTATGGCGACACGTGGAACACGCATCACGGCGCGATCGGCTCCACGTACGAACAGGCGAGCGCGCGCGGTCTGGTCTTCGACCGGCGCGATGGCGGGGTCACCACCTACCGTCAGGGCGTGCGCAACCACTTTATGGCGAGCTTTGGCACCGCTGAAGCCGTGGCTCAGAACGCCGAGCGGTTCCTGGGCGATTTCGCGAACTACCGCGCTGCCAACGCCAACGGTGCGGCGGGACGCGGTAGCTACGTCATCGATCTTGGCACACGCCGCTGGAACGCGGAGAAACTGGGCCGACGCCTTGCGGCGCAGGGTATCGCGGTCACCCGCCGCGATGGCCCGGTCAGCGCCTGCGGACGCTCCTATCCCAAGGGTTATCTCGCGGTCAGCCAGGCCCAGCCCGCCGCGCGTCTGGTGCGCGCGCTGCTCGATAAGGACACGCAATTGCCGCGCGATTTCGTCGCCGCGCAGGAAGAGCGCCGCAGCGAAGATCTGCGCCACGAACTTTACGATGTGACCGCGTGGTCGGTTGGCCTGATGTCGGGGCTCAACGTCGATGTGTGCGAGGGCGCGGTGGGCGGCAATCCGCTCTCCGCGACCGCTCCGATCGCGCCTGTCACGGGCGGCTCGGGCGATTTTGCCGTGGCGGTGCCGTGGACCGATAGCGGGCAGGCGCGCCTCGTCACCATGGCGCTGCGCCAGGGATTTGAAGCGCGCGTCACGGACGAAGCCTTCACTTCGGGCGGGATCGAATATCCGCGCGGCACCGTGGTGTTCGCCGCCGGCGCGAACGAAGAAGGCGCGCTCGCCGAGATCGAAGCGCTCTCGTCTGAAATCGGCGCGGAAACCTCGCGGCTGGCCTCGGGCTGGGTCGAGGATGGCCCCAACCTTGGCAGCGCGTCTTTCGTGCGCCTGACCTTGCCGCGCGTCGCGATGGCGTGGGACGAAGGGATCTCGCAATTGAGCGCGGGCGCGATGCGCTACGTGCTCGAACAGCGCATCGGCCTGCCGGTCACGCCTATCCGCAATCAGCGGTTGGGCAGCGCCGATCTGTCGGATTACGACGTGATGATCGTGCCCGAAGGCTCACCCGGCTCGGGCATGGTCCGCAATCTGAAGGACTTCGTCTCCAAAGGCGGCGTGCTGGTCACGATCGGGCGCAGCCTTGATGCTTTTGCGCGCGGCGACAGCCCGCTTCTGGCGGTCAAGCGCGAGGCGGCTCTGGGCCTCGACCTTTCCAGCCCTGAAGGCGAAGGCGATGGTCTGTCCGAGGCAAGCGCGATTGAAAGCGAAGCGGAATATCGCGACCTGATCCGCAACCAGCGCGCCTTGCCCGATACCTTGCCCGGCGCGCTGCTGAACACGGTCAGCGATCCCAATATCTTCCTGTCGGCGGGCTATGATGACGGTGCCGTGGTCAACGCGACCGGGTCAGCGGTTTACACGCCGCTGGACCGGGCGAACGGCATCAACGCGGTGCGGTTCGCAAACGCAAATGACCTCATCGCGAGCGGCTATGTCTGGAACGAAAACCAGCGCCAGATCGCTTTCAAGCCCTATCTGATGGCGCAGCCCACGGGCGCGGGCGTAACGATTGGTTTCGTCCACGATCCCTCGACGCGCGGCTATCTCGACGGGCTCGACCTGATGATCGCCAACGCGGTGCTGATTGCTCCGTCGCGAGTTCGGTAGAGGCCGATCCTGAAACGACCGTGAGCTCCTGCGAAGGCAGGAGTCCAGCGCGATCATCGCTTAGTTACCCTAGGCTCCTGCCTTCGCAGGAGCGCACAGTGGCGCTTTAAGCCGCCGCTTTTTTCGGCCCCCATTGCGGTTGCTTGGGCGCGGGCAGGCCGGTCTCATGCGCGCAGGTTTCGCGCAGCGTCTCAATCGGCGGGCCGTAATCGAACAGCTCCAGCTCTCCGCGCGAAGCTTTCATCTCTTCGCGCAAGGCCTCTGTCTCGCCCGTATCGATCACGCCGTCATCATCGGCCACGACGCCATAATCGCGCGCGCCGCTTGATGTGACGAGCCCTTGGCGGATTTCCAGCCCGACCAGTTCGGGATCGCGCTCCAGCGGGTCGCCCCAGCCGCCGCCGCCCCAGGTGATGAAGTGCAAGAGGTCACCTTCCTGAACTTCGACGTCTTCGACCTTGTTGCCGACCACACTTGTGGTCCCGTCAGCGCGCTCAAGCAGTTTTTTGGCGCGCGCGCCCGGATGGCCACCGTTCACGCCCCAGGGGGGCACGAACCAGCGGTCATCATGGATCGCGATCTTGCCATCGGCGAGGAAGCGGTAGGTCATATGGATGCCATTACCGCCCCGGTGCAGGCCAGCGCCGCCGCTATCGGGCTCGGTCGAATAGCGCTCAATGCGCATCGGGAAATAGCGCTCCAGAAATTCATTCGGCACGTTGGTAAAGCCCGGCCACAGCGAGTGCCCATCCGGCCCATCGCCCAGCGGACGCCCCGGAATACCGCCAAAGCCGATCTGGAACAGCTGGAACCATTCGCCCTCATGCGCAGGCCGGTTGTCCCAGCCCGAATAGAACAGGTGAGGCGAGGAGCTGAAACCCGCCGCGTTGAGGAATTCGGGCGTGCCCTGACCGAGCAGACCGCCCAGAATATCGAAGATCCGGCCTAGCGCGTGGGTGCGGCCCGACAACGCGGCGGGGAATTGCGGTTTGAGCAGCGATCCTTCAGGGATGCGCACTTCGATCAGGTCGTAAAACCCATCGTTGAACAGGATCTGCGGGTCGAAGACCATGATCATGTAAATGCCGAAGAACATCTTGAACATGTTCTCGTTGAGCAGGAAGTTGATCGAGGCCGCCGATTGCGGGTCGGTGCCGTCGAAATCGAGGATGACTGTCTCGCCCTCGCGCCACATCGTGCATTTGATCTTGTAAGGGCCATAGCCCTTACCATCATCGCACAGGTAATCTTCGAAGCTGACCGGAGCCTCGCCCACGGCTTGGCTTAGCAGCGTCTTCATCGCGCGGTGATTGCGCGCGAGCAATTCTTGCGTGGCGGAGACGTAGACATCGTCGCCAAACCGCTCCGCCATTTCAACGACGCGTTTCGAGGCGACGCGGCAGCTGGCGATCAGTGCGTTAAGGTCGGCCTGACACCAATCGGGCTTGCGCGTCTGGTGCATGACGAGCTTCATCAGATCATCGTTATATTCGCCCTTTTTCCAGATCTTAACCGGAGGGATGCGCACGCCTTCTTCGAAGATCGACGACGCGCCGATGGGCATGGAGCCGGGCACGCTGCCGCCAATGTCGGACTGGTGGCCGAACATCGCGGTGTAAGCGATCAGGCGGCCATCCTTGAACACGGGCAGCAGGATCAACCAATCGTTCGAGTGGCTGACCGCCCCGTCGCACGAATAAGGATCGGAAAGGAAGATCATGTCCCCGTCTTCCAGCGTTCCGTCAAAGCCTTTCAAAAACCCGTCGATGAAGCTGCCGAACTGGCCCACGATCATCTTGCCCGCCGGGTCCGCGATCAGCGGGAAGGCGTCGCCTTGTTCGCGGATGCCGGGCGACATGGCGGTGCGCACCAGCGTCGCGTCCATCTCGATGCGCGCGTTGCGCAGCGCGTTCTCGATAATGTCGAGCGTGACCGGGTCGATATCGATCTCGGCGAAGGGGGTGTCGTTGGTTTCGATGATTTGCGCTGGCATGGATCAGGCCTCCCCAACCGGATTGATAATAATGTTGCCGACGGCGTCCACGATGGCGGTGCAGCCGGTTTCAATGAGCGTGGTGGAGTCCATCTCGGTGACGATGGCGGGGCCGGGGATGATATCGCCCTGGCGCAATTTGGAGCGGTCGTAGATCACGGCGGCTTGTTCCGCGCCGTCCATCCATAAGGTGTGATCGCGTATCTTGGCCGCTGAGGGATCGCCATTACCCTCGGGCAACTGCGCGGCGGGTAAAGCGGGCGCCTTGCCCAGCGCCACCGCGCGCAGGTTCACGATCTCATGCGGGGTGTCCATGTTGAAGGTGAAGAGGCGGTTATGCTCCTCGTCAAAGCGCGCGAGGATGCCTTCGATCCCGTCCGCTTCGAGGATCGCCTCATTGATGGTCAACGGCACTTCGAAGGCTTGCCCGGCGTAACGGATGTCGACTTCGAATTCGGCGGTGAGGTCCGCTTCATCGACGCCGTCGGCGAGCAGTTCGCCGCGCGTCTGATCGGCCATTTCGCGCAAGACCGCGACCAGATCATCGACGCTGGTGTCCTTGGCAAGGCGCGAGAAACTGCGCGCGGTCTCGGTGCGCATCTGCGTCGTCGCATCGCCCAGCGCGCACAGCACGCCCGGCGATACGGGCGAGACGGCGGGCCAGCTGCCCATCAGTTTCGCGACCGCGTTTACGTGCAAGGGGCCAGCCCCGCCAAAGCCCATCACCGCAAATTCGCGCGGGTCATAGCCTTGCTGCACGCTGATCATGCGAAGCGCGCCGAACATGTTTTCGTTGACGATGTCGATGATACCGCGCGCGGCTTCCATCAAGGTCACACCCAGCGCGTCGGCGATGGTCTGCACCGCCTTGGTCGCGCCTTCGCGGTCGAGCTTGAAGCTGCCGCCCAGCAGATTTTCCGGCAGATAGCCAAGCACCACATTCGCATCGGTCACGGTCGGCAACTCGCCGCCTTTGCCATAGGCCACGGGGCCGGGCACCGCGCCTGCGCTTTCAGGGCCGACCCGCAGCGCGCCGGTCAGTTCAGGAACGTGCGCGATCGATCCGCCGCCCGCGCCCACGGTTTTCACGTCAAGCGCCGAGGCACGCACCGACAAGTGGCCAACTTCGGTGGTGCGCACGCGCCGCGCCTCCAACCCTTCGATCAGCGCCACATCGGTCGAGGTGCCACCCACGTCGAGCGTCAGGATGTTGGACAGCCCCGCGTGTTTGCCGACCCACTTCGCGCCCGTAACCCCTCCAGCGGGACCAGACATAAGGATGTTGACCGGGTGCTCCTGCGCCTTGTGGCTGCTCATCAATCCGCCATCCGAGCGCAGCAGCGAGAGCTTGCCTTCCAGCCCTTCCTCTTCAAGCTTGTCGCGCAGGTTCGAGACATATTTGCTCACCACCGGACGCACCGCCGCGTTCGCGACAGTCGACAAGGTGCGCTCATATTCCTGCATTTCGGGGAGCACTTCGTGGCTGAGCGAGACGGGGATGCCGGGCAGCTCCTCCGCCGCAATCTCGCCAATCCGGGTTTCATGCGCGCCGTTCACATAGGCGTTGATCAGGCTGACAGTGAGCGCTTCGATCCCTTGTCCTTTGAGCTTTTGGAGGGCCGCGCGCACCGCCTCTTCGTCAAGCGGGCGAACTTCATGTCCGTTAGCGTCCATGCGGCCGGGCACATCAATCGTGTCTTCCAGCGCGGCCAGCGGCTGCGGCTTGGGCCATACGATCCATGCGGCGAGGCCTCCGGGCACGAAACTGCGCGCGATCTGCATCACGTCGCGATACCCTTCGGTTACGATCAGGCCGACCTTTGCGCCTTTGCCTTCGAGCACCGCGTTGGTCGCCACCGTCGTGCCGTGGAGGAAGTACGCGATGTCTTTCGCATCAACACCCGCTTCGGCGGTGATTGCCTTGACGCCGTTAAGGATCCCTTCCGAGCTGTCATGCGGGGTTGATGGCGTCTTGTGCCGCCAAAATCCGCCTGTGCTTTCGTCAAACAAAAGCAGGTCGGTGAATGTGCCGCCAACATCGACA
This sequence comes from Pseudomonadota bacterium, assembly GCA_039033515.1. Lineage (GTDB taxonomy): Bacteria > Pseudomonadota > Alphaproteobacteria > Sphingomonadales > Sphingomonadaceae > Erythrobacter. The sequence continues at coordinate 34,047 of JBCCCM010000022.1, forward strand.
CCCAATCTGTACGTCATGCGCTCTCCCCGAAAGTGGGTTTTGTAAGGGGCCGTGTGTTACGCCGCGCGCGCAACGAGGGACGGCAATTCGCGATCTAGAATTTTGGCAAAGTCATGATTGGCCGCGATAGCTTTTTCGAGGCTCACGCCGCTTTTGACGCCGGATTTGTCCAACAGGTAGATAAGTTCCTCGGTGGCGATGTTGCCCGTCGCCTTGGGCGCGAAGGGGCAGCCGCCAAGCCCGCCCAGCGAGGCATCAAAGACGCGTACACCCGCGTGGTAGGCGGCCCAGGCGTTGGCGATGCCGGTGCCGCGCGTGTTGTGAAAATGGCAGCGCATCGGGATGTTCCCGGCCAGAAGCTCGCCCAAACGCTCATAAAGCTCAGTGACTTGCGCGGGTACGCCGACGCCAATCGTGTCGGCCAGCGCGATCTCGACCGGGTCTTCGGCGGCCAATTCTTCGGCGATGGCCAAGACCGTGTCCGGCTTTACCTCGCCTTCAAACGGGCAACCGAACGCCGCAGATATGGTGATTTGCGCGGGCATCGCCTCGGCCTTGGCAAAGCGGATCATTTCGCGGTTCTCTGCGATCCCTTGCGCGATGGTCTGGCCTTGGTTTTTCTGTCCAAACGTGTCGCTCGCCACGATCACGCAGCCGACCTGATCGATCCCGCGTTTCCCGCCAGCGCGCGTTTCCAGTCCGCGCAAAACGCCGCGTTTGTTGAGCGCGAGGCCGATATAGGTCGCATCTTCGATATCAGGCAGGCCGGCGATCACCGCCTCGGCGTCGGCCATTTGCGGCACGCGTTTGGGATGGACGAAACTGGCGACTTCCAACCGCCGCGCGCCGTAATCGAGCATCCGCTCAATCAAAGCGAGTTTGTCGGCGGTGCTGATAATATCCGGCTCGTTCTGCAAGCCATCGCGTGGGCCCACTTCGACCAGTTCTACGCTGTCAGGGATCATGGAAATCGCTCATGCTCGGATCATCTTGTTAAAAGACCCCATAAGCAAATTGTATACAAAAGCAATCGCTATGCCTATAGGCCCGGCCAAAGCTCACGCACTGCTTGGTTGTGGTTTTCTCAACGCCCTTGGCGGCGATGCGTTCCTTCCCAGCGGCTCTTCGGCCCCCTTAGGTGCTTTTCTGGTCCCTTTGTGTGCTGCGCCGTTTCACCGCGCTTTGTGAGCGATTGGAACCATCCAGACGGGCCGAACCGGTTCGGCCGAAATGAAAGGATACGACATGGGTAAAGGCGCGCTTGAAGGCTTGCGGCTGATTGAAATGGGCCAATTGATCGCAGGGCCGTTTTGCGGCCAGCTAATGGCGGATCACGGCGCCGACGTGATCAAGATCGAGCCGCCCAAAGTCGGCGATGCGATGCGCGCCTGGGGTCAGGGCATTCCGCTGTGGTTCTCGGTCGTTGGGCGCAACAAGAAATCGATCACGCTCAACCTGCGCGAAAAAGAGGGCCAGGCCATCGTGCGCCAACTGGCGGAGAAATCCGACTTTCTGCTCGAGAATTTTCGCCCCGGCACGCTGGAGCGCTGGCATCTGGGCTGGGAGGATCTGCACGCGATCAACAAGGCGCTGATCATGATCCGCGTTTCCGGCTATGGCCAGACCGGACCCTATTCCAGCCGCGCGGGCTATGGCGGCATTGGCGAGGCGATGGGCGGCATGCGCTATGTCGCGGGTGAGCCCGACCGTCCGCCTTCGCGTGCAGGGCTTTCGATCGGCGATTCGTTGGCAGCGACTTATGCGTGTTTGGGGGCGCTGATGGCGCTCAACCACCGCCACAAAACGGGCGAGGGCCAGGTGGTCGATTCGGCCATTTACGAAGCGGTTCTGGCGATGATGGAATCGACCGTGCCCGAATACACCGTGACGGGTCATATTCGCGAGCGCACCGGGTCGATCCTGCCCAAGATTGCGCCCTCCAATGTCTACCCGACCAAGGATGGCAGCGTGCTGGTCGCGGGCAATCAGGACAGCGTGTGGAAGCGCATGGCGACGATGATGGGTATGGCCGAATTGGGCGATGATCCGCGCTACAACAGCCATGTCGCGCGCGGGGAGCGGCAGGGCGAGCTTGATGATCTGATCAGCGAATGGACCAAGCGGTATACCAGCCTCGAAGTGCTTGATATGTGTGAGGAACACGGCGTTCCAGCGGGCAATATGTACCGCGCGCCCGAAATGCTGAGCGACCCGCATTTCGAAGCGCGCGAGGCGATTATCGAACGCGATCACCCCGTTCATGACAATTTTAAAATGCAGAACGTCGCACCCAAATTGTCCGCGACGCCCGGTCATGTCGATACGGTCGGGCCGGAGCTGGGGCAGCATAATGAGCTGATCTATGGCGAACTGCTTGGCATGGACACCAAGACCATGTCGGATCTGGAAGAGCGCGGGATTATCTGACCGCTATTTGGGATCGCGTTTGAGGGCACTCATCGCGTCAGCAAAGACGTGAAAGGCGCGGCGCAAATGGCTGCCCATGACCGCGCGCGCCCAATGCGGATCGCGCGCGCGAAAGGCGGCGACAAGCTCGTCGTGATCGCGCGCGGATTGCTTGAGATCCTGCACCGAATATTCGCGCGCCGTGTGCAGCACAACGGGTTGCTCGACCAGCATGGCGAGGATCTGGACAAGGCGCGGCGAATGGGCGGCCTGCGTCACGGCCTCGTGGAACCGGCGGTTGGCGTCGAGAAAGCGCGCGACATCGGCTTGGCGCTGCTCGTTGTCCGGCGCGACCGCTTCGTGGAGCTCGGCGTTGATCCGCTCCAGTTCGTCGATTTGCGCGTCGCTTAGCCGGGTGGCGGCGCGTTCGGCGGCGTGGCCTTCGAGCATTTGGCGCAGCGTGAACATCTCATCGATCTCATCCTCGCCCCAGTCAGGCACGACGATGCGGTTAGAGGGCGTGCGCATCAGCAAAAGCTCGCGCTCCAGCCGCTGCACCGCCTCGCGCACCGGCGTGCGGCTGACCCCGGCAACATCGGCAAGATGCTCTTCGGTCAGCCGTTCGCCGGGCTGCACTTTGCCTGCGAGCAGGTGACGGCGGATTTTGTCATAGGCGGTGTCGGAAGCGGTGCTCATCAGGCAAAATCCAAAGAGGGATACGCAAGGCTCATCACGCGCTTACAAAGCGACCCTAAAGGCACCCAGAGCAACCAGAAAACGTGTCTGGCACGCCGAACCGTGACTGAAAAACCTCAAATGGCTGCGTTTGGCTTGCAATTTTTGCCGAGTATCAATTTTTCTTGACGAGGGCAAATTGTATACAATAGGGCCCCGACCTACGAGAGAGCGACAGCTTTGTGTCCGCGCGCTCGGGGTTTTGGCTGAGTGGGATCCAGCCGCACTCCAATCCGCGCACGGGCCACCCGCCAAGGCTGACGTGATCGACTAAAACCCGCGCGTTTGCGGTGCTGGCGATGACAGGCCGGTGTCCCAATCGCTCGAAAACCCTGGTGGGACACAACAACGGGCGCAAAAGACGCCCGGTTTCGGCTCGCTGGACCATTGAGGAATCCCACATGACACGCTTTGCCCAATCCGTTGCAAAATCCGTCTTAGCCTCCGGCGTCGCGCTCGGCTGCCTGACCGCCGCTAATCCGGTCTTTGCTCAGGCCACGGACGAAACCGCCGAAGAGGCCAGCGATAACGCGATCATCGTCACTGCGCGCCGCCAGTCGGAAACGCTGGCCGAAGTGCCCGCCGCGATCACCGTCTTCACCGAGGACACGCTGCGCGCCGCCGGAATCCAACAGGCCGATGATTTCGCGCAATTGACGCCCGGCGTCACCATTGTGACCGGGACGGCCGAAGCGGGCGACACGCAGATCAACATTCGCGGCATCAACGGCGCGCGCGACGCGGAAAGCTCGGTCGCGCTGGTCGTGGACGGCATTCTCAAGACCAACACCGCTCAGCTCAACCAACAGCAGGGCACGCTGCGCCAGATCGAGATTCTCAAAGGTCCGCAAGGCGCGCTCTATGGCCGCAACGCGGCGGCGGGCGCGATTGTGATCCTGACCGCCAAGCCGGGCGATAGTCTCGAAGGGCGCATGCTGGTCTCCGCCGCTGAAGACAACACCTACCAGGCCAACGGCTATATTTCGACCCCGGTCGGCGAGAGCGCGGGGCTGGTCCTTTCAGGCAGCTACACCCACACCGATGGCTTCTTCTTCAACCGTTTCTTGAACGATCACGTGGTCGACAATCAGGAAACCTACTCTATCGACGGACGCTTTGTTGCGGATCTTGGCCCGGACACCGAGATTGATGTGAAGGCGCGCTACGCGGACCTCAAGGGCGCGTCGATCAACTTCAACGCCTCGTTCCATCTGCCTAATTTTGCCGGCGTCGACCCTGCATTTTTCGAAGATGTGAATGAGCATCCGTTTGATTATTATTCGAACATCCGCCCGGTCAACGAACAGCAGACCTTCGAATTTTCCGCGCTGGTCAAGCACGAGTTTGAAACCGTCACGCTGACCGCTTGGGCGCTTTACGCCGATGTGGATCAGCTCTTGATCGCGGATGGGACGTCGGCGGACTTCGCGCGCTTCACCTTCCCGGGTGCCACGCCGGACAGCGTCGCCGCGTCGAACTCCTGCTTTGCCACGACCGCGCAATTGACCGGCTTTCCGATCAATTCGCCGACCTTTATCGGCGCGACGCCGGTGCCGTTCATTTTCGATCCTGTGAACGGCTCCACCTTTGGCGCCTACAGCCCGACGACCTGCGACGGCACGCAGCTGCAAATCCGCGAACAGAGCGATTTCAGCGCCGAAGTACGTTTGTCCTCGAACACCGATAGCCCGCTGCAATGGCAGGTGGGCGCCTATTTCCTGCGCATCGACCGTGAAACCGGCGTCAGCATCGGCGCGGATTTGGGGCAGGGGGTGAGCCGCGAGCTGTTTAACCCCGCTGGCTCTTCGAACCCGACCTCGCTTTTGATCAACGATGATTTCACGACGAATGTCTACGCCGCCTTCGCCTCAATCGATTGGGAGGTGAGCGATCGGCTTTCCCTGGGTCTGGCGGGGCGGTTCGACGCCGAGGACCGCAGTGTCTCCAGCCTGGTGCCCAACGCGACCGATCCGTTCACCGGCGGGCCGATCAATCCGGGGCAGGCTTTCGGCCCGATCCCGGATCAATCGGAAGTGTTCTCGCAGTTTCAGCCCAAGATTTCGCTGCGTTACGAAGTGTCGGACGACATCAATATCTACGCCAACTGGGGCATCGGCTTTAAGTCGGGCGGGTTCAACAACCAGGGCTCCGCGGCGATTGTCGATCAGAACTTCAACCAGTTCATCGGCACCAACGTCCTGATCAACGACCAGTTTCGCAAGGAAACCTCGTCCGCGTTTGAAGCGGGCGTGAAGGGGTCTATCCTGAACGGCGCGGTGACCTTTGATCTCGCGGCGTACCACACGACGGTCGACGATCTTCAGTTCTTCGAGTTCTTCGTCGGCCCGTTCGGCCTGCTGCGCGTGGTCTCAAACATTGACGAGGTTGAGCTGTACGGCGCCGAATTGAACCTGACGGCTGAGATCATGGACGGCTGGACCATCTTTGGTTCGGCTAATGTCACCGAAAGCGAGATCAAGGAAAACGCCTCGCGCCCGATCACGGTGGGCAATGAAAGCCCCTACACCGCCGACTACACGATTAATATCGGTACGCAGTTCGATCTGCCCGTGACGGACCGCTTCGACTTCATCGCACGCGCCGATTACCGGATCACCGGGCCGACCTGGTTCCACACGGTGCAGGACGATCCTTCGCCCACTTTGTTCAGCGGATTGCTGCCGGGCTCCGCGCTGGCCTTGCCTGCCTTTGTGGGGGATGCGGATTATTCGGTGACCCAGCGCGACGAATTCGGCATCCTCGATGTGCGCATCGGGGTGGAGATCGACGACCGCTTCACCGTGGTCGCCTTTGCCGAAAACCTTACCGATGAGACCTACCTCAACGAGGTGATCCCCGCGATTGAGTTTGGCGGATCGTTCCTGTCGCCCGGCGGCCTGCGTCGCTTTGGTGTCGAGGTGGCCTACGACTTCTAGTCGGGCCGCCGCGTCGTTGAGGCACGAACAAAGGCGAGAATTGCATGAGCGATGATCTGAACGCGAATTACTCAGGGGTCTATGAGGGCCGGATCGGGTTCGGGAAGAACCCGGCCTTGATCCTCATCGACTTTGCCGCCGCTTATTTCGAGCCGGAAAGCCCGCTTTACGCGCAGGTTGAAGACACGCTCGCCGCCGCGCTTTCGATGCGCGATGCAGCGCGCGCGGCGGGGGTTCCGGTGTTCTACACCAACGTCGTCTACCACCCCTCGATGAAGGATGGCGGGCGCTTTGCGCAAAAGGTCGCGCCGTTGGGCGGCTTTGTGAAAGGGCACCCTTATGGCGAATGGGCGCAAGGGTTGGAGCCCGATGAGGATGAGATCGTCATATCCAAGCAATATCCCAGCGCTTTCTTCGGTACGTCGCTCGCCTCGACCCTGACGGCGGCGGGGCATGACAGCCTGATCATCACAGGGCTTACCACCAGCGGGTGCATCCGCGCGACCTGCGTGGATTGTTGCAGCCACGGCTTCATCCCCATCATCGTCGAAGAAGCGGTGGGCGACCGTCACGAAGCGCCGCACCGCGCCAACCTGTTCGATATCAACGCCAAATATGGCGATGTGGTCACGTTGGCAGAGGCGATCGAGTCGCTGAAATCGTAAGCGCAGGCCGAATTTCCTGACCGCGTTTGAGAGCGAAGCGCGGCAAATCCGCGCTATTGTACAGGATCGACCGGCGGCCCGAGTACGTGCCCGTAGTGTTTTGTTCAAATGCGACAATTGTCAAAAATTTCGTTGCGCATTGGGCGTCCCACGTCTTGCCATAGACGGCGAGATGAGTAGTGTTGCGCGCAAACACTCAGGGTCGCTCTCCGCGCTAGGTGAGACAAACGATCTCGCAGGCGTGGTTTTTGTTACAAGCTAGCTTGCGCTTGCACCGAACTGAAATTGAGGTCTCAGGGGCGATGGCACTTTGGGATCAATGGGGGGCAAACTTGTCGAGCGAATCACTTTGTACATTGGAAACACGCGCGCCGCGCGCGGATATCGGGAAAAATCGCAAGCGTTCGAACGCGCGAGGCTTGGCCCTATCGACTGCGGCTCTGGCGGTCCTTGTCCCGCAGGCAGTCTCCGCGCAGATCGCGCCGCCCAACCGCACCGAGCTTGTTCCACCCAACGTGCGCCAGCAGCTTGAACGCCCCACGACGCTGACCATTGATGGCGGTTTCGAACGCGCGCCGTGCGCGCTTGACCGGGCGGAGTATTCCGAAATCACTTTTGCGCTTAAAGGCGCGGATTTCGTCGGCCTTGATCGGGTTCCGGGGCTCTCGCTCAACGAAGCCTATCAAAGCTATGTCGGGCGCAAGCTGCCCTTGTCGGTGCTGTGCGACATTCGCGCGGCGGCCAACACCGCGCTGCGCTCGCAAGGCTATCTGGCGACGGTCGAAATCCCTGAGCAAAACCTGTCCGATGGCGTGCCCGATTTTCGCGTGGTCTTTGGTCGGCTCACTTCTGTGCGCGTGCGCGGCGACGCGGGGCCCTCGGAGAAGACCGCCGCGGCCTATCTGAGCAAGCTGACCGATCAGGAGGTCTTCAACACCAGCGAGGCCGAGCGCTACCTGCTGCTCGCAGACGATCTGCCGGGCATCAATGTGCGCCTCTCGCTGCGGCCCGCCGCCAATGGCGCTCCCGGCGATCTGGTCGGCGAGATCGCGGTCGTGCGGCAAAAGGGCGTGGCGTTCGTCAACGTGCAGAACTTTGGGAGCCGCGCCATCGGCCCGTTCGGCGCGACCATTCAGGGCGAGCTGTATGACTTGACCGGGCTGGGGGATCGCACCTCGCTCACCGCGTTTACGACGGTCGATTTCTCTGAGCAGCACACTTTTCGCATCGGCCACGATTTCGCCATCGGCGGCGAGGGCGTGCGGCTGGGCGGCAGTCTGACCTATTCGACCACCAATCCCGACACCAATCTGCCGGGCATTGACGTTGATTCCGAAAGTTTCATCGCCAGCGCTTTCATGAGCTTGCCGCTGCAACGCACTCGCAAAAGCAGCGTGTTCGCCGATTTCGGCTTTGATATTGTCAATCAAAGCGTGGACGTGAACGCCATTCCACTGACGGTTGACCGGGTGCGCACCGCGTATCTGCGCGTGACAGGCGACGTGATCGACGAAGACAGCGTGCGGCGCCTCAATGGCTTTACCCCGTTTGAGCCCAAGTTCCGGCTGAATTACGGCGCGGAGGTGCGCAAGGGCTTTGATGTGCTAGACACCAGCCCGGATTGTCGGCCCGACCCGTTATCCTGCGTGACCCTTGGTTCGATCCCGCCGGGCCGGATCGAAGCCGATCCCACGCCCTTGCTGTTCCGCGCCAACGCGAGCGCGGAGTTTCGCCCGTCGCCGCTGTGGACGCTCGCGGTGAACGCGCAAGGGCAGTATTCGGATTCGCCCTTGCCCGCGTTTGAAGAATTTGCCGCGGGCAGTTTCTCGATTGGCCGGGGCTATGATCCGGGCGCTATTCTGGGCGACAGCGGCGTCGCGGGCGCGTTTGAGCTGCGCTACGGATCGCTCGCGCCCAAGGACGTGAACGCCTTTGCCTACCAGCCTTACGTCTTCACCGATGTGGCGTTCACCTGGAACCGAGATCCCAGCCGAAGACCGCTTAACCCGGACCGATTGTGGTCGGCGGGCGCTGGTATGCGCGCGGCGCTGGGATCGAAACTGCAAGGCGATCTGATGGTCGCGGTCCCGCTGGCCCGCCCCGACCTTGCCCCAACACGAGGCGATGTGCGCGTGATGTTTTCCGTGACCGCCCTGCTCTTCCCGTGGAGATACTGAGATGGCCGTGCTGACAAAGAACCGCTCCAAACTGATGCTGGGTTGCGGCCCGATGGCGATCGCTGTCTCGTTGACGCTGGCACCCGAACGCGTAAACGCACAGGTGCAGGCGTCCGAGAATATCGTGGTCGGCGATGCTTTTCGCGACACCAGCGGAACCGACACGATCTTCATCAGCAGTCAGACCACGGTAATCGACTGGACACCGGACGAAGACAGCAATGGCGACGCTCTCGCCTTCTTGCCGGATGGAAATGAACTGGAGTTTCGCGGCTCGCAAGTCGTCACGGATTACGCGGTTCTCAACCGCATCCTGCCCAGTTCCAACGGCAATGTTGCGCAGATCAACGGAATGGTCTCTTCGTTTGTCTTCGATCAGGTGTCCGGTCTCGAAGTCACAGGCGGCACGATCGCTTTCTATTCGCCCACCGGCCTGGTGATCGGCGGCGGGGCGATGTTCGACGTGGGAAGCCTGATCCTCACTGCGCTCGAGCCCGACATCGCCAATTTTACCGATTTCAGCGAATCGGGCGGTGGACTGACGCTGGGTGACATCGTCAATCCGCAGCAGGGGACCAGCGTCGTCATCAACTCGGGCGCTGAAATCAACGCGGGCAATGAAGATTCATTCCTGATGGTCGCCGCGCCGCAGGTGCAGATGTTTGGTACGTCGCAGGTCAACGGCAGCCAAGCGTTTGTCGCGGGTGCCGTGGTCAATCTGACGGTCAGCAACGGATTGTTTGACATCACGGTTCCGGTCGGGACTGAAACGGCTGACGCGATGAACTTCGATGGCGATGTCGGCGGCCCGTCTAGCACAGGCGCGGGCGACAACCACATCATCTACGCCATCGCGCGCGCAGCGACCGATCCGATTAGCATGGTCTTCCGCGGCAATCTGGGCTTCGACCCGGCGGCGAGCGCGGGGATCGTCAACGGCGAGATTATTCTGTCGGCGAATTACGCGGTTGATGGCACGACGGTGAACGGCGCCGATGCCACCTCTCCGCAAGCCAACGTCTTCATCGGCAATCAGGAACTGACGGGCATTGCAGGCAGCATCTTTGTCGAGGATTTCAACGCCACCAGCAACCTCTTCGCAATCGCTAACCAGGAAGTCCAGGTAGCCGCCGAGCTCGCGGCGTCCTCTATTGCCGGTAACCTGACACTTATCGCAAACGAAGCGGCAGAGCTTACATCCAGTAACGGTCAGACGTTTACAATCGACGGCAATGTGCTCGTTGCGACCGATGATTTCGGGATAAGTGGTGCGCTGACTGATGCCGAGGCCAGCGGGCAGGGCGGTATAGCCTTTATCGACGCGTTCGACGGCGGGACGTTGACGATTAATGGGGATGCGACCGTCTCGTCAGTCGGGACAGCCGGGGGCACTGCGACTAACGATGGGGCTGGTACAGGCGGGGATGCCATCATCGCGTCCTCAGGCGGCAGCCTTTCCATAACTGGAAACGCTGCGGCGTTTGCGGATGGACGGGCGAACGGAAACGGTCCTGCACCAGGCAGCGCGACGGGCGGGAGCGCGCAAGCTTTCGCGACAGACGGAGGCGTCGTCGCAATCGGTGGTGACTTGGTGCTGCGCGCAGAAGCAACTGGCAATGGTGACACCGAAAACAGGGGCGGAACCGTCGGTTTCCAAGCGCTTGACGGCGGCACGCTTTCAGTCACGGGTAACACGCTGGGGGCTGCTGGCGTACTTTCCACGCTAAGCGATCGCGTCGACGGGGCCCAAACAGCCATCGGCGGCAATCTTTCTGCGGTTGCAGATGGAACCGGATCTGCGCTGAATTTCGGCGGTCAATTCGCTTTAAGAGCGGACGTCGATGGCCTCGACAGCAGCGTTGCAGGCGGCGGTACAGCTCAGGGTGGCGGCTTGCTTGTTCGAGCGTCCAATGGGGGTTCTGTCACAACGGTTGCCGGGACGACGATAGTCACGCGAGCGATTGGCGGTGTCGGTGCGACGGACGGCGGTGATGCGGTTGGCGGTTCAATTTCCATTGAAGCCTTTTCAGGCACGCTCGACTTTGGATCGCAGACGACTGTCGAAGCGACCGCGAATGGTGGTTCTGGCTCAACATCTGGACAGGGCGGGGACGCAACCGGCGGGGCGATCACGGTCTCTCTTGATGGCACCGGTCAACTTGATATCCGCAATTTCAATCTAACTCTCAGCACTCTTGCACAAGCCGGGGGCGGGCTTGCCGGTGGCGCAGCCTTTGGTGGTGAGGTCTTCATCGAGGCGAACGCAAATAGTGTCTTGAACGTCGCAAACAACGTAGTGTTGACGGCTGACGCGATTGGAGCCTCGGGGACCGTCAACCCTGCGGCGACAGCGGGTTTGGCTGATGGCGGCGCGGCCCGCCTCGTTACCCGAGATACGGGTACTGTCGATATCGGCGGCAACTTCGCTGCAACCGCCAACGGTACGGCCGGGAGCGCCGGGCAAGGTGGAGCCGTAGGGCGCGGCGGGATCGCCGGGATCGAGGTTTTCGCCGGGATGGTCAGCGTCGATGGCAACGCGGTGTCGCAAGCCAGCGGCCAGGGCGGATCGGCCTCTAACGGCGTAGGCGGCGATGGCGGCGATGGCTTTGGCGGCAACGCCTTCCTTCAAGCGACCGGAACGCTGACCGAAACGGCCACTTTGTCGGTTGGCGGAACAGCCACTGTCACCTCTCAAGGCGCCGGTGGAACCGGTGGGATCGGCGATGGATCAACCATCGCAGCAGGGCGCGGCGGTGATGGTTTTGGTGGCAGTTTCGCAACGCCAAACCAGGCCGATCCAGATTTTAATAATGGCGCGTTTCTATTGGCGGGCGGCGACAATGGCTTTCTGACGGTGGGTGGAGGCGCCGGAGCGAGTTCTGTTGGTCTTGGCGGTGCTGGTGGAACAGGCGGTACAGATCAAGCTGGCGGAAATGGAGGAGACGGCACAGGCGGTACGGCCCAAATTGGGTCCACGCTTTTAGGTCTCGATGGATCTGTTGCGGCGGGCTTGGTCACATTTGGCGCAGCCACAACGAACACGATCGGACGAGGCGGCGGCGGCGGTTTTGGTGGATCGACCACGGATCCACGCGGCGACGGCGGTATTGGTCAAGGCGGCAACAGTTTCTTCACCAGTCGGGCAGGTGAAGTGAATGTTACTGGCTTTGTGCAAATCCGATCCGACGGTGAAGGTGGGGCTGGCAATATCGGCGGAGCGGCCCTTGGCGGTTTGGCCTCGGTGCAAGGATCGAATGGCAGCACTCTCACCACCGGGCAATTCAACGTAATTGCGAACGCAGCCGGCCTTTTGGGCACCGCACAAGGCGGGCCATCGACGGCAGGAACAGTGGAATTCATCTTCAATGATTTTGATTTCCGGCCATCATTGCTGTTGATTGATGCGATCGCGAACTTTGGTACAGGCAACGGCGACGGAAGCGCCGGTCCGGGAGGCGACGCTACCGGAGGCACGGTCAACCTAAACATCGCTGGCGCAAATAACTCGATCACAACCGGCGGCATTAACGTGCTCGCAACGGGCTTTGCCGGCGATGGCAATGGTCCAACGCCCCTCGATGGCGGATCGGGCACGGGCGGCAACGTATCTCTCTCGGTTACCAACGACGCGCAGATCAGCGTGACCGGCGCGGTCACCATCGACGCGGAAGGCGTTGGCGGGGTAAGCTCCGGTGACGGACCGGGCGGCCTTGCTACGGGCGGCGTAGTCGAAGTCTTCATCGATACAGGCGGCTCGCTCTCGGCTGACAACTATTCATCAAGCGTGCAAGCCACCGGCGGCGTAGGCGCGGGAGCCGCCAGCGACGGCGGGGGTGACGCCACAGGCGGCTCAACCGAGATCACAATCGTTGAGGGCGCGCTCTCGATCGACGGCGCGGTTGATCTCTTCGCAAGCGCTCGGGGTGGCGGCGCCACTGTGCTGGGCGTGGGCGGTAGCGGCACGGGGGGTTTGGCCGAACTGATCCTCGAAGGTCCCGATGCGCTCGCGACGATTACCGGCACAACGACGCTTCAGGCGAGCGGCGAGGGTGGATTTAACAACGCGCTCGGCGGTCTTGGGGGCGTTGGCACCGGGGGTGAGACGGACATTGATCTGCTGCTCGGGGCTCAGCTCAATCTTGCATCGGTTCGGTTCACCGCCGAGGGTAATGGCGGCGCCGCTAACCTGGGGCAAGGCGGCGCGGGTGTCGGCGGTATCGCTGGCGCGAACCTTGAAGATGATTCCGCACTCAATGTTTCTGGCTTCTACGAGGCTAACGCTAATGGATCAGGCGGTATCGGGGTAACCGGCGGCAACGGAACGGGCGGCCTCGCCGGAGCCAATGTCTTGAGCGGTGTCCTCGATATCGGTGGCTCTTTCAGCGCCATGGCACAAGGGTCGGGCGGCAACGCTGTGACGACAGCGGCGGCCGATGCTGGCGATGGCGGTACGGGCCGCGGCGGAACGGCTGCGCTCTTTGCCCAAGGAAACGCCACAAACGCGGCGACGGTTACGATCGCGGGCGCAGCCAACCTGACCGCCGGGGGCAATGGCGGCGCCGGAGGGGGCGCTGTAACGCCAGCGGAATTGGCCGCTAATGGCGGCGCAGGTTTTGGCGGCGAGAGCACAACGGCCAACGCCGCTGATCCTGATTTCCTCAACGGGGCGTTCCTGCTCGCAGGCGCGGATAATGGGAACATCACCATTACGGGCGCTATCGATATCTCGGCAATTGGCACCGGTGGTCAAGGCGGCAACCGTCCCGGTGGCGAAACGGCGGGTACGGGCGGCGTGGGTAACGGAGGCTCGTTGCTGATTGGTGTGGGCGGTATCGGCCTGTTCGATTTTGTCGATGGCTCGGTCGGAGACGGCACGGCAACCTTTGACGATGTAACAGCGCTTGCCAACGGCAATGGCGGGCTCAGCGGAAACGATCCTGACGCAAACACGGCCAGTGGCACCGGCGGTCTTGCCCAAGCGGGCGTTGCAACGCTCGTCGCGCAAGCGGGCACGTTGGACGTCGGTGCGCTGCAGATCAATTCCGATGGATTTGGTGGCAGCGGAGTCACCGGCGGCGAAGCCAGAGGTGGGCAGACCAATCTGCTTGGGTCGCTGGGCGCGCGGATCACGATCGCGCAGGTCGGGGCGTTCTCTAATGGCCTGCCAGGTCTCGGCACTGTTGTGAGCGGTGATGGCTTCGGCGGCTCTTCCCTCGTTGATCTGACTGACGCTCAGCTCACCGTCAATGGCACCTTTATCGCTACGGGCGATGCGCTTGCGAATGTCGCGGGCACGGGGATCAACAACGCCCAGGCTGGCGCGGTGACGATCAATGTGGTCGGGCCTGACGCCTCTTTCAGAGCTACAGGGAACACGAACTTTAACGCGTTCGCCCAAGGCGGGGTTGGCAACTCAACGGGCCAGATCGGCAACGCGGCCGGCGGGGATGTTGCGTTCAGCGTCACCGGCGGAGCGCAAGCGACGTTTGATAGTCTACTGACCCTCTTCGTCCTCGCGTCTGGAGGCGATAATCAGGGCGATGGCGTTGGCGCGGAAGCCATCGGCGGAAGCGCGCGCATCGTCGTCGACGGCGCCAGCCGTTTGGATGTCTCGGGGACCACCGCTTTTAACGCCAACGCTGAGGGCGGCGCGACTTCCGGCGCAGTTGGCGGCGCAGCGGTTGGCGGCGTCAATTCCATTGAGGTGCTTGGCGACAGCTCGGCGAATTTTGCGGGTATCTTCCTCAACGCTTTTGCCTTTGGCGGCGCGGCGGCGAATGGGACCGGCGGACAGGCCATTGGTCAGCGAAGCGAGTTGACCGTCACCGGCGCTGAACTGAACGTCAGTGGGGTAATGGATCTGTCGACCGGAAGCTTCGGGGGGACGGGCAACAGCGGCGGCGACAGCGACGGGGGCGACGTGGTAGTGGCGCTCGACGGGGCCGACATCAATTTTTCCGCTGATGCCTCCGGCGCACCGGGCATGACGTTCGTGACCGATGCTCTGGGTGGTCAGGGCGATGGACAGGATGGCGGCGACGCTGTCGGCGGCAATATCGACGTCGAGATTCGCAACTCGACTTTCGGTGGCGGGTTCATTGATGCCAGCGCAGCCGCTTCAGGCGGCGCAGGCGATTTGAGCGTTGGCACGGGCGGGGATGCGACCGGCGGGGACATTACCTTCCTGACCAACCCATCCACCATTAACGCACGCGGCTCTATCAACCTGAACGCGATTGCAGTCGGAGGGGCCGGCACGCAAGGCGGCGAAGCCGCAGGCGGTGGTGTCGCTGTGCAGTTCGATTCCACCGATGTCACCATCGCCTCGATCGCAGGCGAACTGACTCAGTTTTCGGTCAGCACCGACGCCACGGGCGGTCTGGGTGACAACGTTGGCAACGCGCAGGCCGGATTGGCCGAGGTTGTTTTGCTCGACAGCTCGCTGAGCGCCGATTTGTTCGATGTTACAGCGTCCGCCACAAGCCTTGCTCCCTTGCCTGGCACAAGCTCGGGATCAGCGACGGCGAACATGGTCGATGTGCAGGTCTTGGGGCTTTCATCGATCGAGGTCGAAGAAATGCTCCTTACCGCTGACGCCTTTGTCACCTCTGGCAGCACCGCCACGGCGGGGTCGGTAACCCTGGCGACCGGCGCGGCGGGCAGCCCGGCGACGGGAGGCGAGATCATTGACGCGGTGACGCTTGACGTCTCGGCAGAGGCGATCGGGGACGCGACCACGATTGCCGAAGCGGGCTCGTTCATTATCGACATCGCCTCGGGCAGCCTCTCTACCGAGTTGCTCAGCGCGACGGCGAATGGCAACACCGCCTCGGCCAGCACGCCGGATTCATCGCTGATCGCGAGCGAGGGCGGGTCGATCGACATCTCCGATTCCGGGTCGCTCGATGCGACCACTGTTATCGAATTTGGCACCACGAGCGGCGGCTCGTTAAGCGCTTTCGACTTAGCTGTATCGGCCGGTTCGATCTCGATCCTGGGGGATGACCCATCGGTCGCCGACACATCCGTTTCGTCGCTGTTTCTTTCAGCCGGCGATGTTGACGTGCTCGCTCCGATTGATGTGCTGACCGTCGATATGTTCACTGGCGGCGGCACTGAGCCGACCATCTTGGGCGGAGACACTCAGGGCGCAGGCTTTACTCTGACCGAAGAAGAACTGAACTTTTTCCAGAACTCCGCCTTCGACGGGGTCACGTTCAGACTTTCTGCGGGCGCGCTTAACACGACCGATTTCAACGCGCCCGACGTCATTTTGCGCGACGCGGCGCTGACCTCCAGCGGGGATGGCGGCTTTAGCGCGTTTAACGTAACCGCGGGCTTCCTCGGAATTGATGACGCCGCGGGCATTCTGCGGGTCGAAGGGGAGTTTGAACTGCGCAACAGCTTTGGCGGGGACAGTTTCGACTTTGTCGCGGGCGAACGCATCGAGATCGTGACGCCTGGCTCGCTGCGGATCACCAATCCCGATCTCTTGCCCACCGGCTCAATTGAACTGGACGCGGGATCAATCTGGATCGTGGACGCGGGAACGCTGGCTCAGCTTCAGGTTGATGCGAACTTCGCCGGTCGCAACGAGCAGCTCGCCACCGCCGCAGCGGGAAGCGAAAATCCGCGCGGCTACCTGGAGGGTGGGACCATTCGTCTGGGTGTGAGCGACCAATTGCTCGTGCGCAACACCGGCACCGCCACCGAACAAGGCGGCATCACGGTGCTGGATACGGGCGAGCGCGGCCCGCTGACAATCGGCGTGCCGACCGGGTTCCCGACCAGCGATGAACTGGACGTCTTCGCCTATGGACGCAGCGTCGACAATTCCCTCACGGCAACCGTCGACGCGGTGTTCTTCGACACCTTTGTCGCTCTTGATGGCAACGCCGGAACCGGGACGGTCACCTACACCGATGAAAGCGCGTTCAACGATTGCGTGATCAACGCAGGCGAATGCGGCACGGCGGGTGGCAACCCGCCGCCACCGCCGCCACCAACGAACCCGCCTCCGCCACCGCCGCCAACGGGCGGAGAAGGAGGCGAAGGGGGCGAAGGAGGCGAAGAGCCAATCTTCAGCGTCGACAACACCGATGCGGTGAACAACCCCGCTGTGATCGAAGCGCCGATTGAGATTATCCCGGTCGCGCCCGCCAACGAGCAAGAAGCCGACGCCGAATTCGGCGCCGACTTCCCCGGCCTGATCGAAGCGCCGCTTTTGACCGAAGATCCACTGCTCGACGATCCGGTCGCCAGTGGCGGGGACAGCTCGCTCTATGTGGCTGATGAAAACGACCAGACCGGTGAGGTTTCGGTCGAAGGCGCGCCCTCCGATGATGGAGATGAAGATGAGGACGAGGAATAAGCCCATGAAAAAGCTTGTCACTCTATGCACCGCTGCGCTCGCGGCCGGAGCCGCCATCTGGGCGGTCCCCGGCACCACGCAGCAAGCGCAATCGCTGCCGATCAGTCTTCGCGATGCCTTTCCGGTGGGATCCAACGCGCTGTGCGAAGCGCAAATCTTGCAGCCTGACGCGGGCGCTGGCCTGTTTGATCGCAAATACTCGATCATCTGCCGCGACGCCGCCGCGCCGATTGGCACGATGTGGGTCGTTCGCGGGAAATTCTCGGGCGAGGAAGCGGCGCAACGGTTTGGCGGACCGGGCTCCAATTGCACCGAGAGCCAGCGCGGCGAGATATCCGACATGATCGCCGGCGCGCTTGATGACACGCGGCGTCTGACCTGCAGCACCGGATCGAGCGTCATTCGCACCGAATTGCTGCTGGGCGAAGCGGGCGGACGCACATACGCGGCCAGTGGCCTTTCGGCTTACGACAAGGCGTTGGAGCTGGGATTGGCTTCGCTGGCGACGGACGAGCTGGTGCCGGGCAATGTCGACATTCCGCTCACGCAGACGACCGACGCGCTCGCCTTCGCGCGCCAGCAGGCCGAAGCGATTGCCGCGGATCAGGCTTTGATCGAAGCTTATCGGCGCAGCAACAGCGGGCAATTCGCCGAAGCGGCGGAATTCTTCGCTGCGAGCGCTGCGGCTCTATCGGGGGCAAGCGGCGTAGAAGCGCGCCTCAACGAGGGTCTGCAGCAATCGAACCTTGGCAATTACGCCGAAGCGGCTCGCTTGTTCGACGCCTCGCGCGCGACCACGGCGGGTGACCCGGTCTTGGCGCGCCTGCTGCGCAATTACGAGACGATTGACGCACTTAATCAGGGCAAAACGAACGAAGCGCTGGCGACCCTGAACACGCCGATCCCCAACGAATTTGGCGATCCCGATGCTCTGCGCAATTTGCAGATCGGACCTTTCATGGCGAACCGTCTCGCCGCCGAGAACGAACGCGCGGCGGGCACGTCGCTGGCGGTGAGCCTGACCGCGCTTGAGCGTGCGCAATTGCTGGATGGGCAGGCCGCTTACCTGCGCGCGACAGCCCTGCGTTTGCTCGGTCGTACCGATGAGGCGACTGCAAATCTCACTAGCGCAAACACCACGCTAGCCGAAGTGCGCGGCGGTCGTATTGCGTCGATTGTATGGCTGCGCGCGCAATTGCTGGGCGAGCTCGCCGAAGTGGCCGAACGCACCGCGCAGCCGGGCGAGGCCGAGCGTCTGCATCGCGAAGGCATCGCGCTCCTCGCGCAGACATACCCCGATTCCCCCGCGTTGCAGAGCGCGCGCGGGCAATTGGCGGGCTTTTTCGCGCGCGCCGGTCGCCGCGAGGAAGCCTTGGGTCTCTACCGCGAGATTGTCGCGGACGCTGAGGGACGCCCGCTGCCCACCTTGCGCCGCTTGATGTCGCCGTATTTCGGGTTGCTTCTGGGCGATGCGCAAGTCGGCGACGCGCAAGTGGCAGGAGATATGTTCGCTGCTGGTCAATTGCTCCAACGCCCCGGACTTGCGCAGACGCAAGCCGTGCTGGCCCGTGAGCTGTCGGGCGGCGATGATGAGGCCTCGCTCCTCTTCCGCAAGACCACCAACATCACGCGCTCGATTGAGCGGCTGCGCGGCGCGATCCTGCAAATGCAGACCGGCGCGCCATTGTCCCCCGAAGCCGCGAGTTTGCTGGCTGAGCGTGAAGAGCGCTTGGAGCAATTGCAGACCCAGCAAGCCGAAGTGCTGCAGAAACTGGCGGAAAACCCGCGTTATCGCGCGGTGTCCGGTTCCTCAATCGATCTGGCGGGCTTGCAATCGATCCTGCGCTCCGACGAGGTTTATGTGAAGCTCGTCACGCTCGAAAGCGAGACCTTCGTCCTCTACGTGACCGCCGATGACGCGCTTGCCTACAAGGCTGCGATCACGCCTGAAGAGCTGGAATTCACGGTTGATGCGATCCGAGAAACCATCGCGATTGCTGATGGCGGGGAAGTGTTGACGCTGCCCTTCGACCTGGAAAGCTCGCGCGCGCTCTATCTCAGCCTGTTTGAGCCGGTGGCCGACCGCCTGCCAACCCACCGTCATATCGTGTTCGAACCCGATGGCGCGATGCTCAAATTGCCGATCAACCTGCTGGTCACCGACGATGCGAGCGTTGAACGCTATAATGAGCGGCTCGCGTCAGAAGGGGGCGACGAATACGATTTCACCGGCACGGCGTGGTTGGGTCGCAATTCGCAAGTGAGCACCTCGGTCTCGCCCGCCGCGTTCCGCGATGTACGCGCCTCACGCCCGTCGAGTGGGGACAAATCCTATCTCGGGCTCGGGCAAAACACGCCAATTGGCGATGGTCCTGTGGGCACGTCGCGCACGCGCTCAGCGCTTGCAGGCGGCGAGAATTGCCTGTGGTCGCCCAATATCTGGGCCAATCCGATCAAGGCGGATGAGCTGTTCGACGCGGCGAGCCGGCTGGGCGGGGGGACGACCGTGCTGACCCGCGACCAGTTCACCGACACCGCGATCGCGAACCGCGAGGATCTGGCGCAATACCGCATCCTGCATTTTGCCACGCACGGCCTGGTGACCGCGCCGCAACCCGAATGCCCGCCGCGCCCTGCTTTGCTGACATCGTTCGGCGAGGGGGATTCCGATGGGCTTCTAAGCTTTGCCGAGATTTTCGGGCTGCGCATTGATGCGGATCTGGTGATCCTGTCGGCCTGCGATACGGCGGGCGAGGCCACCGTAGGCGCCACGCGCGAAGCGGGCGTGACCTCAGGCGGTGATTTTGCGCTGGATGGATTAGTGCGCGCCTTTGTCGGGGCGGGCGGGCGCACCGTTCTTGCCAGCCATTGGCCGGTGCCCGACGATTACGACGCGACCAAGCGCCTGATTTCCGGGCTCTTTGCCGATGGCAACCCCGAAACCGCCGGAGCGCTGCGCGTTTCGCAAGTCGGGCTGATGGATGATCCAAACACCTCGCATCCCTTCTACTGGTCCGCTTTTGCGGTTGTTGGGGATGGCACCATCACCGTAAACCGCTAAGACAGGGCGTTCAGGGGATGGGGAGCGCGTTCGATCAGTGTCGGGTGATAAGAAAAGCGGAGCGGATAGCGGTTCCAAACCACGGTCGCGTCCCGGCCTAATCGGGCGCAGTTACCGCAGCATCAGCGAAGCGGGCGAGATCCAGCTGATCGTCGCCTTCGTGATCATCGTCTTTGCTGTGCTGATCGCGCGGTTCAGCTGGACGCTGCCCGACGGCGAAACACCCACCCCGCTGACCAACGCCGCCGAACGCGCCTTTTACGACATGCGCGCCTATTATTCGGCGGATATCGTCGAACCCGATGACCGGGTGGTCGCGATCGTCTTTTATGACGAGACGCTTTACGAGCTCGAAAAACGCTCCCCCCTGCCACGCGACGTGATCGCCAGCGCGCTGCGCTCGCTCGACCAGATGAACCCGAAAGCCATCGGGATAGATATTCTCTTCGATCAGCCCCAGGCCGAAGACGCCGAGCTGATCGAAACCCTGCGCAATATGAAGACGCCCGTGTCGGTGGCCTACGCCAACACGGCGACCAATCAGGACGATATCGGCAAGCAGCAGCAGGAATATCTCGAAGACTTCCTCGCTCAACTCGAAGGGACGAACTCGCACCCATCGTCAATCCGGCTTGATGCGGCCTTTGGCCAGACGCGCGTGTGGCCCAGTATCGAGCCGGGCCTGCCCCCGGTTCTGGGCCGTTCAATGGTGGCGGATGCGGGCGGAGCAGTTGAACCGTTCGAAGGCTATGAAGGCGGCATCGAATTTCGGCGCAGTTTGTTCGAAGATCAAAGCGATGACGGCGAAACGCCGATGGAGGGCGAACAGGCTGACGTGTCCGCGCCGCTTTTCTCCGGGCTTGATATCTCGCTCTTCGTCGAACCGGATCCGGAATTTGTGCTGCCGTTTCTCGCAGAGCAGATCGAAGGCAAATACGTCCTGATCGGCGCGGAGCTGGTCGATGTCGATCGCAAGGAGATCACCTTCACCTCGGTCGATGGGGACGAACCGGCGGGGATCTATGTCCATGCTGAAATGATCGCGCAGATCCTCGACGGCAACGCGCTGACGCCGATCCCGCCCGCCGTGATGTGGACGCTTGCAATCCTGGTGGTGTTCAGCGCGGTGATTGTCGCCATGCTCGAATGGCCCGCGCGCCGATTGGTGCCGCTGATCGTCTTTCTGTTCGCGCTGTTTCTGGGCACGCCGATTGCGCTGCATGTCTATGATTTTGACACCTATCAATTGCCCGCGGTCGGGTGGCTGGTCGCCTGGGTGCTGGCCTTTACCGCGATGACCACGGTTGCTCGGTCCGCCGGGGCGCGGCAGCGATCCTTCGCGCAAAGCGCGCTGGGCAAATATATCCCCGCCGACATCGCTCAGCAGATTATCGACCAGCCCGAATTGCTTTCCTTGGGCGGAGAGAAGCGCGAAATCTACGTGCTGTTCAGCGACCTTGAGGGCTTTACCAAGATGAGCCACGCGATCGAGCCGGAAATGGTCGCAAAGCTGCTCAACCGTTACCTCGAAATGCTCAGCGGCGTGATCCTCGATCATGGCGGCGTGATTGACAAATATGTCGGCGATGCGGTGGTCGCGTTCTGGGGCGCGCCGATTTCGCGGCCCGATGACGCCGAGCGCGCGGCCAGGGCGGGCTACGCGATCTGGCAAGCGGGCGAGGATTTCCGCCGCGAAGTCGCCGAAATGGACCCGACCCTGCCCAAGATCGGCAAGACACGCGTAGGGCTGCATTTCGGCGAGGCTGTCGTCGGAAACTTTGGGGGCGATACGCGCATCCAGTACACCGCTTTGGGTGACAGCATGAACACCGCCGCACGCCTCGAAAGCGCGAACAAGACGCTCAAAACCTCGGTCATGGCCAGTCGCGAGTTCACCGAAGGCTCGGACATCGACTGGTGGCGGCCCATGGGCAGTATCGTCTTGTCGGGCCGGGCGAGCGCGGTCGATATCATGGAGCCCGCGCCCGATTTCCCCGCTGAGGATCGCAAGACCCTCGCCAAAGCCGCCGAGATTGCGCCCAGCGACGCGGTTCAGGCGCAGGCAATGGTCGATGAACTAATCACAAAACATCCAGACGATGCCGCATTGGTCGCTCTTAAAGATCGGTATGGCAGCCTTTCAGAGGGGGGAGCGTATGTCATGGGCTCGAAATAAATCATGGTGGGTCCGCGCAGCGCTGGGGAGCGCCGCTTTGACCGGTCTCGTTGGCGCCGGGGCTGTTTTGGCCGAACCGGCGATCATCGTGAAATCTTCGGCGGACGATTACAAGGTCGGGTCAAAGATCGACGACGAAGACACGATTACGCTGGCAAGCGGAGAGCGCGTCTCCGTCCTCACGAAAAGGGGTTCGCGCACCATGCGCGGGCCGGGCACTTTTGTGGTCGGCGCGGATCCCAAATCCAACCGCAACCGCTTTGCCAACTTGAAACGCCGGGGCGCGGCCAAACGATCAGGCACCGGGGGCGTCCGCAGCGCGGCAACCGCCGCCGTCGCAGCCTTGCAAAGCCCCAAAGTGTTCTACGCCGATGTCGGGCGTTCAGGCCGCTTGTGCCTCACGAACACGCAGGATGTCAGCCTGTGGCGCGCCTTCAGCGATCGTCCGGCGACCTATGTGGTCAGTGGCCCTGACCTCGACGCGCCGGTGACGGTCTCGTTCGAAGCCGATGTCAGCGTGGCGCCGCCGGAAGGCGCGACCTTGGCGCTCATGGACGGGGGCACCTACACGATCACCGGCGGTTCGGCGGGTCCGGGCCCGGCGATGACGATTGCAACCGTCACGATTGTCGATCTGGGGCAGGACTATCCCACAGCGGATGGTTTGGCGCAGGCCCTGTTCGGAAACGGATGCACAGCGCAATTCAACGTCTTGAGTGATCGGTTGTTTACCGACTAGCGGGTAGACGATTCGTTCGCTGTTGGCAGGCACTCACTTTGTCTTGCACCGCGCGGTAATCAGGGGCCTTAGAGTTGCGAGCCGCAGCACGAAAGCCACGCTATCGCGACGCTTTATTTCGCATTGCGGTCTGTTCTGGTCATCCAGATGAGACCGCGCTACGTAGCTAACTATGTCGCACCAACAACCTTGGGAAAGGGGGAGCGTATGTTCTTCAATACAATGAAAACCCGCATGATCAGCGCGGCGGCCGCCGGCGCGATCGTGGCTGGGCTCGGCGCTGGGGCGGCGCTTGCAGCCCCGGCTGTCGTGGTCAAATCTTCGGCTAACAAATACCCCGTCGGCTCGAAAGTCGACGACACTAAAACCATCACCTTGGCGAGCGGCGACAGCGTCACCGTTCTCACCAAGAAGGGCACGCGCACGATGAAAGGGCCGGGCACCTTCAAAGTCGGCGACAAGCCCAAGTCGAACCGCGCGCGCTTTGCCAACCTCACGCGCACCCGCGCCGCCAGCCGGACCGCGACGGGGGCCGTGCGCAGCGCTGCGGTAGAAACGAGCGAGCGTCCGCTGAGCCCGAACCTCTATTACGTCGATGTCGCCAAATCGGGCACGATGTGCCTGACCAATATGCAGCAGGTGCGCCTGTGGCGTCCATTCAACGCGGGGATCGAGACCTACACGGTTACCGCCGCCGGTTCAGACACCAGCGTTGATGTCACCTTCGACGATGGTGAGAGCGTTGCACCGCTGGATCCGGCCTTGATGGCGATCACCGAAGGCGGCAGCTACACCGTCAGCGGGCCCGAAGGCAGCGAAGCGGCGACGGTCACCTTCGCCAGCCTTGACCAGAGCTACCGCGCGGCGGATGCGCTGGCGACGGCGCTGATCGACAAGGGCTGCATGGTCCAGCTTACTCTGCTGGGCGAAAAGCTCTGATCGGGCTGTTGGTGGCTAACGCGCGCTGACGCTTTACCCCATCACCTCTTTCAAAAGAGGGTTGGGGAAGCGGCGCTGAACGGTCACCGCCCAGAAAATCTCGGTTAAATCTTCGAGGCGGTGCAACTCTACCAGAGTTCCCGCCTCGAGTTCGTCTTTGACCACAATTGGCGGAATTACCGCCAACCCGACATCTGCGCGCGCCAACAGGCGCATCATCGCCATGTCATCGGCTTCTGCCGCGATGCGGGGCACGATCCCCTGGCGATCGAGGCTCAGCCGTTCGAGCAACGCATCAAATCCCGCTCTCAGCGAGGTTTCGGGCGTTGGCAGGATGAGGGGATGGGCGCGGATCAGCTCGCCGATCGCGTGTTTCTCACCGCTTGCGCCCGCCCCGACGCCTCGGCCTAGCGCAGCTCGCGCCGGGGATCCGACCAGACTAACCGGCTGATCATCGACGCGGGTCACTAGATACGGGCTGGCCGCGTCTCGTGCGGGTGTAAGATTGGTCAGGACGACATCAAGGCTAAGCCCTTCGAGCCCGCGCAGCAGCCGGTCTTGCGAGCCGGATCGCAGCACGACCTCCACATCATCGCGGCCCAGCAAGGGCTCCAGAAAGCGCAATTGAAAGTTGCGCGATAAGGTCGCCAGCGCGCCCACGCGCAGAACCCGGCGCTGCTCCTGCGCAAGGCTGAGCGTGGCGGTCAGGTGGTCAGCGGTGCGAAAGATGTCGTCCGCGTGGTCCAGCGCGATCCGCCCCGCTTCGGTGATCTCCAGATTGCGGCCGCGCCGCTCGAACATGTCGTGGCCAAGCGCCGCCTCCAGCGCCTTGATCTGCGTCGAAACTGCGCTTTGCGACAGGTTTAAAGCGCGCGCTGCGCCCGTCAGTGTCCCTTCGCGCGCGACCGCGCGGAACAACCGCAGGTGGTGCAGATTCAGGATTGCCATCGTTCTATTATACAGAACGATAAGGGAAAGAATATGTAATTTTATTGAATTCAATCGAGGCCTAATACGGGTCTCGTCATCAGACGCTCGATCCCCTTTGGAGCTTGGCTTTTATGTTTAGTGCTTCTCTCACGGCTTTGCCTTCCCTGTCCTTTCTGGCGCCCCTCGTCCTTTTGCTGGCGGCGATCGTTGCATCGACCCAGCCTGGACGCCGTCCCGGTGCGGTGCCGCGCCTTGCTGAGCTGACCGCGCTCTTGGCGTTAGTGTTGACCGCGGGCGGTCTTGTTCAGGTGATCGCTGGATCAGCCATTGGCGTTGCCGCACTGGATGGGCCGGTTCTGCTGGCGCTACGCGCGGACCTGGTGGCGGCCAATACGGCTTTGCTCGTCGGGTTCATCGGTTGGATCGTCATGCGCTACAGCCGCACATACCTTGATGGTGAAGCGCGTGAGGGTGCGTTTCACGCGCTGATGCTGACGACGCTCGCTTCGGTGCTGGTGTTTGCGCAGGCGGGCAGCCTCGCCACGCTGGCGATCGCCACGCTCGCTGTCGGCCTGACGCTCAAGCGGCTGCTGTTGTTCTACCCTGATCGCGCCGAGGCCCAGCGCGCCGCAACCAAATTCGCGCTTGTCTGGCATTCGGGCGACGCACTCTTGATCGCGGCGACGGCTTTGTTCTTCACGCAATTTGGCACCGTTGAACTGAGCGCGCTTGCCGCCGCAGCTTCGGCGCAAGGCCTCGGCTATCTGGGCAACGCCACGGTTGCGCTGCTGATCGTCGCCGCCGCGCTTAAGACCGCGTCCTTCCCTCTGCACGGTTGGCTGACCGAGGTGATGGAAGCGCCCACGCCCGTCTCGGCTCTGCTGCACGCGGGCATCATCAATTCCGGCGGCGTTCTGCTGATCGCTAATGCGGGCCTCGTCCAGCAAAGCCCCGGCGCGATGGCGGCGCTCGCTATGGTGGGTGGGCTGACCGCCCTGTTTGGCGCAGCTGTCATGTTGACGCAAAGCGCGGTCAAGACCTCGCTCGCCTGGTCCACCGTGTCGCAAATGGGCTTCATGCTGCTGCAATGCGGTCTTGGCCTGTGGACCCTGGCGCTGCTGCACATTCTTGCCCACTCGCTGTACAAGGCGCACGCCTTCCTGTCCTCAGGCGGAGCGGTCGAAGAGGTGGCCAAGGTTCGCCGTCCCGGCCCCGTCGCCGCGCCCAGCGTCAAGAAGGTGCTCAATTCCTTTGCTCTCGCCATCGCGCTTTATGTCGGGATCGCGGCTTTGTTCACGCTCGGCTTTGGTCCCAAGACGCCGCAAGCGCTGGCCATGGGCACCATCCTGATCTTTGGCGTCGCTTACATGGTGGCGCAGGGTCTGGCTGATCTGGCTCCGCGTCAATTGACCCGCCGTCTGGTCGGCTCCTCAATGATCGCAGCGGTCGCGTACTTCAGCTTTCAGGTTATGGCGCAAGCGGTCTGGGGCTCGATCCTTCCCGCTGCGCCCACGCCGGGCCCGCTGGAATGGGCTTTGATCGTGATCGCGGTCTTGTCCTTTGGCCTGGTGGCGTTTGCGCAGGCGCTGTTCCCGCTGTGGGCCCACCACCCATCGACCGCCGGGCTCCGCGTTCATCTGGCGAACGGCCTTTATCTCAACGCTTTGCTTGATCGCGCCATCGGCGGCTTCTCAGCCACCAAAGGCCCCCCCATTTCGGGCACCCCGCGCTAAGCGCGCAAGGAGACTTTCGACATGTTTCTCAACCATTCGCAAATCACCCCGGCGCGCCTTTCCGAAGTCTTGTCCGCCGCTGAAGCCGCCGCGCGCGCTATACCGCCAGCCTTTCCGCTGGACGCGACGGTCGCGGTGAACCCGTTCTTGGGGCAAACCGGCGAAGACCTCGCCACCGCTTCGGCGCGTTTGGCGCGCGTGGCGGGCACGCGCATAACCCAAACGGGTGAGGCTTACGCCGCCGCCATCCGCGACGGCCACATTGAAGAAGGTGACCTCGAAGCGGCGCTGGATGCAAACACCTCCGCGCTCAAGCATACGAGCGTGGCGGCGCTCAAACTGGCGGCGTCCGCGCTGGGCGCCACTCCGCCTGCGCCCGCGCTGCCGACGATCGCCGATCTTGCCGCCAAGGCGAGCGGGATCGACTGGCCTTCGGTCATCGACAAGACGTTCGGCATGTGGGCGGCGGGTCATTTTGACCGCGGTCAGGCGCTGTGGTCGCCGACGCCGGGCGCTGAGGCCTTTGCGGCCTGGCGCGCATGGGCTTCGCACGATCTGACGCCAGAGATTGCCGGGCTCAAGGGGTTCTGCGCGCATGTCACCGCTGCTCCGGATACGACCGAGCGGGCGATCCTTTTCGCAGCCGACCGCTTGGGCCTTGAAGGCGACGCGGCCGAGACCGCTTTCCACCGGCTTTTCATGAGCCTTGGCGGCTGGGCGCAGCACGCGCGCTGGATCTTGTGGCAGGCCGAACTGGCGGGCGAAGCGGACCAGACCATTGCTGACCTGCTCGCGATCCGGTTGATCTGGGAAGAGGCGCTGCTCGAACAATTCCCGCAGGTCGCGGACGAATGGGCCGACACGCTCGCCGGGCACGCGGCTCCCGTTGAACCGACGCAGGATCAGGTGACCCTCGCGATCCTGCAGGACGCGGCGGACCGCGCGCATCAACGCCGCCTGACCGCCGCGCTTGACGGGGCCGACACGCTTGAAGGACGCCCCGAATTGCAGGCCGCGTTCTGCATCGATGTGCGTTCCGAAGTGTTCCGCCGCGCGCTGGAAAGCGTGGACAGCTCGATTGAGACGGTCGGGTTTGCGGGCTTTTTCGGCTTGCCCATTGCGCACCGTCCGCATGGCAGCGACCTGATCCAGAACCGTCTGCCTGTGCTGCTGAACGCTGGGATGGAAACGACCAGCGAAGGCGATCCTCAGGCTGATGAGGACACCCGCATCAAGGCCCGCACTGCGCGCGCTTTTGGCCGTTTTAAACAAGCGGCGGTTTCCTCCTTCGCCTTTGTGGAATCGATGGGGCCGTTTTACGCCGCCAAACTGGTCACAGACGCGCTGGGCGTAGGCAAAGGCAAGGTGTGGGAAGCGCAAAACGCGGAACCCATGCCGCAAGTCGTGGGCGGGCTGACGGCAAAGATGAAAGCTGACACCGCCGCTGCGGTGCTGGGCGGAATGAGTATGC